>NZ_CP161805.1:680052-1360105 GCF_040801785.1 Sulfitobacter sp. LCG007 | reverse complement strand
CCCGCAATCCGATGGGGAGAACATCTTTGCCGATGATCCGGACAGCGATCCCGCTGCTGAACCCGTCGTCCTGCCGAGCTTCCGGCGACATCGCCCATCCGTCGAGCCGTCCGCGGCGGAGCCCGTCCCAGCCGACACCGAACCCGAAGCCGCAACGCCCGACGCGCCGCAGGCGCCCCGCGAGCCCGTGCCGGACGAGCCTCATCCAGTCACAGTACCACAGCCCGACGCCGAATCGCCCTCTGAGGCCGAGGCCATTTCCGGCCATACGGAGCTCGTGCCGGAACCTGAGATCGAGCCGGAACCGGCAATTGCCGCCCCCCGTCCGCGGGTGGTCGACATCGGGGAACTGCCCGTCGAAGCAGATATCGTGGCCAATGCGTCGGCCCTGTCCGCCTTGCAGGGTGCGCGCAGATTGACACGTTCGCAGTCACAGGCGCTCCGCCCGCTGCTCGCCCGTCTGTCCGAGCTGAACGACAGAATTCGCAGCGGCGCGGATCACGGCGCTGGCGACCATGGGGCCTGAAGACAATTCGTCCTTGCCCCCGCGCCCAGATCGGTTATGAAACCGCCATCGTCGGGCTATGGCGCAGCCTGGTAGCGCGTCCGTCTGGGGGACGGAAGGTCGCAGGTTCAAGTCCTGCTAGCCCGACCACTTTCCGCAAGCTGTGGAACGCCCGCGCCGCGAGGCCGCGGGCGTCCGCATCTCAGGAGCAGGCAGATGAGCGGCGTTCTTCCCAACCAGGCAATCGCGGCGATGATCGCGGAGGGCGCGATCCGGGCCCAACCCGACGTCATCCCGGCCCAGATCCAGCCCGCCAGCCTTGACCTGCGTCTGGGCAGCACCGCCTACCGCGTCCGCGCGTCGTTTCTCGCCGGAAGCGGCAGGACCGTCGCCGAGCGCCTTGACGAATTCGGCATGCATGCGATCGACCTGACAAACGGCGCCGTTCTCGAGAAGGGCTGCGTCTACGTCGTGCCTCTGGCCGAAGCTCTGAACCTGCCCCGCGACGTTCAGGCAGTGGCCAATGCGAAAAGCTCGACGGGCCGGCTCGACCTTCTCACCCGGACGATCACCGATGGGGGCACCGAATTCGACCGCATCGTACCGGGCTACCAGGGCCCGCTTTACGCCGAGATCTGCCCGCGCTCGTTCTCGGTGCTCGTGCGCCCCGGCATGCGGCTGAACCAGATCCGGTTCCGGCGCGGTCAGGCGGTGCTCGACGACGGGGAACTGGCGGCGCTGCATGCGCAATCACCGCTGGTAGACCGCGAGGCTGTGATCGGAGATGGTCTGGGCTTTTCGGTGGATCTGCGCCTTGCCCGGACCACGCTGGTGGGCTACCGGGCGAAACCGCACACCGGCGTTATCGACCTCGACCAGATCGGGCGATATGCGCCGCGCGACTTCTGGGAAGAGGTCCACAGTGACACCGGACAGATCATCCTCGATCCCGGCGCCTTCTACATTCTCGTGAGCCGCGAGTCGGTGACGATTCCCCCCGAATACGCCGCCGAGATGGCCCCCTATCTCGCCATGGTCGGCGAGTTCCGGGTGCATTACGCGGGCTTCTTCGACCCGGGTTTCGGCCATGCGGCGGCGGGCGGCGCGGGATCGCGCGGGGTGCTCGAAGTCCGCTGTCACGAAGCACCTTTCGTGCTCGAGCACGGTCAGGTCGTCGGACGGCTTGTCTATGAACGCATGGCCGAGGTGCCGACCCAGCTTTACGGCGCGGGCATCGCGTCGAACTACCAGGGACAGGGCCTGAAGCTTTCCAAGCATTTCGCCGCCGCCTGAAGAGGCGGGTCAGGATTACGCAATCGTGTCATGCCAGCGCGGCTGGACCTGCGTAAGGATGGGGGGCGATCGCATCGGCGATCCGCATGAAATTCCATCCGCCCAAGGAGGTCGAAGCCATGAAGCTCGCCACGCCACTCGCCGCCGGTCTCCACGCCCTGTTCGCGCTCGCCGTCCCCGCCGTCCTTGAAGCCCAGACGCCTTTCGCGCTGCCCGAAAGATGCGGCGTGGCGACAGAGGTGCAGGAATCCGCGGCGGGTGCCTCATCCGGGCAGTCAGCCGACACCGCCACCGGCGACCATGCGATGCATGGCGCGGACGGCGCGATGCCCGATCATGTGCGGCAGAACATGGAAAAGATGGTCGTGACCATGCATGCAATGCATGAAGGCATGATGCAGGAGGATCCCGACATCGCCTTCGCCTGCGGGATGATCGCCCATCATCAGGCCGCGATCGACATGGCCGGGGTTCTGCTCGAACACGGTCGCGACGCGCAGATGCGGACCCTCGCCGCGAATATCATCGCGACACAGGCGGGCGAGATCGACCAGATGACCCGGTGGCTCGAGACGGTTCCCGACTGAGCTCCGGCACTGCGCCCGACGACCCGGGCGCGAGGCTCGGCGGTCTCAGTCCTCGAACAGCTCGCTCTGGCCCTCGGGGCTTTCGTCTTCTTCATCGTCGTCCGGCCGCAGGGAAAGACTTCCCGGGGGCGGTCGGTTCTCCAGCAGTCCCGCGGCGCGCAGTTCCTTCAGTCCGGGCAGGTCGCGCGCGCTTTCCAGGCCGAAGTGGTCGAGGAAGGTCTGCGTGACCACGAAGGTCACGGGGCGGCCCGGCGTCATCTTGCGGCGCCCGAAGCGGATCCATTCCATCTCGAGCAGCTGGTCCACCGTCCCGCGCGAGACCGAGACGCCGCGGATTTCCTCGATCTCGGCGCGCGTCACCGGCTGGTGGTAGGCCACGATCGCCAGTGTCTCGATCGCCGCGCGGCTCAGCTTGCGGGTCTCGACCGTCTCGCGCTGCATCAGGAAGCCCAGATCTGCCGCCGTGCGCATCGCCCAGGCGTCGCCCACCTTCATCAGGCTGACGCCCCTGCCCTCGTAGCGCTTGCGCAGATGCACCAGCGCCTCGGCCGGGTCGCAGCCATGGGGCATCCGCGCGGCAAGCTCTGCAACGCTCACCGGCTCGGCCGTGGCAAACAGGATGGCCTCCACCATGCGCTCCTGCTCGGCCATCGGCGGCGCGGCGAACAGGCTTTCCCCGCGGTCTTCGGTCTTGCTTTCGGGGCGGTCGTTCACGTCTTCGGGTCCTTCCTGCGGATGTGGATCGGCGCGAAGGTCTCGCCCTGGCGGATCTCGAGATGGCCTTCCTTGACCAGCTCCAGCGAGGCGGCGAAGGTCGCGGCGGTGGCCGAGCGGCGGCGCAGCGGGTCACTTTCCCACCCCTCCGGCAGATAGCTCGCGATATCGGTCCAGTCGCCGGCAAAGCCGATCAGTCCGCGCATCCGCTCGAGCGCCTGCTCCATGGTGTAGACATGCTCGCGGTCCATCACGAAGGGGCGGAATTCGTCCCGGGTGCGGATCCGCGCATAGCCCTGCATCAGGTCGAGCAACGAGGCCGTCCAGGTGATCTTGCGAAGGCTGGTCATGTCCTGGGTCTGGCCCCGGGCGAAGAAATCGCGGCCCAGCCGGTCCCGCGCCATCAACCGTGCCGCCATGTCGCGCATCGCCTGAAGCCGTTCGAGCTGGAAGGCGAGATGGGCGGCCAGTTCCTCACCGCTCGGACCTTCCTCCGCCGGGTCGGGCGGCAGCAGAAGCCGCGACTTCAGGAAGGCGAGCCATGCGGCCATCACGAGGTAATCCGCCGCCAGCTCGATGCGCAACGACTTGGCCTTCTCCACGAAGGACAGGTACTGTTGGGCCAGCGCGAGAACCGAAATACGGCGCAGATCGACCTTCTGTGTGCGGCTGAGCGTCAGCAGCAGGTCAAGCGGGCCTTCGAAGCCATCCACATCGACGATGAGCGCCTCTGCGGCAAGGCGCTCCGAGACCGAGATGCTGTCTTCTTCGAATGTGTCTTCAGACATTGTCCCGTCCGCTCAACAGCGTCTCAAGCTGCGCACGGGCGTCGGCAATGTCAATATCGTCGGGATTCCGGCGGGCCGCGAGCGCGCGCTCGGCCCGGGCCTGCGCGGGCGCGCTCATCCTTCCCGCCGCGTCGGCGGTCTCGGCACGTTCGGCGAGGCTGCGGTTGCACATGAGCGCCACGTCGCAGCCCGCCTCGAGCGCCCGGCGGGTGCGCTCGAAGTAGCTGCCGCTCAGCGCGTTCATGGACAGATCGTCGGACATGACAAGGTTGTCAAAGCCGATCTCCTCGCGGATCAGGCGCATCACGGTCGCCGATTGCGTCGCGGGGACATCGTCGATGTCCTCGAAGACCAGATGCGCGGTCATGGCCATCGGCAGGTCCGCAAGGGCGCGGAAGGGTGCGAAGTCGCTGTCGGCAAGCGCGTCCTTCGGTGTCTTCACGTGCGGCAGGTCATGGTGGCTGTCGAGCGTGGACCGCCCGTGCCCCGGCATGTGCTTGGCCACCGGCAACACGCCGCCGGCAAGCAGGCCCTCGGCCGCCGCACGTCCCAGCCGCGCGACGGTCTCTGGATCCGAGCCGTAGCAGCGGTTGCGCAGGAAGGCGTGGGTTTCGTGCGAAGCGAGGTCGAGCATGGGCGCGCAATTGCTGTCGATCCCGACCGAGTGCAGCTCATGGGCGATGATGCGGTAGCGCAGGTAAAACGCCTCGGCCGCGCGCGCGCCCGCGGCAGCGGCGAAATCGAGCGGCGGGGTCCAGTCCGTCCAGTGCGGCGCGCGCAGCCGCTGCACACGTCCCCCCTCCTGATCGACGGTGATCGGGGCATTGCGCCCGACGGCGTCGCGCATCTCGTCGCAAAGCGCGCGCAGCTGGTCGGGGCTGTCGACGTTGCGGCCGAAGATGATGAAGCCGAAAGGATCGGCTTCACGGAAGAACGCCTTCTCATCCGCCGTCAGCCGCAGGCCTTCCGCGTCCAGTATCGTGGCGCCGAAGGGTTTGCCCGCGCCCGCGGCTGGCGTCATCGTGTGACGACCGGAATGCAATCCGCGTTCTCGGCCACCAGCGCCGAGCAGAAGCGCCGTGCATCGCCGAGATCGGTGAACCCCATCGCCCTCAGGCGGTAGAACGTGCGCCCGCCCGAGCTTGCCTTTTCGATCACCCGGGACTTGCCGTCGAGAAAGTCCGCGAACCGCGCCTCGAGCTTGCCCCATTCGTCGCGTGCGATCTCCGGGCTTTCGTACGCACCGAGCTGTGCAAGCCGGGTGCCGGCCGGAATGGCGCTTGAATCGATCTCGTCGGCCGCAACCCGGGCCTGCGGCACGGACAGACTGGCCTGGATCAGCATCTCGGGCGCCTCGCCGGGCCGCGGACGTGGCCGGATCGAGGTCCGCACGCCGGGGATGGTGCGGGCCGCATCGGGCGTCGCGATCTGCTCCTCTTTCTGGATGCCCATGAGCGCAGCCATGATCGCCGCCTCCGTGCTGTTGGAGGCGGTCTCGTCGCCCGCGATCTCCGCAAGCCCTTCCGGCGCGCCCTCGATCTCGGCAACTACGTCGACATCGTCCTCTCCGGCGTCAAGCGCGGACAGGGCTTCGCCCGCCGCATCCTCCTCGGACACGACCGCATCCAGCGGCTCGACGCCTTTTGTCAGCTCGGCCACGAACGCCTCGACATTGCCATCGTCGAGCGCCGCCGCAAGTTGCGCCGGGTCAGCCGTCCCGGCCGCCGGGGCACTTGTCTCGGTGCGCGTCGGCTGTTGCGCGGAAGCCACCAACTGGGGCGTGATCGGCTGGTCATCGTCGGTCAGGCTCACTGTCCGCGGCGCCAGAACGATGCGATCCGCCGGCGCCCCCGCCCCGCCTTCGGCGGCAACGGCATTGACCGACAGCCCCTGATGGCGTGCCTGCATTCCACCCGGATCCTCGGGGCGCACCCGCATCTCTCCCGCGGCGGCGCGGACCACCGGAATGCCCGTGACATCGCGCATCACCAGCTTGTAGCTCCAGACGCCGATGCCCGCGACAAGGCCCAGCGACACAACGGCTCCGGTCACATTCGTAAGCAGAACCAATGACCTGGCCCTGGCCTTCGGCGGCGACTGGAATTGCGGTACACCTGACTCGTCTCCCAGCATGTGGGAGGAATGCATGTCTGTCATTTCTGCCTCGCTGCCCGGCTGGTACATCGCCGCCCGGGTCGGTTGCTCATGCCTGATCGGCGCAGACCGCGATTTCTACCGCATTTCCTGTGCCGGAGTGACGCCGAGAATACCGAGGCCCGATGCAATTACAATCGCGGTGGCGCGGGCGAGGGCGATTTTTGCCTGCGACTGTTGCGCATCGTCCTGCAGGAACCTCAGATCGGCGTCATCATGCCCGCGGTTCCACAGCCCGTGGAACGCGCCGGCGAGATCGTAGAGGTAGAACGCCACGCGATGCGGCTCGTGCGTGCGGGCAGCGGTTTCGACAAGGCGCGGCCATTCGGCGAGCTTCGCTGCGAGACCGAGCTCTGCGGCGTGGTCGAGCTGGCTCAGATCCGCGCCGCCCAGAGTCGTGTCAGCAACATCCAGCCCCGCCTCGATTGCCTTGCGCAGCACGCTTGCCACCCGGGCATGAGCGTATTGCACGTAGAACACCGGATTCTCGCGGCTCTGTTCGAGAACCTTGTCGAAGTCGAAGTCGAGCATGGCGTCGTTCTTGCGCGTGAGCATGACGAAGCGCGTCACGTCCGGTCCGACCTGATCCACCACGTCGCGCAGGGTCACGAAGGTCCCGGCGCGCTTGGACATCTTGAAGGGCTCGCCGTTCTTGAACAGCTTCACCAGCTGGGTCAGCTTGACGTCGAGCGGCACCTTGCCCTCCGAGAGCGCCGAAACCGCCGCCTTCATTCGCTTGACGTATCCGCCGTGATCGGCCCCGAAGACGTCGATCAGCGCATCGAAGCCGCGGCTCACCTTGTCGTAGTGATAGGCGATATCCGGCGCGAAATACGTCCAGCTGCCATCCGATTTCATCACCGGACGGTCCACGTCGTCGCCATGCTCGGTCGACCGGAAGAGAGTCTGTTCACGCGGCTCCCAGTCCTCGGGCGTCTTGCCTTTCGGTGGCTCGAGCACGCCCTCGTAGATAAGCGCCTTGTCCCGAAGGTCGTCGATCGCCGCCTCGATGCGCCCGGTCCCGTAAAGCGACTTCTCAGAAAAGAACACGTCCATCTCGACACCAAGCGCCTTCAGGTCCGCCCGGATCAGATCCATCATCCGCTCGGTGGCGAAGTTGCGCACGTCCTCGAGCCAGAACTGCTCGCCCTTGCCCACGAAGGCATCGCCGACCTTGGCCTTCAGCGCCTGCCCGACCTCGATCAGGTAGTCGCCCGGATAGGTGCCGTCCTCGAAGGCGACCTGCTGCCCGTGGGCTTCGAGGTAGCGCAGATAGACCGACCTGGCGAGCACATCGACCTGCGCGCCGCCGTCATTGATATAGTATTCGCGGGTCACGTCGAAGCCGGCGAAGGCGAGCAGGCTCGCCAGCGCGTCCCCGAACACGGCGCCCCGCGTGTGGCCCACATGAAGCGGCCCCGTCGGGTTGGCCGAGACATATTCGACATTCACCTTGCGCCCCGCGCCGATGTCGACGCGCCCGTACTCGGTGCCATCTGCGAGAATACCGGCGACCAGAGCCTGCCAGACGGAGGGCACGAGCCGCAGGTTGAGAAAGCCCGGCCCCGCCACTTCGGCGTTCATGATCCGCGGATCGTCGGCCAGCCGGGCCGCAAGCGTCACGGCGATGTCGCGCGGCTTCGCACCGGCGGGCTTGGCCAGAACCATCGCCGCGTTTGTCGACATGTCGCCATGCGCCGCGTCGCGGGGCGGCTCGACCGTCACGGCATCGAGGGAAAGGCCCGCGGGCAGCTCTCCGGCGGCGACCATCGCTTCCAGCGTTTCGATCACGAGGCTGCGGATATCGGCAAAGAGGTTCATCGTCTGGTCCAGTCTGGGGTCAGAGCGTCTTATCACTCCACCCTGCCGGGTCAACTCGGAACCCCCCTCGCGCGCCTCTGGCTCAGCGCCCTTCGAGCGGCGGGAGGAAGACGCGGGTATCGACCGGCTGGCCCCGGATCAGGCGGGCATGTTCCTGGATCGCGAAACGGTCGGTCATGCCCGAGATGTAATCCGACACGATCCGGGCGAGCTGGGTCCTGTCACTGGCCTCGTCGACATCCTTGCGCCACTGCTTTGGCAGATGCTCGGTATGGTCGATGAAATAGGGGAAGAGTTCCTGCACCACCTGCGTGACCTCCTTGCGCATCGCGACCACGGAGGGCGCACGATACATGCGCTGGAACAGGAATTCGCGGATCACCTTGAGATCGTCGAACACGTCGTCGGAGAAGCGGATGATCGTGCGCCCCGCCGCGCGGACATCTTCGACGGAGTGCGGATCCAGTTCAGCGAGGCGCGCCCGTGCAAAACCGATGACATCCTCGACCAGCACCCCGAAGAAGCGCCGCAGGGCCTCGTGGCGCCGGCGGTAGTAGTTCAGTCCGGGATAGAGAGAGTCCACGCGGGCGAAGCAGTCCTTCAGGATCGGCAGCTCGGCCAGTTCGTCGGTCGAGAACAGCTCGGCGCGCAGACCGTCGTGCAGATCGTGGTGATTGTAGGCCACGTCGTCGGCAATCGCGGCGACCTGTGCTTCGGCGCTGGCGTAGGTGTCGAGTTCGAGATCATGGCGCGAATTGTAGGCCGCCAGCGCCCAAGGGATCTCGCCGGTGACGGGACCGTTGTGCTTGGCGAGGCCCTCGAGCGTCTCCCAGGTCAGGTTCAGCCCGTCGAAATCCGCGTAGTGGCGTTCGAGATGGGTGACGATGCGCACGGTCTGGGCGTTGTGATCGAAGCCGCCGTAGGGCGCCATCAACGCTTCGAGCGCGTCTTCGCCGGTATGACCGAAGGGCGGATGCCCAAGGTCATGGGCCAACGCCACGGCCTCGGTGAGTTCCTGGTTCAGTCCCAGCGCGCCCGCGATCGTGCGCGCGACCTGCGCCACCTCGATCGAATGGGTCAGCCGGGTGCGATAATAGTCGCCCTCGTGCTCGATGAAGACCTGGGTCTTGTGCTTGAGCCGCCGAAAGGCGCTGGCATGAATGATCCTGTCCCGGTCGCGCTGGAAACACGAACGGAAGGTGCTTTCCTCTTCCGGCACCAGGCGTCCCCGCGCCCGCGCCGGATCAGAGGCATAGGGCGCCTTCATTTTTGGCTTGTCCTTGTCGCCTGTCCTTGCAGTTTCTATATTGCAGGCGACACCTTAAGGAAACCGCCCAGCGGAGCCCGTCCCATGAATCTACCCCCCAAAGTCACATCCCGCGCCTTCGAGCGCCTGTCCGAGATCGACGCCGCCGCGCAGGGCAAGGCACTGCGGGTGGCGGTCGAGGGCGGCGGCTGCTCGGGCTTTCAGTACGATATCGCTTTGGACGAGCCGCGCTCGGATGATCTGGTGCTGGAAGGCGGCGGGCAGAAGGTGGTGGTGGACTCGGTCTCGCTTCCCTTCCTCGCCAACGCCACCATCGACTTCACGCAAGAGCTGATCGGGGCGCGCTTCGTGATCGAGAACCCGAATGCCACAAGCAGCTGCGGCTGCGGCACGTCCTTCTCACTCTAAGCGCTCAAGCGCGCGCGAAGCCTTCGAAGAAATCATCGAAATGGTCCGATGAGCGTTCGGCGCCCAGAAGGATCCCGCAGCCTTCCTCGCAAAGCGCATTCTCGATCGCCGGGCGCATTGCCTGCCAGTCGCGGCTGCGTGCCTCACCAAGCCGGAACATCAGTTCGGACATTGCCCTCAGGGGGCCCGTCTTGCGTGCGCGGCGAACGAAGCTGTTCGATCCGCGCGGCATCTGATCGCGGAACGGCGCGAGCCCCGCCTGCCCTGCCCACCAGTTTACCACGAGATATTCGTGATAGTCGTCGCGCAACGCATCGGCAGATGTGCAGCCGAGGTCGAAACCGACAATCTCGCGGGCAAGCCAGTCCTCCCAGATGCCACTGGGCTGCTGCCCGGACAGGCGCATGGCAATGCAGACTTCGGCTAGCAGATCGGCGTCCTGATCGAGGAACGCGAGCAGTCCGGCGAATTCCAGCGACGTGGCGGCCTGCGCGCCGAGCTGCGGGTCGATCCTGCCGTAGTCGCTGAGATAGAACACGATATGCGTGAGCTCGTAGGCCGCCTTGCGGTTCGGGAGGGCGAAGGTCTCGGGACGTGAGATGAACGCGCGCAGCCGATCATCGAGGGCGGGGTCGGGCGTCAACTGCTTTCGGCGTGCCAGAAGCCGGCGCGCCTCGGCGCGCTGCAGATCCGAGATTTCCATCTCCGGCAGGTCGAGCATCAGGACGAGGTCGCAGATTTCCGAGCCGGCGCCGCCCCGCATGCCCAGATCCTCGAGATCGAGGCAGATGGACAGAAGAAAACGGTAGTACTGCGGAAAAAAGCGCAGACGCTGTGGCAGATCGCGGTAGAGGGCCGCATAGGGTTCAAGATCGATACGATCCGGACGACTGTCGCCGTTCGACAGGATATTGAGGAGTTCGGCATTCTCCTTGAGCCAGAACACGTCGTCATGGCCCCGCCGGTCCCGGCTGAAAATCTCGATCAGCCGGGCCTGGCGCTGCTGCAGGCTGAGCCGGCGCGGCCGCTTCATCTCTATGATGTTGCTCATATTTTCACTCCGCGCCGAACTCGGTCAAGCCTCAGGAACCGGAACTGAAGAGACCGGTCCATTCGCCGTCCAGCATCGCCGAGGACGAGGGACCGCAGCTCGTGGTGAAGAGCCCCGTCTGGGCGCCTGCCAGCGTGTCCCCCGAACGCGGCCCGCAGCTGGTGGTGAAGAGTTCGCAGCCGTATCCGAGGTGCATGTCGGTCTTTCCAGGGCGCGAGGTGCCCTGAGTGACACGGATTCCGAAAGCGCCCGAAACCAGTGCGTCATTGATGCGCGAAGTGCTCTGCGAAATCGCAGAAATCTTTTTGAGAGCAGACATTTAGCTATCCCCTTTGTTGCTCAGGTTGCAAGTGAGGTCAGGCTTGCCACAATGACGGGAAATGCAAAATACTTTTCACGTTAACTATCTGTTAATTCTGGGTTTTCCACAGGAGCTTCGAACGATAACCCGTTCTGGATCATGGGTCGGCGCGCAGTCGCCCCGCAGGAAAAAACTTTTATCCACACCAGCCGCGCGAGCATTTCGCTGAACCACAAGTTGAAATTCTGAAATTGGTTAACATAGCGCCCGACAGATTAACCGCGAGACGATTCGAATCACCTTTCAGCGCGCGCCTTCAGGGCGGCCCGAATGCCCGGCCTTGCCCCTCGCCCGTGGGTGGGCGATAGCTTGGGACGACCTGTCCGGGAGTGAGAACCATGAAGATCGCCACCTTCAACATCAACGGGATCAAGGCGCGGATCGAAGCGCTTTCGGACTGGCTCGACGAGGCCCGGCCGGACGTGGTTCTGCTTCAGGAGATAAAGTCCGTGGACGAGGGTTTTCCGGCGGCGCAGTTCGAGGATCGCGGATACAACGTCAGGACGCATGGCCAGAAAAGCTTCAACGGCGTCGCGATCCTGTCGAAGCTGCCGCTCGAGGATGTAACGACCGGTCTGCCCGGAGACCCCGAGGACGAGCAGGCGCGCTGGATCGAGGCGACCGTCACGGGAGAAAGCCAGTCGCTGCGTCTTTGCGGACTCTACCTCCCGAACGGCAACCCCGCGCCGGGCCCGAAGTTCGACTACAAGCTCGCCTGGATGGAACGCCTGCGCGCCCGTGCGGCGGAACTGCTGGCCGAAGAGACGCCCTTCGTGCTGGCGGGCGACTTCAACATCATTCCGCAGGCCGAGGATGCCGCGAAGCCGGACAGCTGGCGCGAGGACGCGCTCTTTCGCCTCGAAAGCCGCGCCGCGTTCCGCCGCCTCGTCAACCTCGGGCTGACCGACGCCTTCAGGGCACGCACGCAAGGCCCGGGACACTACAGTTTCTGGGATTATCAGGCGGGGGCCTGGAACCGCAACAACGGCATCCGCATCGATCATCTGCTGCTCAGCCCGCAGGCCGCGGACCTTCTGAACGACTGCCAGATCGACAGGGAGACGCGCGGCCGTGACAAGCCGTCAGATCACGTGCCGGTCTGGATCGATCTCGCGGCCTGACCCTGCTTGCCGCGCGCGCGGGTCCGGAAGGCGGAACGCCTCAGGCTTCCAGTTCGGCGTCCCAGTAGAGGAAGTCCATCCAGCTGTCGTGCAGATAGTTCGGAGGGAAGCGGCGGCCCATGTTGCGCAGTTCTTCCGCTGCGGGAGGACGCGGCGGGCGGCGCAGGGACATGCCGGTGCGGTGCAGCGACTTCGACCCCTTGCGCAGATTGCAGGGGGCGCAGGCGGCGACGACATTTTCCCAGCTGGTGACCCCGCCCGAAGCGCGCGGCACCACATGGTCGAAGGTGAGGTCGCCCTTCGCCCCGCAGTACTGGCAGCGGAATTCGTCCCTCAGAAAAAGATTGAAGCGCGTGAATGCCACGCGCTTCTGGGGTTTGACGTAATCCTTCAGGACGACAACGGACGGGATCCTGATCTCGATACTGGGGCTTCGGACCGTTTCCTCGTATTCGGCGACGATATCCACCCGGTCGAGCCATTTGGCCTTAATGGCTTCCTGCCATGGCCAGAGCGACAGCGGGTAGTAGCTCAGCGGGCGGTAGTCTGCATTTAGCACCAGCGCCGGGTTGTGCTTGAGACTCCCCGACGTACGCGTGAATTCAGTTCTGAAGTCGCCGTCCATGCTGCACGATCACCTCTTGCCCGGGCCACTTACCTGACCTGAGACACCCGACCGGAGGTGCCCCGAGTCATGAATGACTATATATCGCGGTATGCTTCTTACAAGCCTTTGCAATGCCACTAGATGTCGGTTTCCGACTACAGCGGCCACGTAACGTGACGATGACGCTTATCCACAGGGTTGCTCAACCGGGGCCGGATCGTTCCGGAGATAGCCCCGGAGTTGCGTGCGGGGCGCGAAGCCATTACGTACACGGCCATGTCCGATCTTCCCTCAGCACCCCTGCCCGACGCCATTCTCGAAGCGGCCGTCTACGTCGACGACCTCGATGCGGCAGAGCGTTTCTACGCCGAGGTGCTGGGGCTCGAGGTGATCAGGCGGGCGGGTTCGCGCCACGTCTTCTTTCGCGTCGGCTCTACCGTCCTTCTGGTCTTCGATCCGTCCGAGACCGAAAAGCCGCTGACCAATTCCGATCTGCCGGTGCCGCCTCACGGCGCGCGCGGACCGGGGCATGTCTGTTTTGCCATGTCACGAGAGGCCATCGCCGCGATGGAGCAAAGGCTCTGCGCTGCGGGGGTAGCGGTCGATGCGGCCTTCGACTGGCCAAACGGCGCGCGGTCGCTTTATGTGCGCGACCCGGCGGGCAACTCTGTCGAATTCGCCGAACCGCGTCTGTGGTTCTGAGGCCCGGGGCGGCTCAGAGCTGGGTCGCGTGGCCCGGCACGAAACGCTTGATGTCGCGCGACACGACACCGATTCCGTCCAGCGCCGCCCGCCAGTTCGCCATGTGCCGGGTCGCCCCATGCGCTTTCAGGCAGTCGATGTCGCGCCATTCCTCGTAGACCCTGAAACGCGTCGGTGTCTCGACGTCCTGCCAGAAGGCATAGTCAAAGCAACCCTCCTCCTCGCGGGTAGCCCGCGCCATGGTCGCGGCGGCATCCTTCATCGCGTCGACACGTTCGGCGGGCACTTCTATCGTTCCGGTCACCACGATCATCCTGATTGGCCTCCCTTACAGATGCAGCTTGTCCCGCATGAAGGCGAGCGCCACGGACAGCCCGTCGGGGGCGATACCATGGGCGGTGCCCTTCATCACATGGGCATAGACTTCCTTCCAGCCGGCCCTCTGCAACGCCTCGGCCGCCTCCGGTAGCGATTGCGAGGGCACGACATCGTCCTGATCGCCGTGGACCAGCAGGACCGGCGGGCGCACCCGCGTCTCCTCGGCCAGCGCCTCGGGGTTCAGCAGACGTCCCGAGAAGCCCACGACCCCGGCAAGAGCATCCTCGCGCCGGGGGGCGACATGCAGGCTCATCATCGTTCCCTGACTGAAGCCGAACAGCACGACCTGCTCGGGCAGCACGTCCTCGTCGACCATCAGCGCGTCGAGAAAGGCGTTCAGATCCTCCACCGACTGCACCATCGAGCGCATCGCCTCTTCCTCGGACGACCCGTCGATCCAGGGGATCGGGAACCACTGGAAGCCCATCGGCGCGCCGGGGCATTCCTCGGGCGCATCCGGAGCGACGAACAGCGTATCCGGCAGGTGCTCGGCCAGCGGATCGGCCAGACCCAGCAGGTCGGCCCCGTTGGCTCCGTAACCATGCAGGAAGACGACGACCGAGCGCGTCTCCCCCGAAAGCGGCTCTCGGCGTCCTGCGTTCAACACTCGTGTCATGCGACGGCGTCCCTTCCCTTTGCGTGCCTGTAGTAGGTGAAGAGCAGGCGTGCCGCAACCGCGCGCCAGGGCGACCAGGCCTCTGACATCGTGCGCAGTTCGCGTTCCTTCGGACGTGCGTCGAGTTCGAAGAGAATCCGCGCGGCCTCCTGCAGGGCGAGATCGCCCGGCGCGAAGACATCCGCGCGCCCGAGGCAGAACATGGCGTAGATCTCGGCGGTCCAGACGCCGATGCCCGGCACAGTCGTCAGGGTCGCCACGACGGCTGCATCGGGCAGATCCCTCAGCGCGTCGAAGTCGATCGCGGCCCCGGCCAGCGCATGGGCATATCGCGCCTTCTGGCGACTGAGGCCCAGGGCGCGCAATGTCTCCTCGCTTTGCGATGCGACGGCGGCGGGATCGGTCAGCCCGGCGCTTTCCAGGCGGTTCCAGATCGCCCGCGCGGAAGCGAGGCTGACCTGCTGCGAAACGACGGCGGAAAGGAGTTCCGCGAAACCATCCGGCCTGCGGCGCAGCGGCAGCAGACCGACCAGATCGAGCGCCGCGGCAAAGCGCGGTTCGGCCTGAGCGAGCCATCGCGCCCCCTCGGCCACGTCGGCATCGGTTTCGATCAGACGTCCGGTGCCTTCCATGACCGGGGCGGGGGTCTCCGGGGGGATGCGATTTCCTTTCATCACCCGACGATACCCGCCTGCGCGTGAGTCGCAAGGGATGCGCCTACGGACTTGAAGAGCGCATCGCGGCGGCATAGGGAGCGTTCATGCATCATGTCGACGACAGCCGCGCCCGGCGCAACGTGAAGGTCCTGGTGGCGGCGCAGGCCCTGATCGGCGCGCAGCTGCCGATGATCTTCACAATCGGCGGGCTTGCCGGCCAGTCTCTCGCGCCGAACCCGTGTTTCGCAACCCTTCCCATTTCCCTGATCGTCCTCGGCTCGATGCTGGCGGCGACACCGATGTCGGCGCTCATGCAGCGCTTCGGGCGCCGCGCCGGCTTCATGACCGGGGCGGGATTCGGTGCGATCGGCGGTATCGTCGGCGCGTTGGGCCTGATGCTGGCGTCCTTCCCGGTATTCCTTGCCGGGAGCCTTCTGACGGGGATCTATTTCTCGGCCCATGGTTTCTACCGCTTCGCGGCCGCCGATACCGCCTCGGACGGCTATCGTCCCAAGGCGATTTCCTATGTGATGGCGGGCGGGCTGGTTTCCGCGATCGTCGGTCCACAGATGGTCAAGTTCACCGCGGACGCCTTTGTCGTCCCGTTCCTCGGGACCTATGCGGCTGTGGTCGCGCTCAACCTCGCGGGCGCTCTGCTGTTCCTCTTTCTCGACATCCCCAGACCGCCTGTCCCGGACCGGGACGCCCCGCGTGGACGGACGCGGATGGAACTTCTGCGCACGCCGCGCATCGCCGTGGCGGTGATCTGCGCCATGGTGTGCTACGCGATGATGAACCTGGTGATGACATCAACTCCGCTCGCGGTGGTTGGTTGCGGCTTCTCGAAATCCGACGCAGCCGACGTGGTCACGAGCCACGTGCTGGCCATGTACATCCCGTCGTTCTTCACCGGGCATCTGATCGCGCGCTTCGGAGTCGAGCGCATCATGTCGCTCGGGCTCGCCATACTCGCCTGCGCGGGGCTGGTGGCGCTGAATGGTGTCGCGCTCGGCAACTTCTTCGGCGCGCTGGTCCTGCTGGGACTGGGCTGGAACTTCGGTTTTATCGGCGCGACCACGATGCTGGCCGCGAGCCACACGCCGGCCGAGCGCGGCCGGATGCAGGGTCTCAACGACCTGCTGGTCTTCGGGGGCGTTACGCTGGCGTCTCTGGCCAGCGGCGGACTGATGAACTGCTCGGGCGGCACGCCGGTCGAGGGCTGGACCGCGGTGAATCTCGCCATGGTTCCGGCGCTGACCCTGGCGGGTGGCGCGCTGATCTGGCTGGTGCTGCGCCCGAGACGCGCCGCGTTCTGACGGCGGGCTGACGCGCGCTTGGGGCGAGTTGGGGGCAAGCTTGGGGCGAGTTGGGGGCGCTGCCCCCGTCCCTGCGGGACTCCCCCGGGATATTTCGAAGCAAAGGAAGGGGCAGGCTCTCGCAGGGTTGTCCTACCAGCGTCCCGAAAGGGTGCGGATGAGGAATGCGGCACGGGCCGTCAGGCCCGGCGGTGGGAGGCCGCCAGTCGCCACCAGCCCGGGCGCACGGCGGGCCGCCCTCAGCGCGGGGCCGGTGTCTTGAAGGATCAGAAGAGCCGGGCGCGCGGCGGAAGAAACCGCGGCGCGGGCGGAGCGGGCCCGGGCGAGGCGCTTCAGTCCCTGGGCGGCAAGGGACGAGATGGCATCCGGCGCACGGTCCGGCAGCGGATGGCGCCCTCGGGCGGTGAGTTCAGGAACCGCGCGGAGCCAGGCGGCGAGGCCCGCAGCGAAGGCGGCATCGCGTATGACGCCCTCGTCGGCCTCGCCGAGCGCGCAGGCGGCGAGCCAGGCGAGATTGCCGGCGGTGCCGTCGATATGGCGCTCGAGCGCGGCGCGGTCCTCGAACGGATTGCCGTGGATATCCCAGCGGCGCGACGCCGCGATTTCGTCCAGCAGCGGAGCAAGGCCGGGGGTCACGGCCCTGGCGAGAGGTGTCGCGACCTCGTGGCGGCGGACGGGGCCGCCCTGCGCGATCTCCTGCGCGACGTCGCGCCACCATTGCAGGCGCATTTCGGCGATCATCGGCTCTGAGGTGAGCCAGGGCGCGCGCGCAACCTCCACGTTGAAGGCGTAGATCGGGAAAAGCCGGTCGCGGGCCGCGACGGGCGCCGCCATGGCGGCGCGGAAGCGCAGCGGGTCGCCGCGTTCGACGATGCGCGCGCAGGCGACGATGTCGGGCGACAGGGTTCTTCGGCCCGCGCTCACGTGTCGCGGACCAGCTTCCAGCGGATCGAGTCGACCAGGGCCTCGAAGGAAGCGTCGATGATGTTCGCCGAGACGCCGACCGTGGACCAGCGCCGCCCCTCTTCGTCCTCGCTGTCGATGATGACGCGGGTCACCGCCTCGGTGCCGCCCTGGGTGATGCGGACCTTGAAGTCGACCAGCCTGAGGTCGTCGATGATCTCCTGATAGGGGCCGAGATCCTTGGCCAGCGCCTTGGCGAGCGCATTGACGGGCCCGCGATCGCTGCCCAGTTCGTCCATGGATTCCGATACCGAGAGCTTCTTCTCTCCGTCGATCTTCACCACCACGACCGCTTCGGAGAGGCTGACCATGCGGTCGTGCTTGTTCTTGCGCCGCTCGACGGTGACCCGGTAGCGCTTGACCTCGAAGAAGTCCGGCATCTGGCCCAGCGCCTCGCGCGCGAGCAGCTCGAAGCTCGCCTGGGCGGTATCGTAGGAATAGCCCTCGGCCTCGCGGGTCTTGATCGTGTCGAGGATCAGGCCCAGCGCCGGGTCGCCCTTGCGGACCGCGATCCCCGCCGCCTGAAGCCGCTCGCGCAGGTTGGACTGGCCGGCCTGGTTCGACATCGGAATGATGCGGGCGTTGCCGACAAGGGCCGGGTCCACATGTTCGTAGGTCGACGGGTCCTTGAGCATCGCCGAGGCATGCAGCCCGGCCTTGTGCGCGAATGCCGACGAACCGACGAAAGCCGCCTGGCGCTTCGGGACGCGGTTCAGGATCTCGTCGAGGCTGCGGCTGATGCGGGTCAGCCCGCGCAGGGCCTCCTTCGTCACGCCGGTCTCGTAGCGGGATGCGTAGGGTTCCTTGAGCAGCAGGATCGGGATCAGCGCGGTGAGGTTGGCATTGCCGCAGCGCTCGCCGAGGCCGTTGAGCGTGCCCTGCACCTGGCGCGCGCCGGCGTCGATGGCGGCGAGGCTGCAGGCCACGGCATTCTCGGTGTCGTCATGGGTGTGGATGCCGAGGCTTTCGCCGGGGATGCCGGCAGCGATGACCTCGGCGGTGATGCGCTCGACCTCGGCGGGCAGCGTGCCACCATTGGTGTCGCAGAGCACGACCCAGCGCGCCCCGGCATCGAGCGCGGCCCGCAGGCAGGTCAGGGCGTAGTCGGGGTTGGCCTTGTAGCCGTCGAAGAAATGCTCGGCGTCGAAGAGGGCTTCTCGGCCTTCAGCGACCAGATGGGCGATGGATTTCGCGATGTTCTCGAGGTTTTCCTCGAGCGTGATGCCAAGCGCCGTGGTGACGTGGAAGTCATGGGTCTTGCCGACGAGGCAGACGGATTTCGTGTTCGCATTCACCACGGCGGCGAGGACGTCGTCGTTCTCGGCGGACATGCCGGCGCGCTTGGTCATGCCGAAGGCGGTCATGGTTGCGCGGGTCTGCGGGGCGGTTTCGAAAAAGGCCGAGTCGGTGGGGTTCGCGCCGGGCCAGCCGCCTTCGATATAGTCGACACCGAGGCTGTCGAGGGATTGCGCGATCACGCGTTTCTCGTCGGTGGAGAATTGCACGCCCTGCGTCTGCTGCCCGTCGCGCAGGGTGGTGTCGTAGAGATAGAGGCGGGTGCGGGTCATTGGCTGGCCTCCGGGGATTGGGTGGGACGGTCAGGGTTCACGGCCCGGCGGCAACGCCGGGCAGCCCCCGACCGCCCCCCCGGGCGGGGGCTTCTCTCCCACCCGCGGCCGGGGGTTGCCGTCTGTGCGAAACGGGGGGTCATTACAGGGACTCCAGTTTGGAAAGGCTAACGAATGGTCCGAATGACCATTCGGTACCACCTGGACCGTCTTTCACGACAATACCGGCGGCCTCCAATACAGACCTAATACGATCCGCTTCGGCATAGTCCTTTGCAGCCTTTGCATGCGCCCTCTTCTCAATGAATGCGTCAATTTTCGAGGCTGCGCTTTCTGCCGTACCGATCTTCAGGTTTCCTGAAGTCACATAGCGTGTCGTTTCCCACCCGCCGAGCGCATCTTCCAATAACCCAACCAGTCCCGCCGTGGCTTTCAGTCCAGCAGCGTCGCCTGCCCCGGCGAGCCGGTGCAGTTCTGTGATGACACCGGCGGTGTTGATATCATCGGAAATTGCGTCCAGCGCGGCGGAGGAAACCGTTCCGACTTCTATGCCATCCGTCATGGCGCGCCACTTCCTGAGCGTGTCCTCCGCCTGACGCGCCTTGTCTGCCGTCCAGTCCATCGGCTTCCGGTAATGTGTCGACAGCATGATGAACCGGATCACCTCGCCCGGCACGCCCTGATTGAGCAGGTCCCGCACAGTAAAGAAATTGCCCAGGGACTTGGACATCTTCTTGCCTTCCACCTGCAGCATCTCGTTGTGCAGCCAATAGCGCGCGAAATCGCCGTCGGGGAATGCGCAGCAACTCTGGGCGATCTCGTTCTCGTGGTGGGGAAACATCAGGTCGTTGCCGCCGCCGTGGATGTCGAAGCTTTCCCCCAGCAGCTCATGGGCCATCGCCGAACATTCGATGTGCCAGCCCGGACGCCCCCGTCCCCACGGGCTGTCCCAGCCCGGCTGGGTCTCGTCGGACGGTTTCCAGAGCACGAAATCCATCGGATTGCGCTTGTAGGGGGCGACCTCGACGCGGGCGCCGGCGATCATGTCGTCGATGGAACGGCCCGAGAGTGCGCCGTAATTCGCATAGCTTTCCACGGCGAACAGCACGTGGCCCTCGGCCTCGTAGGCATGCCCCTGCCCGATCAGCCGCTCGATGAGGGCGACCATTGCCGGGATCCACTCGGTCGCGCGCGGCATCTCGTCGGGCTCCAGCGCGCCGACGGCCGCCATGTCCTCGAGATACCAGCGCGTGGTCTCGTCCGTGATCTCGCGGATGCTGCGCCCGCTCTCGGCCGCGCGTGCGTTGATCTTGTCGTCCACGTCGGTGAAGTTGCGCACATAGGTCACATGCTCGGGCCCGTAGACGTGGCGCAGCAGACGGTTGAGCACGTCGAAGACGATCACGGGCCGCGCGTTGCCCAGATGGGCCCGGTCGTAGACCGTGGGACCGCAGACATACATGCGCACGTTCCTGGGATCTATCGGCTCGAACACCTCCTTGCGGCGGGTCCGGGTGTTGTGCAGCTTGATCTGGGTCGTCATGGGCCGGGCGTCCTTGCGCGGAGGTGGCGCGGGCTCGGCAATCTCTGGTCTGGATGGAAACGACTGGGACGCCCGCTTGAGTGTATCAGCGGATGATAATGCAGCAGCAGATGGAGATGGTCCGGGTCATGGGCCGCACATAGCCGCTTCGGACCGTCTGGGCAAGCAAGATTGACAATCCGGACCGCCTCTGCGCCCCTGCCGCGAGTTTGGAAAGGAGACGGGCATGCAGGTTTCGAAACGGTTGCAGGGGATCACGGGTGGCGGTTCCGATGGCTGGGAGCTGTTCGAGAAGGCCCGCCGGATGATCGCCGACGGCATCCCGGTGACCGAGCTTACCATCGGCGAGCATGATATCCGCACGGCGGCCCCGATCCTGAAGGCGATGCACGAGGCGGCGCTTGGCGGGCATACGGGCTATGCCGCCGTGCCGGGTGTCAGGGCGCTTCGCGAGGCGGTGGCCAAGCGCGTCACCGAGCGCACCGGCGTGGCGACGACCCGCGACAACGTGCTGATCACGCCGGGCGGGCAGTCGGCACTTTTCGCCGCGCATATGGCGACCTGCGATCCGGGCGACCGCGCGCTTTTCGTCGACCCCTTCTATGCCACCTATCCCGGCACGATCCGGGCGGCGGGGGCGGTTCCGGTCGCCATCGAGGCGCGCGCCGAAGACGCTTTCCAACCCCGCGCCGAGGCGATTGCCGGCGCAGCCCGGGGCGCGGCGTCGCTGCTGGTGAACTCACCCAACAATCCGACGGGTGTCGTCTATTCCCGCGCGACGCTCGAGGGGATCGCACGGGTTTGCCGGGACGAGGATCTCTGGCTGATCTCGGACGAGGTCTACGACACGCAGGTCTGGGAGGGCGAGCACATCTCACCGCGCAGTCTCGGCGACATGGCCGAACGGACGCTTGTCGTCGGCTCGATGTCCAAGAGCCATGCCATGACCGGATCTCGCATCGGCTGGCTGGTGGGACCGGAAGAGGCGATCGCGCATCTGATGAATCTTTCCACGCACACCACCTACGGTGTGCCGGGCTACATCCAGGACGCCGCCCTTTTCGCTCTCGAGCAGGGACCGCAATTCGAGGCCGCGATCGCCGAGCCCTTCCGCCGGCGCCGCGCACTGGCCAAGCGGATCCTGGATCGCCAGAATACCATCGGCCTCGTGCCGGCGGGCGGGGCGATGTACCTGATGCTCGACATACGCGCGACCGGCCTGACGGCCGAGGCATTCGCCTACGACCTGCTCGACACGCATCGCATCGCTGTCATGCCGGGCGAGAGCTTCGGCAATGCCGCAGCGGGGCATGTCCGGGTCGCGATGACAGTCGATGACGACGCCTTCGAACAGGCGCTCGCCACGCTTGTGGGACATGCAGAGCGCCGGGCGGCCGCCTGAGCCCGAAACAGAAACGGCCCGGGTCACCCCGGGCCGTTGCGCCGTCTTATGTGAGCGGCCTCAGAACTTGTAGGACGCGCGCAGGGTGACGGTGTCGAGATCGGTATCGTCGAATTCGTGGCGCAGGGCCTCCGCACCGACGATCCAGTTGTCACTGACCTTGTAGGAGGCGCCGATGCCGTAGAACCCGCCGGTGTCGTCTCCCTCCGAGGTATAGATCCGGGCGGAACCTGCGGTACCGTAGACCAGCGTATCGCCGAAATCGTAGCCTGCCTTCAGCTTCAGCCGCGCGATCTCGTCCGCCGTGCCGACGTCGCCGATATCCAGATCGAGCTTGTCATAGTCGATCTCCGCACCCGCGACCCAGTTGCCGAAGTCGTGGTTGTATCCGGCATGGACACCGTAGATCCCGCCGTTTCCGTCGTTGCTGTCGCCGTCCTCGACATCGCCGTAGCCAAGCTGGACACCGCCGTAGAAACCGGTCCAGTCACTGGGATATGTCACCGGCGCCACGGCAACGGGCGCAACCGGTACCGGCTCATACGCAGGCTGGGTGGCGCTTCCCGCGAAGGCGGGGGCTGCGAGGATCGTGGAAGCTGCGAGGCCCGCGGCGGCAATCTTGAACTTGTGCATTGGTTATACGTCCTTTCTTCATGCTCGTATGTCGCGCCCGACAGACGTCGCGGCGGACTTGGGCGGTCATTGCCGCCCGTTCTTCCTGAACGCGGCAGACATAGGTTTCCGTTCATGCCGCTGCGAGGACGCTGCGGGGCGTGCGCTGGAAATAGCCGTCGCGACGGGGTCAAACCGGCTGGAATTGGCTCAGTTCCCTAGCGTAACCAACTGAAATCTTCACGTTTTAATGAGATGCCCTTGTCGTTTGGACCTCCCGGCAGGGACTTGTCGAAAAGCGACCGACGGTCGCAAACGGCGCAGACATGCCGGACGCCTGACGGCAGCCTTGGCGCAGGACGGAGGCGAGCCATGCAGGGCGACCGGAGCAAGATCGAACTCGTGACCCGCACCATCGGGGCCGAGCGCGGTCGTGCCGCAAGGGGCGCGCCTGTCGGGGCGTGAAGCCCGGCAGAGGCCGGCATCGGACGCCCTTCCGCCCCCAATTCCAGGACACCGCCATGAATGAGCAGATCCACACCCGCAGCGGCGGTCGCGCCGCGCGCCGTGCCGCGCGGTCGGCGCCCCTCGCCGAACACCTTCGCCCGGTCCGGGCGGGGCTTTCGGGTGGCAGCTACGCCCCGCTGAGCCCCGAGGGGATGGACCGCATCCACCAAGCGGCCCTCGATGCGCTGGAACAGATCGGGCTGGCGGACGCGCCGCCCTCGGGCGTGGCGCATCTAACCCGTGCCGGAGCGATCCAGGGCGCGGACGGACGCATCCGTTTCCCGCGCGCGCTGGTCGAGGATGCCATCGCGTCGGCGAACCGTGCGATCACGCTGTTCGGACGCGACCCGCGTCACGACATGGACCTTTCGGGAACGCGCGTCCACTACGGCACCGCCGGCGCCGCCGTGCATGTGGTCGAGCCGCACGAGAAAACCTATCGCGACAGCACCGTCCAGGACCTGCATGACGCGGCCCGGATCGCCCATGTGCTCGACAATATCCATTTCCTGCAACGCCCCATGGTCTGCCGCGACATCGCGGACAACCGCGAGATGGATCTCAACACGCTCTACGCCTGCTGTGCCGGTACCACGAAGCATGTGGGCACCTCCTTCACGGAAGAAGCCTTCGTCGCGGACGCCTTCGAACTGCTGCACCTCATGGCGGGGGGCGAGGACAAGTGGCGCGCGCGGCCCTTCGTGTCGAACTCCAACTGCTTCGTCGTGCCGCCGATGAAATTCGCCACCGAAAGCTGTCTCGTCATGGAGGCCTGCATCCGGGGCGGCATGCCGATCCTGCTGCTTTCCGCCGGACAGGCGGGCGCGACCGCCCCCGCCTCCATCGCCGGGTCCATCGTGCAGGCCGTCGCCGAATGTCTCGCCGGGCTGGTCTATGTGCAGGCGGTCAGGCCCGGTCATCCGGCGATCTTCGGAACCTGGCCCTTCGTGTCGGACCTTCGTACGGGTGCGATGTCGGGGGGATCGGGCGAACAGGCGCTGCTGACGGCGGGATGCGCGCAGATGCACCGCTACTACGATCTGCCGGGCGGGGCCGCGGCGGGGATCGCGGACGCCAAGTTGCCCGACATGCAGGCTGGCTGGGAACAGGCGATGTCGAACGTGATGGCCGGCATGGCGGGGCTCAACATGGTGTATGAGGCGGCGGGCATGCATGCCTCGCTGCTCGGGTTCTGCCATGAATCCCTCATCATCGGCGACGACCTGATCGGCCAGGCGCTGCGCTGCGTGCGCGGGATCGAGGTGACCGAGGATTCGGTGTCGCTCGAGGTGATCAGGGCCACCTGCATCGGCGGGCCGGGACACTACCTCGGATCTGCACAGACGCTGGAGCGGATGCAGACCGACTACATCTATCCCCGTCTCGGGGATCGCACCTCCCCGAAGGAATGGGTCGAGAAGGGCAAACCCGACCTGCTGGCGCGTGCCACCGCCTTCAAGAACGAGATACTATCGCGCCCCGCGCAGGCCCGCTTCGATGCGTCCACGGATGCCGCCATCCGGTCGAGGTTCCGCATCCATCTGCCGGCCTGAGCGAGGCGTCCTCACGCCGGGTCGGCCAGAACCTCCAAGAGACCGCCGCGCAAGGCGTCCGGCGTGATCTCCGAGAGCAGCGTGTCGATCCGGTCGTGGGTCGCGCGCCAGATTGGCAGCGCCGCCTTGAGGACCGCCCTGCCCTGATCCGTCAGTCGAAGCCTGCGGGCACGGGCGTCCTCCGGATCGGGCAGCGATTCGACCAGCCGCCGCCGTTCCAGCGGTTTAAGCGCGGCCGTGATCGTGGTCCGGTCCATCGCCAAAATCCCGGTCAGATCGCCCAGCTTCGGCCCCTCGGGACGATTGAGCGACATCAGCAGCGAGAACTGGCCGTTGGTCAGCCCGACAGGACGCAGCGCCTCGTCGAAGGCGCGGCCCAATCTGCGCGCCGCGCGCTGCGCATGCAGGCAGAGGCAGCGGTCGCGCACCTCCACGGTGATGGAAATCGGCAGATCTGGGTCCATGTCGAAATTTATGTTGATATCAACTTACTTCGCTGTCAACGTCGAAAGGCAGGTGAAATGCGATTCTCATCAGGGAGTGAACAGAATGCCATACATCAGCGGATTTCTTCTGGCCGTGCCGGAAGCGAAGAAGGACGCCTATCGCGAGATGGCCGAGAAGGCCTGGGATCTCTTCAAGGAATACGGTTGCCTCGCGATGCAGGAGAACTGGGAGGATGACGTGCCGGAGGGCAAGGTGACGTCGTTCCCGATGTCGGTGAAGCGCGAGGAAGGCGAGGCCGTGGTGTTTTCCTGGATGGAATGGCCGGACAAGGCGACGGCGCAGAGCGGCTTCGAGAAGATGATGAAGGACCCCCGCATGCAGGAAATGCAGGACATGCCCTTCGACGGGATGCGCATGATGTGGGGCGGGTTCGAACCCCTCGTCAGGCTGGAGGCGTAAGATGGGCATCGAGATCAGCAGTTTCGAATGGGTGCCGGACTTCGCGCGGACCCGTGTCAAAACCCTGCGGCCCCGCTGGGCGCTGGAGGAAGCGGGGCTCGAGTATTCGGTCTACAAGCTTGCGCAGGGCGAGAACGACCAGCCCGACTATCGCCGCTGGCAACCCTTCGGCCAGGTTCCGGCCTACCGCGACGAGACGGTCGAGCTGTTCGAAAGCGGAGCGATCCTGCTGCATATCTCGCGCAAGTCCGACCGGCTGGCAGCGCGCAATGCTCAGGACGCCGCCCGGATCGAGGCCTGGACCTTCGCGGCCCTGAACTCGGTGGAACCCCGAGTCGACAACCTGGTGCTGCCCCTGATCTTCAATGCCGGCGAGGACTGGGTCGAGGGCGCGCGGGCAAACGCGCTTCGCCTGCTGGGTCTGCGTCTCAAGTCGCTGACAGGCTGGCTCGAGGGACGCGAATGGCTGGCAGAGCGGTTCTCGGTGGCCGACATCGCCATGGCCACGGTGCTGCGCGGGCTGGAGGATCAGCCGGTGCTGGACGAATACCCCGTCGTAAAAGCCTATCTTCAGCGCTGCCTCGCCCGTCCGGCTTTCACGGCGGCCCTGAACAAGCAGGTCGACAGCTTCCAGACCGAGGCGGCCTGAACCGGCACAGGTCCGGACGACAGAAAGAAGGGGCGCCGGGGCGCCCCTTTGCAGTTTCGCCGTTCAGGCTCGATTGTTAACCGCTCGGATATTTTCTGCCTGCGGCCTGAACGTCGTCAGGGGCGAGCGCACCCGCCCCGTGTCCCGCGAGAAATCACCAGATTTCTCACGGAGCAGGACAGAGCGGAAAACCAGCGGTTTTCTGCGGAGTCCTGCCCCGACGGATATCAGAAAGGCCGAGATCTCACCCCGCCCGTCCCCTATTTCGTCGGAGGGCGGGCCGACGTGCGCCACACACCCCCTACGCGCCAAGTCGGGCACGCTTTCGGAAATTGAATGCCCCTATGAGGGCTATTCAATCGTTTTCGGAAAAATTACTTTTTCCTGTTCGGTCGCTGCGTGAGCGCCGACGCAGCTGCTGTTTTGGCAGCCTTTGAAGACTTCGGATTTCTGAGCACTTTGGACGCAGCAGATGCGGCCTTGGCACTTGTCACTTCCGAGTTCTTGCGTTGAGCCATTTTAAGCTCCCTACTTATCCACCGAAGAATGGGGACGACTGAGGTATGTTCTCTGTATCGCCATGTATCTTCCGTGAAACGGCAGCGCGTCATTGAACGCAGGGTCCGTCCGTGTTCCTCCTTTCATTGCGGCCGACTTAGGTCGACCCGCTTCTGTCCCTCGCCCGCGCTGGTGAAGCGGGGGACGAGCCGGGGGGCGGTGCGGCAACATCGCTCCCCAACTCTCAATTTCTTCAGCTGCACCCCGACGTCCCGCCGCAGGTGTTGCATTTCATGCAGGTGCCGTTGCGCACCAGCGTGTAGTTTCCGCATTCGCCGCAGGCCTCGCCCTCATAGCCCTGCATCCGCGCCTTGGTGCGGGCGTCGATTGCCGTCGCGGTCGCGGTGACCGAGGTGGTCGAGGTCATGACGGCAAGCCCGCCACGCGCGGCCTGGGTGTCGAGCGAGGCAAGCCCCGCCTGCCCGCCCTGAAGCACCACGAGCTCCTGCGGCAGACGGTTGCGCAGATAGCCGGTCGAACTGATCTGGCGCAGCACCTCGAGCGATTTCGACGCGGTGGTCTCGCTCAGTTCCGAGACGTTCTCGATGCCCTCCTCGGCCTCGCCGCGGCCCAGGGTGTCGAAGGACGCGCCTTCGGGCTGGACATGGGCGAGATCGGTGCGGTCGAGATAGCTGACCGCCAGTTCGCGGAAGATGTAGTCGAGGATAGAGGTCGCGTTCTTGATCGTCTCGTTGCCCTGGACCATGCCGGCGGGCTCGAACTTGGTGAAGGTGAAGGCATCGACGAATTCCTCCAGCGGCACCCCGTACTGGAGACCGACCGAGACCGCGATGGCGAAGTTGTTCATCATCGCCCGGAAGCCCGCGCCTTCCTTGTGCATGTCGATGAAGATCTCGCCCAGGGATCCGTCACCGTATTCGCCGGTGCGCAGATAGACCTTGTGCCCGCCGACGATGGCCTTCTGGGTATAGCCCTTGCGCCGCTGCGGCATCTTCTCGCGATGCGAGCGCACCATCTCCTTTACGATGATCTTCTCGACGATCTTCTCGGCCAGCACGGCAGCCTTTTCGGTCGGCGTGCCGCTCTCGAACACCTCTTCCGCCTCTTCGTCATCCTCCACGAGTGCAGCCGCAAGCGGCTGGCTCAGCTTCGAGCCGTCGCGGTAGAGCGCATTCGCCTTGACGCCGAGCGACCAGGACAGCTCGTAGGCCGCCTTGCAATCCTCGATGGTCGCCGAGTTCGGCATGTTGATCGTCTTGGAGATCGCGCCCGAGATGAAGCTCTGGGCCGCCGCCATCATGTAGATATGGCTGTCCACCGACAGGAAGCGCTTGCCCTTCTTGCCGCAGGGATTGGCGCAGTCGAAGATCGGCAGGTGCTCGTCCTTCAGGTGCGGCGCGCCTTCCAGCGTCATGGTGCCGCAGACGTGGTCGTTGGCCGCCTCGATGTCCTTGCGGCTGTAGCCAAGGCTGCGCAGCAGGTCGAAGGTCGGATCGTTGAGCTTGTCCTTCGGAATGCCGAGGACCTTGGTGCAGAACTCCTCGCCCAGCGTCCACTGATTGAAGACGAAGCGGATGTCGAAGGCCTGCGCGAGGGCCTTGTCCACCTTGGCCAGCTCCTCGGA
This sequence comes from Sulfitobacter sp. LCG007, assembly GCF_040801785.1. NCBI lineage: Bacteria > Pseudomonadati > Pseudomonadota > Alphaproteobacteria > Rhodobacterales > Roseobacteraceae > Roseobacteraceae bacterium LCG007. The sequence continues at coordinate 1,331,914 of NZ_CP161805.1, read as the reverse complement.
CCCGAAACCGTGACCGGCAAGCGTGGTGTGGTTGATGCCGGGAGCGTTGCCGATGGTCCCGTGGCCGACGGCATACGCGACGATCTCCTCGATCTCTGCCGATCCGTACCCCAGCTTCGCGAGCGCCGCCGGCACGGAGTGGTTGATGATCTTGAAGTAGCCGCCGCCGGCGAGCTTCTTGAACTTCACCAGGGCGAAGTCGGGCTCGATGCCGGTCGTGTCGCAGTCCATCACCAGACCGATCGTGCCCGTCGGCGCGATCACGGATACCTGCGCATTGCGATAGCCATGCCGCTCGCCCAGACGAAGCGCCTCGTCCCAGGCATGTATCGCGGTCTCGACAAGCGAGGCATCGGGGCAGTTCCCATGGTCCAGCGGGACCGGCTTGACCGCCAGTTTCTCGTAACCCTCGTGGTTGCCATAGGCCGCGTTGCGGTGGTTGCGGATGACGCGCAGCATTTCGTCCGCATTGCGCGCATGTCCCGGAAAGGCGCCGAGTTCGGCCGCCATCTCGGCGGATGTGGCATAGGCCACGCCCGTCAGGATCGCGGTCAGCGCCCCGCAAAGCGCGCGGCCCTCGTCGCTGTCGTAGGAATGGCCCATGTTCATGAGCAGCCCGCCGACGTTGGCATACCCCAGGCCGAGGGTGCGGAAGTCGTAGCTGCGCTGCGCGATTTCCTTTGAAGGAAACTGCGCCATCAGCACCGATATCTCGAGCGTCACGGTCCAGAGCCGGGTCGCGTGAATGTAATCCTCTACCTGAAAGACCCCGTCCTTGAGGAAGGTCAGCAGGTTCATCGAGGCCAGGTTGCAGGCCGTATCGTCGAGGAACATGTATTCCGAACACGGGTTCGAGCCCCGGATGGCGCCGTCCGCAGGGCAGGTGTGCCAGTCGTTCACGGTATCGTGGAACTGGATCCCCGGATCGGCGCAGGCCCAGGCTGCGTGGCCCACCTGATCCCAGAGGTCGCGGGCGCGGACGGTCTTGGTCACCTTGCCGTCGATGCGCGAAATCAGTTCCCAGTCGGCGTCCTTCTCGACCGCCTTCAGGAAGGCGTTCGTCACGCGGATCGAGTTGTTCGAGTTCTGCCCCGAAACCGAGCTGTAGGCTTCGGAATCCCAGTCCGTGTCATAGGTAGGGAACTCGATCGAGTCATGACCTTGGCGCGCGTAGTCCAGCACGCGCTTGATGTAGGTCTCGGGGATCGCTGATTTCTTGGCCGCGCGCACCGCCTGCTTGAGCTGCTCGTTCTTCGCGGGATCGTAGGCATCCGCCTCGGCCCCGTCCCAGGCGTGGATCGCCTTGAAGATCAGGTTCAGCTTCTCTTCGTGCATCTTCGAGCCGGCGACGATGCTGGCGACCTTCTGCTCTTCGATGACCTTCCAGTTGATGAACTGCTCGATGTCGGGATGGTCCGCATCGACGATCACCATCTTCGCGGCCCGCCGCGTCGTGCCGCCCGACTTGATCGCGCCGGCTGCCCGGTCGCCGATCTTGAGAAAGCCCATCAGCCCCGAGGACTTGCCGCCGCCCGAAAGCTTCTCGCCCTCGCCGCGCAGGGAGGAGAAGTTGGTGCCGGTGCCGGATCCGTACTTGAACAGGCGCGCCTCGCGCACCCAGAGATCCATGATGCCGCCTTCGTTCACGAGGTCATCGGCGACCGACTGGATGAAGCAGGCATGCGGCTGGGGGTGTTCGTAGGAGGATTTCGAGCGGGTCAGCTTGCCGGTCTTGTAGTCGACGTAATGATGGCCCTGCGCCGGGCCGTCGATGCCATAGGCCCAGTGCAGGCCGGTGTTGAACCATTGCGGGGAATTCGGCGCGGCCCTCTGGGTCGCGAGCATATAGCGCATCTCGTCGTAATAGGCGCGCGCGTCCTCTTCGGTGGAAAAATAGCCGCCCTTCCAGCCCCAGTAGGCCCAGGCACCCGCGAGACGGTCGAAGACCTGCTTCGAGGAGGTCTCTCCGCCCATCTCGGCATCTTCCGCCGCGACCGACCGCCAGAGAAATTCCGGAACGTCCTTTTCCTTTACCTTGCGGGTCTCCGAGGGAACGCCGGCCTTGCGGAAATACTTCTGCGCGATGACGTCACTGGCAACCTGGCTCCACGAGGACGGGACTTCTACGCCGTCGAGGCGAAAGACGATCGTGCCGTCGGGATTGCGAATCTCGGAGACCGCGGAGACGAAGTCGAGCTCGGCGTAAGCGTCCTGCCCTGCCTTGGTGAATTTTCTTTCGATCTTCATTTTCGCTGCCTCGTTTCCAGCTTCTTCAACCAAGGAGCGCACTGTCTGCGCAGTGCCGCCCCGCCTTTCCATCGGGGACACAGCGGCATGTTTCCACCGGCAAGCGCGGATCACGCGCCTCCGACGCCCTCGCTGGAGCGGGAAAGATAACGGTCTGTGCCCTCGTTCCGCCGCTGCGCCTCCGGTAGCTTGTGATACTACATCTTGTGGCGTCCATGTCGGCCCCCACAAACTGGCGTAGGTTACAACCAAAGGTCAACGGAAAAATTTGCCCTCCGGCGAAATGTTGAGGGTTGACCTGTCATTCGATGAAAGGACGGGCGGGGACGAGGTGATTCAAGAGGTTAACGGCGCGCAACTATCCACAGGACAGGCCGGCAGCCATAGATGGGAAAAAGGCCCGTATTTGCCAGCGAAACGACCGCGTTAAGGGCCGGTATTCACGGCATGCGTGAAATCGGACAGGACAAGGCCGCGCTGCACCTGGATGCCGTCAGTCCTGTCAGCGCCTTGCGGCAAGATGGCCACAGCCAGAGCGGTCGGCGCGGCCTTGCGATCGCCGCGGCAGCATCCAGAGGCGTGGAATCGGCCAGTCTGGCCCACAGGTCGCGAGCAGTCCGCTATACGACACAAGATCTTGTGGAAGTGGTCGGGGCGGCGAGATTCGAACTCACGACCCCCTGTACCCAAAACAGGTGCGCTACCAGACTGCGCCACGCCCCGACAGGCGCTTCTTTAGCCAGATGCAAAGGGATTGGAAAGCCCCCGCCCGCACCTAACAGGGCCAGAGAGCCGTCGCCGCCGGAAACGAGGGATGGCGCATCACCGATCCTTCGACAATCCCCAGGCGGTCGGCCAGCCCGCCATTTATCTCGAGCACGTGGGTCAATCCCTCGCCGCCCACGATCGGGGTCTCGTCAAGCGGGCGGGCCATGCGGTGGATCCTGACGACCTTTCCGGACTGGTCCATAAACAGCAGGTCCAGGGGAATGAGGGTGTTTCGCATCCAGAAGGAAAGGGTCTGCGGACGCTCATAGACGAACAGCATCCCGGCCGAGGACGGCAGGCTCTTCCGGTTCATCAGACCCTGTGCGCGCTCGGCCACGTCATCAGCGATTTCCACGTTGAACCGCGCCTGACCCCAGTCACCCCTGAGCGTCACCGAGTCCTCGCGGCAGTTCTGCGCCATCGCGCCGCCCGAAATCAGCAGCGACAGCGCCACGAGGGCGACGCGCATCATGGCCCGACGGGCCGGTGCGTCGCAGCCTCCCAGGCAAGGACCTCGGCGGCCATCTGACCGCGTTTGCCGTTGATCACCCTGAGCGCAAGCGCCTCTCCCGGCTGCAGGTCCGAAAGACCCGACCGGCGCAGCACCTCGACATGCAGAAAGATATCCTCGGGCCGGCCGAAGACATTCGCGAAACCGAACCCCTTGCCCTTGTCGAACCACTTCACCCGAGCCGGCTGGAGAGGGGCGGCCGCCACATCGGCCGGATCGAGTTCCGCGATATCGGCCAGCGCGGCCGTCCCGGGCGTGTTGGGCGGCTTCAGCGACAGGACCTGTACCGCCTGAACGCCGCGCTCGGTGCTCTGCACCTCGAGTTCCACACGCGCGCCGTCCGCGACCGAACTCTGACCGAAGTTCCGCAAGACGTTCACATGCAGAAGGATGTCGGGCCCACCAATGTCAGCTACAACGAATCCGAAACCCTTCACGGGATCGAACCATTTCACCATGCCCGTGACCGGACCGGCTTTTTCGCTAACGTCGCTCAACGCTGTACTTTCTCATCATGCGAGGTGACGTGATACCATCTCGCCGCAAATTGTTCAGCCCATGCGCTTGCGGCGCGAAGCATAGGACCGATGCACATGGACAATAAACAGCAGTACGGGGCGTTTGGCCATGCGTCCCGAGACAATCGCAATGGATTCCCGTACGCCGCTAAAATCAATTTATCCCCAACCCCTGCCTTAGAAATTCGCTGTCGCGGCTGCTCCCAATGCGGCGCCCAACAAACTGTTAACTGGTAATCTAATAACCCTTTGTCGCGTTGCTTTCCAAGCAAATATCACGCGTGCGCTCAAGGATTCAACCGCACCGGGACCCAACCCGCGCCGCCTGCGCCCTTTCGCCACAGAAATCGGTCATGCAACCGGAATTCCCCGTCGGCCCAGAATTCGATCTCGACCGGCGCGATCCGGAACCCGCCCCAGAACGGCGGGCGGGGCGGGTTCGACCCATGTCGCGCGGTCACTTTCGCGACTTCCGCGAGCAGGGCTGCCCGGCTCTTGAGCGGACGCGACTGCTTCGACGCCCATGCCCCAAGCCGGCTCTTGAGCGAGCGCGAGGCGAAATACGCATCCGCCTGCGCTCCCTCCTCGCGCGTGACCGTCCCGCGGACCCGGATCTGGCGGCGCAGCGATTTCCAGTGCAGCACGAACGCGGCCTTGGGCGTGGCCGAAATCTCGGCGCCCTTCGCGCTTTCGTAATTGGTGTAGAAGACGAAGGCATCTGCCTCGATCTCCTTGAGAAGTACCATGCGCACGTTGGGAAGACCGTCGCCGTCCACCGTGGCGAGCGCGATGGCATTGGGATCGTTGGGCTCGACTGCCTCGGCCTCGGCCAGCCAGCGCCGTGCGATTGCGAATGGGTCGTCCCCTGCGAAGATCCCGTCCCGACCGACCATGTCCCGTCCCCCCGGCGTGCCGCCTTGTCCGCTTCGCCGGCAGAAGGGCGCGGATCGGCGCGGAGGTCAAGAGAGAGTGGCAGCGCTTGATGGCGGCGGGAGGATCGCCTAAAGCAATCAGCGGAACTGCCATGGGACGTGAAGGGTGCCACCGATGAAAACGGATCTTCTCGCAGGCAAGCGGGGCCTCATCATGGGTCTGGCCAACGACAAGAGCATCGCCTGGGGGATCGCCAGAAGCTGCGCCGAGGCGGGCGCCGAACTTGCCTTCTCCTATCAGGGCGAGGCCCTCAAGAAGCGCGTCGCTCCGCTTGCCGCCCAGCTCGGCAGCGACATGGTGCTGCCCTGCGACGTGGGCGACGAGGCGTCGATCGACGCGCTCTTCGAAGCCCTGAAGGAGCGCTGGGACGGGCTCGACTTCCTCGTCCACGCGATCGGCTTTTCCGACAAGAACGAGCTGCGCGGCCGCTATGTGGACACGTCGCGGGCGAATTTCGCGCTTTCGATGGACATCTCGGTCTATTCCTTCACCGCGGTCGTGCAGCGGGCCGAGAAGATGATGCGTTCCGGCGGATCCTGCCTGACGCTGACATACTACGGCGCCGAGAAGGTGATGCCGCATTACAACGTCATGGGGGTCGCCAAGGCCGCGCTGGAAGCGAGCGTCAAGTACCTCGCCGAGGACCTCGGCAAGGACGGTATCCGGGTCAACGCCATCTCCGCCGGTCCGATCAAGACACTCGCCGCCTCCGGGATCGGAGATTTCCGCTACATCATGAAGTGGAACGAATACAATTCGCCCCTGCGCCGGAACGTGACGACGCAGGACGTGGGCAACGCGGCCCTGTTCCTGCTGTCGGATCTGGGCTCGGGAACCACGGGCGAGAACCTCCATGTGGACGCCGGCTATCACGTGGTCGGCATGAAGGCGGTCGATGCGCCGGACATGAGCAAGGAGTGAGGGGAATGGGCCCGAAGGATTCCTCGCGCCTGCCGCACGAGAAAGGCTTTCACATCAGCTGGGACCAGATCCACCGCGACAGCAGGGCGCTTGCCTGGCGTCTCGACGGACAGGGTCCGGCGGAAGGAGGATGGCGCGCGGTCGTCGCGATCACGCGCGGCGGCATGGCTCCGGCGATGATCGTGGCCCGCGAACTCGACATCCGGACAGTCGACACGATATCCGTGAAGTCATACGACCATCAGGAACAGTCCGCCACCAAGGTGCTGAAATGCCCTGACCCTGAGCTCATGGGCGATGGCACGGGCATCTTGATCGTCGATGACCTGGTGGATTCCGGCAAGACCCTCGAGGTCGTGCGCGCGATGTATCCGAATGCGCATTTCGCCACGGTCTATGCAAAGCCGAAGGGACGCCCCCAGGTGGATACCTTCATCACCGAGGTGAGCCAGGATACCTGGATATTTTTCCCCTGGGACATGGCGCTTCAGTATGTGGAGCCCTATCGCGGGGCCTAAACGGCGCGACAAGAACTTCAGTGCCTCCGGCGGGGATATTTGGAAGCAAAGGAAGGCAGCGTGACATTTCCAGTTTCCTTTGCTTCAAAATATCCCCGCCGGAGGCTCCCGCATCGTCAACACGTGCGACAGCCGAGGTGAAGCCATGACCCTGCCGCGTACCGCTACGACATTCGCGCCCCCGGTGATGGAAGCGCGGCGCTGGCTCGAGGGCGTGACCTTTCCGCCCGAGCGCCCGCTGATCAACGTCAGCCAGGCGGCACCGGTAGAGCCCCCTCCCGAACCGATGCGCAGGGCCATGGCTGAGGCGGCGCTCACCCGCGACGACGTGCATCTCTACGGACCCGTCCTGGGACTGCCGGAATTGCGCGAGGCACTTGCGCACCGGACGGCCCTGCACTACCGCGGCGAGGTCTCGGCCCGGCAGATCGCGATCACCTCCGGCTGCAACCAGGCCTTTGCCGCCGCCATCGCCGCGCTCTGCGCGGAAGGCGACGAGGTCGTGATCCCGACGCCCTGGTACTTCAATCACAAGATGTGGCTCGACATGTCGGGTGTGCGGGCAGTGCCCCTGCCCGGCGATTGCGCGCTGCTTCCCGATCCGGAACGCGCGGCGGCGATGATCACGCCGCGGACACGGGCCATCGTACTGGTGTCACCCAACAATCCAGGCGGGGTGGAATATCCGGCGGAGGTGATCCGATCCTTCTTCGAGCTTGCACGGGAACGCGGGATCGCGCTGATCCTCGACGAGACATACCGGGATTTCCACAGTCGCTCCGGTGCGCCGCACGACATCTTTTCCGACCCCGACTGGGCGGATACGCTGATCCACCTTTATTCCTTCTCCAAGGCCTACCGCCTGACCGGGCACCGGGTGGGCGCCGTGGCCAGCCGGCCGGCACTGCTCGCGGAGATCGAGAAGTTTCTGGACACCGTCACCATCTGCCCCTCCCAGCTCGGACAGCATGCGGCCCTTTGGGGAATGCGAAACCTCGACCAGTGGCTGGCCGGCGAGCGGGACGAGATCCTGTCGCGCCGCGCGGCGATAGAAAGCGGTTTTCCGGCGCTCGCCGCTCGTGGCTGGAAGCTGATGGGCGTCGGGGCGTACTTCGCGTATCTGGCACATCCGTTCAGCGAGACCTCCGCCACGCTGGCGCCGCGTCTCGTCCGCGAGCAGTCGGTGCTTTGTCTGCCAGGCACCATGTTCCAGCCCGGGGGCGAAACCGCGGGTCAGGGGCAGTTGCGCATCGCATTCGCCAATCTGGACGTGACCGGAATCGGCACGCTCTACGAACGGCTCGCGGCGGTGGAGGGCTGAGGCGGCCCTTGCCCAGTCCCGGCGTGCCGCGTAGACAGGGCGGCAACCGCGAAACCGAAGACATCCGAAAGCACCCGAATGGCCAAGCGCAAAAGCTTCTCCTCGACCCTGGTCTGGATCCTCATGGCCATGCTCATACTGGGGCTCGGGGGCTTCGGGATGACCAATCTCGGCGGCCAGATCCGCACCATCGGGACGGTGGGCGACAAGTCCCTGTCGATCACGACCTACGGGCGGATGCTGCAGCAGGAGATGCGCGCATTCGAGCAGCAGACCGGGCAGCCGCTGACCTGGCAGCGGGCGCAGGAACTGGGCATCGATCAGGCGGTGCTGCAGCGCTTCGTGCAGATGCGGGCGCTCGACAATGAAACCGACAGGATGGGGCTGTCGGTCGGCGACGAGGTCCTGCGCGAAAGGATCATGGAGATACCGGGCTTTCAGGGCGTGGACGGAACCTTCGACCGCGATGCCTACAAGATGACTCTGGATCGCAGCAACATGAGCGAGGCCACCTTCGAGGCGCAGCTTCGCGAGGATGTTGCGCGCTCCCTTCTCCAGGGCGCGGTGAGTTCGGGCATCGAGATGCCGTCGACCTATGCCGACACACTTGTGACCTACATCGCCGAGTCACGCAGCTTCACCTGGAGCCAGCTTGGCGGGGCCGATCTTTCCGAACCCCTGCCCGAGCCGGACGAAGCCGCGCTGCGAGCCTTCTACGATGCCAACATCGACGCCTACAGCCTGCCGGAAACCAAGCGCATCACCTATGACATGCTGCTGCCGGACGATCTGCTGGGCGCGATCGACGTGTCGGACGAGGATCTGAGGGCCGAGTACGACCGGCGCGAGGCGGAATTCAATCAGCCCGAGCGCCGCCTGGTGGAACGGCTGGCCTATCTCGACGATGCCGCGGCGGATGCTGCGGCACAGGCTCTGGCCGCGGGAAGCTCCTTCGAGGATCTGGTGAACGAGCGCGGTCTCGCGCTTGCGGACGTCGATCTGGGGGACGTGGGCGAAACCGATCTGGGAGAAGCGGGACCGGAGGTGTTCGCAGCCGAGGTCGGGTCCGTCGTCGGCCCGCTTCCCAGCACACTCGGGCCGGCGCTGTTCCGTGTCAATGCCGTCCTCCCGGCGCAGGTCACCAGTTTCGAGGACGCCAGAGGCACGCTGCAGGAGAATCTCGCCCGCGAGCGCGCCCGGCGCCAGATCGAAGCGGTCGCGCAGCAGTACGAAGACATGCTTGCGGGCGGCGCCACGCTGGAGGAACTGGCCGAAGAGACCGACATGACGCTAGGCCAGCTCGACTGGACGCCGGAATCTGCGGACGGCATCGCGGCTTACGAATCGTTCCGGACGGCGGCGCAGGCCCTGAGCGAGGATGATTTCCCGTCCATCATGCAACTCGACGACGGCGGGATCTTCGCCATGCGTCTCAACGGGGTTCTGCCTCCCCGCCCCGCGCCCTACGAAGACGTGGCCGAGGCGGTTCGCGCCGGCTGGGAGGCCCAGGAGATCGGCGCCCGCCTTCTGGCCCAGGCCGAAACGCTCGCGGCAACGTTGCGGGAGGGCGGCGATTTCGCCGCCGCCGGTCTCGACGCCGTGCGCGAGCAGGGTCTCACGCGGCAGGCAACCGTGCCGGGCACCCCGCCGGGCTTCGTGGAGGCCGCCTTTGCCATGGAGCCGGGCGAGATCCGGGTTCTGCCCGGCGAGGCAAGCGCGACGATCATCCGGCTCGACAGCATCGACGGACCTCAGCAAGGCCCGGACGCCGAGGCCCTGCGCGCGCAATTGCAGCAGCAGGTCGACCAGTCGCTGGCGCAGAACCTCTTCACGCTCTACGTATCGCAGGTCACGACGCAGGCACGCGCCCAGATCGACGATTCCGCCGTTCAGGCGGTGCACGCCAACTTCCGCTAGTCATCCGATGGTCCTGACCCCCACGTTCGAGCAGTTCGCGGCATCCTACGCGGCCGGGCGGAACCAGGTCGTCTTCACCCGCCTCGCCGCAGATCTCGACACGCCGGTATCGCTGATGCTCAAGCTGACCGGCGCGGCCGAGAACGCCTTCGTGCTGGAATCGGTTACCGGGGGCGAGGTGCGGGGGCGCTATTCGATCATCGGGATGAAGCCGGATCTGATCTGGCGTTGCCGGGGCACGCGAAGCCAGATCAACCGTACCGCCCGCTATGACGCGGATGCCTTCGCCGATCTGGAAGGCAGTCCGCTCGACACTTTGAGGGCCCTTCTCGCGGAATCGCGTATCGATTTGCCACAGGACCTGCCCCAGGCGGCGGCGGGACTTTTCGGCTATCTCGGCTATGACATGGTGCGCCTTGTCGAGCATCTGCCCGACATCAATCCGGATCCCCTGGACCTGCCGGACGCGGTGATGCTGCGCCCGTCGGTCGTTGCGGTTCTCGACGGGGTCAAGGGCGAGGTCACGGTCGTTTCCCCGGCCTGGGTCGCGGAGGGCCAGAACGCCCGCGCGGCCTATGCCCAGGCTGCCGAGCGGGTGATGGACGCGGTGCGCGACCTGGAGCGTGCGATGCCGGGGGTCGACCGCGATCTGGGTGAACCCGATCCGCCGGCCGAGCCGGTCTCCAACTTCGCCCGCGCCGACTATCTCGCGGCGGTCGAGAAGGCAAAGGAATACATCGTGGCCGGCGACATCTTCCAGGTCGTGCCCTCGCAGCGCTGGACTCAGGATTTCCGGCTGCCCCCGTTCGCGCTTTATCGTTCGCTCAGGCGCACCAACCCGTCGCCCTTCATGTTCTACTTCAACTTCGGCGGCTTCCAGGTGATCGGCGCCAGCCCCGAGATCCTGGTGCGCGTCTTCGGCCGCGAAGTCACCATCCGCCCCATTGCCGGGACACGTCCGCGGGGTGCGACGCCCGAGCAGGACAGGGCCCTGGAAGCGGAACTTCTGGCCGACGAGAAAGAGCGTGCGGAGCATCTGATGCTTCTGGATCTGGGGCGCAACGACGTGGGGCGGGTCGCCAGGATCGGGACGGTGCGGCCGACCGAGGAGTTCATCGTCGAGCGCTACAGCCACGTGATGCATATCGTGTCGAACGTGGTGGGCGAACTGCGCGAGGATTGCGACGCGCTCGATGCGTTCTTCGCCGGGATGCCGGCGGGCACCGTCTCGGGCGCGCCGAAGGTGCGCGCGATGGAAATCATCAACGAACTCGAACCGGAGAAGCGCGGCGTCTATGGCGGTGGATGCGGCTATTTCAGCGCGGGCGGCGATATGGACATGTGCATCGCCCTGCGCACGGCGGTGGTGAAGGACCGGAAGCTCTATATCCAGGCAGGCGGAGGCGTGGTCTACGACAGCGATCCGGAGGCCGAATACCAGGAAACCGTGCACAAATCGAATGCGATCCGGCGCGCTGCCGCCGATGCGGCCCGGTTCGGCTCGAAGGGCAACGGCTGATCGCCGACCCCTTCTATGCTGCCGGGCATCGAAGCGCCCGGTTGCCGGGAAGCTGTCAGTCCTGCGGCACCAGAACCGCGGAGATCGGGGCCAGCGCCACCTTCTCCGCGCGGTCCTGCAAGCCCCAGAGCAGAAGCGCCGAGATCGTGTCGGGGCGCAGTCGGCCCAGCATGACCACGGCTCCCTCCTGCCCCGCGCGGAATGCGGCCTGATCGAGGAAGCGGCGGATCACCACCGGCGTCTGACCGGCGCTGTCGAAATCGCGGAACACCGATACGGCGGGCACCCCTTGCTTGACCGCGAGTTTCTGCGCGGTGTTCAGCCCCCGGTTCTGCGTGACCAGACCCTGTCCGCTGTCGCGCAGGATCGCCGTCACCTGATCCGAGGCCGCGCGGTCGGACTGAAACCCGACGCCGGGCCCTTCGAGCAGCGCCACGGCCTCGGGCACTGTCGCGAGCGCCGCCGCCACAGAGACTTCGGCGTCCCGCGCGGTCGCGTTCTCGGGCAGGTCGAGCATGGCCAGGACCTCGAACCCGCGCTCGCGATATGCACGCATCCGCGCCTCGGCGTCGGGAAGTGTCGCGTCGACCGCAAAACTTACCGGATAGGGAAAGCTGCCGAGCGCCTCGACACCGATCCTGTCGTCCGTGGCGGCGGTCCCGTCATCCATCAGCACGATGGACATCAGCGGTTTGGCCTCGGGATTGTCGAAGGGCTCGCGAAACTGGCGCAGGGGCAGCAACCCGTCCGCCGCGCTCTCGTTGCCGGACGATCGGGGACCGGAGTCGTCGCCGACATTCGGCAGGCGGTTCACCAGGACGCCGTTTGCCCGATCCTTGAGGGTTCCGGCAAAACTCGCTTCTCCGTTGCCGCGCGGCGACCTGCCGGCGGACGCGTCCGGTCGGTCAAGGCCGTCGGGTGGTCCGTCCGGGGCGGATATGGGTGCGCGCGCGGACGGTATCGCCTGCGTGGCGGCGGGCCGACCCGGATCGTCTTGCGGCGCGGGGACAAGCGCGGTGAAATCCTCCGCCGCCGCGCGGTCCGGCACGGTCGGCAGGACCGCAGCCCCCGGCGGTGCTGTCTCTTTCGCGGCACCGGGTCCCTGCGGCGTCCACGTCTCGACTTCGGGAACTACCACCACGGGCGCTTCGAACGTAGCCTCGCCGGCAGCGGGCCCCGCCGGCATCCCCTCAGTCGTCCCGGTCGGCACCGAGGTCACGGGCCGTTCCGGAGACGGCGCGCGCAGGGGCGGGACGATGGCGACCGGATCGGCATGGGGCAGCGCATCGGCCGCGCCGGTGACGGGAGGTTGCGAGGGCAGCATGTCGATGGTCCGCAGCGAGGCCATCTGTTCCCCGTCAGGCTCGGGCGTCTTCGGAGCCCTGTCGCCCTGCACCGGAACCCGGTCGCGTCCGGCACCGCTGCCGGGCCCCGCGGGCGTCCGCGGCGTCGCCGCATCGAGGGACACCCGGTCCGGCAGCCGCTCGTCGACCTCGGGCGGACGGGGCCCCTCGGCGATCACCGAGGCAACGGCCGCGACCGCAAGTCCCAGCACGCCGCCGTTGATCGCGCCCTTGAGAAAGCCCATCGCCACTGACCGTCGTTCCCCTGTTGCTGTCGTCCGGCGCGGGTGCCGCGCCCCCGGCCGTCGCTGCCGCCGCTGCCCTTGACGCCCCCGTTCAAGCCTGAACAAGTATGGCGCAGCTTATATCCCGCCGGTGGGTCCTGCCTCCAGCCCCGAATGCAAAGTTTTGGACATGTTGCTGCTGATCGACAATTACGACAGTTTCACCTACAACCTCCTGCATTATCTGGGCGAACTTGGCGCGGATGTAGAGGTGCGCCGCAATGACGCGCTCGACGTCCAGGAGGCGATGGCCATGCGTCCGGCGGGCATCCTGCTGTCGCCCGGCCCCTGCGATCCCGACCAGGCCGGAATCTGCCTCGCCCTCACGGCCGCCGCCGCCGAGACCCGCACGCCGCTTATGGGTGTCTGTCTCGGACACCAGACGATCGGGCAGGCCTTCGGCGGCAAGGTCGTGCGTTGCCACGAAATCGTCCACGGGAAGGTCGGTCAGATCGAGCATGGCGGCAAGGGTGTCTTCGCCGGCCTGCCCTCTCCCTTCGCCGCGACACGCTACCACTCGCTCGTCGTCGAACGCGCGAGCCTGCCCGGCTGTCTCGAGGTCACCGCCGCGCTCGGGGACGGAACGATCATGGGCCTGAGCCATCGCGAGCTGCCGATCCACGGTGTCCAGTTCCATCCGGAATCGATCCGCTCCGAACATGGGCATGCGATGCTGAGGAACTTCCTGTCGGAACTGAAGGTGCCGGCGTGAGCGATGCGATGAAACCGCTGATCGACGCCGCCGCGCGCGGGCCGCTGACCCGCGACCAGGCCGAGGCCGCATTCCAGGCGCTCTTCGAGGGCGAGGCCACGCCGAGCCAGATGGGCGGGCTGCTGATGGCCCTGCGCACGCGCGGCGAGACGGTCGATGAATATGCCGCCGCGGCAAAGGTCATGCGCTCGAAATGCCATGCGGTGAAGGCGCCCGAAGGGGCCATCGACATCGTGGGGACCGGAGGGGACGGCAAGGGCACGCTCAACATCTCGACCGCGACGGCCTTCGTCACCGCCGGGGCGGGCGTCGTCGTGGCGAAGCACGGCAACCGCAATCTCAGCTCGAAGTCCGGAGCGGCGGACGCGCTGGTGCAGATGGGCATCAACGTCATGGTCGGACCCAGGGTCGTCGAAAGGGCGCTGGCCGAGGCGGGGATCGGGTTCATGATGGCCCCGATGCACCATCCCGCGATCGCCCATGTGATGCCGACCCGTTCCGAACTCGGGACACGCACGATCTTCAACATCCTCGGTCCGCTCACCAATCCCGCCGCAGTCCGGCGGCAGCTCACCGGAGCCTTCTCGCGCGATCTGATCCGCCCGATGGCCGAAACGCTGTCGCGGCTCGGTTCCGAGCGGGCCTGGCTGGTGCATGGGTCGGACGGCACGGACGAGTTAACGATCAGCGGCGTGAGCTGGGTGTCCGAACTCCATCCCGACGGCACCGTCACGGATTGCGAAGTCCACCCCGAAGACGCCGGCCTGCCGGTGCATCCCTTCGAGGCCATCCTCGGCGGAACCCCCGAGGAGAACGGCAAGGCCTTCCGCGCCCTGCTCGAGGGCGCACCTTCGGCCTATCGCGACGCGGTGCTGCTGAACGCAGCCGCGGCACTGGTCGTGGCCGGCGCGGCGCAGGACCTCAGGCAGGGGGCCGAGATGGCGGCCGGCGCCATCGACAGCGGCGCGGCCAAAGACAAGATCGCGGCACTCGCACGGATCACGCAGCAACAGTGACAGCCTTCGACCTGAACCGGCTGGGCGCCTGGCGCGATCTGCCCTTCTTCACCCGCGACCTGCCCGCCCTTGCGGACGCGCTCGATGCGGACATGCGCGAAGCGCTTCCGCCACGCCATCAGGTCTTTGCGGCGCTCGAACGGGTGCAGCCCGAAGACGTCCATGTGCTGATCCTGGGCCAGGATCCCTATCCGACGCCGGGCCATGCCCATGGTTTCGCGTTTTCCGCCGAAAGCCATGTGCGCCCCCTGCCCCGGTCGCTGGCAAACATCTTCCGCGAGATGCGCGAGGATATCGGCGCCAGTCCCGAAGGCCCCGATCTGCGGTTCTGGGCCGATCAGGGCGTGCTGCTGCTCAATACCGTGCTGACCGTGCCCGCGGGCGAGCCCGGCGGGCACCGGCGCCTCGGCTGGCAGACCCTGACGGCCGAGGTGATCGACCGCCTGTCCGACCGGCGCCGCGCCTACCTGCTCTGGGGCGCGTCCGCCCATCGCATCGCCGCCGGAGTCGATGGTGCACGCAATCTCAAGATCGAGACCGCGCACCCCTCGCCGCTTTCTGCCAGACGCGGGTTTTTCGGTTCGCGGCCCTTTTCGCGGGTGAATGCGTGGTTGCAGGCAGAAGGTCGGGAGGCCATAAACTGGACCACATCCCCGGAGGCGCCATGAGCGATACAATTCTCGACCGCATCAAGGCCTACAAGCTCGAGGAAGTGGCCTCGGACAAGGCGAACAGGCCGCTGTCGGAAGTCGAGGCCGATGCCGCGGCCGCCCCCCCGACACGTCCGTTCGCCGAGAGCCTGCACCAGAACTCCATTTCGGGCTATGCGCTGATCGCCGAGATCAAGAAGGCCAGTCCGTCAAAGGGGCTCATCCGGGCCGATTTCGACCCCGCGGCCCTCGCGCGCGCCTATGCCGATGGCGGCGCAACCTGCCTGTCCGTGCTGACCGACACACCAAGCTTTCAGGGCGCGAAGCATTTCCTCACCGAGGCGCGCGCGGCCTGCGATCTGCCGGTGTTGCGCAAGGATTTCTTTTTCGACACCTATCAGGTCGCCGAGGCCCGCGCGCTCGGGGCTGACTGCATCCTGATCATCATGGCCGCGGTCTCGGACGCTCAGGCGGCCGAACTCGAGGAAGCGGCGACCCGCTGGGGCATGGATACCCTGATCGAAGTGCATGACGCGGCCGAGATGGAGCGGGCGGCGCTGCTCGGAAGCCGGCTTGTCGGGATCAACAACCGCAATCTCAATACCTTCGAGACCAGCCTCGATACCACGCGCAAACTGGCCAAGCTGGTGCCCGAGGACAAGCTGGTCGTGACGGAATCCGGACTGTCGTCGCCGCAGGATCTGGCCGATATGGCCGTATATGGCGCGCGCATCTTCCTGATCGGAGAAAGCCTGATGCGCCAGGGCGATGTGGCGCAGGCCACGCGCGATTTGCTCGCAAACCCCGTGACCGCGGGCGGCATGTAGCCATGAGCGAGGACCGGCTGACCCATTTCGATGCCCGCGGCGCGGCCCATATGGTCGATGTCGGCGGCAAGCCGGTCACGGACCGCATCGCCGTCGCGGTCTGCCATGTCAGGATGCAGCCCGAGACGCTTGCCCTGATCAGCGAAGGGCGTGCGAGGAAGGGAGATGTCGCCGGTGTCGCGCGGCTCGCGGGGATCATGGCGGCCAAGCGGACGTCCGATCTGATCCCGCTCTGCCACCCGCTGCCCATCTCGAAGGCGTCGGTGGAGGTGACGGCCGATTCCGACCTGCCCGGGCTCAGGATCGAGGCGACGGTCAAGACGACGGGACAGACCGGGGTCGAGATGGAAGCCCTGACGGCGGCTTCGGTCGCGGCGCTGACCGTCTACGACATGGCCAAGGCGGTGGACAAGGGCATGGAGATCGGGGGCTTGCGGCTGCGGCTGAAGGACGGCGGAAAGTCGGGCCGCTTCGAGGCGCCGTGACGGCTGACTCGCGCGTGCCATTGAGCGGCGGCGGCGTTTTCCGATCCGGAAAACGGGCCGGAAAATTGCAATTTTCCGTGCACGAGCGGCAATCCTCGGTCCCGACGGGGGAGCGGCGGGAATGATTTCGGTCGAAGAGGCTTTGACGGCCCTGTTCCGCCTCGTTGCACCGCTCGAGGCCGAGGAGGTACCGCTGCGCGCCGCCGCGGGCCGCGTGCTCGCCCGTCCCGTGGCCGCCCGGCGGAGCCAGCCGCCCTTTGCAGCCTCCTCGATGGACGGCTACGCGCTGCGGGCAGCCGAGCTCGAACCCGGCGCATCCTTCCGCGTCATCGGCGAGGCCGCCGCCGGACACCGCCACGGTGGAACCGTCCCGGCCGGGCACGCCGTTCGCATATTCACCGGCGCGCCTGTCCCCGAGGGGGCGGATTTCGTCGTGATCCAGGAAGATGTCACGCGCGACGGAGACCGGGTCGTGCTGACCGGCAAGCCCGACGGGAACCCGAACATCAGGCCGGAGGGTGGAGATTTCCGCAAAGGTGCCATCCTCTCCGCGCCGCGCCGGCTGACGCCTTCCGACGTGGCGCTGCTTGCGTCCATGAACATCGCGCAGGTCCCGGTGACGCGCCGCCCGCGCATCGCGCTGCTCGCCACCGGCGACGAACTCGTCCTGCCCGGCGAGGATCCCGGCGCCGACCAGATCATCGCCTCGAACAGCTTCGGCCTCGCCGCGATGATCGAGGCGCTTGGCGCCGAGGCCCGTCTGCTCCCGGTGGCGCGCGACAACGCCCCGTCCCTCTCTGCCGCCTTCGAGCTTGCGCGCGGCGCCGACCTGCTGGTCACGATCGGCGGCGCCTCTGTCGGAGACCATGACCTTGTGGGTGCGGTCGCGGGCGGCCTCGGCATGGAACAGGCCTTCTACAAGGTCGCCATGCGCCCCGGAAAACCCCTCATGGCCGGTCGGCTGGGCGAAATGGCCCTCCTTGGACTGCCGGGCAACCCGGTCTCGGCAATGGTCTGCGGAACTGTTTTCCTCAGCCCGATGATCCGCGCCATGCAAGGCCTCGGCCAGGCCCCCGCCCCCCGCGAATCCGCGCCGCTTGCTGCGCCGCTTGCCGCCAACGGCCCGCGCGAGCATTACATGCGCGCGCGTCTCGAGGATGGCGCGCTGAGGGTGTTCGACCGCCAGGACAGCTCGCTGCTGACAGTGCTGGCCGAGGCCAACGCGCTTGTCATCCGGCGGAAGGGCGATCCGGAGCGGGCGACGGGAGAGCACCTGCCCTATATCGCGCTCTGATTGCAACCCCCGTCACCTGTTGACACAAAAGGGGAACATGCGTAGAACAAACGAAAAATAACGATCAGAGGCCGACAGATGCTGACCAAGAAGCAACTGGATTTGCTCGAGTTCATTCACAAGCGTGTCCAGCGCGACGGGGTTCCGCCAAGTTTCGACGAGATGAAGGAAGCGCTCGACCTGCGTTCGAAGTCGGGGATCCATCGGCTGATCACGGCGCTTGAGGAGCGCGGCTTCATCCGCCGCCTCGCACACCGGGCCCGGGCGCTTGAGATCGTCAAGCTGCCCGACAGCATGGGCGGGATGCCCCCGGGTTTCAATCCGCGCGTGATCGACGGCGACAGGCCGGACAATGCGCCACCGTCGCGGGCGCGGGAAGTTTCAAGCTCGGGCGCCATGGATCTGCCGCTGGTCGGGCGCATCGCCGCCGGTGTTCCGATCGAGGCGCTCAACCAGAACAGCAATTCGGTCACGGTCCCGCAAGCGATGCTCTCCGGGTCGGGCAATCACTATGCACTCGAGGTGCGCGGCGACTCGATGATCGGCGCAGGCATCAACGACGGCGACGTCGTGGTCATCCGCGAGACGCAATCGGCAGACAACGGCGACATCGTCGTCGCCCTGATCGAGGACCACGAGGCGACGCTCAAACGCTTCATGAGGCGCGGCAATTCCATCGCCCTCGAAGCGGCCAATCCGGCCTACGAGACGCGCATCCTGCCGCAGGATCTGGTCAAGGTTCAGGGCAAGCTGGTGGGCCTGATCCGCAGCTACTGAACGCGGCGCGGGCGGACGCGTCCGGGACTTCGATCAATCTGTGCCGCTCCAGATCCGCCTGCCAGTGACGTCCCGGGCAGTGGTAATGACCGGCTGCCCGTCCCTCAGCGAGATGGCGACAGAACCCTTCTTGCGCAGCGCTTCCGGATCGAGGATCTTGCAGCTGCCGGGCAGGCCGTCCAGAGGGACATTGGCCACGAGGATCTCGTCGCTTTTGCAACCGACAAAAGCCTCGCGCGCGCGCTTGCCCGATATGTGGACCACGCGCAATGTTCCGAACGTCGCCGGACTCGACGGCTGTGACGGCCAGCGCCCGGCCGCGGCCTCCTGACCCGCTCCGTCGCCGTCGTTCTCGAGCCAGTTCTGCGCGACGAAGCCCGCCCCCCGCGACTTGCTCAGCGCGCGGCCCTGCTCGGTCATCACACCGACCAGCGCGCCGTCCTCGGCGATCAGCACGAGCGGGCGCTCGACGGATGCCCAGAGCATGCCGGCGGCCAGCATCGGGACCAGTCCCGCCAGTCGCAGGCGCCCCTGCCAGAGGACAAGCGTGAGGAACCCAAGCGCCAGCAGCGGAAGGACGGCATTTCCCGGTCCGGGCACGTAGCCGCGCGCCCCCTCGAGCCCGGCGACCTCATGGGCGACGAAGATGATCCAGCGCAGGCCGAGACCCATGATCTCGAGTCCGATCCAGTCGAGCCCGAAGGGCCAGAGCAGCAGACCGAGCACCGCAGCCGGGATCACGACGACACCCATGACCGGCACCGAGACAAGGTTGGCAATCAGCCCGTAGTGCGCGATGGCGTTGAAATGCGCGGCACCGATGGGGGCCGTGGCAAAGCCCGCGACGGCGGACGATATCACCGTGGCGAGGATCGGCTTCAGCCAGCCCGGCCCCAACGGCACCCGGCTCTCGCGCATCCAGCCGAAGACCGCGACAAGTGCCGTGGTGGCGGCAAAGGACATCTGGAAGCCCGGCCCCGTCAGCGCCTCTGGGCGCAGAAGCAGCACGATCGTTGCCGCAATCGCGACCGAACGCAGGCTGATCGCGCGCCGGTTCAGCATGACCGCGACCAGTGCGACGGCCGCCATGATATAGGCACGCTCGGTCGCGACGCTGGCCCCGGAGAGCGCAAGATAGCCGGTCGCGGCAACCAGCGCGCCCCCCGCGGCGATCTTGCGGGTCGGCCAATGCAGGCCGACGTGGGGCACGGCGGCCATGACCAGCCGCAGAAGTCCGAAGACGAATCCGCTCAGCAGCCCCATGTGCAGCCCGGATATCGCAAGGAGATGCGCGAGATTGCTGGCCCTGAGAGCGTCGACCGAACCCAGCGACATGCTGCTGCGATCGCCCGTCGTCACGGCGGCTGCGAAGCCGCCCACATCGCCGGGAAGCACCGACAGGATGTGCTCGGTGGCCACCATGCGCAGACGGAAGACGGCAAGACCCGCACGTCCCTCGGCAGCCGGCGCGATGGCCAGCAGCGGCACCTTGGAATAACCGACCGCGCCCAGCCGCTCGAACCAGGCATGGCGCTGGAAATCGAAGCCGCCGGGTTCGACAGGCCCCCCCGGCGGCGACAGATGCGCCGTCGTCATGACGCGCAACCCGGGTTCGATGGCCACATCCATCTTGCGCTCGCCGTGAAGCGAGATACGCACCCGCGCCGGCGTGCGCATGGGCGCGACGTCCGAAAGCCGCACCTCGTCCAGCGTCAGGCGCAGGGCATCCGACCCGGAACGGTCGATCTCGACCAGCCTGCCCTCGACCGGGCCATAGTATCGGAAATCCAGCACCGGTCCGGCGACCTGCTGCGTGCGCAGCCCCGCGCAGACAAACCCCGCGGCGACGAGGGCCAGGCCCAGTGCCAGGGGCCCAGCGGCCTCGCCCAGCACACGGGAGGCCGCCACCAGGGCAAGCGCCGCAACCGCGATTGCGGCGAGGAGCGGAAGAGAAGGTTCGAAACGCAGCAGGAAGAACCATCCGATACCGATGGCGAGGCAGACGGGCACCCATTCTACAAGGAAGCCGCGCTGGCGCAGAAGGCTGGCTTCGATCCGGTCGAGAGCGCGCATCCTTGCCCCCGTGGCCCCTGATGGATAGACAGAGGCCACGCTAGCCGCCCATGATTTCCGAAAGGTGAATCCCGCATATGTCCGATCCCGTCGTCACGCGTTTCGCCCCGTCTCCGACAGGTTTCCTGCATATCGGCGGCGCCCGGACGGCGCTTTTCAACTGGCTCTTCGCGCGCGGACGGGGCGGAAAGTTCCTGCTGAGGATCGAGGATACCGACCGGGCGCGCTCGACGCCCGAGGCGACGCAGGCGATCCTCGACGGCCTGAACTGGCTTGGTCTCGATCACGACGGCGAGGTGTTCTCTCAATTCGAGCGCGCCGACCGGCATGCCGAGGTGGCACGTTCAATGCTGGCTTCAGGAAACGCCTACAAGTGCTTTTCCTCACAGGACGAAATTGCCGCCTTCCGCGAAGCCGCGCGGGCCGCGGGACGCAGCACGCTTTTCCGCTCGCCCTGGCGCGACGCCGACCCGACGACCCACCCCGACGCCTCCTACGTCATCCGCATCAAGGCGCCGCTGGAAGGCCAGACAGTGATCCGGGACGCTGTGCAGGGCGACGTGACCATCGGGAACGACCAGCTCGACGACATGGTGCTGCTGCGCTCGGATGGCACGCCCGTCTACATGCTGGCGGTTGTGGTGGACGATCACGACATGGGCGTGACTCATGTGATCCGGGGCGACGATCACCTCAACAACGCCGCCCGGCAGATGACGATCTATGCCGCCATGGGTTGGAACGTTCCAATCTGGGCGCACATCCCCCTGATCTTCGGCCCCGACGGCAAGAAGCTGTCGAAGCGGCACGGGGCGACCGGCGCGCACGAGTACCAGGCGATGGGCTATTCGGCGGCCGGCATGCGCAACTATCTCGCCCGGCTCGGCTGGAGCCATGGGGACGACGAATTCTTCACCGACGAACAGGCGCAGGAATGGTTCGGTCTGGAAGGCATCGGGCGCAGTCCGGCACGGTTTGACGTCAAGAAGCTCGAGAACCTTTCGGGGCAGCATATCGCGATCACCGACGATGCCGCGCTGCGGCAGGAAGTCGAGGCCTATCTCGCCGCCGCCGGGCTGCCCGGACTGACGCCAAAGAAGGCCGACGCCTTCGAACAGGCGCTCTACTGCATCAAGGATCGCGCGAAGACCTTTCCCGAACTCCTTGAGAAGGCGTATTTCGTGCTCACCGACAGACCGGTGTCGCCGGATCCCAAGGCGGCGGCGAACCTTGATGACCAAGGCCGGGAAATGCTGCGAGAATTGACGCCGCATCTGCAAACTGCTAGCTGGGAACGAGAGGATCTGGAGGCGCTGCTGAATTCGTTCGCAGAGCAGCGGGAGACGAAATTCGGCAAGCTCGCGGGCCCCTTGCGCGCCGCTCTGGCAGGCCGGACCGCGACACCCTCCGTTTTTGACATGATGCTGGTCCTGGGGCGGGAAGAGACCCTGGGAAGGCTGCAGGATGCCGCCACCCGAGCCACGGTTCACCCGTCGTGAAGGAATAGCGCGCAATAACGGCCCTGCGGCATCGCGCCCGGGTCATTGAGGCGGGCTCGCCCGCGACCGTATGACAGGAAGGATCACCATGGCCGAAGAGAACAAGACCGCGACACTGACCATTCACGGCAAGAGCTACGAACTGCCCGTGCTGTCTCCGACGGCGGGCCCGGACGTCATCGACATCCGCAAGCTTTACGGAGAGGCGGGCGTCTTCACCTACGACCCCGGATTCACCTCGACCGCGGCATGTGACAGCACCATCACCTATATCGACGGCGACAAGGGCGAACTGCTGCATCGGGGCTATCCGATCGACCAGCTGGCTGACGGATCGCACTATCTCGAGGTCTGCTACCTGCTGCTCTACGGCGAACTGCCCTCGCCCACCGAGCTCGAGAATTTCGAGAGCCGTGTGACCAACCACACGATGATACACGAGCAGATGCACTATTTCTTCCGCGGTTTCCGCCGGGACGCGCATCCGATGGCGACAATGGTGGGCGTGGTCGGGGCGATGTCGGCCTTCTATCACGACTCCACGGATATCTCGGACCCATGGCAGCGCGAGGTCGCCTCGATCCGTCTTATCGCGAAGATGCCGACGATCGCCGCGATGGCCTACAAGTATTCGATCGGCCAGCCCTTCGTATACCCGCGCAACGACATCGACTATGCGTCGAACTTCCTGCGCATGTGCTTCAGCGTTCCGGCCGAGGAATACACGGTCAATCCGATCCTGAGCCGTGCGATGGACCGCATCTTCACGCTGCACGCGGATCACGAGCAGAACGCGTCGACCTCGACTGTCAGGCTTGCCTCCTCGTCGGGCGCCAACCCCTTCGCCTGCATCGCGGCGGGCATCGCCTGTCTCTGGGGTCCCGCACATGGCGGTGCGAACCAGGCCTGCCTCGAGATGCTCAACGAGATCGGCACGCCCGATCGCATCCCGGAATTCATCGCCCGCGCCAAGGACAAGAACGATCCTTTCCGCCTGATGGGCTTCGGCCATCGCGTCTACAAGAACTTCGACCCGCGCGCGAAGGTAATGAAGCAGTCCGCGGACGAGGTGCTCGAACTGCTGGGGATCGAGAACAACCCGATCCTGCAGGTGGCCAAGGAACTCGAGACACAGGCGCTTGCCGATCCCTATTTCGCCGACAAGAAGCTGTTCCCGAACGTGGACTTCTACTCGGGGATCATCCTCGAGGCGATGGGCTTTCCCACCGCGATGTTCACACCGATTTTCGCGGTGGCGCGCACCGTCGGCTGGATCTCGCAGTGGAAAGAGCAGATCTCGGATCCCCAGCTCAAGATCGGACGGCCGCGCCAGCTTTACCTCGGCGAGACGGCACGTGACTACACCGATATCGAGACGCGCTGAACCCTCAGCCGCCGCACATCTCAGGCCTACATCTCGGGCTCCGCATCGCGGGGCCCGTTTCTGCGATTCGCCCGACTCTCGCATCACGGGCAGGTCCACGACGACGCGGGCGGCGCGCGTGCCCGTTTCCAGCCTCAATTTCGCCACAATTCCGCCACTGTCCGGTATGGGCGGACAATCCGGCGCAAAACTTGACGCCGCCTTCGAGGACCCCCTAGGCTTATGCCGACGCGGGGCCGCAAGGCGCGCGTTTATTGTTTCAAGGCAACGTTTTGCAAGGTGATAGAGTGGCAGTTTCCAGATCGGGCACAGAAATTTCAGGCCCCACCCCGAAAAGCGAGATCCAGCGCAACGTGACGCCGGCGGCGCCGGAAGGCTTGCTGGTCGCAAGCGGCAGGCAAGGCGGGGCGACCCGGCTGGGCGTATCTTACCGCCGGGGCGATCCGCTTCCCCGGATCAGGATCGAGCGACTTTCCGAGCAGGTGCAGACGATCTATGCGGACGGCCTGCCGGTCATCGTCGTCGCCGCGGCAAGGCCGGTCGGGATCGCGGCCGAGGATGTCCTGCTGGTCGAGCGCTAGGCTGCGAGACGTGGCAGCGACGCCGCTGCCTCAGCGCCCTTCGAAACGCGCGGGACGCTTCTCGTTGAAGGCGACGACACCTTCCTTGAAGTCTCGCGTCTTGCCGCAATGGCCCTGCTCATGGGCCTCGAAGGCGATCTGATCCTCGAACCCCCGGTCCCAGCTGCCGCGGATGACGTCCTTGGCCGCCTTGTAGGCCGCGGTCGGGATCGCGGCCGAGGATGTCCTGCTGGTCGAGCGCTAGGCTGCGAGACGTGGCAGCGACGCCGCTGCCTCAGCGCCCTTCGAAACGCGCGGGACGCTTCTCGTTGAAGGCGACGACACCTTCCTTGAAGTCTCGCGTCTTGCCGCAATGGCCCTGCTCATGGGCCTCGAAGGCGATCTGATCCTCGAACCCCCGGTCCCAGCTGCCGCGGATGACGTCCTTGGCCGCCTTGTAGGCCGCGGTCGGCCCCGCGGCCAGTTGGGCCGCCCGTGCCTTCCAGTGTGCGTCGAATTCCTTGTCCGGCACGGCTTCCCAGATCATGCCCCAGTCGTCGGCCTGCCGGGCGGTGATCTTCTCGGCGAAGAGCGCCGCGCCGAGCGCCTTCGCGGTCCCCATGCTGCGCGGCAGGAAATAGGTCCCGCCCGCGTCCGGGATCAGTCCGATGCGCGAGAAGGCCTGGACGAAATAGGCCGAGTCGCTGGCGATCACGACGTCAGCGGCAAGCGCGAGGTTCGCGCCCGCCCCGGCGGCAGCACCGTTCACCGCGGCGATCGTCGGGACCGGGCAATTGACGATGGCGCGCAGCATGGGCGCGTATTCGTCGCGCAGCGTGCGCTCGAGATCGAGATTCGACGCCGAGACGCCATCCCCCAGATCCTGCCCCGAGCAGAAGGCGCGCCCCTCGCCGGTCAGCACCACGACCCGCGCGCGTTTACCCGCTTCGGTCACGGCATAGGCGATTTCGGCACGCATCTGCGCGGTCAGGGCGTTCATCTTCTCGGGTCGGTTCAGGCGGATCGTCGCGACGCCGTCCGCGAGGCTGAAAAGCAGGGTCTGATATTCCATTGATGATCCTCCGCACCCGGTCGGATCCAGACTTACCAGCCCGCCCCGCATCGGCAAGTGGAACCGGGCGTCAGTCCTTCAGGATCTCGCGCAGCCGTGCCTCTTCCGCGCCCGAGAGGGCTGCCTCCTGCAACGGGGGGGCCGCGGTCCGCCGACGGACATAGATCAGCGCGATGCCCCCCGCGAGAACCAGCATCAGCGGCCCCGCGCCCCAAAGCAGCCAGTTCGCCCCGGTCACCGTGGGTGTCAGAAGGACATATTCCCCGTAGCGGGAAACGATGAAGTCGACGGCCTCGCTGTCGCTGTCGCCGGCCACCAGCCGCTCCCGCACCAGAATGCGCAGATCCCGGGCAAGGCTTGCGTTGCTTTCGTCGATGCTTTCGTTCCGGCAAACGAGGCAGCGCAGACCCTTCGATATGTCGCGCGCGCGTGCCTCCAGCGCCGGATCGTCGAGGATCTCGTCGGGCTGCACCGCCTGGACCGGAAAGGCGAGCAAGAGGCACAGCGCCCACAGCAACCCGAAGCGGTACAGCATCGTCATTCCGCGGCCACCGCCCCGGCGGGACTGCGGCGTGCGCCCGCGGCAACGCGGAACCGCCGGTCGCTGAGGCTCAGAGCTCCGCCCAACGCCATCAGGCCGGCGCCGATCCAGATCCATGCCGTCATGGGCTTGATGTAGGTACGCACCGCCCAGCCGCCGCCTTCCTGCCGATCGCCGATCACGACATAGACATCGCGCAGGAGGGTCTGGTCGATCGCGGCTTCGGTCGTGGGCATCTGCGCCACGGGATAGATGCGCTTCTCGGGATGCAGATGCGCGATCAGCGATCCGTCCCGCTGAAGCGTCACGTCACCGATCGTGGCGAGGTAGTTCGGCCCTTCGACGTCCCGGACATTGTCCAGGGTCAGACTGTAGGGACCTACCGGGAACGGCTCGCCGATGCGGGCCACGTCGATCTGCTCGTGCGTCCAGGCACTGAGCCCCGCAACCCCCATCATCGTGACCCCAAAGCCAAGATGGGCGACCGCCTTGCCCCATTCCGCCCGCGGCAGACGCGCCAGACGCCGCAACCGACCCTCGCCGCGCCCGCTGCGCTGCGCCAGCTCGACGAGCGTTCCAGCAACAACCCAGCCGCCCAGCATGAGGCCAATGGGCCCAAGCAGGCCCCTGCCGCTCTGCACGGCAAAGACCAGAGCCCCCAACGCCAGCGCCAGCAGGAAGACGAAGCGCAGCTGATGGATCGCGCGCCCGATCCGCGCGCGCTTCCACGGCAGCGCGGCACCGACGGGGAGCGCCATGGCCAGCAGCGCCATGATCGGGGTGAAGGCCCAGTTGAAATAGGGCGGCCCGACACTCAGCTTGCGGTCGAGGAACATCTCGGCGACGAGCGGCCAGATGGTGCCGATGAAGACCACGAAGCAGGACACGGCCAGCAGCACGTTGTTGAGAACCAGCGCCGACTCCCGGCTGGCCAGCCCGAAGACGCCGCGCGCCTCCATCACCGATGCACGGGCGGCAAAGAGCATCAGCGCTCCGCCGACGAAGACCGCCAGGATAAGCAGGATGAAGACGCCGCGTTCGGGGTCGCTGGCGAAGGCGTGGACCGAGGTCAGCACGCCCGAGCGGACGATGAAGGTGCCGATCAGAGAGAAGCCGAAGGCAAGGATGGCCAGCAGGATGGTCCAGCTTTTCAGCGCCTCCCGCTTTTCGACGACAATGGCCGAATGCAGAAGGGCGGCACCCAGAAGCCAGGGCATGAAAGAGGCGTTTTCGACCGGGTCCCAGAACCAGAAGCCGCCCCAGCCCAGCTCGTAATACGCCCACCACGAGCCGAGGGCGATGCCGATGGTCAGGAAGATCCACGCCGCCAGCGTCCAGGGCCGCACCCAGCGGGCCCAGGCGGCATCCACGCGGCCCTCGATCAGCGCGGCGACCGCGAAGCTGAACGAGATGCTCAGACCGACATAGCCGAGGTAGAGGAAGGGCGGATGGAACGCCAGTCCCGGGTCCTGCAGCAGCGGGTTCAGGTCCTGACCGTCGAAGGGCGGCAGGGGCATGCGTTCGAAAGGATTGGAGGTGAAGATGATGAAGGCGAAGAAGGCCGCGGCGATGGCGGCCTGAACGCCCAGTACCCGGGCGCGCAGGGTCGGCGGCAGGTTGCCCCCGAAGCCGGCGGCCAGTGCTCCGAAACAGGTGAGGATCAGCACCCAGAGCAGCATCGAACCTTCGTGATTCCCCCAAGTGCCGGAAATCTTGTAGAGCATCGGCTTGGCCGAATGGCTGTTGGCGACCACCACCGAGAGACTGAAGTCCGAGGTGATGAAGGCATGCATCAATGCCCCGAAAGCGAAGCCCGTCAGCAGGAATTGCGCGAAGGCGGCTGGCTCGGCCACCGCCATCCAGCCCGGGCGCCGCCGGGCCGCGCCCAGCATGGGAACCGTCATCTGTACAAGCGCGACGCCGAACGCGAGGATGAGGGCGAAATGTCCGAGTTCGGTGATCATGCCCGGACTATAGGCTGCCTGCCCGCGCGCTCCAACGTCAAACCGCCGCGCTGCGCAATCACTTTGTCGCGGTCGGCGCCGTCGCTGGCCATCCCGGATGTTCCGTCAAGGACCGCCGCCCGCCGCCACCGGGAAAGCGCCGCATTGCCCTCTGGCAGAAGCACGTTCTGCAGGAGCCAGGCGTCCGGACCCGGCGCGGCAGCGCCGGGACTGTCGAAGCGCAGGCAGCGGGGCCTCCGAGTGTTGTCCGGCACGCGTCCCTGCGCGCCAGGCCATGGGGCCAGTCGGGACCTCATGATCCGTCGCGCCCCGTGCAGCGCAAGGGCCAGCCCGGCGAGCATCCAGACCGGTGCCGGGACCTCGCCAAGGGCCTGCATTCGCGCGGCAAACCAGAGCGGGTCGACGAAAACGGTACCGATCAAGGCGAGCCACAGCATGGCGCATCCCGCGGACGGAAATACGTATGCGGCATTCGCGGATGCACGGGGATCCTCAAGCCGGCGGCCTTCGGGCGAGCGGGGGCTTGCGGGTCCGGTCAGGTCCATGATGCGACACGCCTGCGGAATTGGCGGTCATCCAGATGATAGCGCGGGGCAATGAAGGCCTCGGCGCGCCGGATCCAGCCTCCCTTGCCGCCGTCCGGTGTTTCGGCGAAGTGGCGGCGCGACAGTGAACGGTCGGCAAGGCGGAAATAGTAGTTGCGCCGGGCGATGCCATAGGCGTCGGCGAGGTAGCCGTCGGCCGCCGCATGTGCGCGATGCGCCGCCGCGATGCTCTGTGGCCCGAGCACGCCGTCCACGACCACCTTTTCGTCCATGTCGCACAGCAGGCGCTGCAGGATGCGGATCGCCACGTCGCCCGCATTGAGATACATGTCGAAGACATTCGCCTGCAACACGTCGGGCAGCGCAGAAATGCGCGGCTTCTCGAAATACTCCCGCAGGATCCCGTCGACGGCCGCGTCATCGACCGGCGCCGTCCTGGCGCTTGGGCAGGTATCGGAGGACGCATCGAAGCACCTGCCGCCTTCCCGCGCGACGAGCTCCTCAGCGATCTGTCGGACAGATATCATGGTGGCCCCCTCGGATGAACCGGTTACGGGGCGGACTATGTACGCGGGGATGTTAATGCAGCTTGAGAGCACCGTGACGGTGCGACCCGCTCAGCTTTCCGGGTCGGCTTCGGGCGCTGTCGGGTCCTTGTAGACCCCTTGTTCCTTGAGCGCGTCCACGACTTCCTTCGGCATGTAGTTCTCGTCATGCTTGGCAAGGATTTCCGTGGCTTCGAAGATGCCGTTCACGTAACGCCCCGTGCCGACCATGCCCTGGTTCTCGGCGAAGAGATCGGGCAGCACGCCGGTGAAGATCACCGGCACCGAGCCGCCGCCGTCGGTGACGGCAAAGCGCACCGTCGTGCCCTGCCCGCGCTCGATCGATCCTTCCTCGACAAGTCCGCCGATGCGGAAGATCTCGCCGGGACCCGGCGGCTGCGCGATGACCTGACTGGGCGCGCGGAAAAAGTTGATCCCGTCCCGCATGGCATAGCCGATCAGCCCCGTCGCCAGCACAAGGGCCACCGCCAGTACGGCGATGACCTGGATCCTGCGCTGCTTCTTGAGGCTTTTCACTTGCGGCTCACGGGAACAGCGGGGCCATCATCAGCCCCTCGGTCTCTTCCAGTCCTAGCATCAGGTTGGCATTTTGCAACGCCTGACCCGATGACCCCTTTGTGAGGTTGTCGAGAGCGGCGACCACGATCGCCCTTCCCTCGATGCGGTCCGCGACCACGCCGATATGGCAGAAGTTCGAACCGCGCACGTGGCGGGTGCTCGGCAGTTCGCCGAAGGGCAGCACGACGAGGAAGGGCTCGTCGGCATAGGTCGCCGCGAATGTCTCGTGGATCTGCCGGGCGTCCCCCTTCACATAGCCCGTCGACAGGATTCCCCGGTTCGCCGGGATCAGGTGGGGCGTGAACTGGATCCGCACCGGCCGGCCCGCGATGGCACTGAATTCCTGATCGAACTCGCCGAGGTGGCGATGCGTCCCGCCGGCGGAATAGGGATGATAGCCCTCGGAAAGCTCGGCGTGCAGGAGGTTCTCCTTCAGGCTGCGCCCGGCCCCGGAGACGGCGCATTTCATGTCGAGGATGATCTCGTCGAGATCCACCACCCCCGCCTCGATCAGCGGACGCAGCGCGAATTGCCCCGTGGCCGCATTGCACCCGGTTCCGGCAACGAGCCGCGCGCCCCGTATCTCGTCGCGGTAGAATTCTGTCAGGCCATAGACCGCCTCTGCCTGCTGTTCGAGCGCGGCATGGGGATTGCCGTACCACTTCGCGTAGGCCTCGGGGTCGCGCAGCCGGAAGTCGGCGGAAAGGTCGACGATCTTCAGATCCTTGGGCAAGGCCCGGATCACCTCCTGGCTGGTCTTGTGCGGCAGGGCGCAGAAGCAGAGATCGATACCGGAAAAGTCGATCTCGTCCACGGTCAAGAGGTCCGGCAGGTCGAGATGGCGCAGATGCGGAAAGGCTTGCGCGATGCTCTGGCCCGCTTTCGAATTGGCCCCCAGGGCCTTGATCTTCATTGAGGAATGCCCGGCGATAAGCCGGATCAGCTCGGCACCGGTATAGCCGGAGGCGCCGATGATGGCGATGGATTGGGTCATGGTTGCCCCTTGGTAAATTGGTCTGGAATTAGGTGGCGTCCGCCCTCAGGCAGCTTCGAAGCTGATCCGTCGTCGCAGGAACTGCGTCGCGCGGTCGCTCACGCGCTTGGGATCGCCCGTCGTCAGGAAGCGCCGTTTGCCTTCGCCCAGCATGTTCGGATGCCGGATCAGGTAATCGGCGAGACTTTCGGCCACGAGGCCGGCCTGACTGAATACCCGGACATCCGCGCCCAGGGCATCCTGGAACGTCTTCTGCATCAGCGGATAATGCGTGCAGCCGAGGATGGCGGCATCCGGTGCGGGCATCTTGCGCTTCAGCGCGTCGACATGGCTGCGCACCAGTGCTTCGGCGAGGATCATGTCGCCTTCCTCGATCGCGTCGACCACGCCGCCGCAGGCTTGCGCCTCGACGTCGACCCCGATGGCGCGGAAGGCCAGTTCGCGCTGGAAGGCCCGGCTCGCGACGGTCGCGGGCGTTGCGAAAAGCGCCACGTGCTTGACCCCCACCTCGCGCGGCGGAGAATTGTCACCCCAGCGCCGCTCGGTCATGGCCTCGATCAGGGGCACGAAGACGCCGAGCACGCGGCGATCTGAGGGTACCCAACTTTCCTGCATCCGCCGCAGCGCTGCCGCCGATGCGGTGTTGCAGGCGAGGATCACCAGCTTGCAGCCCTCGTCGAAGAGGCGCTGCACCGAGGCGCAGGTCAGGTCGTAGATGTCATCGGCGGTACGCACGCCATAGGGCGCATGGGCCGAATCGGCCATGTAGACAAGCGGCACCTCCGGCAGTCGTGACTCGACCGCCTGATGGACGGTCAGCCCGCCCAGTCCACTGTCAAAGATCCCTACGGCCATCGGTGCCGGCTCCGGCTTGCGCGCCGGCGCTTGTCAGCTCCGGTGCCTTTCCTCGAACTCGTAGCCCAGATCGAAACGCTTTTCCGGGCCCGGAGCAAGCTCATACGTCGCCTTGCGCAGGAAATCCATCATTGCGATGCCGTCGCGCGCCAGTGGATCAAGGACGGAGCGTTCCATGGGCCGGCCGACGACAACGCGCACGGGTGTATCGACACGCTTGCGGAATTCCTTGATGAGCAGACCCATGCGCAGCGTGTAGTGCAGATGGCTGGCGATCTGGAACAGGCGGCTGGCGTGGCCGTCGAAATAGATCGGCACCACCACCGCATCGCTCTTGGCGATCATGCGTGCCGTGAAGATGCGCCACCGCGGATCCATCGGGCGCGAGAACGGCTTTGCCGCCGTGCTGACGGTGCCACCCGGAAAGATTCCGATTGCCCCACCCTTGCCCAGGTAGTCCAGCGCGGTTTTGCGGGTCGCGATGTTGAGCGCAAGCGCCTCTTTCGTTTCTTCGAAGCTGATCGGCAGGATGACGCGGTCAAGCTCGGCCGCCTTGCGGAAAACGTTGTGCGCGAGAATGCGGAAATCGCCTCTCGCGCGCCCCAGGATGTAGCCCAGCATCAGCCCGTCGAGGATGCCGTAGGGGTGGTTCGCGATCACCACCAGCGGGCCCGAGCGGGGAATGTCCTCGAGCGCACCGCCGATCACGTCGAGCGTCAGTCCGTAGCGTTCGGCGATGACCTCGAAGAACGCGCGCCCGGCAGCGACCTCGTCCTGATATCCGTTGGCGCGCCGGATCAGGGGAATGCGCCCGGTTGCGTTCTCGATGAGGCGGATCATGGTGCGGCCGCTCCGGCTGGCGGCCGACCCCGCGTAGCTGATGTCGCGCGCAATAGAGGGCCTGATCAAACCCATCGTCCACTCCGGCAGGGCCCCGAAGGCGGGGGCTCGGGACGCTCTATGCCGACTGGATGTAAACTATTTGTAAACCCGCTATTCCGCCGCCTTCGCCAGAGCCTTTCCGCCGGAGCCGATCGCCTGCAGCAACTCCTCGCGGCGCCTGGCGGCCTTGGCCCGGTTGGCCTCCTTGACCGGGCCGAAACCGCGGATCTCAAGCGGAAGGGCGGCAAGGGCGAGCACGGCGGGGCGTGTTTCGGGCGTGAGCTTCTTAAGCGCCTCGGCCATGTCGGCTTCGTACTGCGCGATGAGCTCACGTTCCATCCTGCGCTCGGCGGCATATCCGAAGGGGTCGAGAAAGGTGCCGCGCAGGAAGCGTAACTTCGACAGGACCCGGAACGGAATCTCCATCCAGCCGCCGAAGCTGCGTTTCTGCGGGCGCCCGTCCGGTCCCTTGCGCGACAGGAACGGCGGTGCGAGGTGGAAGCGCATGTCGAAATCGCCATCGAATTCCGCCCTCGCCTTCTCGCGCGTGGCGAGATGCAGCCGGGCGACCTCGTATTCGTCCTTGTAGGACAACAGCTTGTGATAGCCCTCTGCAGCGGCGGCGCGCACCTCCGGATCCTCGATGGCCTCAAGGAACCGCCGATAGCGCCGGGCCAGCCGCTTGCCCTGATAGGCCACGAGATGATTGGCGCGGAAGGCGATCTTCTCATCGGGCGACTTCGGCAGGGCGATGACCTTCGGGGTGATCATGCGTTCGGCGTCCTCGGGGTGCAGCACCGCCCAGCGGCCGATCTCGAAGGCGCGCAGGTTGCGCTCGACCGCGGCGCCGTTCAGCGTGATCGCCCCTGCGATCGCCTCGTGGCTCAGCGGAATCAGACCGCGCTGCCATGCGGCGCCGAAAATCATCATGTTGGAAAAGATCGAATCGCCCAGCGTGGCCTGCGCCAGCTCGGAAGCGTCGAAGAGGTCGACCCGGTCCTTCAGCCGCGCCTGAAGTGCCAGCTCCAGCCGTTCGATGGGGAGCTTGAAACCGGTGTCGCGGGTGAAGTCGCCGGTGATGATCTCGTGACTGTTCACCACCGCCCCGCTTTTCCCGGTCCGGGTCAGCCCGAGCGTCTTGGCGCCGGCAGAGACGACCAGATCGCCCCCGATCAGGGCATCGCATTCGCCCGTCGCCACACGGATGGCACTGATGTCCGAGGGCCTGTTGGCCAAGCGGCAATGAATGTGCACCGCCCCGCCCTTCTGGGCGAGGCCCGCCATCTCCATCATGCCCGCGCCCTTGCCGTCGAGATGCGCGGCCTGCGCCATCACCGCGCCGATGGTCACGACCCCCGTGCCCCCGACCCCGGTGATCACGACGTTCCATGTGCCCTCTATCCGGGGCAGCTCGGGATCGGGCAGATGCGGCAGGTCAAGCTGCGTCGTCGGATCCTTGCGGACCTTTGCGCCCTCGAGCGTCACGAAGGAAGGGCAGAAACCCTTGAGGCAGGAGAAATCCTTGTTGCACGAGGACTGGTCTATCGCGCGCTTGCGCCCAAGCTCGGTCTCTTCCGGGACGATGGAGACGCAATTGGACTGCACGCCGCAATCGCCGCAGCCTTCGCAGACGTCCGTGTTGATGAACACCCGCTTGTCCGGATCGGGGAAGGTGCCGCGCTTGCGGCGCCGGCGCTTTTCCGCCGCACAGGTCTGGATATAGACGATCGCCGACACGCCCTCGAGCTTTGCAAACTCCTCCTGAACGGTTTGCATATGGGCCCGCTCGTGCAGGGCGACCCCGCTGAAAGCCTTCGGGTCGACGTCTTCCTTCTCGTCGTAAACTACGGCGATGTTGGGCACGCCCATCGCCTGCAGCTCGCGCACGATGCGGGGCGCGTCGAGATCGCCTTCGTTGTGCTGGCCGCCGGTCATGGCCACCGCATCGTTGTAGAGGATCTTGTAGGTGATGGTGGTCCCGGCGGCGAGCGCAGCGCGGATCGCCTGCACGCCCGAATGGTTGTAGGTGCCGTCCCCGAGGTTCTGGAACACATGCGGGCGCTTCGAGAACGGCGCCTCGCCGATCCAGTTCGCCCCCTCGCCCCCCATATGCGTGAAGCCGGTGGTCGACCGGTCCATCCACTGCACCATGTAGTGGCAGCCGATCCCGGCATAGGCGCGGCTGCCCTCGGGAACCCTGGTCGAGGTGTTGTGCGGGCAGCCCGAGCAGAAATACGGCAGACGGGCCGCGATCTCTTCGGCGTTGTCGTTGCGCCGCGCGTCGCTCAGCAGGTTCATCCCCGCGCGCAGGGCCTCCGTCTCGCGGCCCTCCTCGATCAGGATCGCGCCCAGCTTTTCGGCGATCATGATGGGGTCGAGCGCCCCGCGCGTCGGGAACAGCTCGTCGCGATGCATGCCCCCCGCGCCGCCCTTGTACCAACCGTAGACCCGCCGCCCCTGCCGGTCGTCGAAGATGCTTTCCTTGATCTGGATCTCGATCAGCTTGCGCTTCTCCTCAACCACGACAATCAGATCGAGCCCCTCGGCCCAGTCGTGGAACGACGTCATGTCGAGCGGGAAGGTCTGGCCGACCTTGTAGGTGGTGATCCCCAGCCGCTCGCATTCGGCCTCTTCAATGTTGAGAAGGCTGAGCGCATGCACGAGGTCCAGCCAATTCTTCCCCGCCGCGACCAGCCCGATCCGGGCGCCGGGCTTGCCCCAGACCCGCCGGTCCATCCGGTTCGCGCGCGAGAAGGCTTCCGCCGCGAAGCGCTTGTAGTCGATCATCCGCGCTTCCTGCGCGTGTGGCGTGTCGATCAGGCGGATGTTGAGGCCGCCTTCCGGCATCTGGAACTCCGGTTCGGCAAAATCGTAACGATCGAGCCCGGTTTCGACGACAGAGGTGGCCTCGATCGTGTCCTTCATGGTCTTGAGCCCGACCCACAGACCCGAGAAGCGGCTCAGCGCAAAGCCGTAAAGGCCGTAATCCAGGATCTCCTGCACGCCCGCCGGGCTCACCACCGGCATGTAGGCATCGACAAGCGCCCATTCGGACTGATGCAGAACGGTCGAGCTTTCGCCGGTATGGTCGTCGCCCATGGCCATGAGCACGCCGCCGTGGCGCGACGTCCCGGCCATGTTCGCATGCCGCATCACGTCGCCGGATCGGTCCACTCCCGGGCCCTTGCCGTACCAGAGGCCGAAGACACCGTCGAACCTTCCCTCTCCGCGCAGCTCCGCCTGCTGCGCGCCCCAAAGCGCCGTCGCGGCGAGGTCCTCGTTCAGGCCCGGCTGAAACCTGACGTCAGAGGCGGCAAGCTGCTTTTGCGCGCGCTGCATCTGCAGGTCGACCGCGCCCAGCGGAGAGCCGCGATAGCCAGTCACATATCCGGCGGTATTCAGCCCAGCCGCCCTGTCCCGCGCCTTCTGCATCATCATCAGGCGAACGAGCGCCTGCGTGCCGTTCAGCAAAACCGGCGTCTTTTCAAGATCGTAGCGATCGTTCAGCGTTATCTGGTGCTTGCTCATGGCGACTCTCCTCCCCGGAAGATGTAGCTTTGCACAGAATGGCGCCAATATTAGGTCAAATATGCTGACCTGCATAGCAGTTTTGTCACCTTGCCGCGATTAGTTTCAACCAGCACTCGATTTTTAAACCTTGTCTGGTTAGAGCGTCCCAAAGACCAAGGGACGGACGTGCGATGGATTGGGACAAGTTACGAATATTTCACGCGGTCGCGGACGCCGGCTCGCTCACGCATGCCGGCGAAAAGCTGAACCTGTCCCAATCGGCGGTCAGCCGGCAGATCCGCGGGCTTGAAGAGCAGCTCGATACCACGCTGTTCCATCGCCATGCCCGCGGCCTGATCCTTACCGAGCAGGGCGAATTGCTGTTCGATGCCACCTCGGCGATGGCAAAGCGTCTCGACACGGCCGCCGCGCGCATCCGCGACAGCGAGGACGAGGTGTTCGGCGAACTCAGGGTCACCACAACCACCGGTTTCGGTACGCTCTGGCTCGCGCCGCGGCTGGGCAAGCTCTACGAGCAATATCCGGACCTGAAGGTGGATCTCATGCTCGAGGAGCGCGTGCTCGACCTTCCCATGCGCGAGGCGGATGTCGCCATCAGAATGAAAGAGCCGAGCCAGGCGGATCTGATCCGCAAGCGTCTCATGTCCGTGCGCATGTGCCTCTATGCGACGCCCGCATATCTCGAACGCGCCGGAACGCCCAAGGTGATCTCGGACATCCACTCGCATCGTCTGATCAGCCAAAACACCGAAAGCGACCAGGTCGGCGCCGGCCTGCGCCTCATCAAGCACCTGATGACCTACGAAATCCGCTCGATGCTGACGGTGAACAATTACTTCGGCGTGCTTCAGGGCGTGCTGAACGACCTCGGGATCGGCGTGCTTCCGGATTATCTGACCCAGGATTTCGCGAATCTCGTCCAGGTTCTGCCGGACGTCGAGTCGGCGGAAGTGCCGGTCTTTCTGGCCTACCCGGAAGAACTGCGCCATTCCCAGCGCATCGCGGCCTTCCGCGATTTCGTTCAGGAAGAGATCATCAGTTACCGCAAACAGCTTCGCGACCTGCAGAAAGGCTGACGCCCGCCAGCCATGCAATTCCTGCATAGCGGTTTTGCCGATGCCGATCCACAAACTGCCTTGATAGCGTGCAGATTGCCGCCTATCTGAGCTTTCGAAGAAGACGGGCACTCAGGTGCCTCTTCTTCACCTCCCTGTTGGACTTGGCCGAGCGTTTCCGCTCGGCCTTTTTTTTGCTCGCGGCAATTGGCGCGAATCCTGACACGCGTTCGCGACACTCCCGCACTGAATAAGTACGTCTACGCGCCTGACGGCACTGTGATCGCTTCGTGAACCGACGTGAGCGCTCCGGGCGGAACGGCAGCGGAGGAGCCACGTTGGGTGTCATACTCAAAAAGGGAAGGAGATCACGATGACACGCAAGTTTCTGATCACGACCGCAGCAGTCGCAATGATGGCCGGCGCGCCCGTCGCCTATGCTCAAAGCAGCATGGGAACCTATGACGCGGAGAAGCGCCTCGAACTTCAGTCCGACATGGGTCAGGCGATGACGGCGGCCAAGGGCGCGGAAGTTGTCCTGAGCGACGGCACGCGGCTCGGCACGATCACCGATGTGATGAGCGACGGTTCTGGCGACGCGAACTTCTACGTCGAGCTCGAGGATGGATCCGTTGTTGACGCCGACTGGCTCGACATCACGGTGTCGCCCGCGAATGTCAGCATCGATGGAAACGTGGTCGGTCTGAACGCGACCAAGGAAGAGCTTGCCACCGCGGCCGCACCGGCAGGCGAAGGCGAGGCGACAGGTGGCAAGGCGACCATCTACCTGCAATAAACCGCGACAGTTGTTGCCGTAAGAAGGCGACACAGGGCCGCTCCCGAGAGGGTGCGGCCCTTTTCATCTGCGGGCGCCTTTTCCCCGGCCCACGCTTCGATTAAGCACTGGCCGGAGCGCCACGAGGAACATTCGCAGATGCAAGAGCCAGCCATCACACCGGAACTTATTGCCGCGCACGGGCTGAAGCCCGACGAATACGAGCGCATCCTGCAGATCGTCGGACGCGTTCCGACCTTCACCGAACTCGGCATCTTCTCGGCCATGTGGAACGAGCATTGCTCTTACAAGTCGTCCAGGAAATGGCTCCGCACCCTTCCCACCACGGGTCCGCAGGTCATCTGCGGTCCGGGTGAGAACGCCGGTGTCGTCGATATCGGCGACGGACAGGCGGTGGTCTTCAAGATGGAGAGCCACAACCATCCGTCCTACATCGAACCCTATCAGGGCGCCGCGACAGGCGTCGGCGGGATCCTGCGCGATGTCTTCACCATGGGCGCCCGCCCCATCGCCGCCATGAACGCGCTGAGCTTCGGCGAACCCTCGCACCCAAAGACCCGGCGCCTGGTCAACGGCGTGGTCGAAGGCATCGGAGGCTATGGCAACTGCTTTGGCGTCCCCACCGTCGGCGGTGAGGTCAGGTTCGACCCCGCCTACAACGGCAACTGCCTCGTCAACGCGTTTGCGGCAGGGCTCGCGGACGCGGATGCAATCTTCTACTCGGCGGCCTCGGGCGTGGGCATGCCGGTGGTCTACCTCGGCGCCAAGACGGGTCGCGACGGGGTCGGCGGCGCAACGATGGCGTCGGCCGAATTCGACGATACCATCGAGGAAAAGCGTCCCACGGTGCAGGTGGGCGACCCCTTCACCGAAAAGCGCCTGATGGAGGCCTGTCTCGAACTCATGGCCACGGGCGCGGTAATCTCGATCCAGGACATGGGCGCAGCGGGGCTGACCTGCTCGGCGGTCGAGATGGGCGACAAGGGCAATCTCGGCGTCCGGCTCGACCTCGAGCGGGTGCCGGTGCGCGAAGAGAACATGACCGCCTACGAGATGATGCTCTCGGAAAGCCAGGAGCGCATGCTCATGGTCCTGCGCCCCGAGCTCGAGGCCGAGGCCAAGGCGGTGTTCGACAAGTGGGACCTCGACTTCGCCATCGTCGGCGAGACCATCGCCGAGGACCGCTTTCTCGTCATGCTCGACGGAGAGGTGAAGGCCGATCTGCCGCTCAAGGCGCTTTCCGGGGACGCGCCGGAATACGATCGACCCTGGGTGGCGACGCCCGCGGCGACAGCCCTGGGACCGGTGCCCGACTTCGACCCCATTGACGGGCTCAAGGCCCTGATCTCGGACCCGAACCATGCGGCCAAGAACTGGGTCTTCGAGCAATATGACACGACCGTCATGGGCGATAGCGTCCGCCGCCCCGGAATCGGAGCCGGCATCGTCCGTGTGCACGGCACCGGCAAGGCGTTGGCCTTCACCTCGGACGTGACTCCGCGCTACGTCCGGGCCAACCCGGTCGAGGGCGGCAAGCAGGCGGTCGCCGAAGCCTATCGCAACCTCTGTGCCGTGGGGGCACGGCCACTTGCCGCCACGGACAACCTCAACTTCGGCAATCCCGAGAAACCCGAGATCATGGGTCAGTTCGTCGGGGCCATCGAGGGGATAGGTGCGGCCTGCGCCGCGCTCGACATGCCCATCGTGTCGGGCAACGTCTCGCTTTACAACGAAACCGACGGGACCGCGATCCTGCCGACGCCCACCATCGGCGCCGTGGGCCTGATCGGAGCGGACGAGATCGCGATCGGGTCGACGGTAAGAGACGGGGATCTTGCGCTCATGCTGGGCGAGACGCGCGGCCACCTCGGTCAATCGGCGATCCTTCAGGCCGTCTTCGGTCGCGCCGAAGGCGATGCACCGCCTGTCGATCTGGAAGCCGAGAAGGCCTGCGGCGAATTCATCCGCGCGCAGCGCAAGCTGATCGGTGCCTGCACGGATCTTTCCGACGGCGGGCTTGCGCTGGCGGCGTTCGAACTGGCCGAAGCGTCGGGCCTGGGAGTCACGCTCGCCGCTGGCGACACGGGCGCGCTGTTCGGCGAGGACCAGGCCCGCTACCTCATCGCCTGCTCCGTCGACGCAGCCGAGGCGCTGACCGCCGCGGCGGGGGCGGCCGGGCTTCCGCTTGCCATCGTCGGGCGTTTCGGCGGAGACGTCGTGCGCTTCGCCGCGTCCTCTGCCCCGCTCTCCGAGCTTTCGGCAATCTATCGAAACAGTTTCGAGAAAGCCGTGGCCTGAGACGTCGCACCGCCCCCAGTCTCGGCGACGACCCGTTTCAGGTAAAAACGCCGCCGAGGTTCCGGTATATTGTGTGGGTCTGGATTTTCATCATGGCGTTTTCGGAGCGCATCAACAATGTGTTGCGCCGGGGTCTGGCCGCGGCCTCGACCATTGCAAAGCCAGCCGCCGAGATCTTCTCGACGTCAACCAGATGCGCGTAGACATGCCGCTTGTCGGTAGCGGTGTGAAATTCGTACTGGCAGCCAAGCACAAGGCGCGTCCCGTCCATCAGGACCAGATCTTGCAGGACAACAAGGTTGTTGAACTCGATACCGTCCTGCCTGTAATTCGTGATCGTCTGCGCGCACCAGTTTCGCTCCAGAAGTCCGGTTTTCAGCGCTGCGGCATCGTCGGCGTTGGTGTTCTCGCCCTGAAGAAACCGGCAGTTCATCCCCTCGACGCTACTGAGTTTGTAACCGGTGAGTCGCGTGAACGCCGCGTTACAGTAAACAAGCGGATAATCCTCGAGGGACGGATCGGCGAGCGTGATGGGGATCTGCATCTTCGCGCATACGTCGCAAGCTATATCAAACTCGCTCATTCTGTCGTCCTGAACTGGATAGCGCAGCGCTTCGCGCGAGAACTGCACGCGCCGCGACCGGAACGCCCTGCAACCCTAGCATGTCGCGTGACCGAAAGCACCACTTCTGCGTATCGGGACGACTCCGTTGCGTTCAAGCGGATCCCGTGTCCGCCATCAGCGCCCGGAGGCGCATCTTTTCCCCCGAGTCCTGACGGTCCGTGATGACCGCGGCGAGGTCTTGCAGCGAGGCCACGGAATGGCCGGCGCGGAAGCTGTCCACATGGGGCAGCATCGCCCGGATCCCTGTCGCCTTCGGGGCGAAGCCGTCCCAGCGCAGCAGCGGGTTCAGCCAGATCAGGCGGCGGGCGGACAGGTGCAGCCGCTCCATCTGGCGCCCGAGCACGTCGGGATCGCCCCGGTCGAGCCCGTCGGTGATCAGCAGCACCACCGCCCCCTGCCCCATGACCCTGCGCGACCATTCCCGATTGAACGCCTGAAGGCAGGCGCCGATGCGGGTCCCGCCTTCCCAGTCCCGGGCTTCCGACCCGGCCGCGGCCAGCGCGGCGTCCACATCGCGCTGTCGCAGATGACGGGTGATGTTGGTGAGCCGGGTGCCGAACGTGAAGGCATGCACCCTCGCCCAGCCATCCCCGCGCGCATTGCTGACGGCGTGCAGGAAATGCAGCACGGTCCGGGAATACCGGCTCATCGAGCCCGAGATGTCGCAGAGCACGACCAGGTTGGGCCAGCGCTCGCGACGGGTCTTGAGCGCGATGTGATGCATCTCGCCCCCCTGTTTCATCGCCGCACGCAGGGTGCGGCGCGCATCGACACGGTGCCCGAGGCGGCTGGCACCGGTGCGGCGCGAGCGAATGGGATCGACCGGCAGGCGGAGCCGCGACAGCATGCGCCGTGCCTCGGCCATCTCCGCGGTGCTCATCTGCTCGAAGTCGAGCGTGCGAAGGCGTTCCTCGGCCGAGGCGGTCTGGCGCGCGTCGATCTCGATCTGCATCTCGTCGCCGCTGTCGTCCGCTGCCGCGGCCCGAGGCGGTTCGCTTCCGTCGAGCAAGGCCTCGGCCGCCCGCTTCGCGGCTGCATCGGCCTTGCGCTCTTCCTGCACGCCGCGCACGGCCGGAAGCAGCATCGACATCATGTGCTCGAGATAGCGCGGATCACGCCAGTAGAGACGGAAGATCTGCGCAAAGACCGCCCGATGCTCGGGCCGGCTGACGAAACAGGCATGCAGCGTCCAGTAGAAGTCCTGCCGTTCGGTGAACCCCGCCGCCTCGACGGCGCGCACCGCGTCGATGATGCGACCGGGCCCGATGGGCAGCCCCGCCTTGCGAAGGGCGCGGGCGAAATGGGCGATGTTCCCGGCGAGCCGGGGCGTCTCGGGAAGCTCCAGCGGGAGATGTTCGGCCAAACCTCACCTCCCGGGGGCTGTCTGCCCCCGGACCCCCGAGGATATTTGCAAGCAAAGGAAGGCGGCGGGTTTCATGCGGGTTCGAGCGAGGATCGCGCGGCCTCGAGGATGCGGCCGGCCTCGGATCCCTGCAGCTTCTGGATGTCGTCCTGGTATTTCAGGATCGCGCCGAGTGTGTCGGCGATGACCTCGGGGCTGAGCGCGATCACGTCGAGGGCGAGAAGGCATCTGGCCCAGTCGATGGTCTCGGCGACGCCCGGTTTCTTGAACAGATCTTCGGTGCGCAGCTTCTGGACGAAGGCCACGACTTCGCGGCTGAGCGCCTCGGAGGTGCCGGGCGCGCGTGCGCGCAGCACTTCCATCTCGCGGTCGAAATCGGGGTAGTCGACCCAGTGGTACAGGCAGCGGCGCTTGAGCGCGTCATGCACCTCGCGGGTGCGGTTCGAGGTGACGACGACGATGGGCGGCTCGGGCGCGCGGATGGTGCCGATCTCGGGGATCGTGACCTGGAAGTCGCCGAGCGCCTCGAGCAGAAAGGCTTCGAAGGGTTCGTCGCTTCGGTCGAGTTCGTCGATGAGCAGGACCGGCGGGCCTTCCCGATGCGGCATCATCGCCTGCAGGAGCGGACGTTCGATCAGGTAATCGTGGCTGAAGAGTTCCTCGCGCAAGGCGGCCCTGTCCGCGCCGCCGGAGGCTTCGGCGGTGCGGATCGCCACCATCTGGGCGGGGAAGTTCCATTCGCAGACCGCGGAGGCAGCATCGAGCCCCTCGTAGCACTGCAGGCGGATCAGACGGCGTCCGAGCCCCGCCGCAAGCGCCCTGGCGATCTCGGTCTTGCCCACGCCCGCCTCGCCTTCCAGAAAGAGCGGCCGGCCGAGGGCCAGGGAGAGGAACACCACCGTGCCGAGCGCCCTGCCGCATACATAGCCTTGTCCGGCCAGCAACTCCTGGACGGCGTCGATCGTGGCGGGTGGCTGCATCTTACTCTCCTCTGCGCCAACAGACCGCATCCCCGGCGCAGGCGTCAAGCGTCATCGCGCGGGCCGCAACCCGGCCGCGAAACCGTAACGGCGGGACGGGAAGCGGGACATAATGTACTTTACTCATGCGTTGGCTGCCGTCAGTGTCGTTGCGTTGCCGGATCTGAAATCGGGCGACGGCACTGCCTGCGCGACATGCCGTCTGATGGAGACATGTCGCCTGTAATGGATCGTGAGTCACAGGCTGACGAAGTTGTTTGCCGCGGTTGTTGCGGCGTTAAATGTTAAGCAGGCGCAGCATGATGACACCGCCTATCGATTTCGGACCTTCGCTGAAGGCGCTCAACAGGTCGGACTGGATCGCCGGCATTCACGCGGTGGCCGACCAGCACGGCTACGCGATCAATCTTGGCCCGCGCCACATGGCGGCCTATGTCAACGGCGGCTCCACGCTGCTTGTCAGCTTCGAAAGCCGCCAGGGCATCCAGGCGCTCTCGCCCGTCGGGCATCCGCTGGGATGGGACATGGTGCTGGGCTACGGCTGGTCGCAGATGACGCTGATCTGCGACGGGGACACCTGGTTTCGCGATCCGGAGGTCTATGACTTCTTCGACCGGCTGTCCGACGAGGGCATCTGCGACGATTTCGACGAGGTGCTCTTCTACGGAGCCGGCCCCTGCGGGTACGCCGCCGCGGCCTTTTCCGTCACGGCCCCCGGCGCGCGGGTGCTGGCGATCCAGCCGCAGGCCACGCTCGACCCGGCCATGGCGGGCTGGGACGGCCGATTCACCGAGATGCGGCGGCTCGACTTCACCGGGCGCTACGGGTACGCGCCGCACATGATCGAGGCCGCGCGGCGGGCCTTCATCCTCTACGATCCGATGCAGCGGGAGGACGCGATGCATGCGGCGCTCTTCGGCGGGGACAACGTGACCCGGCTGACGCTGCCGAACATGGGCGCCGCGCTGCAGACCGACCTGCTGGAGATGGACGT
Source organism: Sulfitobacter sp. LCG007 (assembly GCF_040801785.1). Taxonomy (NCBI): domain Bacteria; kingdom Pseudomonadati; phylum Pseudomonadota; class Alphaproteobacteria; order Rhodobacterales; family Roseobacteraceae; species Roseobacteraceae bacterium LCG007. The sequence goes on along the minus strand of NZ_CP161805.1, from coordinate 1,288,218 downwards.
GCTTTATGATCTGCTGGCCATGACAAGCGATTCGACCCTGGTCCCGCAGGATTTCGCCCAGCTGATGCGGGCGCGCCGCGCGCACAGGCCCTACCTGCGCCGCCTGTTGTCGAGACTCGAACAGGACGGGCGCGAAGGTCTGGCGGAGCTGCTCTGCCGGAATGTTGCGCGGCGTCTCAAGGAGCCGGGCTTCGGGCGCAGACCAGGACGGAAGCGGGTCAGCTGAGACTGGCGCCGCGACGCGGGCTATGCTAGCGCCGGGCCATGAGCCGGACCCTGACATTGCGCCGCCCCGACGACTGGCACCTGCATCTGCGCGATGGCGCGATGCTCGAGGCCGTCCTGCCCCATACCGCCGCACATTTCGCCCGCGCGATCGTGATGCCGAACCTCGTGCCGCCCGTGGTGACGGGGGCGCAGGCAGCGGCCTACCGGGACCGCATCCTCGCGGCATTGCCCGAGGGCGCGGACTTCGAACCGCTGATGACACTCTACCTGACCGAGGACACCGACCCCGACGATGTCGCCGCGGCACATGCCTCGGGTATCGTGAAGGCGGTCAAGCTGTACCCTGCCGGAGCGACCACCAATTCGGCGAGCGGCGTGCGCGATTTCGACCGTGTCCGGCCGGTGCTCGAACGCATGGCCGAAATCGGTCTGCCGCTTTGCCTGCACGGCGAGGTGACGGACGCCGGGGTGGACATCTTCGACCGCGAGGCCGTGTTCATCGATCGCGTGCTCGACCCGATCCGGCGGGCCACGCCGGGCCTGCGCGTGATCATGGAACATATCACCACGGCAGACGCCGTGGACTATGCCCGGTCGCAGGACGCGAGCCTCGGCGCGACGATCACCACGCATCACCTGGTCATCAACCGCAACCACATCCTCGCCGGGGGGATCCGGCCGCATTATTACTGCCTGCCGGTCGCGAAGCGCGAGAGCCATCGCCTGGCACTGCGCGATGCCGCAACCTCGGGCGAGGCGCGCTTCTTTCTCGGAACGGACAGCGCGCCGCATACGGATGCCGCCAAGCTGCTGCCCTGCGGCTGCGCGGGATGTTTCACCGCTCCGAACACGATGGCGATCCTCGCCCATGTCTTCGAGGAGGAGAATGCGCTCGACCGTCTCGAAAGGTTCTGTTCGCTGAACGGCCCGGCCTTCTACGGGCTGCCGGCCAACACGGCGAGCATGACGCTGGAGCGCGCGCCCGCCCCCGCTCTGGCGCAGGTGGAGACCGCGGATGGTCCGGTGACGGTATTCGATCCCGGCTTCACGCCGGCCTGGCGCGTTGCCTGAGCCGGATCGACACATGCCTTCCCGCCGCCGGCGGGGATACTGACAACAGAAGAAGGACAGCCTGCATGATCCCCTCGGCCTATCCCGATGCCGCCGAAATGGCCCGCCTGACGGCGCGCATGCTGCTCGAGATCGAGGCGGTGCATTTCAACGCCGAAGAGCCCTACATCTATTCCTCGGGGCTGCCGGGGCCGACCTACATCGACTGCCGCAAGCTGATCTCCTACCCGCGGATCCGCGCGACGCTGATGGATTTCCTGACCGTGACGGTGATGCGCAACGCGGGCTTCGAGGCTTTCGACAACATCGCCGGCGGCGAGACGGCGGGCATCCCTTTCGCGGCACTTGTGGCCGAGCGGATGGGCCTTCCGATGACCTATGTGCGCAAGAAGCCGAAAGGCTACGGGCGCAACGCGCGCATCGAAGGCACGATGAGCGAGGGCCAGCGAGTGCTGCTGGTGGAGGATCTCACCACCGACGGCGGCTCGAAGCTGAGCTTCGTGGACGCGATTCGCGAGACCGGCGCGCTGTGCGGACATACGGCGGTAATCTTCTATTACGGCATCTTTCCCGACACGGAAAAGACTCTGGCCGATCACGGGGTTGCGCTGCATCACCTGTGCACGTGGTGGGACGTTCTGGCCGAAGCGCGCGCGCAGGGCACGTTCGACGCGTCGACGCTGGCCGAGGTCGAAGCCTTCCTCAAGGCACCGCGCGCCTGGCAGGACGCCCGCAAATCGGTCTGAACTGCGCTAGATGTGGTATTCGGGGTGACGAAACGCCCTGCATCCTGTATGATGTGTTATACCGGCTTTTCCACAGGTTATACCATTTGCCAGGCCGCGCGCGGCTCGGGTAGGGAAGCGGCCTCGGGGGCTGACAGATGAGGCAGGGACAGTCATGAACGACGTCTTCAAGATGAATGCGGGTGCGATACAGCTCGATTCGCCCGATACCATGCCGCATTCGATCGAGGCGGAGCAGCAGCTTCTGGGGGCGATCCTCACCAACAACGATATCTATGACAAGGTCGCCTCGATCATCGGCGAAAAGCATTTCTACGAACCGGTGCATGCCCGCATCTTCGAGATCTGCGCGGCGCGGATCGCCAAGAACAACCTCGCCTCTCCGGTCACGGTCAAGACCTTCATGGAGGAAGACGAGGGGCTGAAGGAGCTTGGCGGGCCCGCCTACCTCGCCCGTCTGGCGGGCGCGGCCGTGTCCGCGTTCGCTGTGCGCGAATACGCCCAGATGATCTACGATCTCGCGGTCCGGCGCGAGCTGATCCAGCTCGGCCGCGACATCTCGGCCAAGGCCGCCAGCGTCGAGGTGAGCTCGGGACCGACCGAGCAGATCGTCGAGGCCGAGCAGGCGCTCTACGGTCTCGCAGAGCAGGGACAGGTCAATTCGGGTTTCCAGAGTTTCCTGAAGGCGGTGACCGACGCGGTCAACGTCGCGAATGCGGCCTACGGGCGCGGCGGCGGGCTGGCGGGGGTCTCGACCGGGCTGATCGACATGGACAAGAAGCTGGGCGGCCTGCACAAGTCCGACCTTCTGATCCTCGCCGGGCGGCCCTCGATGGGCAAGACCTCACTGGCGACCAATATCGCCTTCAACATCGCCAAGGCCTACCGGCGCGGCGTCCTGCCCGACGGGTCGGAAGGCGCGGTCGATGGCGGTGTCGTGGGCTTCTTCAGCCTCGAGATGAGTGCCGAGCAGCTGGCCGCTCGGATCCTTTCGGAGGCGGCCGAGATCCCCTCGGAACAGATCCGCCGGGGCGACATGACAGAAAGCGAATTCCGCCGCTTCGTCGATGCCGCCAAGTCGCTTGAAGCCTGCCCCCTCTTCATCGACGACACGCCCGCGATTCCCATCGCCCAGCTTGCCGCCCGCGCGCGCCGCCTGAAGCGGACCCATGGTCTTGACGTGCTGATGGTTGACTATCTCCAGCTCGTCAAAGGCACGGGCCGCTCGGAAAACCGGGTCAACGAGATTTCCGAGATCACAATGGGCCTGAAGGCCATCGCGAAAGAGCTAGATATTCCGGTGATCGCGCTGTCGCAGCTGTCGCGTCAGGTCGAATCGCGCGAGGACAAGCGGCCGCAGCTTTCCGACCTGCGGGAATCCGGCTCGATCGAGCAGGACGCCGACGTCGTGATGTTCGTCTTCCGCGAAGAATACTACAAGGAACGCGAGAAGCCGTCCGATCACGATCTCGAGGCGATGGGCCGGTGGCAGGAAGAAATGGAACGTCTGCACGGTCGTGCCGAGGTGGTCATCGGCAAGCAGCGCCACGGACCGATCGGCACGGTGGAACTGTCCTTCGAGGGGCGCTTCACCCGATTCGGGAATCTCGCCAAGCCGTGGCAGCAGGGCATCGAAGACGGCCACTGACGCCAGATTTGATTGGACAGGGGCGGTGATTTCTGGCCGACTCGGGCCATGCGCATCCTGTTTCCGATTGCCGCACTCCTCTGTCTGGACGAACCGCTTGCGGCGCAGGCCGTCGAGGTCGACGTCGAGCTGTTTCTCGCCGTCGACGTCTCGCGCTCGATGTCGGCCTCCGAACTCGAGATCCAGCGGCAGGGATATGCCGCGGCACTTGTCAGCGACGAGGTGATGTCCGCCATCGAGAACGGACTGACCGGGCGCATCGCCGTGACCTATGTGGAATGGGCCGGCGACACGTCCCATAACGTCGTCGTCCCGTGGACGCTCGTCGGCTCGATCGACGACGCGGTCGGGATCGCAAACACCATCACCGCGCACTTCAACCCCGGAATGCGACGCACCTCGATCTCCGGCGTCCTCGACTTTGCCACCCGTGACATCCGCGAGAACGACATCGACGGCCTGCGGCGGGTGATCGACATTTCCGGCGACGGGCCCAACAACCAGGGCGCGCCGGTGCTGGAGGCGCGCGAAGCCGCCCTGGCCGAGGGAATGATTATAAACGGTCTGCCGGTGATGACGAGCGATGCCCTGAGCGAGGTCTGGGGCATTCCCGATCTCGACGACTACTATCGAAACTGCGTGATCGGCGGGCCCGGGGCTTTCGTGATACCGGTGCTCAGCTGGAGCCAGTTCGCCGAGGCCATCAAGCGCAAGCTGGTGCTCGAGATCGCGGCACTGCCCGATGACGTCACGCGCGTCCACTACCACGAGGAAGCATCCTACGACTGCCTCATCGGCGAGAAACGCTGGGCGCGCAATCAGCGATATTACAGCCTGCCCTGAGCGCGGCGGAGGCCCGCGGACCGACTCGTCCGAGGCTTGACCTTGCGCGCGATCCTGTCATGAACGGGCGCATGGCCACAGCGACACTCACAATAGACCTTGCCGCCCTCTCCGCCAACTGGCGCGCCCTTGACGCGCTGAGCGCGGCCGAGACGGGTGCCGTGGTGAAGGCGGACGGATACGGGCTGGGCGTGGCGCAGGTGGCGCGGGCCCTTGCCGCCGCGGGCGCGCGCCAGTTCTTCGTCGCCGTCGCCGAGGAAGGCCTCGCCCTGCGCAAGGCGCTGGGACCGGGCCCCTCGATCAGCGTCTTCTCCGGACACATGGCCGGCGACACCCGGATGCTGCAGGAGGCGCAGCTCGTCCCGATGATCAACTCGGTCGACCAGATGCTGCGCCATGTGGAAGGTCTGCCGGGACATCCCTTCGGCCTCCAGCTCGACAGCGGCATGAACCGTCTGGGGATGGAGCCGGCGGAATGGGCGGCGCTGCGCGACATCGCGCTGAGCCAGAAGCCCCGGCTCATCATCTCCCATCTCGCCTGCGCGGACGAGCCCGATCACCCGATGAACGCGCGCCAGCTGCGCAGCTTTACCGGCATGACCGAAGGTCTCGGCGTGCCGCGCTCGCTGGCGGCGACGGGCGGGATCCTGCTGGGGCGCGATTATCACTTCGACCTCACCCGGCCCGGTATCGGGCTTTATGGCGGACTGCCTTTCGTCGATGCGCATCCGGTCGTGACGCTGGATATCCCCGTGATCCAGCTGCGCGATCTGGAACCGGGCGAAACGGTGGGCTACGGGGCAAGCTGGGTCGCGCGCCGCCACAGCAGGATCGCCACGATTTCAGCGGGTTACGCGGACGGATTGATCCGGGCCATGGGCCCGAACGCGAAGCTGCATTGCGGCGATATCCCGGTCCCGGTCGCGGGCCGCGTCTCGATGGACCTGATCTGCCTCGACGTGACCGACTGCCCGGTCGAACCCGAGAGCGTTCAGCTGCTCGGCCAGCACCAGTCGGTGGACACGGTCGCCGCCTTTTCGGACACCATCGGCTACGAGGTCCTGACCTCGCTGGGGCATCGCTACCGACGGGTCTACAGCGAATGAGGGCTCTGGCGCTCCTCGGAGGCGCCGTGCTGGCGATGATGGCAGCGATCGGCCGGGTCACGCTTTTCGCCGTGGAAACGCTCAGCCATGTTCTGCGCCCCCCCTTCTACGGAAGGGAATTTGCCAATGCGCTGCTGCATGTGGGCTGGCTGTCGCTGCCCGTGGTCGGGCTCACCGCGATCTTCACGGGCGGTGCGCTGGCGCTGCAGATCTATGCCGGGGGCGCGCGGTTCAACGCCGAGGCCGTGGTGCCCCAGATCGTCGCCATCGGCATGGTGCGCGAATTGGGTCCCGTTCTCGTCGGGCTTATGATCGCGGCGCGCGTCACCTCTTCCATCGCGGCCGAGATCGCCACGATGAAGGTGACCGAGCAGATCGACGCTCTGGTGACGCTCTCGACCCATCCCATGAAGTATCTGACCGTGCCCCGGGTGCTCGCCGCCCTTCTCGCGGTGCCGCTGCTGGTGGCGGTCGGCGACGTGATCGGGGTATTCGGCGGGTATGCCGTGGCGACCGGGACGCTGGGCTTCAACGCCGCCGCCTACATCCGCAACACGGTGGATTTCCTCGAGGCGCTCGATATCGTCTCCTCGCTCGCCAAGGGGGCCGTCTTCGGTTTCCTCGCCGCCCTCATGGGATGCTACTACGGCATGCGCTCGGGGCGCGGCGCGATGGGTGTGGGGGCCGCGACGAAGGGATCGGTCGAAGCGGCCGCCATCCTGATACTCGCGGCGAACTTCGTCCTCACGGGGGTCTTCTTTTCCGCATGATCGCGATGCAGGACGTCCGCAAGAGCTTCGGCTCCAACCATGTCCTGCGGGGCGTGACGCTCGATGTGCCCAAGGGCACGTCGCTGGTGATCATCGGCGGTTCGGGCACCGGAAAATCCGTTGCTCTGAAATGCATCCTGGGCCTGATCCCGCCTGATTCCGGGCGGATCACGGTCGACGGGGCCGAGGCCGCGTCGGGCGACCGCGACGCCTTTCTCGCCCGCTTCGGGATGCTGTTCCAGGGCGGGGCGCTCTTCGACAGCCTGCCGGTCTGGCAGAACGTCGCCTTCCGCCTGCTGCGGGGATCGCTGAAGCGGCCCCGCGAGGAGGCCCGCGAGATCGCCATCGGGAAGCTGCGGCGGGTCGGGCTGAAGCCGGACGTGGCCGACCGCTTCCCCGCCGAGCTGTCGGGCGGAATGCAAAAGCGCGTGGGTCTTGCGCGCGCCATCGCCGCAGAGCCCGAGATCATCTTCTTCGACGAGCCGACGACCGGGCTCGACCCGATCATGGCTGGCGTCATCAACGAGTTGATCCGCGAGATCGTCGTCGAGATGGGCGCGACGGCGATGACCATCACCCATGACATGAGCTCGGTCCGGGCGATCGCAGACACCGTCGCGATGCTGCATGACGGTGTCATCAAGTGGACCGGGCCGGTTGTGGACATGGACCATTCGGGCGATCCCTATCTCGACCAGTTCATCCACGGCCGCGCCGAGGGCCCCATCGAGGCGATCCGCTAGCCATCGGGCCCCGGAAAATTGCAATTTTCCGGCCCGTTTCCTTGGAAAGGAAACGCGCCCCGCTCAAAGCCCGTCACTCAGGATCGAAGGTTCGCGCCGTCCCGGACAGGACGGACGGGGGCACACCCTGCAATTCGATCCGACTTCCATCCCGCTGCCCTCCTCGAGCTCCGGACGGGGCAGCAGCAACATCGTCCCCTGCACCAGCGGGGGCATGTTGTAGGCCGGGGGCCCCACGGTTTCGGCCGCGGCGTAGCAGGCAAAGCTCGCCCGGCCCCGCCCGAGCTGAACCAGCGGTGTCAGCGCGACGCGGCCCGGATCGCCCAACACCGAAAAGACCGGCCAGAGCGGACAGGCCGACCCGTAGCGCGGGATCACGAAGCCACGTGCGAGCTTGCGCAGCAGAAGGCTGCCCGACCGGTCGCAGACCACAAGCCCGGCGTTGAGTTCCGCAAGCCCCGCAAGACGGCGCAGGATCGTCACCACCGGCGCCCCGAACCTGAGCGCCAGCGCCACCGGATCCGGCTCGGCCTCGCCGATGGCCGCCCGCAGGGCCTCCCGCGGCACGGCGGCCGCATCCGCCGCCATCCGTTCCAGCACGCTCCGGGCAAGCTGGCGCGCCGCGTCCGAGCGCAGGCTCCCCGCTGCCTCCACGATCGCAACGATATCCGCCTCGCCCTCTTCCAGGGCCGCAAACGCATAGTCGTTCTCGGCGAGAAATGCCTCGAGCTCCTCCTGCGGAGAACTCGCCGCCTCCTCGTCCCCGCGCCCGGCGTCGAGATACCCGACAAGCGCGCGCGAGCTGTCGGCAAGCCGCCGGCTGTCCGCGTTGAGATTGCGGTGGAATCTTGCGCGCCAGTCCGAATCCAGATCGGGCTCGCCGGCGAGGATCGAGGCGGTGGAGCGGATCGACGCCGCTGTCGACAGAAGTTCGTGGACCGACGCCGCGAGATGCGGGTCATGTGCCAGACGGTCGGACATCACCTCGACGGTACGCTCCAACGTCGCGATGCGCCGGTGGCTGGCCGCCAGCACCTCGGCCCATGCCGGAAAACGCCCCGCCAGTTCCTCGGCCCTTGCGACCTCCGCAGCGGCCATGTCGGCCCCGAGCGCCGCCTCGCGCAGGGATGCGATAAGCGCGGCCTCCGCGCCGCTGGTAAGCACAGAAGGTTCGACGCCCAGTTCCCTGGCGATGTCGAGCAACAGCTTGCCGCCGATTCTGCGGCGATTGTGTTCGATCAGATTGAGGTAGGAGGCCGAGATTCCAAGCGCGCGCGCAAGTTCGGCCTGACGGATGCCCGCTACCGAACGCCTCTCGCGGATCCGGCTTCCTGTCAGCGGCGCGACGGCCATTCGCGCCCCGACGGTTTGTGCAGCGATTTCAACGTCTTTCTGCAGTGCGATATCATTAACTTTACTAGCCCTCCCGATTTCATGTACATTTATTTACAGAAATTTTCAGCTATTCAATGCACTTGTTGCGCAATTTTCTGCCGACGCGCGATAAGTTAAGGGCACTTTTCTGTGCGGGGCCGGCGGGAGAGGCCGCAAGGGTCCACAGACCAACCGGGAGGAATAGATGTCCAAGATGAATCTGACGCGTCGTGGCGCGCTCAAGACCGGAGCCGTGGCCGGCGCCGGGCTGGCGCTGCCGACGGTCCTGCGCGCGCAGGATAACTATCTCAACGCTCCGACAGGCGACACGGTGACACTCGGGTTCAACGTGCCGCAGACCGGGCCCTATGCCGACGAGGGCGCCGACGAGCTGCGCGCCTTCGAACTTGCCGTCCAGCATCTCAACGGCGAAGGCGACGGCGGCATGCTGAATACCTTCTCCTCGAAGGAACTGCAGGGCAACGGCATCCTGGGCAAGAAAGTCGCTTTCGTGACCGGCGACACCCAGACCAAATCGGACGCGGCACGCGCTTCGGCCAAGTCGATGATCGAGAAGGACGGGGCCCTGATGATCTCGGGCGGCTCATCCTCGGGCGTGGCAGTCGCCGTGCAGGGTCTCTGCCAAGAGGCTGGTGTCATCTTCATGGCCGGTCTCACCCACTCCAACGACACCACCGGCAAGGACAAGAAGGCCAACGGTTTCCGTCACTTCTTCAACGCCTACATGTCGGCTGCCGCTCTCGCACCCGTTCTGAAGCAACTCTACGGCGAGGAACGCCGGGCCTATCACCTGACGGCCGATTACACCTGGGGCTGGACGCAGCAGGAATCGATCGCCGCCGCCACCGAGGCGATGGGGTGGGAGACCGTGAACAACGTCCTGACGCCGCTGGCTTCGACGGACTTTTCGTCCTACATCGCCCCCGTGCTGAACTCGGGCGCGGACGTGCTGGTCCTGAACCACTACGGCGGGAACATGGTCAACTCGCTGACCCAGGCAGTGCAGTTCGGCATCCGCGACAAGCAGGTCAACGGCAAGAACTTCGAGATCGTCGTGCCGCTTTATTCCGAGCTCATGGCGAAGGGTGCCGGCGCGAACATCAAGGGCATCCTTGGCTCGCAGAACTGGGACTGGAAGCTCGAGAACGAGAAGGGCGAGAAATACGCGGGTACGAACGCCTTCGTGAAGTCCTTCGGCGAGAAGTACGGCTTCCCGCCCAGCCAGGCGGCGCAGACCTGCTACGCGCAGACCCTGCTTTACGCCGACGCCGCGACCCGCGCGGGCACCTTCAATCCCTGCGGCATCGTCGAGGCCCTCGAGGGGTTCGAGTACGACGGTCTGGGAAATGGTCCGACGCTGTACCGCGCCGCCGATCACCAGTGCTTCAAGGACGTCGTCGTGGTGAAGGGTGCCGAGAACCCCTCGGACGAGTTCAACCTCGTGGAAATCGTCGAGGTGACACCGGTCGAGCAGGTGACCTACGAGCCCGATCACCCGATGTTCGCCGGCGGCGATCTCGGCACCTGCAACCCGGGCGCCTGATCGCGACACTTGCAGGGCGGGGGTTTCCCCGCCCTGATCCCGCCGGGCCGCTGCCCGGTTTTCCGCTGCGATACCTACCGACGAGGGCACCCCGATGGACGCCATCATCCTGCAATTGCTCAACGGGCTCGACAAGGGTTCTGCCTATGCGCTGATCGCGCTGGGGCTGACCCTGATCTTCGGCACGCTGGGCGTCGTGAACTTCGCGCATGGGGCGCTGTTCATGATCGGCGCCTTCTGCGCCGTGACCCTGTCGGGCATCTTCAATCTCAGCCACAAGTCGAGCGAGCCCTCCGGGACCGACTTCCTCGGCAATCCGAAGTACGAGGACGTGCTTTACGTCAAGGACTGGTTCGGCGACGCCGTCGGCGCGTGGATGCTCGACTGGTCGGTTCCGCTGTCTGTGCTCTTCGCCATTCCGATCATGCTCGCCCTCGGCTTCATCATGGAGCGCGGGCTGATCAAGCATTTCTACAGACGCCCCCATGCCGACCAGATCCTGGTGACATTCGGCCTCGCCATCGTGCTGCAGGAAGTGGTGAAGTACTTCTACGGCGCGAATCCGATCCCGACGGCCGCTCCGGCAGCCTTCCGCGGCAGCTTCGATTTCGGCGTGATGCTGGGCTTCGATCCCAACGTGATCATCTATCCCTACTGGCGTCTCGTCTATTTCGCCTTCTCGGCCGTCATCATCGGCGCGGTCTTCGCCTTCCTGCAATTCACCACCTTCGGGATGGTGGTCCGCGCGGGCATGGCCGACCGCGAGACCGTCGGCCTGCTGGGCATCAACATCGACCGCCGCTTCACCTTCATGTTCGGCCTCGCAGCCGCTGTCGCCGGTCTCGCGGGGGTGATGTACGCGCCGATCAACTCGCCGAACTATCACATGGGCATGGACTTCCTGGTGCTGAGCTTCGTCGTCGTCGTCGTGGGCGGCATGGGCTCGCTGGCGGGCGCCGTGCTGGCGGGTTTCCTGCTGGGGATCCTCGAAAGCTTTGCCTCGATGAACGAGGTCAAGATGATCCTGCCGGGAATCGACCAGATCGTGATCTACCTGGTCGCCATCATCATCTTGCTGACACGGCCGCGCGGGCTCATGGGCCGCCGTGGCGTGATGGAGGAATAACGCATGCTCGGGCTCACCTCCAGGGACACCACGCTTCTCATCGTGGTCGCGGTCCTGACGCTCTTCGCGCCTTTCCTGCTGAACCCCTTCCCGACGAATTCGGCGTTGGCGCAGTTCAACGCGGGCTATCCGGACCTGATGCAGCGTTTCGTGATCTACGGGATCTTCGCCATCGGCTTCAACATCCTGTTCGGTCTGACGGGCTATCTCTCGTTCGGACATGCGGCCTTCCTGGGCGTCGGATCCTATTCCGCCGTCTGGATGATGAAACTGCTGACGATGAACGTCATTCCGGGCATCATCCTGTCGGTGATCGTGGCCGGCATCTTCTCGCTTCTCATCGGCTTCATCTCGCTGCGCCGTTCAGGCATCTACTTCTCGATCCTGACGCTTGCCTTCGCGCAGATGTCCTACAATCTCGCCTATTCGGTTCTGACGCCGATCACCAACGGCGAGACCGGGCTGCAGATCTCGCTTGCGGACCCGCGCGTTCTCGACGGATCGGGCGCGCCGCAATATCCGAACCTCTTCGGCGCGGAAATGAACGACGCCGCGACCCTGTCGCTGGGCGCATGGGACTTCACCTTCTCGGTGGGATACTACACCTGCGCGGTCATCATGATGATCTGCTTCTACCTCTCGATCCGGATCTTCCGCTCGCCGTTCGGCCTCATGCTGCGGGCGGTGAAGTCGAACCAGCAGCGGATGACCTACACCGGGCTGAACACCCGGCCCTACGCGCTGGCGGCCTTCGTGATCTCGGGCATGTACGCCGGGCTCGCGGGGGGGCTTCTGGCCGCGATGGACCCGCTGGCGGGCGCCGAGCGCATGCAGTGGACCGCAAGCGGCGAGGTCGTGCTGATGACCATTCTCGGCGGCGCCGGAACGCTCATCGGACCGGTGCTGGGCGCGGGAATGATCAAGTATTTCGAGAACATCTTCTCGAAGATCAACGACACCATCCTGCACCAGTGGTTCTCGGTCCTGCCGGACGGGATGGAGGATGCGATGGTCTTTCTCGTCCATCCCTTCGTTGGCAAGGGCTGGAGCCTGACGCTGGGACTGATGTTCATGCTCGTCGTGATCTTCCTGCCCGGTGGGCTGATCGAGGGCGGGCAGCGCATTGTACGCCTCTTCCGACGCGGCAAGGCCTCGGACGATACAGCCGACGGCAAGCGCAGCCCGGCCGAGTAAGGAGCGATCGTTATGGGAATCCTCGAGATCAAGAATGTCGGGAAACGCTTCGGTGGGTTGCAGGCGCTCAGCAACGTGACCCTCAGCGTGGCGGAGAATTCGGTCCATGCCATCATCGGGCCGAACGGTGCGGGCAAGTCCACCCTGCTCAACTGTCTCGTCGGCAAGCTGATCCCCGACAGTGGCTCTGTCATGTTCGACGGACAGTCGGTGCTGGGACGCAAGCCCTACGAGATCAACCAGATGGGCATCAGCCGGGTGTTCCAGACCCCCGAGATCTTCGGGGATCTCACGGTGATGGAGAACATGATGATCCCCTGCTTCGCCAAACGCGACGGTTCCTTCGAGTTGAACGCGCTGTCGCGGGTGCCGGCGCAGAGGGACGTGATCGAGCATGCCGAGAAGGCGCTTGTCGACATGCGGATGATCGACAAGCGCCACATGCACGCGGCCTCCATGTCACGCGGGGACAAGCGGCGGCTGGAGATCGGGATGTGCCTCAGCCAGGAGCCGCGGTTGCTACTGCTCGACGAACCGACTGCGGGTATGGCGCGCGCGGATACAAACAACACCATCGATCTGCTGAAGCAGATCAAGGACGAGCGCGACATCACCATCGCGATCATCGAGCATGACATGCATGTGGTGTTCTCGCTGGCCGAGCGGATCACCGTGCTGGCCCAGGGAACGCCCCTGGTCGAGGACACGCCCGAGAGGATCAAGGGCCATCCGAAGGTGCGCGAGGCCTATCTGGGGGAATCGACCGCCGGACACTGAGCGCCGCCCTGCCCCGCTGCCCGTAAGGTGGGCCCAGGCCCACCTTACCTTGTCAAAGGACATCCGAGATGAACGTGAAGCCCGACTTTTCCAAGCACGCCAACCAGGCGGCCACCGCCCCGGCCTTCCTGTCGGTCTGGGACGTTCACGCCTATTACGGTGAGAGCTACATCGTTCAGGGTGTGAACTTCAACGTGCATGAAGGCGAGATCCTTGCCCTTCTGGGGCGCAACGGCGCCGGCAAGACCTCGACGCTGCGCGCCATCGCCCGGGTCGGCAATCCCGAGGTGCGCAAGGGTGAGATCTGGCTCGACCACCAGCCGCTGCATACCATGTCGAGCCATCAGGCGGCTCAGGCGGGGCTCGGTCTCGTTCCCGAGGACCGCCGCATCATCGCGGGCCTGACGGTTGAGGAAAATCTGCGCCTTGCCCAGATCGAGCCGCCGATTGGCTGGTCGCTCGAGCGGCTCTACGAGCTTTTTCCGCGTTTGGGCGAGCGTCGCAACCAGGAGGGCGTAACCCTGTCGGGGGGCGAGCAGCAGATGCTGGCCATCGCGCGGGCCCTGGCACGCGATCTCAAGGTGCTGCTGCTCGACGAACCCTACGAGGGGCTCGCGCCGGTGATCGTCGACGAGATCGAGAAGACGCTCGCCGTGATCAAGAAGCAGGGGATGACGACGATACTGGTCGAGCAGAACGCGGTGCGCGCGCTTCAACTTGCCGACCGGGCGGTGATCCTCGACACCGGCAGCATCGTCTTCGACGGCTCCGCGGCGGAGGTGCTCGAGAACGCCGACCTCAGGGCGGAATATCTCGCGATCTGAGGCCTGCGATTGGCGGGCGTCGGAGGGGGCTGTCTGCCCCCGACCGCCGATGGCGGTCCCCCCGAGGATATTTGACAGCAAAGGAAGACCGGACGTGGCGCGGCCACGGCCTCTGCCTTGCGCAACCGACGGGCGGCGAGGCCGGAAGACGCGGCTTTCCAGCGCTTCGCCCTTCCCCTATAAGCGGAAACCAAGAGCAAGGGCCGGAGGCAAAAAGGCCCGTGGAACCGGTTGAGGACAGCATGACGAAACAGAACCACGACGCGGACGTGGCCTTCATCAAGGCCCTGGCGGAGCTCCTGCGGGAGAACGACCTGACCGAATTGCAGGTCAAGCGCGACTATGCCGAGGACGACAGCCTCAATGTCCGGGTCAGCCGGCACATCCAGCAGGCCGCTATCCAGCCCACGCCGCCGCAGGCAGCCCTTCCGGCGCCCGCTGCGTCCGCGGCAGCGGCCGCGCCGGCGCCCGCCCCGGCCAGCGAGGATCCCGCCGAACACCCCGGCGCGGTCACCTCACCCATGGTCGGTACCGTCTACATGCAGGCCGAGCCCGGTGCCGCGCCCTTCGTCAGCGTGGGCGCCAGCGTCGCCGAGGGCGACACGCTTCTGATCGTCGAGGCGATGAAGACCATGAACCACATCCCGGCGCCGCGCGCAGGGACCGTCAAGCGCATTCTCGTAGAGGACGGCGCCGCTGTCGAATACGGCTCTCCGCTCGTGATCCTGGAATAGGGAACGCGCGATGTTCAGCAAGATCCTGATTGCCAACCGGGGCGAGATCGCCCTGCGCGTCGTGCGCGCCTGCCGCGAGATGGGCATCGCCTCGGTCGCGGTGCATTCGACCGCGGACAGCGACGCGATGCATGTGCGCATGGCCGACGAAAGCGTCTGTATCGGTCCGCCCTCGTCCGGTCAGAGCTATCTGTCCATTCCGGCCATCATCTCGGCCTGCGAGATCACCGGGGCCGAGGCGATCCATCCGGGCTATGGATTCCTGTCCGAGAATGCGGGCTTCGTTCAGGTCGTCGAGGACCATGACCTGACCTTCATCGGTCCGACCGCCGAGCATATCCGGATCATGGGCGACAAGATCACCGCCAAGGACACGATGAAGGCGCTTGGCGTGCCCTGCGTGCCCGGCTCGGACGGGGGGGTCGCGACGCTGGAGGAAGCCAGGAAGATCGGTGCCGAATTCGGCTATCCGGTGATCATCAAGGCAACCGCGGGCGGCGGCGGGCGCGGCATGAAGGTCGCGCACTCCGAGAAGGAGATGGAGCGGGCCTTCACCACAGCGCGCGCCGAAGCCAAGGCCGCGTTCGGAAACGACGAGGTCTATATCGAGAAGTACCTGACCACGCCGCGCCATATCGAGATCCAGGTCTTCGGCGACGGCAAGGGCAAGGCCGTCCACCTCGGCGAGCGCGACTGCTCGCTGCAGCGGCGCCACCAGAAGGTGCTGGAGGAAGCGCCCGGACCCGCGATCAGTGCGAAGGAACGCGCCGAGATCGGCAAGGTCTGCGCCGACGCCGTGGCGCGTATCAACTACATCGGCGCGGGCACCATCGAGTTCCTCTACGAGAACGGCGCATTCTACTTCATCGAGATGAACACCCGCCTTCAGGTGGAGCATCCGGTCACCGAGGCGATCTTCGGAGTCGATCTCGTGCGCGAACAGATCCGCGTCGCCGCCGGCCTGCCGATGTCCTTCGGGCAGGAAGACCTGAAGATCAACGGGCATGCGATCGAAGTGCGTATCAACGCCGAGAAGCTGCCGAACTTCTCGCCGAGCCCGGGGCGCATTACCCAGTATCACGCGCCCGGCGGACTTGGCGTGCGGATGGATTCGGCGCTGTACGACGGCTATCGGATCCCGCCCTATTACGACAGCCTGATCGGCAAGCTGATCGTGCACGGCCGCGACCGGCCCGAGGCCCTTGCCCGGCTAGGGCGCGCACTTGGCGAGTTGATCGTGGACGGCATCGACACGACCGTTCCGCTTTTCGACGCGCTGCTCGGCGAAGAGGACCTGCAGAGCGGGAACTACAACATTCACTGGCTCGAGCGCTGGCTGGAGAACAATCTCGGCAGCGCCTGAGAAACCCTCAGGAGTGCTGGACAGGCCGATGGAGCTGACGCCTGATCTTCTGATACACGGCTACTCCATCGGCATATTTCCGATGGCCGAGCATCGGGACGACCCGGAAATCTTCTGGGTCGATCCCCGGCGGCGGGGGGTCCTGCCGCTCGATGGTTTCCACATGTCTCGCTCGCTGCGCCGGGCAATGCGCCGGACACCGTTCGAGATCACCATAGACCGCGATTTCGAAGGGGTGCTGGACGGATGCGCGGACCGCCGCGATACTTGGATCAATGCCGAGATCCGCAGCCTCTACATCGCGCTGCACCGGCGCAGCCAGGCGCACAGTCTCGAGGTCTGGGATGAGAACGGCCTGCTCGCGGGCGGTGTCTACGGGGTGGTGCTGGGCGCGGCCTTTTTCGGCGAGAGCATGTTCTCACGCCGCGAGAATGCCTCGAAGATCGCGCTGGCCTGTCTTGTCGATCGCCTGAACGAAGGCGGCTTCACGTTGTTCGACACGCAGTTCCTGACGGACCATCTGGCATCGCTTGGGGCTATCGAGATCGCGCGTGCCGTATACCATGCGCGTCTCGAGGATGCGGTGCGGCGCCAGGCCAGCTTTGCCGGACCGCCGCTGCGCAATCCTCAGGAAGTCGTGCAGCGCAGGACCCAGACGTCGTAGCGCGGGTGATCCATCGCGCTGAGCGCCGGCGAGGACGCGACCATCCAGCCCGAGAATGCCAGCCCCGGTTTGCCCTGCTCGGCGATTTCCAGCTCGGCCCAGGCGTCGCCTGCCGGATTTCCAACCGGATAGCGGCATTCGCCGAGGAAAATGTCGAGCGATCCGAAACGGGCCGACTGTCCGGTCCGCAGGGTAATGTCCGTGGCCTGGCCCTTGAACTTGTCGAGCGCGCGGATTTCGGCACCGGGGGCGCGTTCGGCCTGCTCGGCCGTCGCGGCCCCGCCCAGCAGGAGGCCGAGGACCAGGGCAAGCTGTCTCACTCCGGGGATCCGTCGCTGCCGCCGCCGACGTATTTCAGCAGCAGCGAGATGAGGCTGACCGCGCCTTGCGTGTCGGTGATCGTGTCGCCCGCCTCGAAGAAGAAAGGCGATCCCCCCGGCATGATCTCGATGAAATTGCCGCCCAGAAGACCTTCGGAGGAGACGATGATGGCGCTGTCATCGGGTATCGAGACGCCCTGCTGCAACGAGACCGTCGTATCCGCGCGGTAGGTTTCCGGGTTCAGGCGGACGTCCGTGACAGAGCCGATCTTGACGCCCGCGAGCTTGACATCGGTACCCACGCTCACGCCTTCGAGGCTGCGGAAGCTCGCCTCGAGCGGATAGGTCGCGCCGCGACCCGCCGAGAAACCGGTAGCCTGCCCTGCATAGATCACGAAGGCCACGGCCGCGGCAAGCACGGCACCGCCCACGAGGACTTCGGTGGTATTCTGCGACATCTGTGTCCTGCCTCTGTGAAGCCGTTACTCCGGCGACCAGGCCTCGTAGTCGCTGCGGGGCGCCGGATCGGCGCGCCGGATCGATCCGCGCGGCGCATAGGCAAGCGGTGTACCGGTCAGGTTCTCCTGATGCGGTTTTTCCCATGGCTTGTGCCGCAGCGGTTCCTTGCTCGGCGGCGTGTCCCAGGTGTGGTGCAGCCAGCCGTGCCAGTCCGCATCCACGCGGCTTGCCTCTGCCTCACCGTTGAATATCACCCAGCGGCGCGCACCGGCGGCGTCCTGGTAGAACATGTTGCCCTGGCTGTCCTCGCCCACCTTGGTGCCCTTGCGCCAGGTGTAGAATTGCGTGTTCAGCGTCTGGCCGTTCCACCACGTCACCGCGCGCAATAGCGAATTGAGGATGCCCATGTGCTGCTCCGGATGCTTTCGCCTCTCTATGCACCAGCGGTGCGCCAAGGTCCAGTGCAGAGCCGCCACCGGTCCGGCGCATCCGTGCCGGTGCAGCCCTGCGATCCTGCGCCTGTCAGCCGCCGGCGTTTTCCGGCAGCAGCGCCGTCACTTCGATCTCGATGCGGTACTTCGGGTCGATCAGCCCGCACTCGATCATCGTCGCGGCCGGGGGATTTTTCCCGAAGGTTTCGGCCAGAATCGGCCAGCAGGGTTCGAAGTCGGCCCGGTCGGGCAACATGTATGTCACGCGCAGGACATCGGAAAAGCCGCATCCGGCCTCTGACAGCGCCGCCCCTATGATCTCGAGCGCCGAGCGGCATTGCTCGACCACCGTCGTGCCCTGCCCGACGGTCCCGGCCACATGGACAAGCCCGCCGGCGACCACGGCCCGGCAGTATCCGATCCGCGGCTCGAAGGCGCCACCCGATGAAATGCGTCTGATTGTCATGATTTTTCTCCCCAGGAAAGGTGCCGGATTGCTTCGGTGCGGGCGACGTGGCGGGTCATTCCCCACGAGATGCGAATACAGGGATTTGGCCGAGCGTCCAGTCCTGCCGGAAGGGGCCGGATCAAAAAGGCGGCGCATCGGTGAAGCGGCTGATGCCTGAGCGGTCCGAGGAGAGCGCCCGGCGGATCTACCAGATGTCGGTCCGGTCCAGTGCGGCAACGCATGTCGGCTTCCCCGAGAGTGCAGGCATCTCGTCTGAAGTCAGCGATTGGGCGATCCATCCATGAGGAAAGCTAAGCGGGAACGGTGGCGTGGCCTGATCCGGGCTGACCGGAACGAAACCGACCCGGCGATAGTAGTCGGGGTCGCCGTAGGTGATCGCCACCTCTGCCCCTTCGGCGCGCAGGGATTGAAGCGCACCGGCAATGAGAGCCTGACCGATGCCTTGGCGCTGACGATCGGTCGCCACCGCCATCGGGGAAAGCAGGACCACATGCCGGGGGTCTTCCGGGAAGGTCAGGCGGGTGAAAACGGCGACCGCGATCAGCCGCCCGTCGTCCATGGCCGTGAACACCCGGATCTCGTCCGGCGGTGTTCGTGCCAGCAGGTCGCGGGCCAGACTGCCGACCAGCGCGCCCTCCTCCGGCCCTTCCGCCGCCGTGAACGTCTGCGTGAAAAGGTCGGCGATCTGCTCTTCCCGACCCTCGAAGCCAGCGCTTGTCCGCATGATCCTGCATCCTTTTCGTTCGGATGGGGCCTTTCGTCCCGGATGCACCCTGATGGCAAGTGCGTCACACGGAACCTATCACGTATTGCTCCAGGACCGGATCTGTTGTTGGCGAGGATCAGGAATACGGCGCGAGTCGCGATACCGCCCATGTCATGCGCCACCAGACGGATCGAGCAATGCGCGCGTGTGCGCCACACGTCAGGCGCGCCGACATGGTCTGCCGCAATCAGTCAAGAAAACGCCCGCACGAGGGCGGGCGGTTTGTCCTGCACTTCGCTGCGCCCGAAGGCGCGCCGCACGCTAACCCGCCGTGGCAGGAGACTTTTCGGCGTCCGCGTGGATCATGAGGGGCGCGGCGAGCGAATTCGCCGCCTCTTCGTTGACCACGACCTCTGTGACCGAGTTGAGGCCGGGAAGCTCGAACATTGTGTCGAGCAGGATATCCTCGAGGATCGAGCGCAGGCCCCGCGCGCCCGTCTTGCGCGCGATGGCGCGTTTGGCGATGGCGGTCAGCGCATCGTCGGTGAAGGTAAGCGAGGTATCCTCGAGCTCGAAGAGCCGCTGGTACTGCTTGACCAGCGCATTCTTGGGCTCGGTCAGGATGGTGACCAGCGCATCCTCGTCCAGATCCTCAAGGGTCGCCAGCACAGGCAGGCGGCCGACGAATTCCGGAATGAGGCCGAACTTCAGCAGATCCTCCGGTTCGAGTTCCTTGAAGATCTCGCCGACCCCGCGCGCGTCCTTGTCCCGCACATCCGCGCCAAAGCCCATGGCCGATCCCTTGCCGCGCTGCGCGATGATCCGGTCGAGGCCCGCGAAGGCGCCCCCGCAGATGAACAGGATGTTCGTCGTGTCCACCTGCAGGAATTCCTGCTGGGGATGCTTGCGCCCGCCCTGGGGCGGCACCGAGGCAACCGTGCCCTCCATCAGCTTCAGCAGTGCCTGCTGCACGCCCTCGCCCGACACGTCGCGGGTGATCGAGGGGTTCTCGGACTTCCGGGTGATCTTGTCGACCTCGTCGATGTAGACGATCCCGCGCTGCGCCCGCTCGACGTTGTACTCGGATGACTGCAGCAGCTTGAGAATGATGTTCTCGACGTCCTCGCCCACATATCCCGCTTCCGTCAGGGTCGTGGCGTCGGCCATCGTGAAGGGCACGTCGAGAATCCGCGCAAGCGTCTGGGCCAGTAGGGTCTTGCCGCAGCCCGTGGGGCCGATCAGCAGGATGTTCGACTTCGCCAGCTCGATATCGCCGCCCTTCTGCGCGTGGTTGAGCCGCTTGTAGTGGTTGTGCACCGCCACCGAGAGCACGCGTTTGGCCGTCGCCTGCCCGATCACGTAATCGTCGAGAACCCCGCAGATATCCTTGGGCGTGGGAACCCCGTCGGAAGACTTGAGCCCGCTGGCCTTGGTCTCTTCCCGGATGATGTCCATGCAGAGTTCGACGCATTCGTCGCAGATGAACACCGTCGGGCCCGCGATCAGCTTGCGCACCTCGTGCTGGCTCTTGCCGCAGAAACTGCAGTAGAGAGTGTTCTTGCTGTCGCCCGTCGCGTTCGTAGCCATCTCAACCCTTTCAGGTTACGTCCTCATATCAAGCCGGCAGGATTGCCGCGACCGCAGCCGCTCCGCCCACTTGAAACAAACCTCTGCCAGCTTAGGCGAGCCCCGGCAGGTCCACAATCGCAAATTGCCCTGCCGCCTGCGCCCTCCGGCCTCACTTTTCCTTGTCTTCCGCCTTGCCGCGGCTTTCGACGATCTCGTCGATGAGACCCCAATCCTTGGCATCTTCCGGCGACATGAAGTTGTCACGCTCGAGCGCTTCCTCGACCTTCTTGAGCGACTGCCCGGTGTGTTTCACATAGATCTCGTTGAGCCGGTTCTTCAGCTTCTGCGTCTCCTGGGCGTGGATCATGATGTCCGTCGCCTGGCCCTGATAGCCGCCGGAGGGCTGGTGGACCATCACCCGGCTGTTCGGCAGCGAGAAGCGCATTCCCTTCTCGCCCGCGGTGAGCAGCAACGACCCCATGGAGGCCGCCTGACCGATCACGAGGGTCGACACCTTGGGCTTGATGTATTGCATCGTGTCGTAGATCGACAGGCCGCTCGTCACGACGCCGCCGGGCGAGTTGATGTACATGCTGATTTCCTTCGAGGGGTTCTCGGCCTCGAGGTGCAGCAGCTGCGCCACGATGAGCGACGACATTCCGTCATGTACCGGCCCCGACAGGAAGATGATCCGTTCCTTCAGCAGGCGCGAGAAGATGTCATATGCCCTCTCGCCCCGGCTGGTCTGCTCAACCACCATCGGGACAAGCGTATTCATGTAGGTTTCGTACGGATCTTTCATGGGAATTGCCTGTCTGCTGATGGTCGGCCGGACCATACAGCCCAAACCCTTTCGTAAAGATTAGTTGTGCCGCCCGGGGCCTGCAAGGGGGGCGGGCACATTGGCGGGGGGTGGCGCCGCCTGCCCCAGGGTCAGTCTGTCCGCCGGGACAGGTAGCGCCATCACCCTGTCGGGCCGCTATCGTGCAAGGCAATCCGCGATTGCGCCCGCGAGGTTGCGCAGGATCGCCGGATACCGCCCGGCGAGGTCATCGCCCGGGGCCGAGAGCGGATCGAGCACGGCGACCGAGACGCCGGCGCCGTCCGACACGGCGCCGATCAGCCCGGGATTGAACTGGGGTTCCGCAAAGGCGCAATGGGCGCCCGTCTGCGCGAAGGCCGCACGGATCGCCGAAAGCCGCGCCGCGCCCGGGGCCGATGCATCCCCGATCGAGATCGCTCCCAAGGCCTCCACGTCGAATCGCGCCTCGAAGTAGTGATAGGCGTCATGAAAGACCAGGAAAGGCTGCCCGCCGACCGGCGCAAGCCGCGCGGCAAGCTCGGCTTCCAGATCCTCGAGCTCCGCCTGGCCCGCCGCGGCATTCTCTCGGTAGATCATGGCGTTATCGGGATCAAGCGCGGCCAGTTCTTCGGCTATCGCGCCGAGCCAGACCGCGGCGTTGCGCGGATCGAGCCAGGCATGGGGATCGGTTCCGGAATGGACGTGGTCGTGCCCGGCGCCGTCATCTTCTCCACCGGCAAGGTGATCGTCCGCGTGGTGATCGTCTGCGTGGTGATCGTCTGCGTGCTGCTCTTCTGCATGGTGATCGTGGTCGTCGTGATCGTGGCCGTCTTCATGGTCGTGATCTTGGGCATGGCCTTCTTCGTGACCGTGGTCGTGGTCATGGCCTTCTTCGTGGTCTTGGTCATGGCCGTCTTCGTGATCGTGGTCGTGCGCGCCGAAGACCGGCCCCTCCCTGAACTGCAGCAATGTGGTGCCCGCAACGCCAAGCAGGGTCAGCCTTTCGGCGTCGGACGCGAGACTGTCGATCCCCTCGTCCAGCCACGGAGTCAGCTCGGGCCCGACCCAGACCACGAGATCGGCCTGCGACAGGTTTCTCGCCTCGGAGGGCCGCATGGCGTAGCCGTGGGGCGACGCTCCCGGCGGGAGCAGAAGTTCCGGCTGTCCGACCCCGTCCATGACGCGGGCGACGAGAGCCTGCACGGGCAAGATGTCGGTGACGACTTTCGGCACCTCGGCAAGGGCCGCGGTCGCGGTTAGCGTTCCGGCCAGAAGGGAAACGAAAGAAAGAAGGGAGGATTTATGCATGTCCGCTCCAGAAAACCTGACGAAGCCGCTTGTTAATCATAATGTTATAACATATCAATCCCTCATGGCAGCGATCCTCAGACCAATTCCGGCCAAAGTGCGATGAACCCGATCGGCTTCAAGTCCCATGACCACGCGCGCTGCGTGGCCTCGGCTCTTGCCGAAGCCGAAAGGCTGTGCGCGCGCGACGGGTTGCGTCTGACCCCGGTGCGGCGCCGGGCGCTCGAGATACTCCTGCAGGAACACCGCGCTCTCGGGGCATATGACCTGCTGGCCGTTCTGGGAACCGAGGGGCTGGGAAGCCAGCCGCCCGTCGCCTACCGCGCGCTCGACTTCCTGGTGAAGGCGGGGTTCGCCCACAAGATCGAAGGCCTGAACGCCTATATCGCCTGCACCCACCCGGGCGCGGAACACGCGCCGGTGTTCCTGATCTGCCGCGAATGCAATGCCGTGGCCGAAACCGACACCGAGGCCGCAAGGGGGGCCGGACGGCTGAAGGACACGGCCCGCGCCGCCGGCTTTCTCATCGAACACACCGTGATCGAGGCCCGGGGACTCTGCCCGGCCTGTCAGGATAACGCCCGATGACCGCCCTGATCGCGACGCGCGGGCTCGCGCTGGCCTATGGCGGGCGCAGCGTCCTGCGCGACGTCGACTTCTCCATCCAGCCCGGGGAGATCGTGACCATCGTCGGGCCCAACGGATCGGGCAAGTCGAGCCTGCTGCGCGCCCTGATCGGCGCACTGAAGCCCGCGCAGGGCGACATCCGCAGGATCGGCGGCCTGAGGATCGGCTACGTGCCCCAGAAGCTGGCGCTGGATGCGACGCTGCCGATCACCGTGGCGCGGTTTCTCGACCTGCCGGTTCGCGCGGACCCGGTCGAAAAGGACCTGGCGCTGTCGATGGCGGGGCTGCCCGACCTCGAAGGCCGCCAGATGTCCGAGTTGTCCGGCGGCCAGTTTCAACGCGTCCTGCTTGCCCGCGCGCTGCTCGGCAGGCCGCAGATCCTGATCCTGGACGAAGCCACCCAGGGGCTCGACCAGCCCGGAGAAGCGGCATTCTATCACCGCATCGAACAGGTCCGCGCCGATTTCGGCTGCGCGGTGCTGATGGTCAGCCACGATCTGCATGTGGTGATGGCAGCTTCGGACCGGGTGCTCTGTCTCAATGGCCATGTCTGCTGCGAAGGCACCCCCGAGACCGTGGCGAGCGCGCCGGAATACCGCGCCCTTTTCGGCAGCGGGACGCGCGGCGCCCTGGCGCTTTACCGCCACCAGCACAGCCATTCGCATGGCCCCGACGCTCATGTGGATGATCACGGGCATGGCCAACACCACCATGACCAGGCCGCTGCGGAGCGCGTGGAATGACACGGCACGCAACTGGCGCCACGTTTGGGGAAGGCACTCCGATTTGCTCGACGATTTCCTGATCCGCGCCGCCATCGCGGGCCTCGGCACCGCCCTTGCCGCCGCGCCCCTGGGCTGTTTCGTCGTCTGGCGGCGCATGGCCTATTTCGGCGATGCCACGTCGCATGCGGCACTGCTCGGTGTCGCGCTCGCGCTCCTGTTGCAGGTTCCGGTGTTCGGGGGCGTCCTTGCCGTCGCGCTCGGCATGGCCCTCCTTGTGTCGGCCCTCTCGTCGCGCCAGCTCGGCAGCGACGCGATGTTGGGGGTGCTGGCCCATTCCGCCCTGGCGCTCGGCCTTGTGGCGGTCTCGTTCGTGCCGAACCTGCGCAGCGACCTCACGGGCTACCTTTTCGGCGACATCCTCGCCGTGACGACCCGTGACCTCATGATCATCTGGGCCGGGGCCGCGGGCGTCCTGGCCCTTCTGGCCTGGCGCTGGTCCGCCCTGCTCACGGCGACGCTGAGTCCCGACCTCGCCCAGTCCGCCGGGATCGATCCCCGCCGCGAAAGCCTGTTCCTTACCCTGGCGCTTGCCCTGACGGTCGCGGTTGCCCTGAAGGTGATCGGCGCTCTGCTGATCGGGGCCATGCTGGTCATTCCCGCCGCCGCGGCGCGACCGCTTGCCCGGACGCCCGAGGCGATGGCCTGCATCGCCGTCCTGATCGGGAGCGGGGCGGCGATCGGAGGTCTGTCGCTGTCGGTCGCCCTGGACACGCCGACCGGCCCGACCATCATCGCGCTGGCGGCAGCCCTGTTCGCAGCGACCCGCGGGATCGCGCCCGCGACGATGCGCTAGCCGGCGCGGCCTTGCGGCACCGTCGCCGGACTAGGCGACCTGGGCCGGCCGGATCCGGCGGCCGTCGGCCCAGGCATGTGCCGCCTCGCCGAAGGCTGCGAAGAGCGGCCGCGAGACCGGGTCGTTGCCCGCATCCCATTCCGGATGCCACTGCACCGCAAGGGTAAAGCCCGGCGAGTCCTCGATGTAGATCGCCTCGGGCGTGCCGTCATCCGCATGCCCGTCGATCACCACACGCGGCCCCTGCGCCTTGATCCCCTGACCGTGCAGCGTGTTCGTCATCACCTGCGACGCCCCCATCAGACGATGGAAGACGCCGCCTTCGGTGAACGTGACCGCATGCCTGCGCTCGAACTTTTCCTCCAGCGTCCCGTCGGGAGGCATCCGGTGGTTCATGCGCCCCGGAAGCTCCCGGATCTCGGGATAGAGCGAGCCGCCCATGGCCACATTGACCTCCTGGAAGCCCCGGCAGATCCCTAGAATGGGCTGGCCGCGTTCGACGCAGGCCCGGATCAGCGGCAGGGTTATCGCATCCCGGGCACGGTCGAACGTGCCGTGCGCCGCGGTTTCCTCTTCGCCGTATTCCTCGGGATGTACGTTCGCGCGCCCGCCCGTGAACAGAAACCCGTCGCAAAGCGCCATCAGCTCGGGGACCGAGACATAGGTCGGATCGGTCGGGATCAGCATGGGCATGCAGCCGCTGACCGAGGCCACCGCGTCCGAATTCATCGTCCCGCCCGCGTGAACCGGATACTGTTCGTTCAGAAGGGACCTGTTGCCGATGATGCCGATGACCGGGCGAGTCATTTGATCGCTGCCTCGTTTGACGTCTTTGTGACAAACATAATCTGCAACAGATGGTATTAACAGCCCATCACCGCACATCACCCTGTGCAGGGACGCCCAGCCGGCACGCCTGCGCCCGAAATGCAGGCATCAGGCTTCTCCCGAAAGCCCCGCAGCCTCGATTCCCGCGAGTCCCGCCAGAACGTCGTTCTCGGAGGTGTCCCCCGTGACCCCGATCGCGCCGATCACCGCACCCCTGGCGTCATGCAGCAGGATACCGCCGGGCACCGGCACCACCTTGCCGCCATAGACCCCATTCACGGCGGCCATGAAGAAACCCTGCGCCTCTGCCCGCGCCATCTGCGCCCTGCCGCCGAGCCCCAGCATCACGGCGCCATAGGCCTTGCCCTGAGCGATTCCGAAACGTCCCGGGCTCGCCCCATCCTCGCGCTCGAAGGCAAGCACATGCCCACCCGCATCGAGCACGACCACGGAAAGCGGCTTCAGACCCAGCTCCCTGCCCTTTTCGAGAGCCTTGCGGATGATCGTCCGCGCCTTTCTCAGCGTCAGTGCCATGGACCGGCCCCCGGTTCTGCGCAGGTCGCCATCCGGATCTGCGGGTTAAGATTTAGATTGTCTGCATGTGCCGGGGGGCAGAGGACAGCCTCGCCCCCTCCGCGGCGGCGGGTCATGCCACTGCCTTCCTCTCCAGCCGGCGCGCATGCAGCACCGGTTCGGTATAACCCGACGGTTGCGCGCGCCCTTCGAACACGAGATCGCAGGCGGCGCGGAAGGCCACTCCGTCGAAATCCGGCGCCATCGGCCGATAGGCCGGATCGCCGGCATTCTGACGGTCCACCACTTCGGCCATCTTGCGCATCGCGGCCATGACCTGCGCCCGGCTTGCGACGCCGTGATGCAGCCAGTTCGCCAGCGCCTGCGACGAGATCCGGCAGGTGGCGCGATCCTCCATCAGGCCGACGTCGTGAATATCGGGCACCTTCGAGCAACCCACGCCCTGGTCGATCCAGCGCACCACATAGCCGAGGATGCCCTGCGCGTTGTTCTCGATTTCCTCGGTCACTTCCGCGTCGGAGAAGTTGCGCCCCGTGGCCAGCGGAATTGTCAGAAGCGCGCCGAGCGTCCCGCGCGGACCCCCTTCGGCAATCCGTTCCTGAACCGCGCCGACATCCACGGCGTGATAATGGGTCGCGTGCAGCACCGCGGCGGTCGGAGAGGGCACCCAGGCGCAGCTTGCCCCGGCCTGCGGATGGCCGATCTTGGCCGACAGCATGTCCGCCATCCGGTCCGGCATCGCCCACATGCCCTTGCCGATCTGCGCACGACCGCGAAGCCCGCAAGCCAGACCGATGTCGACGTTGCGATCCTCGTAGGCCCTGATCCAGACGCTGTCCTTCATCTCGCCCTTGGGCACCATGGGTCCGGCTTCCATCGAGGTGTGGATCTCGTCGCCGGTCCGGTCGAGAAAGCCCGTGTTGATGAAGCAGACGCGCGTCTTGGCCGCCCGGATGCATTCCTTCAGGTTCGCGCTGGTGCGCCGCTCTTCGTCCATGATCCCGATCTTGACCGTCTGCGCCGGCAGACCCAGCACCGCCTCGACCCGGTCGAATATCTCGCAGGCGAAGGCGACCTCTTCGGGGCCGTGCATCTTGGGCTTCACGACATACACCGATCCCGTCTCGGAATTGCGCGGGCCTGAGGTCTTGCGCAGATCGTGCATCGCGATCAGGACGGTGATCATCGCGTCCATCATGCCTTCGGGAATCTCGCTGCCGTCCCGCAGCAGGATCGCCGGGTTGGTCATCAGGTGCCCCACGTTGCGCACCAGCATCAGAGAGCGCCCCCTGAGCGTCGCCTGCGTGCCGTCGGGCCGAGTGCAGGGGATATCGGCGTTGAGGTGCCGGGTCATCTCGTGCCCGGCCTTCCGGAACGTCTCGCGCAGGTCCCCCTTCATGAGGCCAAGCCAGTTGCGATAGGCGGCGACCTTGTCCGCGCCATCCACGCAGGCCACCGAATCCTCGCAATCCATGATGGTGGACAGAGCCGCCTCGAGCCGGATGTCCGAGACGCCCGCGGGGTCGGAGCCGCCGATCCGCGTGCTCGGGTCCACGACGATCTCGATCAGCAAGCCATTGTTGCGCAACAGGATCCTCAGAGTCCCGGATTCGGTCGAATGGCCTGCGAACTGCGAGGGGTCTGCGAGACCTGCCCGCGTGCCGCCGAGTGTACACACAAGTTGCCCCCCCTCGACCGCATAGGCGCTCACCGCTGCGTGGGTCCCGCCAGCCAGTGGCACCGCCCTGTCGAGAAAGTCCTTCGCCCAGGATATCACCCGTGCGCCGCGTGCGCTGTCGTAACCCACGCCGGCGGGCAGATCGCCCAGCGCGTCGGTTCCGTAGAGCGCATCGTAAAGCGATCCCCAGCGCGCATTCGCGGCGTTGAGGGCGAAACGGGCATTGGTGATCGGAACCACAAGCTGAGGACCCGCGATGGCAGCGATTTCGGGATCGACAGGCCCGGTTTCGATGGTGAAATCCGGACCCTCGGGAACCAGATAGCCTATGGATCGCAGGAAGGTCTCGTAGGCTTCTGCATCGAACTCCTGGGAAACCCTCTCGCGGTGCCAGTCGTCCAATGCGCCCTGAAGCGCGTCCCGGCGCGCAAGCAGCTCGGCGTTGCGCGGCGCGAGATCATGGACGAGCGCGGAAAATCCGGCCCAGAAAGCCTTGGGCTCCACACCCGTTCCCGGCAGGACATCATCCTCCAGAAACCGCGTGAGCACATTGTCTACCTGGAGCCCGTTCCTGTCGTCTCTACCCATACCAAACCCGCCCTGTGGCAATCCTCAGGACGGGTTAAGGCAAAAGTTTCCGATAGGCAACGGCGGCAGCCTATCGGAGCGGCCTGTCGGAACGGTTACATCACTCGCGCCGAATTATTCAGTCGCGGGAGCGGTTTGAGCATCGGTACCTCCGGCGGGCGCCGCGGTCGTACCAGTCGTCGCCGCATCGGTACCATCCGTCGCGTTTGCGTCCGTCGCTGTCGTGCCCTCGATGGTGCTCGGGGCGACATCCGAGGTCGTGTTGACCGTTTCTTCCGCATCCCCGAACACGTCGAAGATCATCAGAAGCACGACAACGGCGGCAACCGCCAGCGCAACCCAGATGCCAATCAGTGAGGGCCGGTGGCGGCGCTTCTGCTTGTCGATGTTTGTGTCGGGTGCGGACATGCTGTCCTCCGTTTCTGTTGCAGGTGGTCTCGGGGTGAACCCGCTTGCGGGTACGTTTCTGCCCTTTTAACGTGCGAACGATCCGAACGTTCCCTTCCGAGATCGGAGAGCCCGATGCGCGATGCCGCCCCGAAAACCGTTTACCTCAAGGATTACACCCCTTTCGGGTTCGAGGTAGAGAGTGTCGAACTGACGTTCGACCTCGCCCCCAGCGCCACACGCGTGAGGTCTGCCATCCGCTTCGCGCCCAAGGCGGACGGCGACGGGCGCTTCTTCCTGCACGGCGAGCAGCTGAAACTGATCTCGGCACACATCGACGGCGAAGCGGTTGCACCCGAGATCACCGACGAGGGCCTGACCTGCCCGGTACCGCAAGCGCCCTTCCTCTGGCAAGCGGAGGTCGAGATCGACCCCGTCAACAACACCGCGCTCGAGGGTCTCTACATGTCGAACGGCATGTACTGCACCCAATGCGAGGCAGAGGGCTTCCGCAAGATCACCTATTATCCGGACC
Source organism: Sulfitobacter sp. LCG007 (assembly GCF_040801785.1). Classification (NCBI taxonomy): domain Bacteria; kingdom Pseudomonadati; phylum Pseudomonadota; class Alphaproteobacteria; order Rhodobacterales; family Roseobacteraceae; species Roseobacteraceae bacterium LCG007. The sequence goes on along the minus strand of NZ_CP161805.1, from coordinate 1,258,624 downwards.
GTCCCGACGTGATGGGCGTGTTCACGGTCACCATCAACGGACCGCATCCGGTGTTGCTGTCGAACGGCAACCCGACGGCCAGCGCCGAGCACAGCGCGACCTGGCACGATCCCTGGCCCAAACCCGCCTATCTTTTCGCGCTGGTCGCGGGCGATCTCAAGGCGCATTGCGACAGCTTCACCACCCGCTCCGGACGGCATGTCGATCTGAACCTCTGGGTCCGCAAGCCCGATCTCGGCAAATGCGCCTTCGGGATGCAGGCGCTCAAGGCATCGATGGCGTGGGACGAACGCGTCTATGGGCGCGAATACGATCTGGATGTCTTCAACATCGTGGCCGTGGACGATTTCAACATGGGCGCGATGGAGAACAAGGGCCTGAACATCTTCAATTCATCCGCCGTTCTCGCGAGCCCCGAAACCGCCACGGACGCCAATTTCGAGCGCATCGAGGCGATCATCGCGCACGAGTATTTCCACAACTGGACCGGCAATCGCATCACCTGCCGCGACTGGTTCCAACTCTGCCTGAAGGAGGGCCTGACGGTCTACCGGGACAGCCAGTTCACATCCGACATGCGCTCGGCCCCGGTAAAGCGCATCAGCGACGTGATAGACCTGCGCGCACGCCAATTCGCCGAGGATCAGGGTCCGCTGGCCCATCCCGTGCGGCCCGAGAGCTTTCAGGAGATCAACAACTTCTACACCGCCACCGTCTACGAGAAAGGCGCCGAGGTCATCGGCATGCTGCGCCGCATTGTCGGCCCAAGCGACTATTCCAGGGCCCTCGATCTCTATTTCGAAAGGCACGACGGCCAGGCCTGCACGATCGAGGACTGGCTCAAGGTGTTCGAGGACACCACCGGGCGCGACCTGACCCAGTTCAAGCGCTGGTACAGCCAGGCCGGCACCCCGCGCCTGAAGGTCGAGGAGTCCTTCGCGGACGGCACCTACACGCTGACATTCACCCAGAGACTGGCACCCACCGCCGCCTCGCCGGACCCGAAGCCCCAGGTGATCCCGATCGCCGTCGGTCTGCTCGGGCGGAACGGCGACGAGGTCGTGCCGACGCAGGTGCTCGAGATGACCGAGCCCACGCAAAGCTTCACCTTCGAGGGGCTCGGCGCGCGGCCCGTGCCCTCGATCCTGCGCGACTTCTCGGCGCCCGTCGTCCTCGAGCGCGAGGCACCGGAAGGCGAAACCGCTTTCCTGCTCGAGCATGACACCGATCCGTTCAACCGCTGGGAGGCCGGTCGGACGCTGGCCCGTGACAATCTGCTTGCGATGATCCGCGACGGTGCGCAACCCGACCGCAGCTTTCTCGACGGGCTGCATGCGGTGGTCTCCGATGACACGCTCGATCCGGCCTACCGTGCGTTGATGCTTTCCCTGCCGTCGCAGGGCGATCTGGCCACCGCCTTGCATGACATGGGCGAGATCCCGGACCCCGACGCGATCTGGAAGGCGCGCGAGGAGATGCGCAAGGCCATGGCCGGCCACCTGTCGGAGTTGCTGACCCACATATTCCGGCGCAATCAGGTCCACGAGAGCTACGCGCCGACCGCGATCCAGGCCGGCAAGCGCGCGCTGAGCGGCGCGGCGCTGTCGTTCAAGTCGTTGCGCGATCACGGGGCGGCGGCGCAGGTCCAGTACAACGCCGCCACCAACATGACACAGCAACTGTCCTCGCTTGCCTGCCTGCTGCGGGCCGGACGCGGCGAAGAGGCGCTGAAGAGCTTCGAAGCGCAATGGCACAATGACCGGCTTGTGATGGACAAATGGTTCGCGCTTCAGGTCATGGAGGCCCTGCCGGACCGGGTGGCGTCCACGGCGGCGCGCCTGACCCGGCACCCGGACTTCAACTGGAAGAATCCCAATCGCTTTCGCGCCGTTCTGGGGGCGCTCGCGATGCATCACGCGGGCTTTCACAATCGCGACGGGTCGGGCTATGCGCTGCTCGCCGACTGGCTGATCCGGCTCGATCCGGTCAATCCGCAGACAACGGCGCGCATGTGCTCGGCGTTCCAGACGTGGAAGCGATACGATGCTCACCGTCAGGCGCTGATCCGCGAACAGCTCGACCGCATCCTCGCCACGCCGGACCTGAGCCGGGACACAACGGAAATGCTCACCCGGATCCGGGGCGCGTGATGCGGCCTGCCCGCCGCTGATCGCACGGTGCGAACCGCCCGTGTCCCGCCCGAGGCAAGAGAGGATCCCGTCGCCGTTCCATGGCGGTGGGAGCGGCGCGGAAGGAGCGTCGTGGCGCTCGGAAGCGTTCTTTGCGTATGGCTGCTTCTCGGCTGGCTGACGGCACGTTTCGATGCCGCGCCATGGCTGACGGGCGCGCTCGCGCTCGCCACGCTGCCGGCCTGCCGTGACTGGCTGTTCGACAGTACCGCCGCGCTCGAGATCGACCGCGACAGGCTGAGCTGGGTCTCGGGCCGCCTGTCGGGCGAGATCGCGCTGGCGGAAATCTCGCGCGTGCGCCTCGACACCCGGCTCGACCTCTCCGTCAGGATGACCGTCCTCGACAGCGAAGGCCGCAGGATCCGCCTGCCCCTCGAAGCGACGCCGCCACCCGCCGAGCTGGAGGCTCAGTTGCGCCGGCGCGCCATAGCCGTCGAGCGGCACCATTTCGCGCTTACCGGCTGAGGCGCTCTATTCCGAAGCGATCGTCAGCGGTCGCAGACGCGGACGGATCACGTTGACGCGCTGGCAATAGGGTTGCTTGCGCAGCCAGGCCTGCATGTCGGCCCGCTTGGAGGAAGCCCGCATCGGCGCCCAGTCCGCCGCCACCCCCATCCAGCGGCCCCGCTTCGCCGCGATGACCCCGTCGCGGGGTACCGTGCGCGCCATGATCCTGACCGCGCAGCTTAGGTTCGGCCCGCCCAGGCGCAGGCTTTCACCCGACAGCGCGTTGCACCGGTAGCTCCGCGCTGTGCCCGGAGCGATCTGCAACAGGCCGAACCACTGATTGGCTCCGCCGACGGCGCTCGCCCGGTAGGTGCTCTCGTGTTTGGCCAGCGCGGACACCAGGCCCAGCCAGAAGGCACGGCGCTGTCGCGTCGTCGCCTCCGGATAGGCCGGGCACCACTGGTCGACATCGGCGGGCACCGTCTCCACCAGCGGCTTGCCATGAGACTTCAGGGCCGAGAGCGCGACGCGGCTCCAGATCGCGTGTCCGGCGATATGGCTCCAGCGCGTCCGCGGCAGATTGCCGTCCCGCGCCGGTGGACGGGGGTAATGCGGCGGCAGGGCGCGGGCGACGGGCGGCGGAGGCGGCGGGTCTGGTCTCAGCGCCGGAGGACGCTGGAGTTCGAGATGGTCGGGCAGCGCAAACGGCGGCGCGATGGCTTCCGCCAGTACCGGCGATGACGCTGCGGACAACGCGCCGTTCGCCGAAGCGGGCACGGGCAGCAGAAACAGTATCAGGATGGCGGCACGCATCCGGCGATATGAGCGACGATTCGGTCCTCTGGCAACCCGAAGCCCGGTCTGGGGAGGGCCGGAAGAGCAGCGGCCGCAAATTCCCGCCGAGGTCGAAAACCTAACCAAATTCCACCGAAATCGGGACTATACGCATCCTGCCACCGCCGGAAGACATCAAATTTGTGCCTCAACAGCCGCGTCAGGCCACGTTTGCGCCGCAAAATGCTGCGAGAAACGGCTGCATCGTTTCACCGTCGAGTTTTTGATATGCCAACGATTTACCAGCCCCCCTCCAATCCGGCCAATTTCGCGCTCAGCTCATACGAAGCCCTTCGTGCCCGCGCTGCGGGCTGGATCGGCAGGATCAGCGGCGGCGGTCGGCATCCTCGCCCGTCGAACGCGCTCAGCATTCCGAGCGCGGACCTCACCGCCGAAACCGATATCCGCAAGTACCATTGCGAGAAGGGCTGGCGGCTCGCCGCGCAGGGGCGATGGAACCGGCTTTCAGAGAAGCTCTCGGCGGCGGATGTCGAACGCGTCAAGACGCCCGCGGGCAAGCCCGTCGCGCAGCTGCTCTCACGCGGGGCGAGGCTTGTCCTTGCGCCGAAACTCGACCGCATCGTCCTTGATGGACTGGGCGAGCGCGATGTGCTGATCCGCGTGCTCTGCGAGCGGGCCGCCACGGACCATCTGCTTGCCGCCGTCCTCGTCGTCGCCCATGTGGAAGCCGCGCGCAGCGGGGACACGCCCCACATGCCCGGAAGGGACCGCGCGCATCTTGCAGGACTGCACCTTCAGGCCGCCGACCGGCTGATGAAACCTTTCGAAACCGCCGAGCGCGGCTCGCCCCTGCTTGCGGCCGCCGACTGCATGCTGATCGCGGCAGGCAAGGATACCGAGCGCGACCTGTCGCAAGGCTACGCCTTGGCGATCGACCTCGACCCGTCGGATCCCGGGCCGATGCGGGCGCTGGGGCGGCGCCTGGTGGCGTCGGCAAATGCCGACCTGGCGCGGCTTGAGGGCGTGGCAGTGCAGACCGCCGCGCGCACCCGGGAATTCTGGGGCGAAGGGGGCTATACCTGGGTCATGCTGGATGCCCTGCGCCGCGATCCCGACGTGCTCTCATGTCTCGATGCGGAATTCTTCATCGACGGCATGCGCGACATCCTTGCCCGCGATCGCTCGCAGGCGACAGTCAACCTGCTTGCCGCCGCCTGCGCCGCCGTAGAGAACCAGCAGGGCATCGCCGATCCGCGCGGCAGGGCGAACCGCGACCGGCTTGTGGCCTGTTCGGACTGGATCGTGCGCGACCACCTGCGTGAACTGCACCCCGCGCTCTGGCTTGCCGGCCAGCCGCGCAACCGGAGCCCGCACGCGGGCGCGCCCCTGCGCCGCAGCCCGGAAGCCGCGCGCGAGACAGCGCTGAACTTCATCGCGCGCCGCTTCGGACGCGAACTCGCCGCCGGTCATCGCGTTGTCTTTACGCCGAACGGGCCGGAGACGCTGCGCGGCTAGCCACAACAGGCATCGACCCGAAACCGCCGCAAGGGCGCGGGCAGCGGCACAGCCGGACCCGGATGATGTCCCGCGATGCCCTTGCCCGGCCCTGCCCCCTGTTCTATGACCGCGAAGACGCCAGCGACACCGGGGACGCAAGATGCTCGACCTGACCTACGACACGCCGAAACCGCGGGTGATTTCCGGGGCCAGGCACGACTGGGAACTCGTCATCGGCATGGAGGTGCATGCCCAGATCACCTCGGAGGCGAAGCTCTTTTCCGGAGCGTCCACAAGGTTCGGCTCCGAACCCAACGCCAACGTGTCCTTCGTCGACGCGGCGATGCCCGGGATGCTGCCCGTGATCAACGAATTCTGCATCGAGCAGGCAGTGAAGACGGGCCTTGGCCTGAAGGCGCAGATCAACCTCGTCTCTGCATTCGACCGCAAGAACTACTTCTACCCGGATTCTCCGCAGGGTTATCAGATCAGCCAGCTCTATCATCCGATCGTCGGCGAGGGCGAGGTTCTGGTCGAACTGGGCGACGGTACGGCGCGCCTTGTCAGGATCGAGAGGATCCATGTCGAGCAGGATGCCGGCAAGCTCATCCACGACATGGATCCGTCAATGTCGTTCGTCGACTTCAACCGCACCGGGGTCGCGCTGATGGAGATCGTCAGCCGCCCCGACATTCGCGGACCCGAAGAAGCGGCGGCCTATATCGCCAAGCTGCGCCAGATCCTGCGCTATCTCGGGACCTGCGACGGCAACATGCAGAACGGCAATCTGCGCGCGGACGTGAACGTGTCGGTCTGCCGGCCGGGTCAATACGAGAAATACCGCGAGACCGGCGATTTTTCGCACCTCGGGACCCGCTGCGAGATCAAGAACATGAACTCGATGCGCTTCATCCAGCAGGCCATCGACGTCGAGGCACGCCGCCAGATCGCCATTCTGGAAAGTGGCGGCACGGTCGACCAGGAAACCCGTGGCTTCGATCCCGACAAGGGCGAGACGCGCAGCCAGCGTTCCAAGGAAGAAGCGCATGATTACCGCTACTTCCCCGACCCCGACCTGCTGCCGCTCGAGATCGAGCAGGCCTGGGTGGATGAGATCGCATCGACCCTGCCGGAGTTGCCGGACGCCAAGAAGGCGCGTTTCATCGCGGATTTCGGCCTCTCGGATTACGACGCCTCGGTGCTGACCGCCGATCTTGCCTCGGCGGGGTATTTCGAGGGGGTGGCCAAGGGGCGCGACGGCAAGATGGCCGCGAACTGGGTCATCAACGAATTGTTCGGACGCCTCAAGAAGGACGACCACGACATCACGGACAGCCCGGTCTCGCCCGAACAGCTTGGCGGAATCATCGACCTGATCGCCTCGGACGCGATTTCCGGCAAGATCGCCAAGGACCTGTTCGAGATCATCTATGTCGAGGGCGGCGATCCGGCCGAGATCGTCGAGGCCAGGGGCATGAAGCAGGTCACCGACACCGGTGCCATCGAGGCGGCGGTGGACCAGATCATCGCGGCCAATCCCGACCAGGTCGAAAAGGCGAAGGCAAACCCGAAGCTCGCCGGCTGGTTCGTGGGCCAGGTGATGAAGGCGACCGGCGGCAAGGCCAACCCGAAGGCGGTGAACGAACTGGTAGCGCTGAAACTGGCGCAGTAGCGCAGGCCCGATGGTCACGGGCCCGTCCTCGCGGCGGGCGCTGCGGCACGCGCGGTTGCGGGAAACTTCCCGTTGCTCCCACACGCGCAACGCGCATAATTGTCTTGCCGGGAAGAAAGGCAGAGCGGGCCGAACAGGCCTGCCGGCGCTTCGATACGGCCAAGAGCAAGGACGATCGGCAGTAGCTATCGCCGCCAGCCGTTGCGGGCTGTGACGGCCACACGTCCACCTGGGAGGAAACCACATGACGTTTGAACTGCGCCGCCTCGCACTTGCGGCGGCAATCACGCTTGCCGCAGCCGCGCCCGCCTTCGCACAGGACGGCAACTGGGTCGGAACCTGGACGGCCTCTGCGCAGCCGCGATGGGACAGCGATTTTCCGGTGCCGATCGGAATGCCCGGCAACTTCTGGAACCAGACCTTGCGTCAGGTGGCCCGTGTCAGCATCGGAGGCGCCGCCGCCCGGATCGAACTGTCGAACGAATACGGCGACCACCCCGTGACCATCAGCGTCGCAAGCATCGCGCTGACCGACGACGGTGCCGCGATCGACGACGGCACAGCCATTCCGCTTTCCTTCGGCGGCGCGCCGTTGATCACCATTCCGCCCGGCGCTGTTGTGCTGTCGGACGCCGCGACACTCGACATCCCGGCGCTGTCCGAGGTCAGCGTGAGCCTCTTCTTCGAAGGCGTCGCCCCGGCCTCGACGGTGCATTGGGACGGCCACAACACCGCCTATGTCGCGCAGGGCGACCAGACGGCCGCCGCCGACTTTCCGGACGATGCAATATCCATGACCCAACGGGCCTTCCTGACAGAGATCATGGTCGATGCGCCCGAGGATACCACCGCCGTCATCGCGTTCGGCGACTCGATCACCGACGGGGACGGCTCGTCCATCGACGGCAACGACCGCTGGCCCGACGTTCTGGCCCGGCGTCTTGTCGAGGCCGGACATTCCGTGGCCGTCCAGAACCAGGGCATCTCGGGCGCGAAGGTCCTGAGCGACCGCATGGGCACCAACGCGCTGGCACGCTTCGAACGCGACGTCCTCAGCCAGGACGACGCCACGGCGGTCCTTGTCATGATCGGCATAAACGACATCGGCTGGCCCGGAACCGGACTCGCGCCGGACGACACTCCGGTCACGGCCGACCAGATCATCGCGGGCCACAAGCAGCTCATCGCGCGTGCCCATGCCAACGGTCTGAAGGTATACGGCGCTACGCTCACGCCCTTCAGGGACAGTTTCGCAGGCACGCCCTTCGAGGGGTACTGGACCGAAGAAAAGGAGGCGATGCGCCTCGCGGTCAACGCATTCATCCGTTCCGGTGCGTATGACGGCGTGGTGGACTTCGACAAGGTGGTGGAGGACCCTGCGACGCCCGGAGCCATCCTGCCGGCGTTCGACAAGGGCGATCATCTGCATCCGAACGCCGCGGGCTACCAGGCGATGGGAGAATCGATCGATCTCGACATGATCCTGAACTGAGCCCCCGCCAAGACGTTCGCCAGCCTTCTGCCGCGAACCCCGCGACGAACGATCGCCTCGCCTGCATCCCGACGCATACCCGCGCGGCGGTCGTTCAATCCCCTTCCCTCGCCCCCCTCGCGGTTGCTATAGAGCGGCCCTGAGCAACAGCCGGGGGCCCCCATGTCATCCTTCGAATACCGCGTCGTGCCCGCACCGTCGAAGGGCCTCAAGGCCAAGGGCGCCAGGACCCCCGAGGCGCGCTTCTCCTTCGCGCTCGAGGACCTGATGAACCGGATGGCCGCGGACGGCTGGGAATACCAGCGCGCCGAAACGCTGCCGTCGCTCGAACGCTCGGGACTGACCTCGACGACCACCGAATGGCGCAACGTCCTGGTGTTCCGCCGGCCCCGCAACGGCCTCGCGGTGCCGGCCGCGGCCGATCCCGCCCTCGAGACCGGCGAAGAGACCCCGGACGATGAGGGCGATCTGTCGACCGGCACCGACGCGGCCAAAAGCGGTGGCGCGACCCGGATGCTGCGCGACAACGGCGTCGAGGAGGTCAGCGACGTCTCGGGCGTGACCAACTCGCTGAAGCAGCTCGTGGCGAACCGCAGCTTCCGCAAGCCGCCCGAATAGAGCCCGCTCAGGCGTCCACGTCCAGCGCCAGCGCGTGGATGCGCCCCATCAGTTCCGGACCCAGCGCCGCATGGATCGCGCGGTGCCGTCCGATCCGGCTCATCCCCCTGAACGCCTCCGAGCGGATTTCCACGTTGAAGTGGCTTCCGCCGCCCTCCTGAAATCCCGCATGCCCCCGATGGCTCTCGCTGTCGTCGACGACCGCAAGCCGCCGGGGAGCGAAGGCTTGCCGAAGCCGGTCCTCGATCTCATGTGTTTGAGCCACTTTTTTTCCCTGCCCTCTTCAATCTTGCGCCCCACAGTCTAAACTGACGGGCCTTGAGTCGAAAGGTCCCTGAACGATGCCCAAGCCCGACCCCTTCGGATTCGACATGTCCGTCTCTTCCGCCAAGAAGAAGAATCCGCGTGGACGGCGCGGCATGTCCGGCGCATCGGAGACCTCGACCAGGGTCTGCGACCACGAGGGGTGCGACCAGCCCGGCAAGTACCGCGCCCCCAAGGCCCCCGACGTGCTGGACGACTATTTCTGGTTCTGCCAGCAGCATGTGCGTGAATACAACCTGAAATGGAACTTCTTCGACGGCACCACCGAGGCCGAGATGAATGCCCAGCTTTCCAAGGACAAGGTCTGGGAACGCGCCACCAAGCCCATAGGCGACCCGGAACAGCGCGCCTGGGCCCGGCTCGGCATCGAGGACCCCCATCAGGTGCTCGGCGCCAACGGCACCCAGAACAAGGGCCGCTCGCCCGAGGGCGGCTCGCGCCGCCTGCCCCCCACCGAACGCCGCGCGCTCGAGATCCTCGAGGGCCGCGACAGCTGGAGCAAGGCCGACGCCCGCCGCGCCTACAAGGGCCTGATCAAGATCCTCCACCCCGACATGAACGGCGGAGACCGCAGCCAGGAAGAACAGCTCCAGCAGGTCGTCTGGGCCTGGGACCAGATCAAGGGAAGCCGGAACTTCAAGGATTGAGATGGGGGGATGGGGTTGCTTGCGGCCCTCTGCAGACATCCGCTCGAAACTAAGCTGATAGCCGGTATCAGACCAAGCAGGACCTCCGCGCAAGATGCAGTTGGAACTCGATGAAGCCTCACGAAAAGGCGAAGACTAAATCTTTCATCGCCTATAGCTGGCCGCAAAACGCCCAGTCAGTTAGGGAGCTTTAAACGCTCCCGATACACCTCAATGCGCTTTCGCGAACGCTCGACTACGTCATCATAGTACAACAGCTCCGAGTAGAGTTGTCCAATCCCAACTTGAGTTTCAGGTTCCCGAATATCTGTTGTATCAAACCACCCCTTCGCCCCCGGCAACGGCTTAAAGCTACCCAAGCGGGCACTATTGACTTTATCGCCAATGAGATAACCGTAGAACTTCCTTAGCTTGCCTCTAGACTTGGCCGCCAGCAACGTTGCGTACTCCACCAAATCACCAAAGTGATTGTCCAAACTAACTCCCGGCGCTTTAAACTCAACAATTACAACCGCTCCTTCTTCATGGAAAAGTGCGATATCAGGCCGTACCGCCTTGTTTTCCTGGCTCATACGGCCGAGGAACTCATCAACACGTGCGTCAATTTCTTCCTCGAACAACATTTCATCACCCATTCTGATCTGGCTCAGCGGCTTGTCTGAGGCGATGTAGTCGTAATAGTGATATTCTTCACTCAGAAGCCAAACATCGTGATCTGAAATCTCGCTGCTATCTTTCCGCATAGGAAAGAATATATTATGAATAAGAGCTTCATTTTTCTTACGCTCCCCGGGCCGAACGTCGGTTTGAACTTTCAATAGTTCTTTCACTGCCATAGCCAGAACTTCGATCATATTGGATCGCCGCACTACCAGCTGGGAAAGATTAGCCATATCCACAGTTTTCAATGACGCTGTGAACTGCCAAGACAACTCATTAACTTTGCGCCGGAAATCATCACTGTCCGGCTCCAGTTGTGCGATTGCCTCCTTCATCGACAAAAGACTGGCCGTTTCATCGACTACTTTGTCCTGCAAGTTTCTAAGCGCCCGCTTTGCAACACTGGAGGGCGTGTCACCAAACGTCACTCGTGTATTGGAGTGAGACAACATTTCTTCCGAAACCCCGAAATCTTTACCGACTTCGGACACGATCTTATCGCGAGACCAGTCGGGCGGCGTCAGTATCTCTTGCACCTTGTCATCAAGCTTAGCGTAAATGTCTTCGAAGCTAATCTGGATTCCGTCAAACAGGTCAGCGTTCCCATTTTCTTGCCGAATTTTGTCGAACCCATCTCGATGTTCATTCACGCCTTCGTCAAGCAGTTGGCCTTCTACAAGGATTATATGATAGAATCCTCGAATTGCATTGTTCTCAATCGACTTGGACCGAAGGTACCGTTTGGTTATGTCCTCAGCGATTGCAGACCTCGCACACAATCCAACAACGTTCTTCGGCAGGGGATACCTGCCCTCATCAAGCCTATAGTGCGTCACGATCACTGGCGCTTTAATGGTCTGATCATCTTCCACATGAATAATATCCAGATTGCTCACTGATGTGCGCTCCGGAATGTCTGACGCACTCAAGGTCGCGCTTGATTTTACGCCATCAAGATCGCTCTCAAACTCGATACGAAAATCCCCAAGAACATCTTGGAGGCTCACAAACCTCTGTAGTGCGCTGAACAAAACATACTGCTTGAGCGCTGCAGCTTCGAACGACTCCTGAACGAACTGAACGGTGAATATCGTTTCTCGGACTTTGGGCAAAACCCCTGAAAGTCTTACGCTAGTTCCAATCTCACCATCGTCACGTGGCTCAATTTTGAAATCATTCTCTTCAATTAATTTTCGGGAGTCTTCAGCAGGCAAGTGTACGCTGAATTTCTTACCATCCTTTGAATACATTGACGACAGTGATAACTTTGAGAAATGGTGAAAGAACTGAACTCGACCTGCACCTTTGCAATTCCCAATACCCGAAATTCTAAGATCATCTTTGTATGAAGTGTCTTTGGTGAGAAACGCCTTTAACTGATCCGGCCCAAGGCCGCACCCGTTGTCAACGCATTCGACTTCCAAGTCATATTCTTGGCCAAGCAGATCTGATTTTCGCGCCTTAGTTGTGAAATTGATTTCAAGACTTAAATCGCCGCCGGATGCGGACCGTCTAATCAAGAAAGCATCAATCGAGTTCGCCATCAACTCATCGACAACGACGAGGGCGTTCTTGCTCTTACGAGTATTCTTGAGGCTGCCGCGGATGTCTAATGTCATGATCTAGCCTTCAGTGTCTCGCCTTCTTGTAACGACACTTATCAGCACTAGCACTTCCAGGGTCAATCTCGCTGGTCATTTTCAAGGCAACGGGCACTCGCCCACCCAACACGCCACTTTCTTCGCGTTGCTGCCGTTCGTGGCCGACGCAGCGAATGACGGGAAACCACCCCACAGCGACGTCAGCCTCCACCTCGGCAAACCCACACCCACCCCATCCCCTTGCACCTGCCCCCGATATGTTGCACCACGGCGGGCGGATGCAGTGGCCTCGGTGAGGTGCAGAGATGAGCAAGGACAGGCAGGCGATGGCCGATGGCGGTTTGGACATCAAGATGAAACCGACCAACGAGGTCTCGGTCCGCGAGGTCTTCGGGATCGACACCGACATGATCGTGAAGGGCTTCGACGAAGGCTCGGACCGGGTGCCGGATCACGATTCCACCTACAAGTTCGATCCCGACACGACGCTGGCGATCCTCGCGGGCTTCTCGCACAACCGGCGCGTCATGATCCAGGGCTATCACGGCACGGGCAAGTCGACCCATATCGAACAGGTCGCGGCGCGGCTCAACTGGCCGACGGTGCGCGTCAACCTCGACAGCCACATCAGCCGGATCGACCTGATCGGCAAGGATGCGATCAAGCTCAAGGACGGCAAGCAGGTCACCGAGTTCCAGGAGGGCATCCTCCCCTGGGCCCTGCGCAACCCCTGCGCCATCGTCTTCGACGAATACGACGCGGGGCGGGCCGACGTGATGTTCGTCATCCAGCGGGTGCTCGAGGTGGACGGCAAGCTGACGCTGCTCGACCAGAACAAGGTGCTCACGCCCCATCCCTATTTCCGCATCTTCGCGACGGCCAATACGGTCGGTCTGGGCGACACTACGGGGCTCTATCACGGGACCCAGCAGATCAACCAGGGCCAGATGGACCGCTGGTCGCTGGTGGCCACGCTGAACTACCTCTCCATCGACGCCGAGACGGCGATCGTGCTGGCGAAGAACCCGCATTACAACACCGAGAAGGGGCGCAAGACGGTCAAGCACATGGTGACCGTGGCGGACCTGACGCGGACGGCCTTCATGAACGGGGATCTGTCCACGGTCATGAGCCCACGCACAGTCATCTCCTGGGCGCAGAACGCCGAGATCTTCCGCAACGTCGGCTACGCTTTCCGCCTGTCGTTCCTCAACAAATGCGACGAACTCGAGCGGCAGACAGTGGCGGAGTTCTATCAGCGCCTCTTCGACGAGGAACTGCCCGAAAGTTCTGCGAGCCTGAGTCTGGGGTGAGCGAAGGGTTCAGGTTGACTGACGCGGGATAGCTGCGCGACGCGGCTATGACGCTCACACAGAACGCGAACTTCGGTCTCCACATCCTTAGAGAAAATAGAAAAGGGCCGCCTCGACAGAGGCGGCCCCGAACCGTGGCGGAAACGACGGCTTATTCAGTCGCCGGCGCTGTCGGCGCTGCCATCGGATCTGCGGCACTTTCTGCCGCGACCTGGTCAGTCGTGACAAAGTCTTCCGCAGCTTCGAAATCGGCCTTCGTCGCCGACGTCACCAAACGGATGTTGCCCATGTCGTCGGTGGTGGTGGAGAGGCTGGCCATCTCGACGGCGACATCCTTCTCGCCAAGGCCGAGGAATCCGCCAACGCCGATCACCACACCTTCAACTTTCCCGTCGAGGCTGATGATCAGGTTGTCGATCTCGCCGACATCTTCACCGTCCGCCGAATAGACATTGGATCCGATCAGGTTGTTCGCCAGGATCGTGTCTTCGTCCTGCATGATGATCTGACCGTCGACCGGCTTGGCGGTCTCTGCTTCCGCGGTGTCGGTCGCCATGCCGTCCTGCACGGTGCCGTCAGCAGGTGCGTCGGCGGTCATCGTACCGTCGGCGGGCGGGGTCATCGGCTCGGCGGGCGCCTGAGCCGTGTCGCTCTGTTCCGTTTCCGTATCCGCGGCAGGAGCATCGGCGGTCGCGGTGCTGTCGCTCGCCCCGTTTTCCGTGGGCATGGGCGCTGCGTTGTCCTGAGCGCCGGACTGCGCGCCCGCCTGACCTTCGATCTGCTGGGTCGCGGGATCCTGCGTCGGCGTATTGTCTGTAGCCTGTGCAAATCCGAGGACGGGCGCGGCCGACAGCAGGGCAGCAAGGGCAAGACGGCTGGTATTCTGCATGATACTGTTCATTTCATCACTCCTTCAGGGATGGATGGGCGCCCCTTTCGGAACTTTCTTTCAGGTGCACCCTTCGAACTGTGACCTGACAACCGCCGGAAACTGCCGGAAGTTCCCTCGCACGATGAACGATCGCTGCGGATTTTCGCCGATCGCCTGCAAAGCGCAGGTTTGCCGCCCCCTTTGACCCTGCCCGGAAAAGCTGCCAAAGCTTCGGAAAGTCCCTGCGAAGAGAAGAAGAGGCGGCGTTTCGCATGAAGCAGTCCGACAATCCGGCCGACGCGTTCAAGCGGGCACTGGCGGAAGCGACCAAGGTCATGGCTCATGATCCGGAGCTGAATGTGACCTATTCGGTGGACCCCGCCGGCCTGTCTGGCGATGCGATGCGCCTGCCGCAGATCAGCCGCCGGATGACCCGCGACGAGGTCCTGCTGGCGCGCGGTACGGCCGATGCCCTGGCGCTGCACCGGCGCTATCACAACGACCAGACCCATTCACGCTACCTGCCGCAAGGGCAGATGGCGCGCGAACTCTACGAAGCGATGGAGACGGCGCGCTGCGAGGCGATGGGTGCCCGAGACATGCCCGGAACGGCGCAGAACATCGACGCCAAGATCGGCTGGGAAGCGATGCGCAAGGGGTATGACCAGGTGCGGCAGGCATCCGACGTGCCGCTTCCCGTCGCCGCCGGGTATCTGATCCGCCAGCTCGCGACGGGACGCACGCTGCCCGCGGGCGCCCAGACGGCGGCCGATCTCTGGCGCGGATACATCGAGGATCAGGCGGGCGGTACGCTCGGAGACGTGAACCGGACACTGGACGATCAGGCGGCCTTCGCGAGGTTCGCGCGGCAGATGATCTCCGACCTCGGCTACGGCGATCAGCTGGGCGAAGACCCGGACGACATCGACGAGGACCAGCAGGACGAAGCGGAAGAAAGCTCGGAAGACGATCAGGAGCCCGACAGCACCGGCCAGGACGACCAGGAGGACGAGGCGGACGCCTCTCCCGAGCAGTCGCAGGACCAGCAGCCCGACGCCGCCGAGGCGCAGGTCTCGATGGATGACATGGCTGACCAGGAGCTCGGCGACGAGGCCGAGATGCCGGAGGGAGAGGCTCCGCTCGAGCCGCCCGTCCCGCCGGCCGCCTCGGAAGCCGACCCGAACTACCTCGTGTATCTGGCCGACCATGACGAGATCATCGCGGCCGAGGACCTGGCCGATCCGGCCGAACTCGAACGGCTTCGCGCCTATCTCGACCAGCAGCTCGAACCGCTGAAGGGGGCGGTGAGCCGGCTGGCCAACAAGTTGCAGCGGCGGCTTCAGGCCCAGCAGAACCGGAGCTGGGAGTTCGATCTGGAAGAGGGCATGCTCGATGCCGGGCGGCTGGCGCGGGTTGTGGCCAACCCCACCACCCCGCTGAGCTTCAAGGTCGAGAAGGACACCGAATTCCGCGACACCGTCGTCACGCTGCTTCTCGACAATTCCGGATCCATGCGGGGACGGCCGATTTCGATCGCCGCGATCTGCGCCGATGTGCTTGCCCGGACGCTCGAGCGGTGCAACGTCAAGGTCGAGATCCTGGGCTTCACGACCCGCGCCTGGAAGGGCGGGCAGGCCCGCGAGGCCTGGCTGGGCGGCGGACGTCCGCAGCAGCCCGGGCGGCTGAACGACCTGCGCCACATCATCTACAAGTCAGCGGACGCGCCCTGGCGCCGCACACGCAGCAATCTCGGGCTGATGATGAAAGAGGGCCTGCTGAAAGAGAACATCGACGGCGAAGCGCTCGAATGGGCGCACAGGCGGATGCTGGGCCGCTCGGAGTCGCGCAAGATCCTGATGGTGATCTCGGACGGCGCGCCGGTGGACGATTCGACGCTTTCGGTGAACCCGGCGAACTATCTCGAGAAGCACCTGCGCGACGTGATCGCCCTGGTCGAGAAGCGCAAGGCGGTCGAATTGCTGGCCATCGGCATCGGGCATGACGTCACGCGCTATTACCACCGGGCGGTCACGATCACGGACGTGGACCAGCTGGCAGGCGCGATGACCGAGCAGCTCGCCGCCCTGTTCGACAGCGACCCGCGTGCGCGGGCGCGCGTGATGGGCATGCGACGGGCCGGCTAGCCGTCCGGTCCTCGGCGCGGATATTTCAGGATCGATGAACCGGGAGACGGGATGTTTCAGACCTTCGAGGTGACGGCACGGCCGGAACAGGGGCCGCCACGGCTCCACGCGCTGCGCGACGAGATCGCGCGCGCGGGTCTGGACGGGTTCCTCGTCCCGCGCGCGGACGCGCATCAGGGCGAATATGTTGCCGATCATGACGCACGCCTTGCCTGGCTCACGGGCTTCACCGGCTCGGCGGGTTTCTGCGCCGCGTTGCGCGACGTGGCGGGTGTCTTCATCGACGGGCGCTACCGGACGCAGGTCAAGGCTCAGGTCGCGCCCTGCTACACCCCTGTGCCCTGGCCCGAGGTATCGCTTGCGGACTGGCTGCGCGACATGTTGCCAAAGGGCGGGAACGTGGGCTTCGACCCCTGGCTGCATTCAGCCGGACAGATCGAGACCCTGACCGAGAGCCTCGCGGCAAGCGGCATCACGCTGCGCGCCACCGAAAACCTCGTCGACCGCATCTGGGAGGACCAGCCGGCACCGCCGATGGCCCCGGCAAAGGTTCATCCGATCGAATTCGCCGGCGAAAGCCATGCCGACAAGCGCGCGCGGCTTGGTGCCCTGCTCGATCGCGACGGACACGCGGCCGCGGTCATCACCCTGCCGGATTCGGTCTGCTGGCTGCTGAACATCCGCGGCGCCGACATCCCGCGCAACCCGATCGCACAGGGCTTCGCCGTGCTCCATGCGGACGGCCGGGTCGATCTCTTCATGGCGGCGGCGAAACTCGAGGGGCTCGGGGATCATCTGGGAGCGGATGTCGCCCTGCACGACCCGGCGCAATTCCCCGGCTTTCTGCGCGCGCTTGAGGGCAAGGTCAGGCTCGACAAGCACACGGTCCCGCTGATCGTCGCGGAAGCGGTGTCGGAACCGGTGCTGTCCACCGATCCCTGCGCGCTGCCCAAGGCCTGCAAGAACGCCGCCGAGATCGAGGGAAGCGCCGAGGCGCATCTGCGCGACGGGGCGGCTGTGGTCGAACTTCTCGCCTGGCTCGACGCGCAGAAACCGGGAACCCTGAAGGAAACCGATGTCGTGAGGAAGCTCGAAAGCTGCCGGCGCAACGACAACGCGCTGCAGGACATCAGCTTCGAGACCATCGCCGGGACCGGCCCCAACGGGGCGATCATGCACTACAGGGTGACCGAAGAGACCGATGCGCGCCTGGAGGAAGGGCAGATCATCGTGATCGACAGCGGTGGACAGTATCTGGACGGCACCACCGACATCACCCGCACCGTCGCCATCGGCTCGCCGCCGCAGGCAGCCTGCCAAGCCTTCACCCGGGTTCTGCAGGGCATGATCGCGATGAGCCGGTTGCGCTGGCCGAAGGGCTTGTCAGGGCGTGACATCGAATGCGTCGGGCGCATGCCGCTCTGGCTCGCCGGGCAGGATTTCGACCATGGGCTGGGCCACGGTGTCGGCGCCTATCTGTCGGTCCATGAGGGCCCGCAGCGGCTGAGCCGCATCAGCACGGTGCCGCTCGAACCCGGCATGATCCTCTCGAACGAGCCCGGATACTACCGCGAGGGCGCCTTCGGAATCCGCATCGAGAACCTGCTCGTCTGCCGGACCGCCCCGCCCCTGCCCGGTGCGGACGCGGACCGCGAGATGCTGGACTGGCGCACCCTCACATTCGCGCCCATCGACCGGCGTCTCATCGTTCCCGACATGCTGACAGCGCCCGAGCGGGACTGGCTGAATGCATATCATGCAGAAGTCGCCGAAAAGATCCGCCCACGCCTTTCCGATGCGGCAAGAACGTGGTTGGATGCCGCGACCGCCCCGATCTGAGGGTGCGGCCCGGCAAGGTCCCGGCACGATTCTGGCAGGGGCAGGTCCGATCCTGGCTTCGAGACTTCTGGGGGAACACGAGAAGATGGCCGAAAGAATCGAAATCCGCAGCGCCGGTGGCACCTGGTCCGTGCGTGCCGGCGGGGCCGTGATCGCGGAAAGCACCGCCGCGCTGCAATTGCTTGAGGACGGCTATGCGCCGGTGATCTACTTTCCGCGTGGGGACATCGCGATGGCCTTTCTGGACCGGACCGAAAAGACCAGCCATTGCCCGCACAAGGGCGACGCCAGCTATTTCAGCCTCGTGACGAAGAACACGACGCTCGAAAACGCGGCCTGGTCCTACGAGGATCCCTTCGACGCTGTCGCGCCGATCAAGGAACATCTCGCCTTCTATGCCAGCGACGACGTGACGGTCGAACAGATCTGACGCCTCGGCCCGTCTGTTCCCTGTCGGTCGCGATCAGGAATGCTCCTCGGCCGCCGTTGCCGCGAGGGCCCGGTTGTAGGCGCGCAATGCATCGACGTGGAAAAGCGCGCCAAGAAGTTCCGGCGGCTTGTCCTCGGCGGTGATGCGCACCACCGGCAGGAAGGCAACGGCCTGCCCCTCGAACAGCGGCAGCGCGGCTTCGAGCGTTGCCGCGGCGTCGAGGTAGCTGCCGTCGCGGATCATGTCCCAGCAGGCCTCTTCCTGCGCCGCGTTCGGCGCATCCATCGGACGCATGACCTTTTCGGCCATGAACATCGAGAGCAGGTAGGCCTGCGGCCCCGCGGCAAGCCGGATGCCCTGCCGCTCGAGCTGGGTCAGGAAAAAGCTGCGCCGCACCAGGCGCGAGGCCAGCGCAGTCGACATCGAGACCGACACCATCACCGCGATGCCGGTCTGCCAGTCGCCCGTCATCTCGAACACGATGAGCGTCGTCGAAATCGGCGCGCCGAGAACGGCGGCGGCGACGGCCCCCATGCCGGCAAGCGCATAGAGGCTGGCGGAACCGGAAACGTTGGGAAAGATCGCGGTGGCGATGATGCCGAAGGCGAGGCCGCAAAGCGCCCCCATCATAAGCGAGGGCGAGAAGACCCCCCCGCCCATCTTGCCGCCCATGGTGATCGCGAGGGCGACGCATTTCAAAACGGCGAAGACGATGGCTTCATGAAGCACGAGGTCGCCGGTCAGGGCGCGGGAGGTCGTCTCGTAGCCGACCCCGATGACATGCGGGAAGGCGATCGCGATCGCGCCCAGCATCGCCCCGGAGATCGCGGGGCGCAGCCAGTCGGGAATGCGCGCCCGCCGCTGGACACGGTTGCCGACATCCTCGGCCCAGAAAATCGCGCGCATCTGCGCCGCGGCGACGAGACCGCAGATCAGCCCGAGGATCAGGAACGCCGGCAATTCGACATAGAAACGCAGTTCTCCGGCCGGCAGGATGAACTCGGTCACGCCGCCGAATTCCAGACGGTTGATGACCGTGCCGGCGACCGATGCGATGACGATGGGCGCGAAGGCGTGCACGGCGAAGTGTCTCAGCACGACCTCGAGCGCAAAGAGCGCCCCGGCGATCGGCGCGTTGAAGCTGGCAGAAACGGCGGCGGCCACGGCGCATCCCAGCAGGTCGCGCCCGGTGATCCCGTCCGCATGCAGCCGCCGGTTGACCCACGTCGAGATGACGGCGGCCAGATGGACCACCGGACCTTCACGCCCCGAGGATCCGCCGGTGCTCAGCGTGATGAGGGATGCAAGGGCCGAGGCAAGCCCGGCCCGGACCTCGACCCTGCCTTCCTTCAGCGCCGCCCCGCGGATGACATCGGCAACCGACCGCACGCGGGCATCGCGGGTAAAGGTGCTGAGGATGATCCCGGTCAGCAGCCCGCCGCAGATCGGCACGAACAGGATCCAGTACCACGGCAGCGACAGGGCGAAGCTGTGCAGGCGCTGGACATCATGCGTCCCATAAACTTGAGCCTGCAGGGCGTTGATCCCCTTGCGGAAAAAGAGCGCCGCGAATCCTCCCGCGACGCCGACGGCCAATGCGATGAACCAGAACTGGACCTGGCTCGGGCCCTTGCGGCGCAACACCCGGATGGTTCTGCGGGTGCCGACCATGGCACTGCGCAATCCCCTCCCAAGCAGGGCCCGTGCTGGATCCGTCATCGGCCCCTTCTCCCGACCCTGTCCGCGCCGGGAGCCAAGCGGACAAGGTCCGCCGGTATCCTGGGCCTAGCCGGCAAGAAGCGCCTCGGCGGCGCCGCGTGCCTGGTCCGTGACGGTATCGCCGGCAAGCATCCGGGCGATTTCGTCCACCCTTTCGGCGGGCGCGAGCGGGATCACCGTTGAGGTGGTCATGCCGCCGCTTACCTGCTTCTCGACCCGCCAGTGATGCGCGCCGAGTGCGGCAACCTGGGGCGAATGCGTCACCACAAGCACCTGCCCGCCCGCCGCGAGCGCCGCGAGCCTGCGCCCGACCGCATCCGCCGTGGCGCCGCCGACGCCTCGGTCGATCTCGTCGAAGATCATCGTCAGCCCGCCCTGGCGCTGCGCGAGGCAGACCTTGAGCGCCAGCAGGAAACGGCTGAGTTCGCCGCCAGAGGCGATGCGGTTCAGCGGCCCGGACGGCGCGCCGGGGTTGGTCGCGACCGTAAAGGCCACCGCCTCGCGCCCGTCGGGGCCGGGGGTCTCATCGGTGATGTCGGTGTGGAAGATCGCGCGCTCCATCCTGAGCGGTGCCAGCTCGGCCCCGACAGCCGCATCGAGCCGGGCAGCGGCCTCGTGACGGGCGGCCGTGAGCGCGGTGGCGACTTCCTCGTATCGGGCCTCGGCCTCACGCTGTTCGCTGCGCAGGCGGGCGAGATCGGCATCGCCCGCATCCAAAGCCGCAATCCGATGCTCGAGCTCTCCGGCGATGCCCGGCAGTTCGTCGGTTGATACCCGGTGCTTGCGCGCCACCTCCCTAAGGGTAAACAGCCTGTCCGCCACTTCCGTCAGCTCGGACGGATTGAAGGACAGCGCCTCGATTGCCTGCACGATCCCGTCCGAGGCTGCGTCAAGCTCCGCCATCGCGCGCGCCAACGCCTCCATCGGCGCCTCAAGGAGCCCGTCGGCACCCGCAACGGCTCCGTCGAGCCAGCGCAGCGCGTCGGCCATCGCCCCCTCGGCGCCCTGACTCCCCAGCACTTCATGGGCGCGCACCACATCGTTGCGGATCTTCTCCGCCCCCTGCATCAGACGGCGGCGCGCGTCCAGTTCGGCCTCTTCCCCGATGGCCGGGGCGAGTTTGGTGAGCTCCTCGGCCCAGTCGCGAAGGGTTTCTTCTTCTGCCCGCGCAGCGGCCAGTGCCGCCTCTGCCGCCTCAAGCGCGCCGCGTGCCTTGCGCTGCGATGCCCAGGCCGTGCGCACCTCGCCGCGCAGCGTCTCCAGCGCACCGAACGCATCCAGAATGTCCCGGTGGCCGCGTGGGTTCAGCAATCCGCGATCGTCGTGCTGACCATGCAGCTCGACCAGCGTGTCGCCCAACTGGCGCAATACCTCGCCCGAACAGCGCCGGTCATTCACCCAGGCGGTCTTGCGCCCGTCCGTGCCGTTCACCCGCCGCAGGATCAACTCCGCCCCCCCGGGCAGGCCCGCCTCGGAAAGGATGGCGTGGGCAGGATGGTCGTCGGAAAGGTCGAACACCGCCGTGACCTCGCCCTGCGCCGCGCCCTGGCGGACAAGATCGGCGCGCCCCCGCCAGCCCAGCACGAACCCGAGCGCGTCGAGAAGGATCGACTTTCCCGCCCCCGTCTCGCCGGTCAGCACGTTGAGCCCGGGCTGGAATTCCAGCCCGAGGCGCTCGATCAGGAGCATGTCAACGATGTCGAGGCTGCGCAGCATGTTCAGATCGTCGCGGAAGCGCACGGGGAGCGCAAGATCAGAGCCAGCGTCCCTGAATGGTCTGACGGTAGATCTGGTTCAGCCAGTTGTCGCCGGTCGCCTCCAGCTTGAGACCGCGCCCGGTCAGCATCTTGTAGCTGTCCTCATACCACTCCGTCGACCGGTAGTTGTAACCCAGAATCGCCCCTGCCGTCTGGGCCTCGTTCACGAGCCCGAGCGAGAGATAGGCCTCGACCAGCCGGTGCAGGGCCTCTGGCGTATGAGAGGTCGTCTGGAAGTCCTCGACCACGACGCGGAAGCGGTTGATGGCGGCGGTGTAGTGGTGACGGCGCAGGTAGTAGCGTCCGATCTCCATCTCCTTGCCCGCCAGATGATCGAAGGCGAGGTCGAACTTCAGGATCGCCGAGCGCGCATAGTCGCTGTCGGGATAGCGCTCGATCACCTCGCGAAGCGCCTGCAGCGCCTGGAAGGTGAGGCCCTGGTCGCGCCCGACCTCGTCGATCTGGTCGTAATAGCTGAGTGCCAGCAGATACTGGGCATAGGCGGCGTCATCGTCGGCGGGGTAGAAGTCGATGAACCGCTGCGCGGATGACCGGCTGTTGGGATAGTCCTCGTCCTGATGATAGGAAAAGGCTTCCATGATCAGCGCCCGCTTGGCCCAGTCGGAATAGGGATATAGCCGCTCGATCTCGGAGAAGTAGAAGGCCGCTTCCGAGGGTCGGTTGCGCTCGAGCTCGTATTCGCCTCGCTCGAAGATCTGACGGGCCGAGAAGGTTTCGAGCGGAATTTCCTCGCCGCCGAAGCCGAGGAAGCCACCCGTTCGCGGCGTGTCGCGGGCCCCGCAGGCCGCAAGTGCCGCCACGAGCAAAACCGTTCCGATCACCCTTGTCCGGGATCCCGCCAGTTTCATGCCCTGCCAACCTCGATCATTGAACTCCGTACGCCGTGCATGGGTACGCTTGAGCGTCTCCTAGCACAATAGGGTGCGGGGCAAAATGCCCGGCGAAACCATTCGACGGACGATGTGCGCGGAAGGATGCAGTTGCCATGTGCGGGCGGTATGCGGTTTTGCTGCCAGGGGCTTGGACGGGCGACCATGCGCAGACCTCAGGCGACGGCGGGGACCTCGTCCCAGACCAGCCCGTGACCGGGCAGCCGCGCCGCCTGAACTGCGTCGACCGTGATCATGCGCACGGCACCCGGCGTCGCGAACAGCTTGCGCAGCAGGGTGTTGGTCAGCGAATGACCCGCCCGTACACCCGTGTAGTGTCCGATCAACGGCGCACCGGCAAGCGCCAGATCCCCCAGCGCGTCGAGCATCTTGTGGCGCACCGGCTCGTCGGCATGTCGCAGCCCGCCCGGGCTCGTCACCTTGTCGCCGTCGAAGACGACCGCATTCACGCCCGGCACGCCGCCAAGCGCGAGCCCGTTGGCCTGCATCGCATCCACATCGGCCTGACGGCAGAATGTCCGGCTGTCGCTCAGGACGCGCGCGAAACTGCCGTTGTTCATCACCAGCGACCGCGCCTGCCGGCCTATGGCGGCATCCGCGAAATCTATCTCGAAATCGATGCGCAACGTGTCCGCCGGCGCAAGGCTCGCCGACGCCGCGCCTTCGCTGACACGGACCGTCTCAAGCACCTCGAAGGCGCGGATCGGGGCATGAAGCCGGCGAAGCCCGCGCTGCACGATCGAGCGCACGAAGGGCGCGGCAGAGCCGTCGAGGATCGGAACTTCCGGCCCGTCGATCTCGATCAGGGCGTTGTGGACACCGCAGCCGGCAAGGGCCGCCATCAGATGCTCGACGGTCGAAACGGACAGACCCGAGGCATTCTCGAGCCGCGTGCACAGCGGAGAACGGTTCACCGCATCCCAGCGCGCCGGGATCAGCCGATCGCCGACCATCACATCGGTACGCGAGAACCAGATTCCGTGCTCGGCCGAGGCCGGACGGATCGTCAGCGTCGCGGACCTGCCCGAATGAAGGCCTTTCCCGGAGAAGCTGATCGGAGATTTTATGGTCGTCTGCACCTGGTCGTCCTCATCGTCTGACAGGGGATTTCCCTGTTACTGCAGACAATTAGGCAGCGCACCCGAGAGCCTCAACTCAATCTTTGCAACCAACTGAAACACTACTGTCACAATCGGGCGGATAGACGCCCGGTTTCATCCAAGTTATTGTTATCAAAATGAAAATGGGCCGCCAAAGGGCGACCCACTGATTAACATTTGTGAACGGATCAGTTTGCCTGACGCCGCAGGAAGGCCGGAATCTCGATCTTTTCCTGATCCGCATCCTCGTAATCGACCGGCTTTGGCGCGGCCTGCGTCGCCCGGTGCTGTACCGGGGGCTGATGGCGCACGGGGGCCTGGGGACGCTCGCGCGAGACGCCCTCGGCATGGCCGGTCATGCGGTTGATCAGCGAGTTGATGCCGAAATTCTTGCGGTCGGCTCCGGCGGCGGGACGCTCCTGCTGTTCGGCCTGGGGCCTGCGCATGCCATCCGGCGCGGCCTTGGCGGCAGCCTGGCGCAGCCGCGCGAGCGCTTCTGGCGACGGCGTGCCCGGCGCAGGCGCGCGCGGTGCGACGAAGGTCTCGGGTTCGGACTCTGCGATATCGCGGCGCGGCTCGAACGCGGCAACTCTCGGCTGGTAGGCCGGCGGCGGCAGGTCGTCGACCTCCTCGGCTTCGTAGCGCTCGTGCTCTGCCTCGGCTGCATCCGCACCGAGCCCGGAGAAAAGCGACGGCTCCTCGGCTGCTTCCGCATAGGCGGGTTGCGCCGGTTCGACATATTCGGCGGCGGGCGCCTCTGCGGCCACCGTCTGCTTGAGCGGCGCGGACATGGACCGGCGCGGCACCGGCATTTCGGTGTTCACGTCCGAAGCGTCGATGCCGGTGGCGACGACGCTCACCCGCATCATGCCGCCCATGTCGGTATCGAGCGTCGAGCCGACGATGATGTTGGCCTCGGGATCGACTTCCTCGCGGATGCGGTTGGCCGCCTCGTCAAGCTCGAACAGCGTGAGATCGTGGCCGCCGGTGATGTTGATCAGCACACCCTTGGCGCCGCGCAGCGAGATCTCGTCGAGCAGCGGGTTCGCGATCGCCTTCTCGGCGGCCTGGATCGCGCGATCCTCGCCCTCGGCCTCGCCGGTTCCCATCATGGCCTTGCCCATCTCGTCCATCACCGCGCGCACGTCCGCGAAGTCGAGGTTGATGAGACCCGGGCGCACCATCAGGTCCGTGACGCCCTTCACACCCTGATAGAGCACGTCGTCGGCCATCGAGAAGGCCTCGGTGAATGTGGTCTTCTCGTTGGCGAGACGGAACAGGTTCTGGTTCGGAATGATGATCAGCGTATCGACGACCTTCTGCAGCGCCTCGACACCGTCTTCGGCCTGACGCATCCGCTTGGCGCCCTCGAATTGGAAGGGCTTGGTCACCACACCCACGGTCAGCACGCCGAGCTCGCGCGCGGCCTGCGCGATGATCGGCGCGGCACCGGTCCCGGTTCCCCCGCCCATTCCGGCCGTGATGAAGCACATGTGCGCGCCGGCCAGGTGGTCGACGATCTGTTCGATGCTTTCCTCGGCGGCGGCAGCCCCGACCGAGGCCCGCGCCCCGGCTCCGAGGCCTTCGGTCACCTTGATGCCGAGCTGGACGCGGTTTTCACACTTCGCCTGCTGGAGCGCCTGTGCGTCGGTGTTGGCCACCACGAATTCAACGCCGTCGAGCTCTTTCTCGATCATGTTGTTGACGGCATTCCCGCCCGCGCCCCCGACACCGAATACGGTGATCCGGGGCTTGAGTTCTTCCTGACCGGGCATCGAAAGGTTCAAAGTCATATGTCCATCCGCCTGTATGTCTCTCGCCCGTCTGCCTGGGCCTTTTTCGCGCGTTTGACCGATCTTAGCCCCTCGCTTGACGCCCGTCATCCAAGAATTTCCACAAAACCGCAAAATCCGGCCCTTTTGAGCCGGATTTAGCCAAGATGAAGCCCAACCATCAGCCTGTAGTTGTCTGCGGCCACGCAACATCATCATCTGGATAACTCGCACCACGGGCGAGCCAACCCAGCCTGGGGGGATTCGGTCGGTTCTATGGGCGGACTGCTCGGTCTGCCGTGTGGGCCTCTGCGGACCCTGCTACCAGCCTAACACAGGCAGACAGGCGCGTCAGCCCGCGATTCACCAATTCACCAGTTGTCGCGAAACCACTTGACCGCCCGGCGCAGGGATCTGCCCGGATAGCGTTCGGCTGGAATGTCGAAGTCCCACCATTCGTCCTGCGGATGGGCCGCGAAAAGCGAAAGTCCCACCGTCGACGAAAAACCCGGCCCCGTCGCGGCCTGCGGCAACCCATGGACCCGGAGCGGACGCCCGAGGCGAACCTGCTGGCCCAGAATGCGGCTCGCCAGCCCGTCAAGGCCGGGGATCTGGCTGCCGCCGCCGGTCAGCACGACCTTCTGGCTCGGAAGATGGTCGAAACCCGCCGCGTCCAGCCGCGCGCGCACTTCCTCGAGGATCTCCTCGACCCTCGGACGCATGATGCCGATCAGCTCGGCCCGGCTGACCGTGCGACGGTCATGCTCGAAATCGCCGGTGTCGCCGCCGATGTCGATGCGTTCGCGGTCATCCACCCCGGTCGCGTGGACCCCGCCGTAGAAGGTCTTCATCCGCTCGGCCTTGTCGGCCGGCACCTGCAGGCCCATCGAGATGTCCGACGTGACGTGATCCCCGCCCATGCGCACCGCGTCGGCATAGATCATGTGCTTCTTCATGAAGATCGAGACCCCGGTCGATCCGCCGCCCATGTCGATGCAGGCGGCACCGAGTTCCTGCTCGTCCTCGACCAGCGCCGAAATGCCGCTGACATAGGCAGAGGACGCGACCCCGGCGAGTTCGAGATCGCAGCGCTTGATGCAATGGGCGAGGTTCTGCACCGCTGTCGCCTCGACGGTCAGCATGTGCATGTCGACCGACAGTTCGTTGCCGATCTGGCCGCGCGGATCGGACAGGCCGCTGCGGTGGTCGATCGCGAAGTTCACCGGCTGGGCATGCAGCACCTCGCGACCCTCGCCGTAGTCGGGCACCTCGCAGCGGGCCAGAACCCGCGCGACTTCCTGCTCGGTCACGGTCTCGCCGTCGAGGTCGATCTTGGCGTCAAGCCCGTAGGAGCGCGGTTCCGCGCCGGAAAGGCAGGCGATGACATGATCGACGCGTATCCCCGCCATCTTCTGGGCGGCCTGAAGGGCGGTGCGGATCGCGCGCTCGGTCTCGTGCATGGCGCTGATCTCGCCGAAGCGCACCCCGCGCGAGCGCGTGGTCGCGGCCCCGATCACCCGAAAGCCCGATTGCCCGGCAAGCGAGCCGATCTCGCCCTCGTCGCTGATCTGCCCAGCCTCGTCGAAGCGCAGCACGAGGCAGGCGATCTTCGAGGAGCCGACGTCGAGCACCGCCACCACGCCGCGCTGCATCGCCATGCGCCTCATGTTGCGCATGCTGCGCTGGCGGGAATAAAGATCCATCATCTCACTGCCCCAATTTCTGCCTGATTTCCCACCAGTCCTTGCTGGCGTTTTCACTCATTCTTACCGTCGGACGCGCGGCGAGGCGCATGTCGACCTGCGCGACGTCACGGCTGAGCACGTCCTGCGCGCCCTCCATGGCGATGACCCGCTCGAGCGCCTGAAGCGGCTCTTCCTCGGGCAGCAGGATGCGCTGGTCGCGGTCGAGCACGATGTCCCAGCGCCGTTCCCCGACCCTGACGATCCCGCGCAACCGGCCGCCGAGCGGCAGTGCCGCGGCAGCGAGGTCGAGCGCCTCCGAGACATGGCCCTCCGCGCCGTCCCCGGCGATCAGCGGCAGGTCCGGCCGCGCCGCGCGGCTGGAAAGCGTTCCGACGGTCACGCCGTTGGCGTCCAGCATCACGAGCCCCTGACGGTTGCGCCAGATCGCCGCCGGAACCCGCGGCTGGACCGAAATCTCCAGAACGCCGCCGGGCCGGATCCGCGCGCCGACCGAGCGAACCGGATCGAGCGCGGCGACGGTCAGGCGGATCTGTTCGAGGTCGAGATCGAAGGAGCTGAGCGGAAAGTTGATCGGCACTGCTGCGCGGATCTCGGCGGCAAGCGCGTCGTCGACGCCGTCGATCGCCATCATCTGGACCATGAATTCCGGGCGGCCCTCGATAGCGGCCCTGGTCTCCTCGACGTATTGCCCAAGTTGCGCGCGCCGGTCGGGATCGGAAAGCCAGATGCCGGCCGCGCCGGCGACCACGACAAGCGGAAGTCCGACCCGCAGTGCGAAACGGAATGCGGGCGTCAGCATCAGGCGCTGCATCCGCCAGGACCAGCGCGAGGGCGCGGGATCGGACCGGTCGTACGAGAAGCGCTCGATCAGCGATCGCATGAGGCGTCCTCCACCATCCAGGCGCAGAGCTGGCCGAAGCTCATGCCGGTTGCCTGCGCCTGTTCGGGCGCGAGCGATGTGGGGGTCATCCCGGGCTGGGTGTTGGTTTCGAGCAGGATCAGCCCGTCCCTGCCGCGGCTCTCGTCCCAGCGGAAGTCCGTCCGGCTCAGGCCCCGGCAGCCAAGCGCCCGGTGGGCGCGCAGGGCGTAGTCGAGGCACAGCGCGGTGATCTCTTCGGGAACCTCGGCGGGGATCACATGGCGCGATCCGCCGGGCTTGTACTTGGCATCGTAGTCATACCAGCCATCCGTCAGGATGTCGGTCACGCCCAATGCGCGATCGCCCAGCACCGTGGTTGTCAGCTCGCGCCCCGCCACGAAGGCCTCGACCATCACCCGCTCGGGCATCCGCTCGTCAAGCTGGGGCGGGCCGTTGCTGCCCTCGTGCACGAGATAGACGCCGACGGACGAGCCCTCGTTGTTCGGCTTGACCACATAGGGCGGCGTCATGACGTGGCGCTGACGCACCTCGGCCGCAGGCGCAAGCACGCTTTCGACGACCGGCAGGCCCGCATGAACATAGACGTCCTTGCTGCGCTGCTTGTCCATCGCAAGGGCCGAGGCCAGAACGCCGGAATGGGTGTAGGGAATGCGCAGCCATTCGAGCAGGCCCTGCACGCAACCGTCCTCGCCCCACCGCCCGTGCAGGCAGTTCAGCACGGCATCGGGTCTCAGCTCGACCAGAACGCGGGCGAGATCGGGGCCCGCATCGACCTCGACCACCGTGTAATTCTCGTCCCGCAGCGCGGCGGCGCAGGACGCCCCGCTGGAGAGCGAAACCTCGCGCTCAGCAGATGGACCGCCCATCAATACCGCCACTTTCGGGGGTGTCCTGCTCGACTGACCCACCTAGGTGCCTTTTTCTGCCCGGGCCTTTTCGGCCCTTATTCTTGGTTGCCGGGCCCTTTGCGGACCTTTTCCTGTGGGGCCGGTTCGCCGACCCGCATGATTTCCCATTCTAGCGTGATACCGCTTGAATCGTAAACCTTTTTTCGCACCTCCTCGCCCAATCCCTCGAGGTCCGCAGCGGTTGCATCGCCGGTATTGAGAAGAAAATTGGCATGTTTGGCGCTCATCTGCGCCCCACCCCTTCGCGCGCCGCGCATTCCGGCGCGGTCGATCACCGCCCAGGCCTTCATCTCGTGCACGTCGTCTGCGCGCCCGGTCGAGGAAAACCCGGCCGGATTGCGAAAGGTCGAGCCTGCGCTTCGCTCCTTCACCGGCTGTGTCGCGTCGCGCGCGGCAAGCTGGTCCTCCATCCGCGCCAGCAGCGCGCCGGGATCACCCCTCGGGGCCTCGAATACCGCGCGGACAAGCACCCAGTCATCGGGCACGGCGCTCTGGCGGTAGGCGAACTTCAGCTCGGCCGGGGACAAGGTCACGAGGTCGCCCGCCCGCGTGACGGCCTCGGCTTCGACCAGACGGTCCGCGGTATAGGTGCCGTAGCAGCCCGCGTTCATCTTGACCGCCCCCCCGATGGTGCCCGGTATCGTGCGCAGGAACGTCAGATCGAGCCCCGCCTCCGCCGCCTTTCGCGCCACATGGGCGTCGAGGGCGGCGGCCCCGGCGATCACCCTCGTGCCGTCGGTCTCGATGCCGTTGAAGCCGCGACCGAGGCGGATCACCACCGCCCGGATGCCGCCGTCGCGCGCGATCAGGTTCGAGCCCACGCCGACGGGAAAGATCGGCTGTTCCGGGTCGAGTTCGCGCAGGAAGTCGCGCAGGTCGGCCATGTCCGCGGGTTGAAAGAGCCAGTCGGCGGGTCCGCCCACCCTCAGCCAGGTCAGCTCGCTCATCGGCTTTCCGGGCGTCAGCTTTCCGCGCACCGGCGGCAGGCGGGTCACGATCCGCGCCGCGCCGCGAGGCGCGCCAGCAGGTTCCCGGTCAGCCCCGAGGCAACGGCGAAGAGGAATGCGGACAGCAGGCTTTCCGCGAAGACCGGCTCGCCCGGCCCGGCGCCCAGCACCAGCGCAAGCATGGCCGCGAGCGGGACAAGCCCGGCCGCGAGGCTCAGCATGAACCCCCGCAGGTTGGCGCGGAAGCCGAGATAGCCACAGGCCAGCATCCACAGCGAGACGAGTACCGAGACCGCAAGACCCATCTCAGCGCCCGAGTGTGCGGCTGCGCAGCCAGCGCGTCAGGAAGATCACCGGCCAGCGCAGCACCGACATTCCGCCGATCAGGACGATCATGCCGACCCAGGGACCGTGCTGGGCCGTGACATAGCCGATGATGGGAATGCCGCAGGCGATCAGGATGTAGGCCCGGCGCCAATGGTTGTCGCGGGTCGGCAACATGGCGAGGATGTTGGCCACGACGGCCCAGACGGCCGCCAGGGTCAGCGAAAGCGTCATGCCGCCCCCCTGCGCAGCCGGTCGGGAAGCGCGTTCGCCCATGCGCTGATGGTGCCCGCCCCCAGGCAGACCACCATGTCGCCCGGACGCGCCTGTTCGCGCACCAGCCGTTCGAGGTCGTCCTCGCTGGTCACCGCCCGTGCATGTCGGTGTCCGTGCCGGATCAGCCCGGCGACGAGCGCATCGCGCGTGGCCCCCGCAATCGGTTCCTCGCCTGCGGCATAGACTTCGGCGATGCCGACCACGTCGGCGTCGTTGAAACAGGCGCAAAAGTCCTCGAAGAGGGTCGACAGCCGCGAGTAGCGATGCGGCTGATGCACCGCAATCACCCGGCCGGATGTGGCCTGGCGCGCGGCCTTGAGCACCGCCGCGATCTCGACCGGATGGTGCCCGTAGTCGTCGATGATGGTCACGCCCTCGACCTCGCCGACCCGGGTGAAGCGCCGGTTGACCCCGCCGAAGCTGGCGAGTGCGGCGCGGATCTGGTCGCCCTTCATCCCCAGATGGCGCGCCACGGCAACCGCAGAAAGGGCGTTCGAGACGTTGTGGTCCCCCGGCATCGGCAGGGTGCAGCCCTCGATCACGATGTCCTCGGCCTGCAGCGCGATGTCGAAATGCGCCACGCCTTTCTCGTATGTCAGGTTCAGCGCCCGTACGTCGGCCTGCGCGTTGAAGCCGTAGGTCACCACCCGGCGATCGGTGATCTTGCCCACCAGCGCCTGCACCTCCGGATGGTCGGTGCAGCAGACCGCCAGCCCGTAGAAGGGAATATTGGAGACGAAATCGAGGAAGCCCTTGCGCAGGGTGTCGAAGTCGCCCCAGTGCTCCATGTGCTCTGGGTCGATATTGGTCACGATGGCGATGGTGGCGGGCAGGCGGTTGAAGGTGCCGTCGCTCTCGTCCGCCTCGACGACCATCCATTCGCCCTCGCCCTTGCGCGCATTCGATCCGTAGGCGTGGATGACGCCGCCGTTCACCACGGTCGGATCGAAGCCACCGGCATCAAGCAGCGTCGCAACCATCGTGGTCGTCGTGGTCTTGCCATGTGTACCCGCGATGGCGATGTTCGACTTGAGCCGCATCAGTTCGGCCAGCATTTCGGCACGGCGCACCACCGGCAGGCCCATGGCCCGCGCCGCGTCCAGTTCCGGGTTGCCCGGCTTGATCGCGGAGGAGACGACGACCACTTCGGCATCGCGCAGGTTCGCCTCGGACTGCCCCTCGAAGACGCGTGCACCGAGTTCCTGCAACCGGTCGGTGATCTTCGAGGTCTTCTGGTCGGACCCCTGCACCTGGTAGCCGTGGTTCAGCAGCACCTCGGCGATACCGGACATCCCGATGCCGCCGATCCCCACGAAATGGATCGGTCCGACATCGCCCGGCAGTTTTGTTGCTGCGCTCATCTGTCCTGTCCTCTCGCCGCCAGTTCTTCCACAAGCTCTACCAGATTCTGGGTCGCGTCGGGTCGTGCCACGGCCTGCGCAGAACGGGCCATTTGCATCGCACCTTCCGGATTGTCCAGCACGTTCAATATCTGTTCCCGAAGCGTCTCGGGGGTCGCGCGTGCCTCGGGCACGAGGATCGCCCCGCCTGCCTCTACCAGCCCCCGCGCATTCGCGGTCTGATGATCCGCCGCTGCTGCGGCAAAGGGGATCAGGATGGAGGGCCGCCCGATGACAGATATGTCGGCCACCGACGAGGCTCCCGAGCGCGAGATCACCAGCTGCGCCTCGGACATGCGCCGGGCGATGTCGTCAAAGAACGGAGCGACCTCGGCGCGCACCCCGTGCTCGCGATAGAAATCCGCGACCCGCTCAACGTCCTCCTCGCGCGCCTGATGGCTGACCCGCAGGTTGCGCAGAAGCTCCGGCGGCAGGTCCGCCACGGCGGGCGGCACGACGTCCGACAGAATCCGGGCGCCCTGGCTTCCGCCGATCACAAGCAGCTCCATCGGATAGTCGCCCGGCGCGATGTAGCCCGATTCCGACCGGTCCAGCACCGCGCTGCGCACGGGGTTGCCGGTATGGATGCCCTCGACACCCTCGGGCAGCTCCGTGGGCCAGCTTCCGCAGGCCACCACGTCGACGCGTGGCGCGAAGATCGTGTTCACCTTGCCCAGCACGCCGTTCTGTTCGTGGATCATGCGCGGCAGTCGCATCAGCCAGGCGGCCGCCATCGCGGGTATCGTCGGGTACCCGCCGAAGCCCACCACGACGGAAGGCCGGTCGCGCAGCATGCGCCAGAGCGCCGAGGACACGCCCCCGGCAATGCGCGGAGGCACTGCCGCCTTTTCGAGCAATCCGCCCCGGGCGAAGGTCGCGCTGCCCACTTCCTCGATCTCGGTCGCCTGCGGGAAGCCGCCGGTATAGCGCGCGCCCCGCGCATCGGTCGAAAGCTTCACCCGCCAGCCCCGATACAGCATCGCCTCGGCCAGCGCCTGGGCCGGGAACATGTGTCCCCCCGTGCCCCCCGCAGCGATCAGCAGCAGCGGCGCGCTGCTCACCGGCCCCGGCCCCGCGCGAGCAGGTCGCTGATCTCGCCCTGTGGACGGGTCCGGGTACAGGCCAGCAACATGCCCACGGCGATGCCACTGGCGATCACCGAAGAACCGCCGTAGCTGACGAAAGGCAGCGTCATGCCCTTCGCGGGCAGCAGCCGCACAGCGACTCCCATATTGATCATCGCCTGTACGCCCAGCATGCAGGCAAGACCGGTGCCCGCGAGGCGAATGAACGGATCGCGTTCGCGCAGCAGACGCAGCAGCGAGCGGACCACAACGGTGGCAAAAAGCGCGATGATCACGAGCACCAGGACCAGCCCGTATTCCTCGGCCGCGACGGCGATGATGAAATCGGTATGCGCATCCGGAAGCGACCACTTCACCGTCCCCTCGCCCACGCCGACCCCGAAGAGCCCGCCCTCAAGGATCGCGTTGGTCGCATAGCCAAGCTGGGTCGTCGGATCGACGTCGGGGTTGAGGAAGCCGTCGATGCGGCGCGCGAAGTGCTCGGAGCTCGAATAGGCCAGCGTGCCGGCCGACACCACCGCGCCGGCCATGCCGACCAGAAGAAGCATCGGCGCTCCGGCGACGAAATACATGACGCCCCAGCCGAAGAGCACAAGGCAGGCCTGACCGAAGTCGGGCTGCATCGCCAGCATCAGTACGATCGCGACGCAAAGCGCGAAGGACCATACCCGACCCGGAGGGCCGTTCAGCTCCATCGAGGCCGCCATGAGCCAGGCCGAAACGATGATGAAGCCGGGCTTGAGGAACTCCGATGGCTGTACCGAACCGAAACCCATGGAATACCAGCGCACCGCGCCCTTGCCGAAATCGGTCCCGAAGAGCGGCAGGAAGGCCACCGCGACGAAGGTCACGAGGAATCCCAGCACCCCCAGCCGGCGCACCATCACCGGCGACATCATCGACAGCACCATCATCACCAGCAGCGCCGTGCCGCCGAAGACCGCCTGACGCTCGACATAGTGGAAGGGCTGAAAGCCGTTCTTCGCGGCAAGCGGCGGCGAGGCGGCAAGTCCGAGGAGAAGCCCCACGGCGAAGAGCATCAGAATGCAGGACATGGCCCACTTGTCGATGGTGCGCCACCACTTTGGAAGGATCGGTTCGCCGCCCTGGACGGGGGCGGTGCCATAGA
This sequence comes from Sulfitobacter sp. LCG007, assembly GCF_040801785.1. Lineage (NCBI taxonomy): Bacteria > Pseudomonadati > Pseudomonadota > Alphaproteobacteria > Rhodobacterales > Roseobacteraceae > Roseobacteraceae bacterium LCG007. The sequence goes on along the minus strand of NZ_CP161805.1, from coordinate 1,224,171 downwards.
CCATTTCAGTCATGGATGCTGCCTAACTGTCTGCCTCGTTCCGTCCCTTTTCGGGATCTGTGTCGGACTCTAGCGCCAAATGCGCCGTCACGCCAGCATGAAGCACTTGCCGGCGCGCGCAATTCGCCTTGCAAAGCCGCGACATTCGGGCGAGTTGCGCAAAGATGCAGGTTGACGTGGCAATCATCGGGGCCGGCGCCGCCGGAATGATGTGCGCGGCCCACGCGGGCGGGCGCGTCCTGCTGGTCGATCACGCCCGCGCGCCGGGCGAGAAGATCCGCATCTCGGGTGGCGGGCGCTGCAACTTCACCAACCTGAATTGCGGTCCCCATGCCTTCCTGTCGCGCAACCCGCATTTCGCGAAATCCGCGCTTGCACGCTATACCCAATGGGACTTCATCGACCTGCTCGACCGGCATGGCATCGCCTGGCACGAAAAGGCGCTTGGACAGCTCTTCTGCGACGGTTCGGCGAAGCAGATCGTCGCGATGCTGCGCGGGTTGTTGACCTCGGCCGGCGTGGATCTGCATTTGCAAACAAGTGCCCGCGATTTTGCAAATGGCCCTGACGGCTTTACCTTCACCCTCGAGAAGGAGGGAAGCCAGACCCGTGTCACGGCGCGGCGGATGGTGATCGCGACCGGCGGCAAGTCCATCCCCAGGATGGGTGCGACGGGGCTTGGCTATGAAATCGCGGGACGCTTCGGGCTGGGCGTCACCGAAACGCGCGCAGGTCTGGTGCCCTTCACCTTCCCCGACGGACGATTTGCCGAAATTTCAGGCGTGTCGGCACCTGCCCGCGTCACGGCGGGCGGGATGTCTTTCGACGAGGCCCTCCTCTTCACGCATCGCGGGCTGTCCGGCCCGTCGGTTCTGCAGGCCTCGTCCTACTGGCGCGAAGGCGACACTGTCGAAATCAGCCTCGACCCGCAGTCAGTCGTCTACGACGCCCTGCGCGCGCAGCGCGCCACCGCAGGCAGACGCAAGCTGGCGGGTGCGCTCGGCGCGCATCTCCCTGCCCGCCTTGTCGCGCATCTGTCTGCAGAGCTGCCGCTGGAGGGCAACCTCGCGGACCAGTCCGACCGCGCGCTGCTGTCGCTTTGCGACAGGCTGACGCGCTGGACGCTCAAACCCTCGGGAACCGAAGGCTACCGCACCGCCGAAGTGACCGTTGGCGGGGTCGACACCGACGGGCTCGATTCCCGCACGATGGAGGCGAAAGCGGTGCCGGGGCTCTATTTCATCGGCGAGGCCGTTGATGTGACCGGCTGGCTCGGGGGTTACAATTTCCAGTGGGCCTGGTCTTCGGCCATGGCCGCCGCCCGGGCCCTGCGGCACTGACCGCCCGGCGCGCCCGCCGGGCAGACCGCTAGAGGAACCGCGCCACCTGCGCCGCGAAATCCTCGCCGCGCTGCTCGAAATTGTCGTACTGATCAAAGCTCGCCGCGGCCGGTGCCAGCAGCACCACATCGCCCGGCTCGGCATCTTCCACGGCCTGCGCCACGGCAGCGGCCATGGTCCCGCACACTTCGGCCTCCACATCGAGCTGAAGGGCGAAATGGGCCGCTTCCCGCCCTATGACATAGGCCTTGCGCACCGCCCCGGTCCTGCCCGAAAGCGCCGAAAGGCCGCCTTCCTTCTCCAGCCCGCCGCAGACCCAGCGGATCCGCTCGAACGCCGAGAGCGCCTTGATCGCGGCATCCACATTCGTCGCCTTGCTGTCGTTGACGAAGCGCACGCCTTTCGCCTCGCCGATCAGCTGGCTGCGATGCGGCAGGCCCGCGAAGCTGACCATGCCGCTTTCGATCTGGCGCGGGGCAAGCCCCAGCGCGCGGCAGGCGGCATAGGCGCAGCAGGCATTCTGGTGATTGTGCGCGCCCGGCAGTCCCGCGACATCGCGCAGATCGATCGCGGCCACCTGCTTGCCCTTGCGGTACTCAGACAGGAAGCCCTTGCGCGCGAAGACCTGCCATCCCGGACCGGTCAGCTTGCGTTCGACCGAGACACGGATCACCCGGTCGTCCGCCCTGCCCTCGGCGAGCTGGCCCGCCATGAAGAGGCCTTCGGCCTCGTCGACGCCGACCACCGCCCGGTCCGGCCCGCCTTCGGCGAAAAGCCTCCGCTTGGCCGCGAAATATCCGCCCTTGCCGCCGTGGCGGTCGAGGTGATCGGGGCTGAGATTGGTGAATACCGCGACATCGGGTGTCAGCGCCCGGGCGAGATCGGTCTGGTAGCTCGACAGTTCGAGCACCACCACCTCGCCATCCCGCGGCGGGTCGATGTCGAGCACCCCGCGCCCGATGTTGCCGGCAAGCTGGCTTGGCCGCCCCGCCCCGTGCAGAATGTGATGGATCAGCGCCGAGGTGGTGGACTTGCCGTTCGACCCCGTCACGGCCACGACGCGGGGCACGGTATCGAAGTCGGCCCAGTCCTGCGCCCCGAAAGATCGGAAGAACAGCCCGATGTCATTGTCGACCGGCACGCCTGCCTCGAGCGCCGCGGCGACGACCGGATTGGGTGCGGGGTAGAGATGCGGGATGCCCGGGCTGACAACAAGCGTCGCGATATCCTCGAAATCCCGGACCGAGCGCAGGGGCATGACGGCGAACCCCTCCGCCTCCGCCCTTACGCAGGCCTGCGGGTTGTCATCCCAGCAGACGGGCGCTGCGCCGCCCGCGGCAAGTGCCCGCGCCGCGGCGAGCCCGGATCGCCCGAGCCCCAGAACCGCGACCCTGAGGCCCTCGAAACCAAGAACGGGTATCATGCCGTGTCGCTCCTTGCGCCGTGCATCAAGCGCCGGCCGATAACGCCGAAGACAAGGGCAACGATGATGCCGGCAACGATCATCAGGCCGAAATGCGCATGGAAGCCGAGATCGAGAATGTTGACGAAAGCGGCCCCCAGCCCGTAGCCGATGCCGATAAGCGCCGAGGCCCAGACAAGGCAGGCAAGCGCGACAAGCGGCAGAACCAGCCGCGCGGGCAGCGACGACATTCCCAGAAGCAAGGGCACGACCGTGCGGGTGCCCCATACGAAGCGGAACCCGAGGATCACGAGGATCGGCCGACGCTCGACAAGGGCGCGGGCGCGCCTCGCGACGCGACCTTCGAGATGCCGGGCAAAGCGGGGCTGGTCGGGCAGCTTTCGGCCGATCAGAAACCACACCGTATCGGCCAGATAGGCCCCGAGAAAGGCAAGCGCCCAGGTCGGCAGCAGCGGCAGCGTCCCGCGATGTGCCAGACCGCCCGAGACCACGGCGGCGGTATCGCCCTCGGCGAAACAGCCGACGAAGACCAGGGGCAGGCCGTAGCGCGCCAGAAGTCCTTCGAGTCCGGTCATGATCGGCAGACCCACCTTTCCTTGGCCACCTTCACCTGCCCGGCCGATCGGACAAGCTTTGCGACCGATAGCCTCGTCGCGCACTGTCCATTATCGGCGGATCGTCGGTCCATTCCCTGCCTAGCGCACCTTCAGGGTGGCGAGTCCGATCATCGCCAGGATCAGGGCGATGATCCAGAAACGGATGACGATCGTGCTCTCGGCCCAGCCCTTCTTTTCGTAGTGGTGATGGATCGGGGCCATCAGGAAGACGCGCTTGCCGGTGCGCTTGAAGTAGAGGACCTGAATGATGACCGAAAGCGCCTCGACCACGAAGAGACCGCCGACGATGGCCAGGACGATCTCGTGCTTGGTCGAGACGGCGATGGCACCGAGCGCGCCGCCGAGGGCGAGCGAGCCTGTGTCGCCCATGAAGACGGCTGCCGGAGGGGCGTTGTACCACAGGAATCCGAGGCCGCCGCCGACGAGGCCGGCGCAGAATACGAGTATCTCGCCGGTGCCCGGGACGTAGTGGACGTCGAGATAGTCGGTGAAGTCGACGCGGCCGACCGCATAGGCGATGACGCCCAGCGTGCTGGCTGCGATCATCACCGGCATGATGGCCAGTCCGTCAAGCCCGTCGGTGAGGTTCACCGCATTGGCCGAACCGACGATGACGAGCACGCCGAAGCCCACGAAAGCGAAGACGCCAAGGTTGATCAGGGTGTTCTTGAAGACCGGCAGAGCGAGTTGGTACTGCAGTTCGGCCGGATGGCTCTGGGCGGCGAGATAGCAGGCAACGGCGGCGATCACGAGGCCGAGTGCGAGGCGCAGCTTGCCGGGAACCCCCGCGCTCGACTGCTTCTTCACCTTTGCGTAGTCGTCGGCGAAACCGATCATGGCAAAGGCCATGGTGACGAAAAGGACGATCCAGACGAAGGGGTTGTCGAGCCGGGCCCAGAGCAGGGTCGAGGTTCCCAGCGCGCCCACGATCAGCAGCCCGCCCATGGTGGGCGTGCCGGCCTTGACGAAATGCCCTTCGGGTCCGTCGTTGCGGATCGGCTGGCCCTTTCCCTGACGGCGGCGCAGCACGTTGATGAGCGGCGGACCGAAGAGAAAGCCGAAGATCAGCGCGGTCAGGAAGGCCGCGCCTGCGCGGAAGGTGATGTAGCGGAAGAGGTTGAAGAAGTCGCCGCCGTCCGAAAGCAGGGTCAGCCAGTAGAGCATCAGATGTCCTTGGGTTATTCCCGCTCGTCCGGGATCGGGGCGGCATGTCCCATTTTGCGGATCGCGTCAACAACGCGCCCGAGCTTCATGCTGAGCGACCCCTTGACCATGACCACGTCGCCCGCGTCGAACCTGCGGGCAAGCCCCGGCAGCAGATCTTCCGCGCTCTCCGCCCAGTCTCCCCGGCGCGCCTCGGGCAGGAGGTCGTGGAGCGATTTCATCAGCGGCCCGACGGAATGGACAGTGTCGATCTGCGCCATCGCGGGCAGATGCGCCAGTCCGGCATGGAGCGCGACCTCATCGGGGCCGAGCTCTTTCATGTCGCCGAGGATGGCGATGCGCCGCCCCTTCGAGACCCGGCCGATATCGTGGGTGACAGGGGATCCGGCCAGCACGTCCAGCGCTGCGGCGACCGAAGTGGGGTTTGCATTGTAGCTGTCGTCGATGAGGTCAAGCACCATGCGGCTGTCGATGGGATCGAGGACGATCGTCTCGCGCAGGCCGCGCCCCTTGTAGGGCCGCCATGTTCCTAGTGCCGCGACGGCAAGGGCGGTGTCCGCGCCAAGCGCCTCCACGACGGCGAGCGCGCCGAGCGCGTTCGAGGCGAAATGCCGGCCAGGGGTGGCGAGCTTGAAGAGCAGAGCGGCGCCATGCGCGGTCGCCTGCACCACGGTGGTGTCGCCATGAACCTCGACCCGTCCGAGCCGATAGTCGAAGCCGTGCTCCCCGAAGCCCAGATCGCGCACCTTGCAGTCCTGCGCCTTGGCGGCGAGGATCGCGGCGGTGGAGCAGTCGTTGTTCAGAACGGCCACTCCGCCCGGCTCCAGCCCCTCGATGATGGCGGCCTTCTCTACCGCGATCTCCTGCACATTCTCGAAGGCCTCGAGATGTACCTCGGCCACGGTGGTGATCATCGCCACATGCGGACGCGCGAGCCGAGCCAGGGGCGCGATCTCGCCGGGATGGTTCATGCCGATCTCGATGATCGCATATTCGGTGTCTGCGGGCATCCGCGCCAGTGTCAGGGGCACGCCCCAGTGGTTGTTGTAGCTCGCGACCGAGGCGTGGGTGCGGCCCTGCGCGCCCAGCATGGTGAGCAGCATTTCCTTGGTCGAGGTCTTGCCGACGCTGCCTGTCACCGCGGCGACCCGGCCCTGCATGCGCGCGCGGCCCGCCCGCCCCAGCGCCTCGAGCGCTGCAAGGACGTCTTCGACGATCAGCAGTGGCGCATCTTCGGCCACATCGCCTGGGATATGGTTCACAACTGCCGCCGCCGCGCCCTTCTCGAGCGCCTGGGCCACGAAATCATGGCCGTCCCGCACATCCGTCAGGGCCACAAAGAGATCCCCGGGCTCGATCGTCCGGGTGTCGATGGAGACGCCTTGGCAGGCCCACTCGCGGGTCACGCGCCCGCCGGTTGCGGCGGCGGCGTCGCTGGATGTCCAGAGGCTCATGCCAGCCGCCCGTCAAGCGCCGCCACCGCGACGCTGGCCTGTTCGGCATCGTCGAAGGGCAGGATGTCGTCGCCGATGGTCTGGCCCGTCTCGTGACCCTTGCCCGCGATCAGGAGCGCGTCTCCCGGCCCCAGCGCGTCGACACCGCGCAGGATCGCCTCGGCCCTGTCCCCGACCTCGATGGCCTCCGGCGCGCCCATCATGACGGTCTGGCGGATCGACGCCGGATCCTCCGAGCGCGGATTGTCGTCCGTGATGAAGACCACGTCGGCGTTCTCGGCCGCCGCCTGGCCCATCAGGGGCCGCTTGGTCCGGTCGCGGTCGCCGCCGGCGCCGATGATGGCGATGAGCCGGCCCATCACATGCGGTCGCATGGCCTTGAGTGCCGTGGCGATGGCGTCCGGCGTGTGGGCGTAGTCCACGAACACCGTCGCCCCGTTGCCGCGCGTGGCGGCAAGCTGCATCCGTCCGCGCACCGTGCGCAGATGCGCCAGCGTCTCGAACACCCGCTCGGGGCGCGCGCCGCAGGCGATCACGAGACCGGCCGCCAGCATCACGTTGTCCGCCTGAAATCCGCCGATCAATTCCAGCCGCGTCTGATGCCGCTTGCCCTGGTACTCGAACAGAACGTCCTGGCCCGTCGCATCCATCCGCTGACCCGTCAGCCGCAGGTCGCCGCCGTCACGGCCGACCGTGATCGCCTCGCAGCCCCGGGACTTGGCGATCGCCACCATGTCGACGCCGCGCGGATCGTCGGTATTGACCACCGCCGTGCCGTCCTCTGGCAGCACGCGGGCGAAGAGGCTTGCCTTGGCGTCGAAGTAGGCCTCGAAGCTCTCGTGATAGTCGAGGTGGTCCTGGGTGAAATTGGTGAATCCCGCGGCCTTCAGCGTCACCCCGTCCAGCCGGTGCTGGTCAAGACCGTGGCTCGACGCCTCCATCGAAGCATGGGTGATGCCCTGCCGCACGGCCTCCGCCAGGGTCCGGTGCAGCGTGATCGGTTCGGGCGTCGTGTGTGCCAGCGGCGCGCTCCAGGCGCCTTCGACGCCCGTGGTTCCAAGATTGACCGCCTTATGGCCGAGCTCCATCCAGATCTGGCGGACGAAGGTGCTGACCGAGGTCTTGCCGTTGGTGCCGGTGATCGCAACCATCGTGCCCGGCTGACCGCCGAACCAGAGCGCCGCGGTGCGTGACAGCGCCTCGCGCGGTGCATCCGTGACCACGACCGCCGCGTCGGATCCGGCGAGTTCAGCCGCCGCGATCCGCGCCCCCTCGCTGTCGGTGAGAATCGCGACCGCGCCCTTTTCCAGCGCCGTGGCGATATAGCTCGCCCCGTGCCAGCGGGTGCCGGGCATCGCGGCGAACAGAAAATCCCTGCCGACCGCCCTGCTGTCGACCGCCAGGCCCCGGATCGTCGGATTGCGCCCGCCCAGGGCCGTCAGCCCCAGCGATGCGAGTGTCTTTGCCTCGTCGCCCATCCGCCCGCCCTTCCGGCTCAGTTGCTCGTGAGCGTTATAACCTCCGGCTCGGTCGGTTCAACGGTCGGTCTTAGCCCGAGCAGCGGCGCGACGCGCCGGATGAGTTCGGCTGCCACCGGAACCGCGGTCCAGCCGGCGGTGCGGCGCGGTTCGTCGCCCGAGGTCTCGACCGGCTCGTCCAGCGTCACGACAAGCACGTATTTCGGATCGTCTGCCGGAAACATCGAGGCAAAGGTCGCGATCACCTTGTCTTCGTCGTAGCCGCCCTTGGCATTGGGCTTCTCGGCCGTGCCGGTCTTGCCCCCGACCGCGTATCCCTTGACTTCACCGAAGCTTGCGGTGCCTTCCGTCACCACCAGCCGCAGCATCCGCCGCGCCTCGCGCGCCGTGGCCTCCGAGAGCACCGGCTCGCCCTGAACCGCATGGGAACGCTTCAGGATCGTCGGCGTGACCTTGCGTCCGCCATTCGCGATCGTGGCATAGGCCGCCGCGAGATGCATGGGCGACGCGGAAAGACCGTGTCCGTAGGAAATCGTCATCGTCGAGAGCTCGGACCAGTTCTTCGGGAGAAGCGGCTTGCCGGTCGCCGCTTCCACAATCTCGAAACCGGTCGGCTCGAGGAAGCCGAGCCTGCCGAGGAACGCCTTCTGGCGGTCCGGGCCGATCTGCATGGCTATCCGCGCGGTGCCGACGTTGGAGGACTTGACGATGATCTTCTCGACGGTGAGCTGATTGCCGTAGTTGTGGAAGTCCCGGATGCGGAAGCGCCCCCAGCTGAGAGGGCCCTTAGTGTCGATGAGCGTCTGGGAATTCACCAGACCCAGTTCCATCGCCTGCGCCGCCGCGAAGATCTTGAAGGTCGAGCCAAGCTCGTACACGCCCTGCACCGAGCGGTTGAAGAGCGGGCTGTCGGAGGGACTGCCCGAGATCGCCGGACGCGGCCGATCGTTCGGATCGAAGTTCGGCAGCGAGACGACCGAGATCACCTCGCCCGTCTTGACGTCCATCAGGATCGAGGTCGCGCCCTTGGCGTTCATCAGCTTCATGCCGCCCGCAAGCACCCGCTCGGCCGCCGCCTGAACGGTCAGGTCAAGCGACAGCTCCAGCGGCTTGTTGCCGTTCGCGGGGTCGCGCAGATAGTCGTCGAACTGCTTTTCGACACCGGCGACACCGATCACTTCGGCCTTGCTGACGCCTTCCTTGCCGAAGCTCGCCCCGCCCAGCACATGCGCGGCCAGTGCGCCGTTGGGGTAAAGGCGCATGTCCCGTGGCCCGAAAAGCAGCCCCGGGTCTCCGATCTCGTGGACCGCCTGCATCTGTTCGGGGCTGAGCTTCTTGCGCACCCACAGGAACTTGCGCTTGCCGGTGAAGTCCTTGAGCAGGCGCTCCTCGTTCAGGTCCGGAAAGATCTTCACCAGCTCGCGCGCCGAATGCTCCGGGTCGATCATTTGCGGCGGCTGCGCGTAAAGCGCGTGCGTCTCGAAGTTTGTCGCAAGCAGCCGCCCGTTGCGGTCGACGATATCGGCGCGGCTCGCGCTGAACTGGCTGCCAAGCGCCGCCGACTGCGGCTCGACCGGCACGCTGGTGGCCAGAAAGCCCATCCGCGCGCCCACGACGACGAATGCGGCCACGAAGAAGAGCCCGAGCACCAGAAGGCGCCCCTCGGCGCGCTGGCGCGCGAGGTCGCGCATCTGCTCGTGACGGATACGGATGTTCTCGCGCTCGATGGCGGTGGGGCTTTCACCCTTTGCGCGGGCTTCGAGGATGCGCGCCAAAGGGCGCAAGGGTGTGCGGATCATGGAAAGCTCTCCCCGTCGACAGGCATGTGGGAAATGTCGACCGCATTCCGGATGTCCAGCTCGGGCGGCCTTGGATAGCCTACCTCGTCGACCTGCCCGAACTGGTCGGGCATCAGCGGAAGCAGGCTCAGACGGTCGAAGTTCAGCTCGGCCAGGTCGCGAAGGCGGTCGGGGCGGTTCAGGTAGGCCCATTCCGCCCGCAGCACCGCAAGACTTTCGTGGCGTTCGCGGATGTTCTGGCGCAGCTGTGTCGCATGCTTCAAGGCGGACTGGGTCGCGTAATTCTCGCGGTAGGCCCAGAAGGCGAGGCAGACGACACCCAGCACGGTCAGGATGTAGAGCACGGTCCGCATCACGGCATCTCCTTCAACATCGGCATTCCCAGCGAGGCAGCGTCGATTGACCCGGCCGGAGCGCCCGTCCGCCGGCCCACCCGCAGCTTCGCCGAGCGCGCGCGCGGATTTCTGGACACCTCATCCGCATCCGCCGCGATGGCCTTGCGCGAAAGCAGCCGGAACTGCGGTTCGCGTTCGGTCGGTTCGGGCGCATAGCGGTTGGACTGCCCGCCGGTATCCGAGCGGGCGGCGAAAAAGCGCTTCACCATCCGGTCCTCGACGGAATGGAAGGTGACGACGGCGAGCTTGCCCTCGGGCTTCAGCGCCCTCTCGGCGGCAACAAGTCCTTGGAACAACTCGCCATATTCGTCATTCACCGCGATGCGCAGCGCCTGGAAGCTGCGCGTCGCTGGGTGAGATTGGCCCGGCTTCTGGCGCGGCAGGCAGCTCTCGACGATCCCGGCAAGCTGCAGCGTGGTGGTGATCGGGCCTTCGGCACGGGCCCGCAGGATGGCCTTGGCGATGCGCCGGCTCGCGCGTTCCTCGCCGTATTGATAGAGGATGTCGGCGATCACGCCCTCCGGCGCCTCGTTGACGATGTCGGCGGCGGAAGGGCCTTCCTGGCTCATCCGCATGTCGAGCGGCCCGTCACGCATGAAGGAAAAGCCACGATCGGCGCGGTCGAGCTGCATGGACGACACCCCGAGGTCGAGCACCACGCCATCCAGATCCTGCGCGTACTTGTCGAGCTTCGAGAATACGCCCTGCTGCATCACGATGCGCTCGCCATAATCCGCGGCCCAGTCCGCGGCCATCTCGAAGGCAAGCGGGTCGCGGTCCACGGCAATGACACGCTCTGCGCCCGCTGCCAGCAATCCGCGCGTATAGCCGCCGGCCCCGAAGGTTCCGTCAAGCCAGGTGCCCGCGACCGGGGAGACGGTCTTGAGGATTGCGTCAAGCAGGACCGGGACATGCGGCCCGGCGGTGTCGGGAGCGGCCTTGTCAGCCATGCCTCACACCCCCTTCGCGCCATCCAGAAGCTCCAGCACATCGAAGTCGTCGGGCTGCTCGTCAAGCCAGGCTTCCGTTTCGGCCTGTTCGTCCGTCTCGTAGGTATCGGGATGCCAGATCTGGAAGGTATCGCCGGCCGCGATGAAGAACGCCTCGCCTTCGAGACCGATCTTCTCGCGCAGCTTTGCGGGCAGGACAAGGCGACCGGTCTCATCCACCGAGGTGGGAAACGACTGACCGTTGAAGAGGCGCTCAAGGATCTTTCGGTTCTTCGAGCCGCGGGGCAGCTGCGCGATCCGGGCGTCCACCTCTTCGATGGCCTCCATCGTGTAGCATTCGAGATAGTTCCGGCGGTGGTCGCCGTAGACGATGACAAGCTCGGGCGCCTTGCCGGTTTCCCAGTTCGGGTCGGAGGCTTCGATCACACGCCGAAAGGAGGCCGGTATGGATACCCGCCCCTTCGCGTCGACCTTATGGGTCCCTTCGCCTCTGAACCTGCGGCTCACCGTTCTGTCCCTACAATGCCCGGCGGCCGGAGACCGCCTTGCAACCCCTTGTTCCGAGCACGAAAACGGCGGGTTGATCTGCTGCTATGATCAACCCGCCGCCCTCGTCCCGCTGTGCGGGTAAGTCCAGCTGCACGCGCCATCTGGGGGGATGTCTGCTCGCTCGCGCGCCGGATCTCTTTGGTCTGATGAAAGCGAATAGCCTGTATGAAACCTGCTCTAGCTGTTTTGAGATGGGGTCGTTCGGTGCCCCGCTTCGTCTTCATCCGATGACACAGGGATACTATGGGAATTCATGGTCTGACAACTGAAAACTGCGATGGAAAAGTTCTCCAAGCACTTGTCCACAACTATGGATCAGTCGAATTCCACATCTCGAAGCCAAAAATACGTAACAGGTGGTACATAACTGCTCAGATGACACAATATATAGGCACCACCGGAGCGACTCCGAGACTTCCCATAAATTCCCATATCTTTCTATCCACAGCACATTCACGGCGCCGTGTTCGTGATGTGTTCTTGCAAGGGCGACTTCAAAGACAACGATTTAAAGCCGAATCAATGGATTTTGATTCGGCCCATCGCGCGGTCCGGAAGCCTTTTCGCCTTCCGTCCCATCAATTCCCATGAGTGCCGTGAATTCCCATCGCCTCTGCCCGACCCGTCAGTTGCACACCGAAGCTGGTCGGGAGGACGTCAGCGGCACTTACGCAGGTCGGACGCGCGAGCTATGGATGTGCCTCCCGCGCCCTCTGGCGGACACCCCACGCCACCCCGCGCCCAACGGGACGGACAGGTGCGGTCCCCCGGCTGTTCCCCGCGATATTCAGGTGCACAACGACGCGCTTTGAAAAGAGGGTTTCGCCCGCCTATCGGAGACCGCCCCCCAAGCAGGCGTGACGCGTAAGACCGCAGCGCCGATCAGCGCTCGGCATCGTCATTCCCGACGACAACCCCACACACATATATATAGCCGCGCCTTTCAGCCATGTAGCGAGGCGCTCCAGACGCGAGGAGAGCCCGGCGCACGGCACCCGCGCAGGCCAGTATCAAGGGCTCGCCGCGGTATTCAGCCAGCACAGCCGTCACCCCTTCTGATACGCCCGTATAAAGCAGTGCGCGGGGCGACGCGGCCAGACAACCGAATCCGGCTCGGCAGGCGTGACCCTCGGGATCCGGCAACAACTGACGCACGGGAAGCGCCGCACCCGCAATCCGGGAAGTTTCAATTGTGCCCATTTTTGCCTCAACCCCGCCTTCTCTTGCGGCATTGGTTACCGCTAACGCGGCGCTGCAGCATAATTATGGTAAACGTTTATTTTTGCGAAAGATTCCGCCTCAGAATCACTATGCGTACGCTGCATGGCAGCATTGACGATCTGTCTGTTGTGCAAGCGCAGCGAAATACGAAATAAGGGGGGCAACAGAACAAGAATACATGAGGCACCGACATGGCCTACACCACACATAGCACCGCATCCGCGACCCTTCTGGAACGCACCTTCGCTTATTCGGCAAGCCTGCTCGAGGCAGCCGCAGAGCGCCAGGCACGCCGCCGGGTCTTCCGGACCACGCTGAACGAACTCCAGGCGCTGAGCAACCGCGAGCTGGCCGATCTTGGCCTGCACCGGTCCGAACTTCGCCGGATCGCGCTCGAGGCTTCCCAAGGGAAAGCCTGAGGCAAGACATAGAGATCAGGCATTCCTCTCCTCCTCCCTGGAATGTCTGTAACCAGGCGGCGACATCTTCCTCCTCCCTGATGTCGTCGTCTCTAATTCCGCAGCCGAATGGCTGCAAAAGAATGCCTGCGGAGATTCCTCCTCCCTTTTCCGCAGGTTACAGTGACGGTGGCTTTCTCCCTCCTCCCTGAAAGCCGCCGTCACTCAACGACAAGGCGCAAGGCGCCAACGGATTGCCACGGGGTCTTCCTCCTCCCTGATCCCGCGGCATACGGCAGCGGCGGTTCCCTCCCTCCTCCCTGGGGACCGTCGCGCCGATAGATCGGAGCATCGCTCCAACGATACATCGCCGGGCTCTCCTCCTCCCTGCCCTGCGATGCCAAGTGACGGCGGTTCCCCTCCTCCTCCCTGGGAACCGCCGTTCACATTTTCGGACATTGCATAAGAACACCGAACGCCCGCGGGCGATCGTGCCATGGCGCGTGCCAGGCAGCGGGTCCGGTCTTGTGCAAGTGCAGCCGGGACGCATCCCGCGTGACGCTCAGAATGGCACGTCGTCGCAGCCAACCACGAATTTCGCCACGACCTTCTTGGTCCCAGCCTTCTCGAAGGCAATCTCGAGCTTGTCGCCCTCGATCCCGATGATCCTGCCGTAGCCGAACTTCTGGTGAAACACCCGCTCGTCCATCTCGAAGCTCGAACTTGCGGTGATGTCGATGACCGTGTTGCGCGTCTCGCGGGGCTGGCTCATCGGGCGCTCGCCGCCGCGGGCCTGCATCCGCTTCCAGCCGGGCGAGTTGTAGACATTGGCCTCGGCGGCCCGGTCGTGCAGGTTCGAAACCGGCGAAGCGGCGCCATACCCGCCCCCGTAGAGACCCGGGGGGGTCAACACCTCGACATGCTCGGCGGGCAACTCGTCGATGAAACGCGACGGCAGCGAGGATTGCCACTGGCCAAATACGCGACGGTTGGCGGCAAAGCTGATGGTGCAGAGCTCCTCGGCCCGCGTGATGCCGACATAGGCAAGCCGGCGTTCTTCCTCGAGCCCCTTGAGACCGCTCTCGTCCATCGAGCGCTGCGAGGGGAAAAGCCCGTCCTCCCAGCCCGGCAGGAAGACGGCGGGAAACTCGAGTCCCTTGGCGGCGTGTAGCGTCATGATCGAGATCTTCTCGCCGTCCTCGCCCTTGTCGTTGTCCATGATCAGGCTGACATGCTCGAGAAAGCCCTGAAGGTTCTCGAACTCTTCCAGCGCCTTGACCAGTTCCTTGAGGTTCTCGAGCCGTCCGGGCGCCTCGGGTGTCTTGTCGTTCTGCCACATGGACGTGTAGCCCGATTCGTCGAGGATGATCTCGGCCAGCTCCAAATGGCTCAGCCTCTTGTCGCCGACCATTCTGCCCCAGCGGTCGATGCCTTCGACGAGATGCATCAGCGCGACCCCGCCCTTGCCCCCGATCTCGCGGCTGTCGACCAGAATTCGCGCGCCTTCGACAAGGCTCACGCCGTTCTGACGGGCGATGACCTGAATCTTCTGCTGGGCCTTGTCGCCAAGTCCGCGCTTGGGTGTGTTGACGATCCGCTCGAACGCGAGATCGTCCTCGGGGCTGACCACCACGCGAAAATAAGCCATGGCATCGCGGATCTCCATCCGCTCGTAGAAGCGCGGACCGCCGATCACGCGATACGGAAGACCGATGGTCAGGAACCGGTCCTCGAAAGCGCGCATCTGATGCGACGCGCGCACGAGGATGGCCATGTCGTCGAGCGACATCCTGCGCAGGCCCCGTGTGCCCCGCTGCATCGCCTCGACCTCTTCCCCGATCCAGCGGGCCTCCTCCTCGCCGTCCCAGTGCCCGATCAGCCGGACCTTCTCGCCCGATTCCGCCTCTGTCCACAGCTCCTTGCCAAGCCGCCCCTGGTTGCCCCGGATCACACCGGAGGCGGCGGCGAGGATATGGGGCGTCGAGCGGTAGTTCTGCTCGAGCCGGACGACCTTGGCCCCCGGAAAATCCTTCTCGAAGCGCAGGATGTTGCCCACCTCGGCCCCGCGCCAGCCATAGATCGACTGGTCATCGTCACCCACGCAGCAGATGTTGCGATGCCCGCCCGCCAGCAGGCGCAGCCAGAGATACTGGGCGACGTTGGTGTCCTGGTATTCGTCGACGAGGATATAGCGGAACCAGCGGCGGTACTGGTCGAGCACGTCGTCGTGCTTCTGAAAGATCGTCACCATGTGCAGCAGCAGGTCGCCGAAATCGACGGCGTTCAGCTCACGCAGGCGGGTCTGGTACTGGGCATAGATCTCGGTGCCGCGATGATTGAATGCCCCGGCCTCGCCCGAGGGCACCTTGTCGGGCGTCAGCGCGCGGTTCTTCCATCCGTCGATGAGCGAGGCGATCTGGCGCGCAGGCCAGCGCTTCTCGTCGATGTTCTCGGCCTGGATCAACTGACGCAGCAGGCGAATCTGGTCGTCCGTGTCGAGGATGGTGAAGTTTGACTTGAGACCGGCGAGCTCCGCATGCCGGCGCAGCAGTTTCACGCAGATCGCATGAAAGGTGCCGAGCCACGGCATCCCCTCCACCGCCTGACCGAGCATGCGCCCGACCCGCTCCTTCATCTCGCGTGCGGCCTTGTTGGTGAAGGTCACGGCGAGGATTTCGTTCGTGCGGGCGCTTCCCGTCGACAGCAGATGCACGATCCGCGCGGTCAGGGCGCGCGTCTTGCCCGTTCCGGCCCCCGCCAGCATCAGCACCGGCCCGTCGAGCTGGGCCACCGCCTCGCGCTGTGCCGGGTTCAGCCCGTCCATGTAGGGAGTGGGCCGGGCCGCCATTGCGCGGGCCGAAAGCGAGGCGCCCTCGAAGGCGTCGGACTCATCGAAACTGCTCATGCGGCCACCCTATCCCGCAGAGGGTCCGGAGAAAAGACGCGTTCGCATTCTGTTCCCGGCCATCCGCCCGATATCCTGGTCGGCAAAACCCTCCCGGCGTCGCGGGATCATGTCACGGCTGCGCGCGGACGCCGGCTCAGCCGGTGGCGCCGTCGGTGACGCGATCCCCCCGGACCGAGGCGCGCCGCACCAGCGGGCACTCGAGCTTTATCTGGTCGTGCCCCGACTGGAGCCCGCCCGCGATATCGAGCAGGAGCTCTGCGGCCAATGCGCCCATCTCGTAATGTGGCAGCACCAGCGTCGTCAGGGGAGGTCGCATGAACTGCGCGATTTCCCGGTCGTCGAAACCGACCACGGACACATCCTCGGGGATCCTCATCCCCAGCTCCTTCAGCGCGTCGTAGCAGCCGATCGCCATCATGTCGTTTGCGCAGAAGATGCCCTGCGGCGGCTTGGAGAGCTTCATGAATTTCATCGTCCCCTCGTAGCCGGCCGAGGGTTCCCAGTTGCCCGGATAGACCAGCGCCGGATCATAGGGGATGTCCGCGCTTGTCAGAGCCTGCCTGTAGCCGCGCAACCGGTCGCGCGATGCGTCGATACCATCCTGCCCGTTGATCAGCGCGACGCGTTTCATGCCGGCGCGAATCAGATGCTCGGTGGCCGTCCTGCCACCGAGCAACTCGCCCGGCAGGACCGACGGAAGCTTCCGGCGGCTGTCATAGCAGTTCACCAGCACCGAGGGGGTATTGAAGAAGACCTTCGGCGGCTCGACCAGCCGCGTGAGCATCGTCGCGTAGATCAGCCCGAGTCTCGGCTGCTGTGTCATCTGGTCGATGAGCTGGCTCTCGAGATGCTCTTCGCCCCGCAGGACGGCCATCGACATGGTCACGCCGTATTCCAGCGCCTTCTCCCGCGCGCCCTCGAAAATCAGCGGCGTCCAGGGGTCGGTCGTCACCTCGTCCGCGATGAAGCCGATCAGCTTGTCCGAGGCGGCCGACTTCTTCTGAGACCGGCGGATCAGGTTGTAGCCCAGTTCGCCTGCGGCGTGGCGCACCCTCTCCTTCGTGGCGTCCGAAAGCCTCGCCCCCGCGCTGCCGTTCAAAACCAACGATACCGTGGCCTGCGAGACTCCTGCCCGCGCAGCTACATCCATCATCGTCGGCTTCAAGTCCTTTCCTCCCTTGCGGTCGGTCGTATTCATGCGGGGACTGACACCTTCAGTTTCGGGAGTGACGGATGCGGTCGAACGAGACCGCGACGACTATGAAGGTCCCGATAAACATTCCCTGCCAGAAGGTCGAGATGCCGAGGAGGATCAGTGAGTTTCTGATGACCTCGATCAGCAATGCGCCTACAATTGCGCCAACCGCGGTGCCCTCTCCACCGTTCAGGTTCGCGCCTCCGATCACCGCAGCCGCGATCACCGTCAGCTCCATCGCCGTTCCCAGATTCGTCGTCACGCTGCCCAGCCAGCCCGCCATGAGGATGCCCGCGAGGCCGGCGGTCAGCGCCGAGAACATGTAGATCGTCACCTTCACCCTCTTGACCGCGATGCCCGTCAGGGTCGCGGCCTCTTCGTTGGACCCGATGGCAAAGACGTACTGACCCCAGCGGGTCCAGCGGTAGACGAAGGTCATGACGACGGCGAGGATGACAAGGGCGTAAAGCGGATGGGGCAGACCGAAGGTCGAGCCCCCGCCAATCCAGAGCAGAAGGTCATGGTCGGGTCCGAATTCCCAGATCATCTTGTTGTTCGACAGCACCATGGCCGCCGAACGCGCCGCCGACAGCATCCCGAGCGTTATGACGAAGGGCGGCATGCCCGCATAGGCGATGAGCACCCCGTTGATGAGGCCGACCAGCAGCGCCGCGCCCAGAGCCGCGACGGCCGAGAGCCAGAAGGAATGGCCCGCGGCCATCAGCACGGAAATCACCATGGCGGAAAGGACCACCGTGGATCCCACCGACAGATCGATTCCGCCCGACGCGATCACGGTGGTCATGCCGATCGCGATGATGGCGACGAAGGCGAAGTTGCGCGCGACGTTGAAGAGGTTGCGCTGCGTGGCGAAGGCGTCCGTCATGAAGGTGAGCGCGATGCAGGCGAGCACCGCGGCGATGAAGACCCAGAACACCTGCAGGTTCACGAGGCGCATGACGGGGTTGCGGTGCTGGCTGTGCCCGATCACCTGTTCAAGAGTTTGCGACATTTGGCCTCCCTCAGGCGTATTCGATGGCGCCGGTGATCAGACCGGTCACTTCTTCGGGTGAACTTTCAGCGGCGCGCTTGCTTGCCACGAGGTTGCCGCGGCGCAGGACGGCGATGGTATCGGCCACGGCGAAGACGTCCGGCATCCGGTGGCTGATCAGGATCACGCTGATTCCGTGGTCGCGCAGGTTCTTGATCAGGTCCAGAACCTCGGCCACCTGCCGCACCGAGATCGCCGCCGTCGGCTCGTCCAGCAGAACGATCCTGGCCTCCGACAGCAGGGTCCGCGCGATCGCCACCGCCTGCCGTTGCCCCCCCGACATCCGGCGCACGAGGTCGCGCGGGCGGGTCTCGGACTGGAGGCGGGCAAAGAGCTTGGCCGATGTCCTGCGCATCTCTTCGTAATCTATCACGCTGAACGGCCCGAAACGCTTCATCGGCTCGCGTCCCAGAAAGACGTTCGACGCGGCGGTGAGGTGATCACAGAGTGCGAGATGCTGGTGGACGATCTCGACACCCTCGCGCTGCGCGTCGATCGGCTTGTGGAACTCGACCGGCTTGTCGTCGATCCGGATCTCGCCCTTCGTCGGCCTGAAATTCCCGGCGATGATCTTGACCAGCGTCGATTTTCCCGCGCCGTTGTCGCCCATCAGGCCCATGACCTCACCCGGTGCCAGCTCCAGCGATACATCGTCGAGCGCCTGAATCGCCCCGAAGCTCCTGGAAATGCCGGATAGCTTCAATCGTGACATTCTTTATCCTCCCCCATGCAACGTCAGCCAGCCTCCTCCGGCCCCCTGCCCGTGCCTGTCCTCAGCTGTCGCCGGTCCGAACTTCATCCTCCCCGACCCGGCCGAATACCCGAATTAATAACTTGACGCGATAATATTAGTAAATGACTATTAGCAGTCGGAGGGTCAAGTTGATCGTAATAGTTTAGGGAGGACTATGCGACTTCTGCTGACAGGCGTAACCGGCAAGGTCGGGCAGAACTTTCTGCCTGCATTCCTTGAATCGGATCGGTTTCGGGGATGGGATGTCGTTGCGCTTTGCAACAATCGCACCATCGCGGAAACCGGCCGCGTCCGCGTCATTCGCGGTTCGCTGGCGGACAAGACGGTGTTGTCCGAGGCAATCGTCGGGGTGACGCATGTATTGCACATGGCCGCCGTCAAGGAATCGCCGGACATGTGCATGGACGTCGCGGTAAAGGGCATGTTCCTGCTGCTCGAGGCATACCGGAAGACGCCCACCGCCGAACAATTCGTCCTGATCGGAGGCGACTGTTCGGTCGGGCATGCCTTCCAGCCCCATGAGGTCCCCCTGACCGAAAGCGCGCCGCGCAAGGCCTACCCCGGCTGCTACGCGCTGACCAAGGTTCTGGAAGAGGTCATGCTGGAGCAATACCAGTATCAGTACGGCATCAACGGCTGCATCCTGCGCGCCCCATGGATCATGGAGAAGGACGATTTCCGCTGCGCCCTCAGCTTCGGAGAGGACCAGTTCGGCGGCCCGCCGTGGTCGGATTTCCTGACACCCGGCGAGGTCGCGGAGGCGGCGCGCAAGGCCCTGGTTCCGCGCATGACCGACCGCGACGGAGAGCCACTGCGACGCAACTTCGTCCACGTCCGCGATCTCGTTGAGGCGATACTCGCGGCTCTCGACAATCCGAAGGCGCATCAGCAGCTCTTCAACATCAGCATGAACGAACCGGTCGATTACGGCGCCGTTGCAAGGTACCTGGAACGCACGCGAAAGATCGGTTCGAAGGAAGTCCGGACGCCGCTTTTCAGCAATTGGCTCGACAATTCAAAAGCGCGCCATTTGCTTGGATGGGAGCCGGAAATCGATCTCGAAGATCTGATCGAGATGGCCTGGAGCTACGAACGCAGACCAGGCGATCCCCGAAGAATCTGGTATCCGGGATAACCCGGAACCGGGTGGAAGTCGTCAAATGTTCACTGGGAGGAAATAAAAGTGACCAGCAAAACCAATCTATTGGCAACCACAGCGGCGCTTGTCGCCCTGTCGGCCACGATAGCGGGCGCACAGGATTCCAAGACGCTCGCAATCGTCGTGAAAGGGCTCGACAACCCCTTCTTCGAGCAGATCAACCTCGGCTGTCAGCAATGGGCCAAGGACAACCCCGACAGCGAGTACAAGTGCCTCTACACCGGCCCCGCATCCTCGGCCGACGAGGCGGGCGAAGTGCAGATCGTCGATGACCTGCTGACCAGCGGTGTCGCCGCCATCGCCATCTCACCCTCGAACGCTCCGGCCATGGCCAACCGGATCCGCGAAATCGCGCCGGATGTTCCGGTGATGACCGTGGATGCCGACTTTCTCGAGGCCGATCGCGATCTGCGCGTCACCTATCTCGGGACAGACAACTATCTGATGGGGGTCAAGATGGCCGAAGAGGCCATGAAGCTGAAGCCGGAAGGCGGCACGGTCTGCCTGCAACTCGGCAACGTGGCGGCCGACAACATCAACGCGCGCGCGCAGGGCTTCCGCGATACCGCGGGCGGCGAGGACGGCATAGACCGTCTGGACGGACAGAACGGATGGACCGAAATCGAGGGATGCCCGGTCTTCACGAACGACCAGGCCGATCTGGCCAACCAGCAGATGTCGGACGTGTTCACGGCCAACCCGGACCTCGACGCCTTCGTGCTGATCGGCGGCTGGGCGCAATTCGCCCCGCAAGCCTATACGCAGGTGACGGATCAGGTGATGGACAAGCTGAAGTCCAACGAGCTGATCATCATCGCAGGCGACACGCTGCCGCCCCAGACCCAGGCCTTCCGCGAAGGCCGCAGCCATGCACAGGTGGGCCAGCGCCCCTTCGAAATGGGCCTGAAGGCACCTGACGTCATGATCCAGCTCATCAATGGCGAGACGGTCGAAGATCCGCTCTTCACCGGGCTGGACGTCTGCAACTCCGAAGACGCGGGCTTCTGCGCCGACAACTGATCGTGCGGCGCCGGTTCCGTCCGGGAGGAACGGGACCGGCGCCGACAGATAATATTATCACCGATTTCAGGCCAACGGCGCCCAGGTTCACGCGCCTCGTGCCGCAAGGGAGGAAAGCGATGAAATACATCTACAAGTTTGCCGCCGGCTGCCTGGCTGCCAGTCTCGCAAGTACCGCGGTGGCGCAGGAAAAACCCGCGCTCGCGTTCGTCGTGAACGCCGCGTCGGATTTCTGGAAACTCGCCGAGGCCGGCGTCAAGGCCGCTCAGGCGGAGCTGCCGGACTACGACCTCCAGTTCCGCTATCCCGCACAGGGCACGGCGGCGCTGCAGAACGCGCTGATGGACGATCTGGTGGCCGCCGGAACCGATGCCATCATGATCTCATCGGTCGATCCGAAGACCTCGATCGACGCCTTCAACCGGGTCGCTTCCGAGGTTCCCCTCTTCACCACCGATTCCGACGCCCCCGACAGCGAGCGTATCGCCTATCTCGGATCGTCCAACACCGCGGCGGGCGAGCAGGCGGGCGAGATCGCGAAGAAGGCGCTGCCGGACGGCGCCAAGTGCATGGGCTTCGTGGGCTTCCTCGGCGCGGACAACGCGGTCGAGCGCATCGCCGGTTTCCGGGACGCCGTCGAGGGCTCGGGGATCGAACTGGTGGACGTGCGCGGGGACGACGTGGACTTTGCCCGCGCGCGTTCCAACGTCGATGACGTGCTCGCGGCGCAGCCGGACATCAACTGCATGGTGGGCTTCTATTCCTACAATCCGCCCAAGATCTACGAGGCGCTCCAGGCTGCCGGCAAGCTGGGTGAGATCACCGTCATCGCCTTCGACGAGGATCCGGTCACGCTGGGTGCCGTGCGCGAAGGATCCTTTGCCGGAACGGTGGTCCAGGACCCCTACCAGTGGGGCTATCAGGGCATGCACCTGATGGCGGATTTCCTCGAGGGCGACAAATCGGGCGTCCCCGCCGACGGGCTCATCATCGTGCCGACCAAGGTCATCGACAAGGACAACGTCGACGCCTTCGAAGCCGAGCTGAAGGCGAGAATCGCAGGTTAAGCGGTGTCCTCCGCTTGAAGAGGGCCGCGCGGGCCGGGTCCGGCCGGCTCGCGCGGTCCGACATGTTGCAGGGGTGGATGGTGGCGTGAAGAAGAAGCTGATCGACCTGTCGCTTTCCGGGGTCACAAAGGTCTACCCCGGCGTCGTCGCGTTGCAGGACGTGGATCTGGCCACTCGCGGCGGCGAGATCGTCGGGCTCATCGGAGAGAACGGCGCGGGCAAGTCGACGCTCATGAAGGTGATGGGAGGTGCGATCGCGCCCAATGCCGGCACGATCACGATCGACGGCGAAAATTTCGCGCATCTCACCCCGCGCGAGGCCGCCCGGCACGGGATCGCCTTCGTCCATCAGGAACTCAACACCTTCACGAATCTCGATGTCACCGGCAACGTCCTTCTGGGACACGAGATCAGGCGCGGGCCGTTCGGAGCGCTCGACCGCAAGGCGATGGTGGACCGGGTGCGCCCGATCCTCGCGCTGCTGCAGGCACGCTTCGGTCCCGAGGATCCCGCTGCCGGCCTGTCGCTTGCCGACCGGCAGCTGCTCGAGATCGCGCGGGCGCTGTCGATGAACGCGCGCGTCGTCATCTTCGACGAGCCGACCTCGAGCCTGACGCTCTCGGAGACCGAGCGCCTGCTCGACGTGATGCGCCACCTGCGCGCCGACGGTGCGGCGGTGCTCTTCATCAGCCATCGCCTGGCCGAGGTGCAGGCCGTCGCCGACAGGGTCACCGTTCTGCGGGACGGCAGGAACGCCGGGAGCCTCGCGCGTGAGGAGATCAGCAAGGACCGCATGGTCGAGATGATGATCGGCCGCAACATCGGGCGCAACGAGCGGCACAGGCAGGAAACGGCCGGCAGACCGGTGATGGAAATCGCCGGGATCCGGACAACCGCCTTCCCCGACGCCCCCGTGCACCTGACAGTGCAGGCCGGCGAGATACTGGGCCTCGCGGGACTCGTGGGCGCGGGGCGCTCGGAACTTGCGCGCGCGGTCTTCGGAATCGACGCGCGCCATGGCGGCGAGGTCCGCGTCAACGGCGCCGCCCTCGCTCCCGGCGCGGTGGCGGAATCGATTGCCGCGGGTCTTTGCCTCGTCCCGGAGAACCGCAAGGAAGAAGGTCTGATCCTGGACTTCGCGATCCGCGACAACATCTCGCTGCCCAGCCTCGGCCGTCTGCGCAAAGGCTGGTTCGTCGACCGGAGGGAGGAGACCGCGCTCGGCAACGCATCGCGCGAGACGCTGGCCATCAAGACGCCGAGCATCGAAGGCGTCGCCGCTTCGCTTTCGGGCGGCAACCAGCAGAAGGTCGTGCTCGCCAAGTGGCTGGCGATGAACCCGAAGGTCATCATCCTGGACGAACCGACCCGTGGCATCGACGTGGGCGCGCGGGGCGAGGTTTACGCGCTGATGCGCGCGCTCGCGGAAAAGGGCGTCGGCCTTTTGATGATCTCGAGCGACATGGAAGAGGTCATCGGCGTCTCGGACAGGGTCGCGGTGATGAGGGCGGGACGGATCGCCGGCGTGCTTGGCCCGCAGGAGATCACGGAACAGCATATCCTGCGGCTCGCCGTCGGGTGAGACCAGGGATCACATAGCAGGCAGGGGGACGTACTGGTGCAGAAGAAGGATATCGGGCTCGGCATGCTGGTGCTCACGGTCGCGGCGGTGGTCGCGGCGCTGAACCCGCGATTTCTCTCGCCGATCAACCTCGCCAATACCGCCAACCTGATCGGGCTCTTCGGGCTTTTCTCGCTTGCCGAGGCCTTCGTGATCGTCACCGCGGGGATCGAACTGTCGGTCGGATCGGTGATCGCGCTTCTGGGCGTGCTCTTCGTGGACATGATCGTGAACCAGGGCATCCCATGGCCCATCGCGACCGTGATCGTTCTGGTGCTCGGAGGGTTCATCGGCCTCGCCCACGGCCTTCTGATCACCCGGCTCAGGCTCCAGCCCTTCGTCGTCACGCTCTGCGGGCTGCTGATCTATCGCGGAATCGCCCGGTTCTACACCGCCGACGGCACCGCCGGTTTTTCCTTCGGCGACAGCTTTCCGACGCTGGAATGGCTGGTATCGGGGCGCACGTCGGGCGTTCCCCATTCCATCGTCGCCTTCGCCGTCGTCGCTGTCTTCTCGTGGTTCCTGCTGCATCGTACCGTCTTCGGGCGACATCTGTTCGCGGTCGGAAAGAACGAGGAAGCGGCCCGCTTCTCGGGAATCAACACGACCCGCGTCATCGTCCTGGCCTACGTGATCTGCGCCGTCTTCACTGCCCTGTCCGCGGTCTTCTTCGCCATGTACACGCGCTCGATCCACCCGGCCTCGCACGGCAACTTCTACGAGCTCTATGGCATCGCGGCGGCGGTGCTGGGAGGCTTTTCCCTGCGCGGCGGCGAAGGGTCGATCGTGGGCGTGGTGCTGGGGGTGGTGCTGCTTCAGGTGCTGCAGAACCTCGTCAACCTGCTGGGAATTCCGTCTTCGCTGAACTTCGCCGTGATGGGCGGAGTGATCCTGATCGGCGTGCTCGCCGATACCCAGTTCGCCCGCTACAGGACCGCGCGGCGGCAGGCGGCGGCCCTTGCGTCACTGACGGACAAGACGGAATCCCGTGCGGATACCGCCTGACGCCGATACGCTCACACAACCCTGACCGTCATGCTGCCAAGCTTTTCGATGGACAGCACCATCTCGTCACCCCTTTGCACCGCGCCCACACCTGCCGGCGTGCCGGACAGGATCACGTCACCGGCGGCGAGTTCGAAATAGTCCGAAAGATACGAGATCATTTCGGGGACCTTCCAGATGAGCTGGTTGAGATCGCCCTCCTGCCGTGTCTCGCCGTTCACGGTGAGCTTCAGCGCTCCCTCGGCCAGATGGCCGACCTGTTCTACCGTATGGATCGGCCCCAGGGGTGCGGAGTGTTCGAAGGCCTTGCTGACCTCCCATGGCCGGCCCGCCTTCTTGGCTTCCGCCTGCAGGTCGCGCCGGGTCATGTCGAGCGCCAGCGCGTAGCCGTAGACATGTTCCAGCGCGCGATCCACCGGGATGGAGGTGCCGCCGGACTTGAGCATCACCGCCATTTCGGCTTCGTGGTGGACGTCCTCGCTTTTCACCGGATAGGGAAATTCGTCACCGACATACAGATTTCCCGCGTTCTTCTGGAAGAAGAAGGGGGCTTCCCGATCGGGGTCTCCCCCCATCTCGACCGCGTGGGCGGCGTAGTTGCGACCGATGCAATAGACGCGACGCACGGGGAACCTCTTGCCCGTCCCGGAAACGGGAAGCGCCACGACGGGCGGCAGGTCGATCACATATTCGGTCATATCTGGCTCCGGATTGGCGCGGTTCGCTCGTCCGCGCGACGATAGCGAAAGCTGCGCGGGCTGCAACCGCAACTCGCCCCGCCATGTCGCGCAATGAACCGCAGTGGCCCGAGGCGCTGAGTGTCAGACCCCGTCTGCCCCGCCGCCCAGGTCGATCAGGTCGGCTTCCCCGCTCCCGAGAAGCGGAGGATCCTCGACCGGGTTGACGTAGTTCGGGTCGTACACCGGCGCGGCGGGCAGCGTCTGGACGCCCGGGTCGACGGTAATCACGGGCTGGGGAGGCGGCACGGGCGCGGGGCTGACGACAACGGTCTGCGGCGGTTCGCAGGCCGACAGGAGGAAGGCCCCCGCCCCCAGAGCGATCATGGTCAGGCGATTGGGCATGGCAGAACGTCCTTTGCGCTTTGATCCATGCCAGTCTTGCCGAAAAGGACAGGCGTGGCAAACCGATCGGCCAGGCAACCATTGCCCCGAAACGAAACGGCGCGCCGCAGGTGCGACGCGCCGTGTTCACTATTCGCAGCAGGCACAAAGCCGGCGGGGTCAGACCTTCTGACGGTCCATCCATTCGTCGATCTTGCGGCTGGCTTCTTCCTTGGTGTCGCCGTAACGCTCCTGGATGATCCCTTCGAGCTTCTGCCGATCGCCCTCTGCGCGGTCGAAGTCGTCGTCGGTCAGCTTGCCCCACTCGCTCTGAATGTTGCCCTTGAATTGCTTCCAGTTGCCTTCGATTTGATCCCAGTTCATGGTGATCTCCTTTTGCTGTCCGTTACTGTCAGACCAACACGCTCCCTCCGCGGATGTTCCCGGCAGCATCGCCGTTACGCTGAACTCCGCCTGTCAGGCGACTCTGCCCAAGCGAGAAAACTTCGGCTTCCCGTCGGCACAGATGACGAGCCGGACCATTTGAAACTTTTTCGGAACAACTCCGCCCAGCACGTGTTGGGGAGCATCAACACATCAACGCTAACAGCTTGATAAAAGGAGTTTAAGATGAAAAACCTGTTGCTCACAACCGCAATGGTTCTGTCCGGTGCAACTGTCGCCGTGGCGCAAGACAACACCGGATCCGTCTTCACGACCGAGACCGCTGAACACGCTGTGCGTGCATCCGACTTCATCGGCATGCGCGTCTACTCCAGCGAGCAAGGCGCGACCAACGAAGCATACGAGGGCGTCCAAGCGGACTGGGAAGACATCGGCGAGATCAACGACGTCATCCTCACCCGTGAAGGCGACGTGCAGTCCGTGCTGGTCGACATCGGCGGATTCCTCGGTATCGGCGAGCGGCAGGTTGCCATCAACATGGATGCCGTGAAGTTCGTCTCGGATGACGCGACCGACGCCGACGATTTCTTCCTCGTCCTGCAATCCGACCGCGCCACACTCGAAGGCGCTCCGGAATACACTTGGACCGACGACGACGCGATGGACGCCGACACTGCGGCGACTGATACGCAAGTGACGGAAAATCAGGCCACGACCGAGCCGATGGCAGACAAGCCCGTCGATCCGGCAATGGCGGACACGAGTGCTGTGACGGACGGCACATCCGCTGACGGTGAGCCGATGCTGGCCGAAAACACGACCTCTGCAAGCGAGCAGTACCAGCCCGCGACGGAAGACCGCATCACTTCCGAGAACCTCACCGGCGCGCGTGTCTACGACTCGAACGACGAATGGATCGGCGAAGTGTCGATGTTCCTGCTCGGTGAAGAAGGCAAGGGCGACATGGCAGTCGTCGACGTGGGCGGCTTCCTCGGCCTTGGCGAAAAGCCCGTCGCGCTTGATATTGGTGAACTCGACATCATGCAGGAGAACGACGGTGACGACCTGCGTGTGTACGTCGGCCTGACCAAAGAAGAGCTCGAGGCGCTTCCGACTTACGAGAAGTGATCGATTAGGATACGTTCAAGGGGCCTGCCTTCCGGGGCTGGCCCCTTTTTCGTATGAGAGTGGAAAAGACGTGGAGAATTCAGCAGAACGCAAGGCTGCCTCTGGCGAAGGTGACATCGAGCGCGAAAAGGAAGAGCTCGAGGACGCCGCCGAGGAGGAATCCGTGGACGAGGCGGCTTCGCTTGCCCCGCGGCTGATCTATGAGGTGATACGGCGCGACGGGGACGAGGAACTTGCCCGTCCAATGTCTTCGCTGGTCTGGTCCGGCGTGGCTGCCGGGATCCTGATCAGCTTTTCCGTTCTCGGCGAGGCCGTCTTCCGGTCCCACATGGAGGACACGCCGACGCGCCATCTGGTCGAAAACCTCGGCTACAGTTTCGGCTTCCTGCTGGTGATCCTGGGCAGGATGCAGCTGTTCACCGAGAATACCCTGACCACGGTGCTGCCTGTCATCGCGGACCCCCGCCCCAAGGTGGTCGGCAGGATGCTGCGGCTCTGGTCGGTCGTGCTGGCCGCCAATGTCGCGGGCGCCTTCGCCGCCGCCGCGGTCATGGCCTTCACATCCGCAATCCCCGGCGAAATCCTGACTGCCATCGGCGAGCTTTCGCACCATGCGATGGACGTGACACCCGGGGAAGCCTTCTCGCGCGGGATACCAGCCGGCGTGCTGGTCGCCTCGATCGTATGGATGGTGCCGCAGGCCCGCCAGGCCGCCTTCTTCGTGATCCTCGTCTTCACCTGGCTGATCGCCGCTGGCGATTTCACCCATGTGGTCGCCGGCTCGGTCGAGATGGCTTTCCTGATGCTGACCGGCGCCGTGGGCGTCATACCGGCCATCGGAGGCTTCTTCCTGCCCGTGCTCGCGGGAAATATCGTTGGCGGGACGGCGATCTTCGCGCTGCTCGTCTATGCTCAGGTAAAGGAAGAGATCTGACCCGGCCGCTCCGCTTCACAACAGCGGACGCCTGCGCTGGCTTTCGGTTTCCGTGACCGCTATCTCCGCAAGCTGATCTAGGTTCGGGATGTGAAGCTCACCGTCGGACCAGGTCGCGAGCTGGCGTTCGCGCAGCCGCGCAAGCGTCTTGTTCGTATGCACCAGCGACAGCCCCAGCGCATCCGCCAGATCCTGCTGCCGGTATGGGAGCGCCATGTTGCCGTTGCGCGTCAGGCCCAGCGACTTGCCCCTCTCGTAAAGCCGGACAAGAGCCCAGGACACCGCCTGTATCGCCGTTCGCTGCCCCACCGAGGTCAGCGACTCGCCCAGGAAGTGCTCTTCACAGGCGGCAAGCCAGGTCATGTCGAACGACCGTTCGGGATATGACTTGAACACCGTCCAGATCTCGCCCCGGTCGAAAACGCAAAGCGTCATCCGCGACGTCGCCTCGACCGAATGACCCATCTCGCCCATGATCCCGGCCTGCAGCCCGATGAGGTCCCCCGGAAAGATGAAATTGAGAACCTGCCGGCGCCCGTCCTCGAGCAGCTTGTAGCGCAATCCCAGGCCTTCCAGCGCGGTATAGAGCTGCGGGCTGTTCGACCCCTCGAGCAGAAGCGTCATTCCCGCATCGATGTTGAGTTCACCGACCTTGAAACGCTCCATGAAGCGCAGCTCTTCCGCGGAGAAGGGAAGGAATATCTCGAGTTTGCGCAGCGGACACTCGGCACATCTGACAGCCATCGATTTCGTTTACCTCTATGTCCTATGTTAATGCGGCTCACGCCAGATGACT
The DNA here is from genome assembly GCF_040801785.1 of Sulfitobacter sp. LCG007. NCBI lineage: Bacteria > Pseudomonadati > Pseudomonadota > Alphaproteobacteria > Rhodobacterales > Roseobacteraceae > Roseobacteraceae bacterium LCG007. The sequence goes on along the minus strand of NZ_CP161805.1, from coordinate 1,195,279 downwards.
GCATACTCCCGCCTTGTCACGTACGTTCTGGCTGGAGTTACGACGCTGCTATTGATCGAGAAAAATCCCTTCTTTGCAATTGACCTCGTTCAAATCGTGAAAGGCTCCCTGCCCGACGTCGAGATAACACAGTATACGGATCTGACGGAAAGTGAACTCTCCCGCAAGAATGCGGACCCGGCAGACTTTCTCGTATTCCGCACGCCATCAAGCCGCGACGACGCATTGGCAAGCCTCGAGACGGCGCGAAAGCTCGCGCGCTCCGTGATCGCCATTTCCGACACGCTTGCGCCGTCGGACTGGAGCGAGGATGGCGTCATCGTCCTCCCTCATCCCTTTACGGAAGTGCGCCTGCAGGACGCCCTTCGGCGTCTGGTCTCGGCGTCCTGACGGCGATGCCGCTAGCCTGACACTGGCGGAAGCCGCCGCAACCGGGTCCGGCCGGACGGCACACGGAATCCTGACTTTCAGATACCGCGACAGCGGGTGAAGACGCGCAGATTACGCCTCATCCCTCATCTGCGCTGCCCCTTGCGCTGCCGCCATGGCTGCGGCTGCCGTGCCAGAGGGCTCGAGGAGGTTCGGGCGGGTCGATCGTCGGAATTAATTGTTTGGAACCAACGTGTAGCGCTCAGGTTCTTTTCGTACACCGGGTCCGCACCGCAACATCTGACGCCGGACGGAGGAACTTTTGGAAAGGATACCCTTGTGCTTTACTGGGCCTTGATATTTTTCGTGATCGCCCTGATTGCCGGCGTCTTCGGCTTCGGCGGCATAGCAAGCGCCTCGGCCGGGATCGCACAGATCCTGTTCTTCGTCTTCATCGTGCTGTTCGTGATCGCACTGATCGCGCGCATGATCCGGTCCTAGCGCCACGCGCCAGCCTCGGCTTGCAAGATAGCGCACCAGCCCAAGACTGGCGCGCTACCGGTCTCGCAGGGCGCAATTCGATGAGTTCCTCGCGACCAGTTCTTTGTCTTTGAGAACGCAAAGGTTGCGGTGCGGACTGACCGCGCCGCCGTTCAGACCGTTATCAGGCCTTGAGCGTTTCGGTCGATGCGAAGAACATCGCCTGACTGACAGCCGACTTGACCTGATCTTCCTTGTAAGGCTTCGGAATCAGGAAGGCAGGCTCGGGCCTCTCTCCCGTGAGCAGACGTTCCGGGAAGGCGGTGATGAAGATCACCGGACGGTCGCCCAACTGGCGCAACAGGTCGTTTACCGCGTCGATACCGGACGAATTGTCGGCAAGCTGGATGTCGGCGAGGATCAGGTCCGGCTTCTCGCGCTGGCCCATCTCGACCGCCGCGTCGCGGGTCCGGCTGACCCCTACGACCTCGTGGCCAAGCTCGGAGACGATGTCCTTGAGGTCAGCGGCGATGATCGGCTCGTCCTCGATGATCATGACGCGTCCGAGCACGGACCGGTTCATGTCCTGGCGCGCGGTCTCGATAAGGTGGCGCACCTCGTCGCGGTCGATGTCCATGATCTCGGCGATCTCGGGGATCGAGAACTCCTCGATCGTGGCCAGCAGAAGCGCTTCGCGCGTGTTGCTTGCAAGGCTCGCCAGATGCGCCTGCGCCTGGGCGATAACGGCGTTTTCCTCGTCGCCTTCCATCGCCGCACCCGTCGAACTCCAGATGGCGTGGAAGCACTTGAAGAGTCCGACGCGCACCGACTCGCAATCGGCGATGACCGTTCTGTCCTGCAGGATGGATTCAAGCGTCGCAACCGCATATCGGTCGCCGCTGGACTGGGTTCCCGTCAGCGCCCGAGCGTAGCGGCGCAGGTAGGGAAGCTGTTCCGCCACCTGGTCCGAGAAGTCCGGGGATTGGGTCGCGTCTGACATATTTTTCGCCTCGTAGGGATTTTTTCTGGAACCAAACCTACGCGACCGAGGTTTGGTTCCGCAAACACTGTGATAAATAACTTGAGACGAGCTTCAGAGAGTGCACATGACTTCCAAAAAGGACGAGCCGTCTGACCGGATCGCATCTATCATCGATGCCAATCTGAAGCTTGTCTATTCGGATCTCGTGCAGGACGATCTGCCGGACCGTTTCAAGGATCTTCTTGCGGTTCTGAAGGCCCAGGACTCGGAGGCCAAGAACTCCAAATGAAATCTACCGATGCCAGAGAAGAGCTGGTGGATCATCTGCCGGCGTTGCGCGCCTTTGCCCTCAGCCTGACCCGCAACGGCGCGACCGCCGATGACATGGTGCAGGACACGGTCGTGAAGGCATGGACCAACATCGAAAAGTTCCAGCCGGGAACCAACATGCGCGCCTGGCTCTTCACTATCCTGAGGAACACCTACTACTCGAGCCGGCGCAAGCTGAACCGGGAGGTGCCGGATGTCGACGGCGTGTTCACGGCCACCCTGTCGGTGAAACCCGACCACGACGGACGCATGAACCTCAAGGACTTCCGCAAGGCGTTCGAGATCCTTCCCGACGAGCAGCGTGAGGCGCTGATCCTTGTGGGCGCGTCGGGTTTCTCCTACGAAGAGGCGGCGGACATGTGCGCCGTCGCGATCGGCACGATCAAGAGCCGTGTGAATCGCGGTCGCGCTCGGCTGACCGAACTTCTAAAACTCGATGCGGACAGCCCGATGGAGCTGACCGACGGGGCAACGATGGCCGTCCTTACGGACGGAGGCAAAGTGGCAAGGTGACGATCGATGCTGAACGAGGCGAAGTGGTATCACAGCCTCAGATTTCGCTTGATCGGGTTGATGTCGCTGGCATTGCTGCCCATCGGGCTGATCGCGATAAGCCAGACACACAGCGTATCTGAAAAGGCCCAGGAGAACGCCGAGCTGGCGCTGATGGTGCTTACGGAAAGCGCCGCACTCGACCAGCGTCTCGTGCTTCAGCGTGCCTTCGGCGCGGCGCAGGGGCTTTCGGCGCTGTTTGCCGAGTTGTCGCAGGACACGGACGAATGCGCTGAACTCATGGCGCATTTCGTGGAACGCTCCCCCAGCTTTACATTCGCCAGCTTCGTCCCCGTCTCGGGCGTGACGCGCTGTTCGTCTGACGGGAATATCCGGGACATCTCGACCTATGCCGACTTCCGCGCGACGGTCGAGGAGGCCAAGCCGCGCGTCCTGATCGAACGCGAGAAGGCGACCGAGGGCGTGTCGATGCTGACCGTCTCCCAGCCGGTGTTCGAGGATCAGGGCCAGCTCATCGGCTTCGTGCAGGTTTCGCTGCCGCACAGGGCTCTTCAGACCGAGGCGCTTGACGATCCTGCGGGTTCGCTCATCGATCTGATCACCTTCAACAGCAGCGGCGAAATCCTGACCGCGGCGCAGGGACTGCCGAACGCGGAATTCAGGCTTCCCCAAAGCAAGACCCTCGACAGCCTGATCGGCCAGCCCGCGCAAGCCTTCACCGATCACGACCGCAACGGTGCCTACAGAAGCTTTGCGGTCGTGCCGATCGACAAGGAGGCGATCTATGTCCTCGGCATCTGGGATACCAAGCGAAACCTGGCGACCCAGTCGGACTGGACGATGCCGGCAACGCTCTTTCCGGCGCTGATGTGGCTCGCCTCGCTCGGGGTGGCGCTGTTCTCGATCCACCGTCTGGTCACCAGCCATGTCCAGCGTCTCGGCGTGCAGATGGCCGATTTCGCGCGGTCCCGGAAGATGCCGCCAGAGCCGTCGAAGGTGGGTAGTCCCACCGAGGTCCAGCGCATCCAGAACGCATTCCTGATGATGACCGACTCGATCCTGCGCGACGAGGCGCAGCTCGAGGACGCGGTGCGCAGCAGGAACGCGCTGATCAAGGAGGTTCACCACCGCGTCAAGAACAACCTCCAGCTCATATCCTCGATCATCAACATGCAGATACGCGAACTCGACGATCCGCAGACCGCGCAGGTGCTGCGCCGGATACAGGACCGCGTGCTGAGCCTGGCGACGATCCACCGCGATCTCTACCAGACCTCGTCCGGTGGGCAGGTCGACGTGGGCCATCTCATCCAGGAGATCGTCGAGAACTCGATCGACATAGGCACCATCGACAACTCGAACGTGCGGCTGCAGACCGATATCGAACCGATCCGCCTCTATCCCGATCAGGCGGTGCCGATGTCCCTGCTTGCCGCGGAAACCGCAACCAACGCGATGAAGTATTTCGGCGCACGGCCCGGCCAGACGCCATGGATCACCGTCTCGGTCAAGGCAGGCAGCGAGCGGACCTGCCACTTCACCTTCGCCAATTCGGTCGGCGAGGCGCGCGACGTGCAGGGCACCGGCATGGGAACGCAGCTGATCAACGCCTTCGCGATCCAGCTCGGGGCCGATGTCGACATCAGGCACACAGAGGACAGCTATACCGTCGATGTGACCTTCAAGGCGGCGGAATTCATTCCCGAGGCGGGCGACTACTGATGTCAGCGGATCAGGGCATCGCCATCGAAAGCGGCTACGAGCTGCTGATCACAGCGCAGGAGGCCTACCCCGCCTTCGAACGCGCCTATCTCGATGCCCGGGACGATGCGACGATGTCTTTTCGGATCTTCGATCCCTTCACGAAGCTGCACTCACCCGAGGCGCGCAGGATCGGAGACACCTGGTTCGATCTGATTGCGTACAAGCTGGCCCAGGGTGTCCCGCTCGATATCACCGTCACCGACTTCGACCCGGTCGCGATGCCCCGGATGCACCGGACAAGCTGGGAGAGCCTGCGGGCGCTGATCGCCATCGGCGAGGTGTCCGGGCGCGCCGACCTTCTGAGGGCGCGGGTCGCGATGCACCCCTCGCGCGTCGGCTTTCTGCTCAGCCTCGCCTTCTGGCCGCGCAGCCGGAAGGAGATTTCCGAGACGATCGGGAGGGTGAACGCCGAACCCGAGGGCGAAAGACGTCGCTTTTACGAGCGCACACCGTTCCTGCGGCACTATCTCAAGCTCGAGAAGGGCCTGCTGAAGCTCCTTCCCGGCGCGATCCCCCGGCTGGTCCCGGTGATCCACCACCAGAAGATCGCGGTATTCGACCGCAAGGTCCTCTATATCGGCGGTCTCGACCTGAACGACAGGCGCTACGACACATGGGAGCACGACCAGCCCGCAGACCAGACGTGGCATGACATGCAGCTCATGGTCCGCGGACCCGAGGCGGGCGACGCCTACACCCATATCAGGGAATTTCAGGAGGTCGCCGCAGGGAAGAAAAAGGGCTCGGAGCTGCCGCATCTGATGCGCACGCTCTCGCAGCGGCGCAAGCGCGAGGCGGTCTTTCTGTCGCCGCGTTTCCTGTTCAGGGAGATCGAGCAGGCACACCGGGACGAAATGTCTCGCGCCCAGCGGCTGGTCTATCTGGAAAGCCAGTTCTTCCGGGACACGCGCCTGGCACGCTACTTCGCGGGCTGCGCAAGGCGAAACCGGGCGCTGACGCTCATCCTGCTCCTGCCGGGCGCACCGGATGACGTGGCGTTCGAGAACAACTCCGGCGGGGACGCGCGCTACGGGGAATATCTTCAGGCCAAATGCGTGAACATCCTGCGGGACGCCTTCGGCGACCGTCTGACGCTGGTCTCGCCCGCACAACCCCGGCGCGGGTCCGAAACCGGGCGGGCCCTGCTTTACCGGGCGCCGATCATCTACGTCCACGCCAAGCTGTCCATCTTCGACGACAGCGTCGCCATCGTCTCGTCGGCGAATCTCAACGGACGCAGCCTGAAATGGGATACCGAGGCCGGTGTCAGGGTCGTCGATCCCGCGACGGTCCGCCACTTCCGCGAGCGTTGCTTCGGCAAATGGCTCGGCGCAGACGCGGGTCCCGAGTTCTTCGACCCTGAATCCGCACAGCGCGCGTGGCGGGAAAGAGCGCGCGACAACGCGCGGCGCGATCCCGAGGACAGGACCGGTTTCCTGTTGCCCTACGCGTCGCGCCCGGCCAGAAGGTTCGGTCGCAATCTGCCGGGAATTCCCGAAGAGATGGTCTGACCCAGCGCCGCTTCCGTGACCGACACGATCCAGATCAGCATCGGCAGGGCGACCATGCCGCCCAGCGGGCCCCAGAGCCAGATCCAGAAGATCAGGAAGAGAAAGACCAGCAACGGGTTGAGCGCCATGCGCTGACCGATGAGGGCCGGGGTGACGAACTGTCCCTCGAGGGCGTTCATGGTCATGTAGGCAGCCGCGGGCGCGATGCTTATCGCGCCGTCGAAGGCCACCAGCCCCGCGACAAGCAGCGTTGCCCCCAGCATGATCGGTCCGAGATAGAGGATGAAGTTCAGCAGGAACGCCATCAGGCCCCAGAAACCGGGTCCGGGCATCCCGAAGGCCTGCATGACGCCCGCGACAAGCAGGCCGAAGGTCGCGTTGATGGCGGTGATGGTCAGGAAATAGCGCGCGACGCGGCGCTCGGCGGTCAGGAAATCCTCATTGGTCAGTCCCGAGATCGAGTTTCCGAGCCATGCATAGATGTCCCGGCGCGTCATCAGGAAGAAATAGAAGGCCCCGATGAAAAGCATGAGCTGCGCGACGAAGGCCGGGGCGAGGTAAAGGGCGTCCGTCACCTTTGGAAGCGCCGCACCGGCCTCTGCGCCCACGCCCCCCGCGGCAGGGCCCGAGCTGCCGGGATCGACGGCCTCGGCCATGTCCTTGGCAATCTCGTCCAGTCCCAGAAGCATCGAACGGACGGTCTCGACCGCCTCGCTGAGCTCGGTCCAGATCACCGGGGCGCGCGCTATGGCGAGGCTGACATATGGCTCCATGATGAACATGATCCCGACGATCACGGTGACGGCGAGCCCTGCCGAAATGAAGGCCGCGATGGAGGGCCTGAAGCCGAGCCGGTCCATCGCGTCCGCGAGCGGCGACAGGACGATGCCCAGCACGAGGGCCGCCACGACAGGGGCGAAGAATTCCGAAACCTCGCGCAGCGTGTAGAATACGAGCACGGTGGCGATGATGGCAAGGCTTGTCCGGATCATGCGTGTCCGCTCGCTCGGGTCGGGTATCGGGGTCGGACGAGGATGTAACGCCTGCGCGCGTTGGACAAGATGTGGCGTTCATCCATCCGCAGAAAGGTCGTGCCACCGCGCGGTGGCCGTGTGGACGGGATGCACCACGCAGTCGCCCGCCATTCGCAGCCGTTACAGCGAATGCGGTCCGCCTGCTCCGTCACGTTCGACGTCAGGGCCGCCAGAGATGAACATCGGTCACTCCCCGCCGTCCGCGCACCGGCACGGTACGCACGAGGTGGGGTGCCGGAGTCGACGCGCTCCCGAGTGCGCCCAGCAGGTCCGACGTGACTGCGATGCTTGCCCCTTCTCCCTTGGCGACCTCCATCAGCCGGCTTGCAAGGTTCACCGTGTCGCCGGTGACCGTTACCTGATGCTGCCGTTCTCCCCCGAGGCGGGACAGGATGACGGGCCCGGAATGGATGCCGATCCGGCAGGCCAGCGCATCGCCGGGCCCATCCTCGCCGGGCCGCAGCTCCGCGATTGCCGCGACCAGGTCGAAGGCGGCGGATAGAGCTTCGTTCGCGGCGTCCCGATTCGCCCGGCGCAATCCGAAGACAGCCATCGCGCCGTCGCCCATGTAGTTCAGCACGACGCCGCCGCGTTTCTCGACCACGTCCGTCGTCCGGTTGTGGAAGCGCTTGAGAAACGCCTGCGTCTGCGCCGGACCGAGGGTCTGGGAAAGCGCCGTGAAACCGCTGAGATCGCAGAAGAAGACGATCAGATCGCGGGTTTGGGGCGCGATCAGGAACTCCGGATCGTTCGCGATGAGATCGGCGAGCGCAGGTGACTGGAAGCGCTTCAGCGCCTGCATCGCGCGCGCGGCATTCTGTGCCTGCCGGCGTTCGAAGAGATGACGCGCCGAGCCGCCCAACAGGATGACGGGGCCCGCCGCCAGCAGTGGCAAGGCGGCGCTGAGCCACAGCCCCTGCCCGAACGCGGTCCAGACGGCACCAAGCGTGGCCACCAGCAGGCCCAGAGCAAGCGGCACGCCGATGACAAGCGGGAAGAGCAGCACCGAAACCGCCGACGCCGCTGCCAGCGCAACGGCGATCGCGGCATCCGCCCTGCGAGTCTCGCCGTCACGACGCAGGTTTGGCGCTCCGACAAGTTGCCCGATGGCGGTCGCGATGATCTCGACGCCGGGCGTATCGGCTCCGTAGGGCGTCAGGAAGCGGTCGCCGAATGCGGTCGCGGTGAACCCGACCATCACGCTCTTTCCCGCCAGCGCGGGCGCGGCATCGCCCGAAAGCACGGACAGCGCAGGAATGGTCGGCACCGTTCCGGCGGGTCCGAGCAGGCGCAGCGGCATCTGAGCGCCGGCGTCCAGCGGAACGGCCCTGTCACCCAGCGTCAGACTTCGCTCACCGATGCGGGGCACGACATCGAGGGTCCGCGACGCGACGCGCAGCGCCATGGATTGCATCAGCCCGCCATCGGTCAGCGCGACCATGGGCACATGCCGCGGCGTGCCGTTCACATCCGTGGCCAGATTGACGAGGCCGACCTCAGACGCCGCCGCGAACCGGGGCTGCGGAGACAGCACCTCGCTGGCCCGGGGCAGCGCGATCCCCGCTTCGCCCGATCCGAAGCTTGCGGCCGCCCCGATCACGACGGGCCCGCCCGCAAGCGCATCCGCCAGCGCCGCGTCGCCCTCGGGCGTGCCCGGATCGGCCAGTATCACATCCAGTCCGATGACCCTTGGCCCGGCCGCTGAGATCGCCCCGATCAGCCGGGCAAGCCGCTGGCGGCCTTCGAGAGCGCCGAAATCGGGATCGGCAAGCGAGGCGTCGTCGATTGCCACGACGACGACCTGATCCGCAGGCACGGCCGGTCCATGGGTCCTGAGACGAAAGTCGGTGAGAACCGCCTCAAGCCCGTCGGCGGGGCCTGCCCTCGCCTCCAGCTGTGGCTGAGCCGCTAACCATGCCCATCCGGCGGCAAGAAGCGCCCCTGCCAGCGTGACGATGAGGCGCTTGCGCGCCGACTCGCTCATCTCCCGAAGCGGGCCATCAGCTCGGCGACCCGCGCCGCGCTCCAGGTATTCGCCTCGAGAGCGGCACCCGGTGTCACGTCGACCCCTTCGCCGGCGCCCAGCACCACACCGTCACCGGCCCGTTCGAGCGGCGAAACGCCCACCGAGCCTTCCTGCACGAAGACGGACGTGGCCGTCTGCGTTGCATCGACCGCGTAGAGGGTGCCCCGCACGGCCGCGATCGCATGGGGGGTCCGGATCTGCTGCGGACCCTGCCCCGATGCGACCTGAACCAGCGCCGCGCCGCCCTCGAGCGTGAAGCTGCGCGCCTCGCCCTCGATGATGCCCAGACGTGCCGCCGCCTCCGCCTCGATCACGAGCCCGTCGTCACAGCTCAGGATCTGGCGGGCCGGATCGTCGGCGGTGCCAAGTTCACAATTGGCGGGGACCTCCTGCGCGAGCGCGCTCAGAGCGGTTGAAGCACATGCTGCGGCGCCCAGCATCACCCTTGTCCGCAGGTCAATGAATCCGTTCCTGATCATGTAAATGTCCTTTGCAAAAAAAGCTTGGCGCGACAGAGCTCGGCGGTCCGTCAATCGACCGCCTTCCAGTACTCGTCGATAAGGCGTCAAAGTCAAATCCCGCAATGCCCGGGTCGCAGCGGGATCAGCGATCTTCGGCGCATCTCCACGAAAAAAGGCGCAGGAAAACCTGCGCCTCGTTCTCAACTCGACCTGGCCCGAACGAAAATGTCAGGCCACTGTCTTTCCAGCAGCGAGATACACTTTCTGTCTTTCGGCCGAGATCGACTCGATGAACTCGTTCAGCACCGGCGAAAGTTCCGGATCGCGGCGGGCGATATGCAGCGCCGCCGCGAGCATCCCTTGCTTAGATCCGCAATCGAACCGCAGACCGGAGAAGCGGTAGCCGGACAACCCGATCCTCGCGATTCCGCTGGCGATCGCATCGGTCAGCTGGATCTCTCCGCCCGCGCCGGGTGTCTGGGTCGCGAGCGCCTCGAAGATCGACGGATCGAGCACGTAGCGCCCCACAACCGCGCTGTTTGACGGCGCATCTGCCACAGCGGGTTTTTCGACGATCGCACCCGACTTGATGAACGGGCCCTGATCGGTCAGCGGCGACAAGATGCCGTAGCTCGACACTTCCGAGGGGTCGACGTCCATGGCCGCGACCAGATGCCCGGAGTCGCAGTCTGCATAGGCTTCTATCATCTCGGCGAGGCATCCCCGCTCGCCAAGGATCAGATCGTCCGGAAGGATCACAGCGACCGGGCCCGGCAGGGCATGCTCGCGCGCGAGGGATACGGCGTGACCGAGGCCAAGAGGCTCATCCTGCATCACGAACACCACGTCGTGGATGCTTTCGTCTATGCAGGCAAGGCGCAGTTTCTGTTCGAGCCCTTCCTTCCCGCGACCGCGCAGCATCTTGCGCAGTTCAACGTCGTCACGCACGTGACGCTCGATTGCGGACTTGCTGGGATGGCTGACGAACACCAGTCGCTCGACACCGGCTTCGCGCGCCTCGTCAATGGCATATTGGATGAGGGGTGTGTCGATGACGGGCAGCAATTCCTTCGGAGTTGCCTTGGTCGCCGGCATGAAGCGCGTTCCGAGTCCAGCCACCGGAAAAATTGCCGTTCTGACCTTGTTGTCTGTCATCACTGATTAACTCCTGTCAAATGCGAGTGATTATGGTACTTCGCCGCGAGTTGCGTTCGGACCAGCATGATTGAACGCACCAAGCTTTCAAAAAGTTTCGATATGTTGCAGTGCAGCATCCGCAATTGACCACCCACGCAGCGGGTTGTCAAAATCCCGTCGATTGATCTTCAGATACCCATATCTCTCTATGGTTGTAATTCTGATCGCGCGTTCAGCAACAGCCTTTCGGCGAGGCTTATATTTCCCCTCATTTTCAAAATGTTACCCGAAGATAGCTTTTTACACTGCAGCGCGCAGGCAGTTCTTCGCGCATCGAGAGCCGATCGCGCATCACCCGAATTCATGCCCGGCAAGGCGGCCGTTTGCCCAAACCTTGGGCGGGTCGGGCGCCCTGCCCTCCTGTTCAGGCTCGAACCCCACCGGAATATTCTGCCGGCAAGCACGTCCCCACCGCCTGTGCGTATTCACATGCGGGTCAGAAGTGACGGAATCGCGTGACTTTTCCCCTTGGATGATATCGGCTCTTCGCAGGCACCTTTCCTCTGATACCGGAACCTCATGTCCCTCCTGCGCCAAGCCCTCCTCAGCCTCGCGGTTCTGGCGCTCGCGCTCTTCGTCTGGATATCCTACGTTCCCGCCGCCCTGCCGCTTCTGGACCGGATCGGCGCGCTGAAACTCCTCGGCATCGATCCGTCCTCGCGCGCCGGATCAGAGGAAGAGGCGGCGGCATCGCGCGAGCGCGCGGACGGAGGCGGCGCGATACCCGTCATCGTGTCGCAGGTGCTGGAACGGACCGTCGCCGACCGCGTCACGGCCATCGGGGATGGCAGGGCGCTGCGATCGGTCACCGTCCGCTCCGAGGCGGTGGGGCGGATCACCGAGATCGCGCTCGAGCCGGGAAGCCGCGTCGAGGCGGGCGACGTGATCGTGCGGCTTGACGACGAGGCCGAGAGCATTGCCGAGGAACGCGCGCGGATCATGCTCGAGAACGCCCGCGACGAGGCGGATCGGATCACCCGTCTCGAAGACACCGGCGCCGTGACCGAGGTGCGCGCCCGCGAGGCCCAGCTGGCCCTCAGGACCGCCGAACTCGAGCTGCGCCAGACACGGTTCGATCTCGAGCAGCGCCGCATCCTCGCGCCGATATCGGGCTGGGTCGGGATCGTCGACGTCGAGGTCGGCGACCGCATCGCGGCACAGGAAGCCATCGTGACCATCACCGACCGGTCGCGCATCCTGATAGATTTCCGTGTTCCCGAGCGGGTGATCGGGCAGATGCGGCCCCGCATGCCGGTCGAGGTTACGCCGCTGGGGATCCGCGATCTGACGTTGCAGGGCGAGATCAGCGCCATCGACACCATCGTCGACCGGGCCAGCAGGACCCTGAGGGTTCAGGGCAGCGTCAACAACGACGAAGACCGGCTTCGCGTCGGCATGGCTTTTTCCGTGGCCCTCACCTTCCCCGGAGAAACCTTGCGCGCCGTCGATCCGCTGGCGCTGCAATGGGCCAGCGATGGTGCCTTCGTCTGGGCTGTGCGCGACGGCGCGGCGCAAAGGGTCAACGTCAGGATCCGCCAGCGCAACAGCGATATCGTGCTTGTCGAGGGCGATCTCGCGCATGGCGAGCTCGTGGTGACGGAAGGCGTGCAGAACCTGCGCCCCGGCGCGCAGGTTGCGATCGAGGGTCAAAGCGAGGCGCGGCAGGTCGGCCTGCCGACCTCCAGGCTCTGAGACGGGAGGATGTCTTCTTTCCGCAACGCATCCATGGCGTCGGGAACAGCGGTCTTCGTGCGCCGCCCGATCCTGGCCTTCGTGCTCAGCGCCCTGATCGTGCTTGCCGGACTCGCCGGGCTTTTCGGCGCCGAGATCCGCGAGCTTCCCAACGTCGACCGTCCCGTCGTCACCGTCACCACCGAATTCTCCGGCGCATCCCCCGAGACCGTGGATCAGGAGCTGACCGGACGGATCGAGGGCGCGGTCGGGCGGGTGTCCGGCGTCCGCGCCATCTCGTCGAACTCGCGCTACGGGCGCAGCCGGGTCACGGTGGAATTCGAGGAGAACGTCAATATCGACGTGGCGGCCACCGACATCCGCGACGCGGTCTCGCGCATCGTGAACCAGCTGCCCGACGACGCCGAAACGCCCGAGATCGTCAAGGCAGACGCCAATGCCGAGCCGATCATGCGCATCGCCGTCACCTCTTCCGGGCGATCGCCGCAGGATCTCACCCGGATCGTGGAAGAGCGGATCGAAGACCGTCTGATCTCGATCAACGGCGTCGCGGATCTGCAGATCTACGGCAAGCGCGAGCCCATCTTCCGCGTCGATCTCGATCCGCTCGAGCTGGCGAGCCGCGGGCTTTCGCTGGCCGATCTGCGCAATGCGCTGAGCGACGTCGCCTACGATTCACCCGCCGGCGATCTGGCGGGAGAACGCCAGTCCATCAACGTGCGCACGACGGCCACCGTCGCCACGGCCGAGGCATTCGAGGCACTGAAGATCGCCCAGGACGTCACGGTCGGCGACGTGGCCGATGTGACCCTCGGCCCCGCACCGAACGAGACCGTGCTTCGGGCGAACGGCAGCCTCGGCATGGGCATGGGTGTCATCCGGCAGGCGACCTCGAACACGCTCGAGATCTCGGCAGCCGTGCGCGACGTGGTCGCCGAGCTCAACCGGACGCTGCCCGAGGACGTCGAGATATTCGTCACGTCCGACGACGCGACCTTCATCCAGGGTTCGATCGACGAGGTGGCAAAGACGCTGGGCATCGCGGTGCTGATCGTGGTCGCCGTCATCTACGTCTTCCTGCGCGACATCCGCGCGACCCTGATCCCCGCCCTTACGCTGCCCGTGGCCCTGGTTGGCACGCTGGCCGCGATCTGGCTGGTCGGCTTCTCGATCAACATCCTCACCCTTCTCGCGCTTGTGCTGGCCACCGGCATGGTTGTCGACGACGCCATCGTGGTCCTCGAGAACATCGTGCGCCGCCGCGGCGAGGGGCTCGGCCTCAGGGCGGCCGCCGTCCTCGGCACGCAGCAGGTCTTCTTCGCTGTCGTCAGCACTACCGCAACGCTGGCCGCCGTCTTCGTGCCCCTGTCCTTCCTGCCCGGTCAGGCCGGCGGGCTCTTTCGCGAGTTCGGCTTCACGCTCGCCATCGCGGTCCTGCTCTCCTCGGTCGTCGCCCTGACACTGTGCCCCATGCTCGCCAGCCGCCTGCTGCGCCCGGCACCGCAGAAACCGGCGCGCGGACCGATGGTGTGGCTGGGCGCGCGTCTCGGCGGGCTTTACGCGTCCACGCTGCGCGCCGCCCTTGCGGTGCCGTTCACCGTCGTGCTTGTCGCCCTGCTCGTGTCGTTCACCGCCTATCTGGTCTCGGGCGGCATCCGACAGGAGCTGACCCCGTCCGAAGACCGCGCCGTGGCGCTGCTGCGCGTCACCGCGCCACAGGGAGTCTCGCTGGAATACACCACCGCCAAGATGCGCGAGATCGAGGACTCGGTGCAGTCGCTGCGTGACGCCGGCGAGATCACCAGCATCTTCTCGATCACGGGATTCGGGGCCGAGAACCGCGGCTTCATGGTCTTCACCCTCGCCAACTGGAGCGACCGCGCGCGCTCGCAGCAGGATATCGTAGGCGACATCAACCAGCGCCTCGGGCGGATCATCGGCGTGCGCGCCTTCGCGATCCAGCCCAATTCGCTGGGCATCCGCGGGGCGGGCCGCGGTCTCAGCTTTGCCGTGACCGGAGACAGCTATGCCCAGCTCGCCGAGGTCGCGGATACGCTGGTAGCGCGCCTGCAGGAAAATCCGGCGATGGGTCAGGTGCGGCTGGAATACGAGACCACCCAGCCGCAGATCTTCATCGAGATCGACCGCGCCCGGGCGTCCGACCTCGGCATCGACATCACCGGGCTCGGCGAGGGATTGCGGGCCGTGCTTGACGGCAATTCCATCGGGTCGGTGTTCATCGACGATACCAGCTACGACGTGCAGATGCTTTCGACCGCGGATCCGGTGAACGACCCGGGCGACCTCGAGAACATCTTCGTGCAGACCGGCAGCGGGCAGATGGTCCCGATGTCGAGCTTCGTGCGGCTTGAGGAACGCCCCGTCGCGCCCGAACTGGATCGCGAGGGCCAGAACCGGTCGGTCGAGATCTCCGCCGGGCTGACGCCGGAGCTGTCGCTCGGCGATGCCCTGGCAGAGGTCGAACGTATCGGCGCCGAGGTCCTGGCCGAACAGAACCGCATCGTGCCGCTGGCCGAGGCCGCGACGCTTGACCAGACGAACTCGGGCATGATCGTGACATTCGGTTTCGCCATCCTCGTGGTCTTTCTCGTTCTCTCGGCGCAGTTCGAAAGCTTCGTGTCCGCCGTCATCGTCATGGCCACCGTGCCCATCGGTCTGGCCTGCGCCGTCTTCGCCCTGCTCTTCACAGGGCTCAGCCTCAACGTCTACAGCCAGATCGGCTTTGTCATGCTGATCGGCATCATGGCGAAGAACGGCATTCTGATCGTCGAATTCGCCGACCAGCTCCGCAATGCCGGAAAGTCGGTGCGCGAGGCGATCTACGAGGCGTCGACGGTGCGCCTGCGCCCGGTGATGATGACGATGGTTTCCACCGTGTTCGGGGGCGTGCCCCTGATCCTGTCCGCCGGTGCCGGCGCCGAGGCGCGGGTCGCGCTTGGCTGGGTCATCGTCGGAGGGCTCGGCCTCGCGACGCTCTCGACGCTCTATCTCACCCCTGTCGCCTACCTGCTGCTTGCAGTTCTGTCCAGGCCACGGGCGGCCGAGGAACAGCGACTCGCCCGCGAGCTGGAAGAGGCAGGCGCCTCCGCCTGAGCAGGACAGGCACCGGGGCATCCGCGTCGCGGGTCCGACCACCGCTGCCCCGGGTTTCCGCGGCGGCGAAGGCAATGGGAATCGCCTCAATCAGGACGGGAAAAAATCTTGAAAATCAGTAAGTAGGCGTCGGACGGCGGCAATCGGCGCGTAACGCGACATTAACTCTGATCTGGCAAACGTCTGGCCGGATTGGATGACACGAGGCCACCCCATGGACGATCTGCTGGTGCGGATCCCGGACACCGAGCCGGCGCTTCCGCACAAGCCGCTGGGACGGCATCTTCTCGACGCCGGGCTGATCGGTCAGGGCGAGCTAGCGCAGGCCCTTCACATGCAGCGCTTCGTGGATGCTCCCCTGGGCGAGATCATGGTTTCCGAGGGCCTGGTGCGAAAGGAAGACGTGCTTGGCGCGCTGTGCCGCCAGTCCGGACTTCCCCGTGTCGACCTCGACAAGGATCCGCCGTCCATCGGGATCGCGCGGCGCATTCCGGCCGCGATCTGCCTCGCCCATGGTGCGCTGCCATGGCGCGATCTCGAGGGCAAACTCTATATGGCGACAAGCCGGCCGCTCGATTTCGACCGCCTGCGGGAAGCGCTTGGGCGCACCGACCTCGCGCCGGTCATGGCCGACGACGCGCAGATAAAGGCGCACCTCAGCCGGATCTACGGACAGGAACTTGCTGCCAAGGCCGCCCTGCGGGTGCCTGCGCCGGAAAGCTGCCGTGACTGGGGAAACCGCCACGGCAGACGGTTGCTGACAGGTGCGGGCATCTTCGCGGGGCTCGGCGCGGCGATCGCGATCGCTCCCCTCTGGACCGTCACGCTGGCCATGCTCTGGGCGGTTCTGACACTGGTGATGACCACCGGGCTGAAGGCCGCCTCGCTCTACAGCCACCTCATGGATTCCGACAGCGCAGCGGACCTGCCGGATGCGGGCCGCGTCCTGCCCTTCCGGCTGCCCCGGGTGTCGGTCCTGGTACCCCTGCTGGAGGAAAAGGAAATCGCCGGCGCGCTGATCGAGCGGCTGTCGCGCCTGACCTATCCCAAATCGCTGCTCGAGGTCGTGCTCGTGCTCGAGGAAGGCGACAAGGTCACGCAGCAGACCATCGAACGCACCAGCCTGCCCAGCTGGATGAGCGTCGTGAAGGTGCCCGAGGCGGGCGGGCTGACCACCAAGCCGCGTGCGCTCAACTATGCTCTCGACTTCTGCGCCGGCAGCATCGTGGGCGTCTGGGATGCCGAGGACTGGCCCGAGGCCGACCAGATCGAACGCGTCGTCATGCGCTTCAATGCCGCGCCCTACAACGTGGCCTGCCTGCAGGGACGGCTCGACTATTACAACGCCAGAACGAACTGGATCTCGCGCTGCTTCGCGATCGAATACGCCATATGGTGGCGCATCATGCTGCCGGGGCTCGCCCGACTGGGCTTCGTGATACCACTTGGGGGCACCACACTCTATTTCCGCCGCGACATTCTCGAAAGGCTGGGCGGCTGGGACGCGCATAACGTGACCGAAGATGCCGATCTCGGCCTGCGCCTGGCCCGCCATGGATATGTCGCCGAACTTCTCCCGACAGTGACCCGCGAAGAAGCGACCTGCACGCCCTGGGCGTGGGTGCGTCAGAGGTCTCGCTGGCTGAAAGGGTTTCTCGTCACCTATCTCGTGCACATGCGTCGCCCCGGGCAGCTCTATCGCGAACTCGGGCCGCTTCGTTTTCTGGGCGTCCAGACCATGTTTCTGGCCACGTTCTCGCAATTCGCCTGCGCCCCCCTGCTCTGGTCGCTCTGGCTCCTCCCGCTCGGGGGCGACCACCCCGTTGCCCTGACGCTGGGCTGGGGTGTCGTGACGGCCTTCTCGGTCCTGTTCGTCGCCGCGGAGGCGCTGAACATGGCGATGGGCTTCGTCGCCTGCTCGCGGCGCGAGCATCGGCATCTGCTGGCCTTCGTCCCGACCATGATGCTCTATTTCACCCTCGGCGCACTGGCCGCCTACAAGGCGCTGTGGGAAGTGCTCAGGGCGCCGTTCTACTGGGACAAGACGCGCCATGGCGTTTCGCCCCCGGGCGGTCATGCGGGCGGCTAGGCGTCCTGCTGACGCCGCATCGCGTCCAGACGCAGCCGCGTGACGAAGGCCGCGGAAATATGCGCCCGAAGCGCTGCATCCGCCGCCGTCTCGTCGCGGGCCTCGATGGCGCGCACGATGGCGTCATGTTCCGCCTGCGCCCCCTTGCCCCGCCCCTCCGCGGCCAGCGACGTCGTGGCCATCAGCGCCATCGAGCGATGCACAAGATCCAGCTGCTGGACCAGGAAGCGGTTGTGCGAGGCCAGATGGATCTGCTGGTGGAAGCGGCGGTTGGCGCGCGACAGGGCCGACGGATTCTCGGTGAGGGCGTTGTCCTCCTCGACCATCTGACGCAGCACGCGCACCTCTTCCTCGGTCGCGTGACGCGCCGCGAGACGCGCGGCCAGCCCCTCGAGTTCGCGCCGCACGACATAAAGTTCGGCCATCTGATTGTGATCGAGCGAGGCCACGATCAGGCTGCGCCCGTCGCGCGCCAGCAGCGACTGGGTCTCGAGCCGCTGCAACGCCTCCCGGATCGGGGTGCGCGACACGCCGAAGCGGTCGGCCAACTCGCTCTCGACCAGACGGTCGCCGGGGCGGTAGTGGCCCGCATCGATCGCCTCGAGGATCAGCGAATAGGCATCCGCCTGCTGGGGTTTCTGCAGCGCCATCAGGAGGCTCCTTGCCAGTGCGATGTCACAGTAGCAATCGCCCGGAGCCGCCCGCAAGCCTTGGCCAGCGCGAGCCCTGGCCACCCGCTTGCACGCGGCGCTTCCAGCGCCTAGGAACATGACCATGCCACGCGACCGCTTCGCCCATGTAGACACCTGGGTCTTCGACCTCGACCAGACGCTCTACCATCCCTCGGCGCGGCTCTTCGATCTGATCGAGGTCCGCATGACCGCCTATGTCATGGAGGCGCTCGGAGTGCCCCGCGACGAGGCGGACCGGCTGCGCGCGCATTACTGGCGTACCTACGGCACGACGCTGGCCGGTCTGATGCGCGAACATGATGTCGACCCGGCACCCTATCTGACGCATGTGCACGACATCCCCATGACCTCGCTCGCCCCCGATCCCGATCTCGCGCGCCGCATTGGCGCGCTGCCCGGCCGGCGCATCGTCTACACCAATGGAAGCGGCCCCTATGCGGAACGGGTCCTGAAGGCACGCGGGCTCACCGGGGTCTTCGACGCGGTCTACGGCGTCGAGCATGCGGGGTTCCACCCAAAGCCGGATCACGCCGCCTTCTCGGCCGTCTTTGACGCAGACGGGCTCGATCCGACACGTGCGGCGATGTTCGAGGACGATCCGCGCAACCTTCTCGTGCCCCACGCGATGGGAATGCAGACCGTCCACGTGCACGAGATCCGAGCCGAGGGGGCGCATATCCACCACCACGCCCCCGAGCTCGGCGCCTTTCTCGCCCGGCTGACAGGGTGACGCACTGGTCGGAGCGGTGCCCCGGCCCTAGATCGGCAGTCAGGAGGGCGCGACATGCCTCATGAAACCTGCGACATCGTCATATGCGGCGGGGGCATCGCCGGCCTCGCCGCCGCCGCCGCATTCGGCAGCGCGGGCTTTCGGGTGATCTGCGTCGACCCGGCGCGACCCGTGACCGACGCCGGGGCCGAGGGCGCCGATCTGCGCACCACCGCGATGCTTCAGCCCGCACGGGATCTGCTCGAGGCTGCCGGGCTCTGGGAGCGGCTGGCGCCCCATGCGGCGGCGCTCAGGATCATGCGGATCGTGGATGCAGGCGACGGGGCGGGCAGGCCACAGGCGCTGCGCGACTTCGATTCCGCCGACATATCCGACAGTCCCTTCGGCTGGAATTTTCCGAACTGGCTCCTGCGCCGCGAAATGGTCGCCCGCATCGGCGCTCTGGAGAATGTCGATTTCCGCCCCGGACTTTCGGCCACGGGCCTCTTCACCCGCACCGGCGAGGCGCGTGTCACGCTCTCGGACGGTGTCGAGCTGCGCGCGCGGCTGGTGATCGCCGCGGACGGGCGCGGATCGCCCATGCGACTGGCGGCGGGCATTCCGGTCACCACCCGCCGCTTCGGCCAGAAGGCTCTTGCCTTTGCTGTCAGCCACCCGATCCCCCATGACGGGGTCTCGACCGAAATCCACCGCTCGGGCGGTCCCTTCACCCTCGTACCTCTGCCCGACCGCGACGGAATGCCCTCGTCCGCCGTGGTCTGGATGGAGGATGGCCCCGAGGCGCAGCGGCTCGCAGCGCTCGATGTCGCCGGTTTCGAGGCGGCGGCCAGTGCGCGCAGCTGCCACCTTCTGGGACCGCTCACGCTGGTCTCGCGCCGTTCGCTCTGGCCCATCATCAGCCAGCAGGCGGCACGGCTTTCGGCCGAGCGCCTGGCCCTCGTGGCCGAGGCCGCCCATGTGATGCCGCCGATCGGAGCGCAGGGGCTGAACATGAGCCTTGCCGATATCGCGACGCTGCTCGACCTGGCCCGGAAACGGCCCGACGATCTGGGCGGCAGCGAGATGCTGGACGCCTATCATCGCGCGCGGATCGGCGACATCCGCCTGAGGGTCGAAGGCGTTTCGCTGCTGAACCGCGCGAGCCAGGCGTCCAATCCCGCCCTGCGCGGCGCCCGGGCCCTTGGCCTCGACCTGCTGCACGGATCGGCGCCCCTTCGCCAGCGTCTGATGCGCCTCGGACTAGGCCTGCGCTAGGCTGCGGAATTCGGCAGAATTCCGGCCCGTTTTCTTGGAAGAAAACGGGGCCCGGACCGACCGTCAGAGAACCTTGTCAACCACACGCCCGAGCCGGGACAGGGTGGCATCCACGTCCTGCAGCTTGTCGAGACCGAAAAGACCGATGCGGAAGGTCCGGAAATCCGCGGGCTCGTCACATTGCAGCGGCACGCCGGCAGCGATCTGCATGCCCTCGGCGATGAACTTCCTGCCGTTCTGCACATCGGGGTCGGCCGTGTAGCCGACCACGACTCCGGGCGCGCCGAACCCCTCGGCGGCGACCGATACCACGCCCTTTTCCGCCAGCATGGCCCGCACCCCGTCGCCGAGCCGCCATTGCGCCTCCTTCAGCCGGTCAAAGCCATGCGCCTTCATCTCCAGCATGGTGTCGCGCAGACCACGCAGCGCATCCGTCGGCATGGTGGCGTGATAGGCATGTCCGCCGTCCTCATAGGCCTTCATGATCGATCGCCATTTCCCCAGATCAATCGCGAAGCTGTCGGATTGCGTCTGTGAAAGCCGGGCCTCGGCCCGTTTCGAGAGCATGACGAGCCCGGCCGAGGGCGAGGCGGACCAGCCCTTCTGCGGCGCCGAGATCAACACGTCGACGCCCAGTGCCGCCATGTCGACCCAGGCACAGCCGCTGGCGATGCAGTCGAGTACCAGAAGCCCGTCGACCTCATGCGCCGCCGCCGAGAGCTGCGCCACATAGTCGTCGGGAAGGATCACGCCCGCCGAGGTCTCGACATGAGGCGCGAAGACCACCGCGGGGCGCCGCGCGCGGATTTCGGCCACCGCGTCACCGATCGGTGCGGGCGCGAAGGGAGAGGGGCTCGAATTGCCGGTCTGGCGCGCCTTCATCACGGTCGCGGCGCCGGTCAGGCCACCGGCCTCGACGATCTGGCTCCAGCGATAGGAGAACCAGCCGTTGCGCACGACCAGTACCTCGGCCTCCCGCGCGAACTGGCGTGCGACCGCCTCCATCGCGTAGGTGCCGCCGCCCGGGACGAGCGCGACCGCATCGGCATTGTAGACCTCGCGCAGCAATCCCGAGATGTCGCGCATCACCTGCTGGAAGGCGGCGCTCATGTGGTTGAGCGAACGGTCGGTGAAGACGACCGAGAATTCCTCGAGACCCGTGGGGTCGACCGTATCGAGCAGCGGGGACATGTCCGATCTCCTTCTCCCTGTGCTGCAGTCCTACCCGCTGGCGCGCGCGAGGCAAAGCCCGGGTTTGAACCGCCGGCCCGGCGCGGTTCATTTGCCGCAGCCCACCGGAACCTACCGGAGCCGTTACCGGCCCCCGGACAGTCCCGGTCCCTGCCCGATCGGCCCTGCGCGGCGCTCCTCGCTTAGCAGCACGTTCGCCTCGAGCGCTCCGGCACCCGGCAGCGTCATGATGCGGCGGCGCAGGATCCGCTCGAAGTCCGGAATGTCGCGCGCGACGACCCGCAGGCGATAGTCGTAAAGCCCCAGAACATGTTCGACGGTCTGGACCTCGGGAATGGCGCTGACCGCCCTTTCGAAATCCTCAAGATTGACCCTGCCCTTCGTCACCAGTTTGACGCCAAGGAATACCGTCACACCATAGCCGAGCGCCGCGTGATCGAGCCGCAGCCGCCGGCCCTTCAGGATACCTTCCGTCTCGAGACGACGGATGCGCCGCCATGTCGCCGGCTGCGACAGCCCCAGCCGTCGTCCCAGTGCCCCGGCGTTCTGGCTCGCGTCACGCACCAGTTCGCGCAGGATGGCGTGGTCGATGTCGTCTAGCGCGATCACAGTGGCAGCCTTTCGTCGTCCTTGATCCGCGACACCAGCATGAGCGCCTCGATATCCGCGATATGCGGCAGGGTGAGAATGCGGCGGCGGTAGATGTCCTGATAGTGCGCCATGTCGCGGGCGAGGATGTGCAGGCGAACGTCCACGCGGCCGAGGAAGGTCTGTATCTCGACGACCTCGTTAACCTCGCGCGCTGACTCGATAAAATCCTCGAAGGCCCTGCCTTGCGTCTTGTCGAGCGTCACCCGGAGCGACACCTCAACCCCATAGCCCAGTGCTGCCCAGTCGACACGGGCCGAGATGCCGGCCACGATGCCGGCCTCCTGCAGCCGCGAGATGCGCCGGGCGCATTTCCCGGAACTGATCCCGCAACGCTCGCCCAGTTCGGCGGGCGAGAGCGACGGATCGGATTGCCAGTAGCGCAGGATGCGCCGGTCGAGGTCGTCGAGCATGAATTTTTCGCCAGGCCGCCGGTACAAGAATGAGTTTGGCATTATTCTGGTCAATTCTCCCCGATCCGCAATGGAATTCGGCCACGACAAGCGTATCGTGCCGCCCATCCGAAAGACCAGAAAAAGGAGCGCCCTCATGCGCGTCTACTACGATCGCGATTGCGATGTGAATCTCATCAAGGACATGAATGTCGCCATCCTCGGCTACGGCTCGCAGGGCCACGCCCATGCGCTGAACCTGCGCGACAGCGGCGCGAAGAATGTGGTCGTCGCCCTACGCGAGGGCAGCCCCTCGGCGAAGAAAGCCGAAGGCGAAGGCCTGAAGGTCATGGGCATCTCCGAAGCCGCCGCCTGGGCCGACCTGATCATGTTCACCATGCCAGACGAACTGCAGGCCGACACCTACAAGCGCTACGTCCATGATCACATCCGTGAAGGCGCGGCCATCGCCTTTGCCCACGGGCTCAACATCCATTTCGGCCTCATCGAGCCGAAAGCCGGGGTAGACGTCATCATGATGGCGCCGAAGGGTCCCGGACACACGGTGCGCGGAGAGTTCGTGAAGGGCGGCGGCGTCCCCTGTCTGGTGGCGGTCGACAAGGACGCGTCGGGCAAGGCGCTGGAAATCGGCCTGTCCTACTGTTCCGCGATCGGCGGCGGCCGTTCGGGCATCATCGAGACCAACTTCCGCGAGGAGTGCGAAACCGACCTCTTCGGCGAGCAGGCGGTTCTCTGCGGCGGTCTTGTCGAACTCATCCGGATGGGTTTCGAGACGCTGGTCGAGGCGGGCTATGCACCCGAGATGGCCTATTTCGAATGTCTTCACGAGGTGAAGCTGATCGTGGACCTGATCTACGAGGGCGGAATCGCCAACATGAACTATTCGATCTCCAACACCGCGGAATACGGCGAATATGTCTCGGGGCCACGTGTGCTGCCCTACGACGAGACCAAGGCGCGGATGAAGGCGATCCTGAGCGACATCCAGTCCGGGAAGTTCGTGCGGGACTTCATGTCCGAAAATGCCGTGGGTCAGCCGTTCTTCAAGGGGACGCGCCGGATGAACGACGCGCATCAGATTGAACAGGTCGGCGAGAAGCTGCGCGAGATGATGCCCTGGATCTCTGCTGGAAAGATGGTCGACCGGTCGAAGAACTGATCCGGTCGAAAGGAAATGGCCCGGCTTTCGCCGGGCCATCATACACAACGCGTTACTCTTCAACATTCCGCAGGTCCGGTACGCACATGCCGGACAAACCCGCGTGACTCTAGCGACGGGCAATACGCAACAACCGGCTCGTCCTTTGTAACTGCAGGTTTTCTGCCATCCGAAAGCGGCATTAAAATGGATGCGGGACGCGGTTTGCGTCCTCATCCGGGCAATCCATAGGTATTACTGCGATGGCCTTAGATCCTTGAGCGCGTTATCCTTTGGATCCGGAAACATACCGTCATCGCGATGCTCTGAAATGCGCCCCGAGGCGGGTACTGAAGAGCTCAGGCAGACAGTCTATACGGGCCATCCGGTCGTTGTTCAGCTCCTGAGGATCGCTGCCTTGCGTGCAGCGGCCACCGCTTCGCGCTGCATCCGTCCGATGTTTGCCATTGCGATCCCCCCAAGTATCGCGCCAAAGGAGAGGGCAATGCAGAATGACGCAAGATCCATGACCATTATCCTTTTTGCTACGATTGGAAACGCCGTGACGCGCCTCGAAGTTCCGGCGACCGCCGGATGGAGCGCGGGATGAGCGAACCACGCATCACACCGGCGAGCTGGCTCATGATCGTCGCGCTCGGACTGACCTGGGGCGGCACCTTCCTGATGATGGAGATCGCGCTTCGCGGGATCAGCCCGTTCTGGTTGGCCTCGGGCCGTATCGGCTTTGCGGCGCTCCTGATGCTCGCGGTCTGGAGCGCGCTCGGCTTCCGGCTTTTCCATGCACGGCCCTCGGGCGAGGATATCGCCGCCCTCGTTGCCGTCGGAATGCTGAGTTCCGCGATCCCGTTCATGCTTCTGAGCTGGGGTCAGCAGTACGTGACCTCGGGCTTCGCCGGCGTCTCGATGGCAGCCGTGGCGCTGATCGTCCTGCCTCTCGCACATTTCTTCGTTCCCGGAGAACGGCTGAGCTGGCGCAAGATCGCGGGTTTCGTCGTCGGCTTCGTGGGGGTCTGCATCCTCATCGGCGGGCAGGCATTCGATTCGACCGGCGCCGACCGGGAACTGGCGGGACGCGCGGCCTGCCTCGGGGCGGCGACTTGCTATGCGCTGAGTTCGATACTGATGCGCCGGCTGCCGCCCGTCGATCCCATCGGCCTGGCCACGATCCTCGTCATCATCGGCTCGGCGGTCGTGATACCCGTCGCCCTGGCGGTCGAAGGTCCGCCGCCCCTGCCCGACGGTCAGACGCTGGCGGCGATCTGCTTTCTCGGGCTTGTCCCGACGGCGGCAGCAAACCTGCTGCGGGTTCTGGTGGTGCGCAGCGCCGGGCCGGTCTTCATGTCCCTGACGAACTACCAGGTGCCCGTCTGGTCGGTCATGCTTGGCGCGGTGGTCCTGGGCGAGCCGCTGCCACCTTCGCTGCTGCTCGCGATGGCGCTCATACTCGCCGGCGTCGGGCTCAGCCAGTACGGCGCCTTCGCGAGGCTTCTGCGCCGTCAGCCAAGCGAAAGCGATCAGACCCCGCAGCCTCCCGTTCAGTAGGGTCCGGACCGGCCGCTCAGGCGGAAACCGCGTCGGCGACCGCTTCTATGACCCGCTCGACGGCGCGCTCCATCAGCGCGGCATCCTCGTGCTCGGCCATCACCCGCACCAGCGGTTCGGTGCCCGACTTGCGGATCAGCAGCCGCCCCTGCCCGGCCAGATCGGCCTCGGCGGCGGCGATCGCCCTTTTGACGTGGTCGGACTCGAGCGGCGCCTGCCCCGCGCCGTAGCGCACGTTCCTGAGCAGCTGCGGCACCGGCTCGAAGCTGTGAAGCAGTTCGGAGGCGGGTCGTCCCGACTGGATCATCTCGCCCAGGAACTGAAGCGCGGCCATAAGCCCGTCGCCGGTTGTCGCGTGGTCGGTCATCACCACATGACCCGACTGCTCGCCTCCGAGGTTGTATCCGCCCTCGCGCATGCGCTCGACCACGTAGCGGTCGCCCACGGCCGTGCGCTCGAGCCGCAGCCCCCGCGCCTGCAGGAACCGCTCGAGCCCCAGGTTGGACATCACCGTCGCCACCAGCGCGTCGTTGCTGAGCCGGCCCTCGCCCGCCCATCGGGCAGCCAGAAGCGCCATCAGCTGGTCGCCATCCCCCACCTGCCCCTTTTCGTCGATCAGGATGACCCGGTCCGCGTCACCGTCGAGACTGATGCCGACGTCCGCGCCATGCGCCACGACCGTCTCGGCGGCGAGCCGGGGATGCGTGGAGCCGCAGCCTTCGTTGATGTTGCGCCCGTTCGGGCTGACGCCCACCGGGATCACGGTCGCGCCAAGCTCCCACAGCGCTTCGGGGGCGACGCGGTAGGCCGCGCCGTTCGCGCAGTCGACGACGACCTTGAGCCCGTCGAGCCTGAGCTGGCGCGGGAAACTGGATTTCAGCCGCTCGATATAGCGGAAGCGCCCGTCGTCGATGCGCTTGGCGCGCCCGATGGCCTGCGCCTCGGAGGCCTCGACGCCCCCATCGATCAATGCCTCGATCTCGGCCTCGACCTGATCCGACAGCTTGTAGCCGTCGGGGCCGAAGAACTTGATCCCGTTGTCGTCCGCCGGATTGTGACTGGCCGAAATCATCACCCCGAGGTCGGCGCGCATCGAGCGGGTCAGCAGCCCGACGGCCGGCGTGGGCACCGGGCCCAGCAGAAGGACGTTCATGCCTGTCGAGGTCAGCCCCGCTGTCATCGCGTTCTCGAACATGTACCCCGACAGGCGCGTGTCCTTGCCGATCACCACGCGGTGCACGCCGGATGTCTCGGGGCGGAAGTAGCGCCCGACCGCAGCGCCGATGCGCAGCGCCATCTCCGCCGTCATGGGATGGATATTGGCGGTCCCGCGGACGCCGTCTGTTCCGAAAAGCTTAGCCATCTACCTCTCCTGCCACGCTCGCGCGCCAGAGCGCAACGGCCTGCGCCGTCTCCGCGACGTCATGCACGCGCACTATTTGTGTCCCATGTTGCAGCGCCGCCAGAGCGACCGCGACCGAACCGGGCATCCGTCGACGCGGATCCTGCTCTGCGCCGATGGTCCCGATGAAGCGCTTGCGCGATGCCCCCAGAAGGATCGGCACGCCAAGGCCATGGAAAAGGCCGAGCCGGGCCAGCAGCGCGAGATTGTGCTCGAGCGTCTTGCCGAAACCGATGCCGGGATCGGCGATGATCCTGTCGCGCGCGATGCCCTGCGCCGCCAGCCATTCGATCCGGCCGGCAAGCCAGTCGTAGACATCGAGAAGCACGTCGTCATAGCGCGGAGCGCGCTGCATGGTCTGGGGATCACCCTGCGCATGCATGACGCAGACCGGCACCCCCGTTTGCGCGCAGAGCAGCGCGAGCCCGCCATCAAAGGTGAAGCCCGCGACATCGTTGACGATATCCGCCCCCGCCGCCAGCGCGGCCTCCGCCACCGCGGCCTTGCGCGTGTCGATCGAGATCAGCCGCGCGCGGTCAGCGTCCTTCAGCGCCTCGATCACGGGAACGGTGCGCGCGATCTCGTGGCCTGCGGCGACGGTTTCGGCACCGGGCCGGGTGGATTCCCCTCCGATGTCGATGATGTCGGCCGCCGCCATGCCGGCCGCGCCCGCCAGAGCGTCGGGAAGGGCGACATGCGCGCCACCGTCCGAAAAGCTGTCCGGCGTCACGTTCAGGATGCCCATGATCCGGGGCCGCTCGAGGCTCAGCCCCGCGACCGGTGCCCTCGGGCTGGTGAGTGCGTGGCGCCACGCCTCCGGAAGCTCGCGGGCCGCCAGCACCCGCGGGCGCCCGCCCCGGCGCAGATGCTCGACGGTGTCGAACCAGCAGGGCCCGCCGGCGAGCCTCAGCGCGCCTTCGGGCCGCGCGGGGCCTGACTGGACAATGGGTCGGAAATAGTCGGTCATCTCACAGATCTTCCGACTCGACCGCTACCGCGCGCATCGCCACCGGAGCCGCCTCGGGAAGCGGAGCGCCGATGACCAGCATCTCCTGCGCGCCGACCCCCGCCGCAAACCAGGCTGCCAGCGCAACCGGATCGCCCGGCTGGGCCGAGGCGCCGTCGGGCCCGTCGAGCACGATCTTCGACGGCGCCCAGACGCTCATGCGACCGTTCCTCATCGCCCAATCCAGTTCGGTCCGGGTCGAGACCACGACACAGCGCGCATCCCGTCCCGCAAGAACCCAGGCGTTCTGTTCGATGGCCAGCAGATCGATCCGCCGCTGCGCCATCGGATGACCGCTTCGCGGCGCTGCCGCCTCGGGCGCGCCGACGCAGAAGATCACCGGGCGTTGAGCCGCGCCAAGCTGGTCGATCCATCGCGTCAGATGGGGCGATGTCAGGGCCGCATTGCCGAGATAGACCAACGCCGGGTGCGGGGCGCGCTCGTCGTCGGTCGCCATGCCCCCCGCCTGGCCACGCTCGCGCACGATCTCCACCCCCAACGCCCCCGGCCCGCGATCGAGTTTTTCGATCCGAACGAAGACGCGTACGGCCTGCGGTTCGAGAAGGATGCGTTCGGCCAGCCGCTCGGCAAGGGTCTCGAGCAGGTTCAGCCGTTCGGCCGAGAGCTCGAGCGAGATCGCATCGGTGATCTTGTCGTAGGACAGGATCCGGTCGACGTCGTCATCCATGGGGGCGGCCGGGGGCTCGACCTCGACCGCGATGTTGAAGCGCACGCGCTGGGTCACGCCGCGTTCGGCCTGAAACGCGCCGATCTCGACCTCGACCGTATGATCGCGCACCGAGATCCGGTCGAGCGGTCGGGTCCCGGCCGTCGCTTCCGACCTCTCGACGGGATGCGCGAAGGCAAGACGTATCTCGGAACTCATGATCGCACTTTCGCTGGCCCCGCAGTCCCGCGGCGGCATTCCGGCCTCATGAGCCGCTGGCGAATCCTAGCAGCCTCTCCAGCGCCGGGCCATGCCCGGATTGCGTCAGTTCGATGCGGTGCGGATACCCGCCCGGTAGAAGATATGGTCGCCGATGGCGGCGGTCTTCGTGAAGACCCGGCTCCAGCGCGGATTGACCTTGCGGGTATGGTAGTGGGTTGCCCCGCCGGTAAGCCGCGGCAGGGCGCCGTCCAACACCAGCCGTGCGATCTTGGTCGCCCTTTCGAAGGCGCGGGGTTCGCGGATGGTCTCCTTGAGACCGTCGCAGGTATAGGTGAACTGGCATTGGTACTTCTTGCCCGTCCCCTGGGTGATCACGCCGCAGACCGAGCCGGGATAGCGTTCGGACTTCACCCGGTTCATGATCACCTCGGCGACCGCGAACTGTCCCTTCACGGACTCGCCGCGCGCCTCGAAGTAGAGCGCCTCGGCAAGGCAGCGCATCTCCGGGCCGCCTTCGGGTTCGGGTTGTGCGTCGAGCCATTCGCGCGAGAAGGTGACCTTCACGGGTTCGGGTTCGGGCTTCGCCTCGGGTGCACGCAGCAGCGCGCCATCGGACTCGAGCGACACCGGGACGATACCCGCGCCTCTTTCCTTCAGCAGATCTCCGATCTGATTGGCCGCAGCGGCCCCTGTTCCAAGAACGATTCCGGCAATGACGCAGGTAAAAATTCGGGCAAAACACCCCCGGTTCATCTCTACACCTCGGACCAATTCAATCGCGCCGGATTAACCAGCTGTTAATATCGGGTAAAGTTCGGTGCCGTATGGTGGGGGCAAATGAGCGTACTCTCGCCGAACACGGGATGCGGGAAAACCCAACATCTTCCGTATCTTGCTCTAAATGCTACAGGATCTTGAGGGAAAGCTGCTCGGCAATGGCAAGCTGCGCGGCTGCGAGACGCGCCACGGGAACCCGGAACGGAGAGCAGGAAACGTAGTCGAATCCAGCTGAACGGCAGAAGGCAATCGATTCGGGGTTGCCGCCGTGCTCTCCGCATATCGACAGAACAAGGCCAGGATGTGACGCGCGCCCGCGTTCGGCCCCAAGCTTCAGCAACTCGCCCACACCGTCGATGTCGAGCATATGGAAAGGGTCCTCGGGGAAGACCCCCTGCCGCACGTAATCGGACATGAACCGCCCCGCATCGTCGCGCGACAGACCGTAGGTCATCTGCGTGAGGTCGTTCGTTCCGAAGCTCAGGAACGCGCAGTGCTGGGAAATCTCGCCTGCCCGGAGCGCCGCGCGGGGCGTTTCGACCATCACCCCCAGGCGATAGGTGAAATTCCTGCCGCGCTGGTTGCGCACAGACGCGGCGACTGCGTCGATAGAGGTGCGCACCAGTTCGACCTCGCGCCGCGCGGAGACGAGCGGAATCATGATCTCGGGCACGACCGGCTCGCCCGCGAGGCTTGCGTCAAGGGTCGCCTCGAAGATCGCGCGCGCCTGCATCTCGTAGATCTCGGGCACCGTGACGCCCAGCCGCACCCCGCGCATCCCGAGCATGGGATTGTATTCGCTGAGGGCCTCGATCCGTCGGGTCACGTCCGAAAGCGGCAAACCCAGCGCTTCGGCCAGTTCGCGCTGACCTGCCCGGTCGGCGGGGAGGAATTCGTGCAGCGGCGGATCGAACAGGCGGATGCAGACGGGTTGGCCCTGCATGATGGTGAAGAGCTGCGTGAAATCCGCCCGCTGCATCGGCAGCAGCCGTTCCAGCACCGCCCGGCGGTCTTCGGAGCTTTCCGCGAAGATCATCTCGCGCATCACCGTAAGGCGGCCGGGTTCGAAGAACATGTGCTCGGTCCGGCAAAGACCGATGCCCTGCGCGTTGAAGTTCCGTGCCGTCTGGGCGTCGGCGGGCGTGTCCGCATTGGCGCGGATCCCGATGTCGCGCGACGCATCGGCCCAGTCCATCAGCTTCTGGAAGGTCGCATCCAGCGCGGCCTCGCGCAGCGCGGGCGCCCCGGCCAGCACTTCGCCCTTCGCACCGTCGAGGGTGATCGTGTCGCCCTCGCCGAAGCTGCGCCCGTCCGGCGAGATCAGCAGGCGCTTGGCGACGTTGAATGTCATCTCCGAGGCCCCGACGACACAAGGGAGCCCGATCCCGCGCCCGATGACCGCGGCGTGGCTGGTCATGCCGCCCCGCTCGGTCAGAACGCCTTGGGCGGCATGCATCCCACGGATATCCTCGGGGCTGGTCTCGCGCCGCACGAGGATGCAGGGTTCGTTTCGCGCAGCACTCGCTTGTGCTGCTGCTGCGGAAAAGACGATCCTGCCCGTCGCCGCGCCGGGGCTCGCCGCCATGCCCCGCCCGATGACGTCGCGCCGCGCCGACGGGTCGATCTGCCGGTGCAGCAGCTCGGTCAGCGTGCGCGGCGGCACCCGCATCAGCGCCTCCTGACGGGTGATGATGCCGTCCTCGGCAAGATCCACGGCGATGCGCACCGCCGCCCTGCTCGAGCGCGCCACCCGCATCCCGTCGAGGATGAAGAGCCGGCCGCTTTCGATGACGAATTCGGCCTGCATCTCTTCGCGCAGGCGGATCCGCATCAGCGCCGCATGCTCCTTGAGCGCCGCGAAGGCTTCGGGCGCCAGATCCTCCAGCGACGGGCCGCGCGGGTCGCGGGTGAGATACAGCGCCTCGGTATCGCCCTGCAGCGCGTCGCGTCCCTGGCTCTGGCTCAGGTAACGCCCCTTGATCTGCGGCAGTCCGGTTTCGCTGTCGACAAGCTGAAGCACGCCGGACCCGCATTCGCCCGTTCCGAGGCCGAACACCATTTCCTGCACCACGAGGCCCAGCCCCGCGTCGGCGGGCGCCCCCTTGGCCTGGCGCAGAAGCCGCGCGGACGTGCCGCTCCAGGCGCGCGCCATGCTCTTGAGAACGCCCGAAAGCTGCTCGCCCGCGTCCATCGGGAAGGGTTCCTCGAGCTCTGCCTCGTAGGCGCGCAGGTACTCGCCCACGCCCTGCCCGTCGATGTCGTCGAAAAGGTCCGGATCCAGCCGCGCGACATGGATCGCGTAGGATTGCACGAAACGGCTGTAAAGCGCCTGAGCGGCCTCGTCTCCGAGCTTGCCGGAGAGTTCCTCGAGCCGGGCATCGTTCATCCCGATGTTGAGGATCGCGCCCGGGCCGCCCCAATCAGGGTCCTCCGACGAAGGGCGCACACAGAGAAGTGCACCTTCCGGAAATTGCGAGACGATACGGTCGATATCGGGCATCCGCCCATCTGCGATGCGATGCACGGCGTCGAAGGAAAGCGCGACGGTGCGCGGGATCGGCAGGTCCAGACGGACCAGCCGCTGCAGACATTTGGCGCGCCCGCCATGCGTCGCGTTGGCGATCGGCGCGGTCGCGGTCACAAGCGTTGTGTCGGGGTCGTTTTGCACTGCAGCACCGGGTTGGTTGGCTGCAGCATAGGCAGTCACCTTCGGTTTACAAGTGGGCCAAAGAGCGCAACGCCCGCGGTTGCCCTCAGCCCTCGATCCGGGTCAGATCGGCCACGGACATGCAGATCTTGCGGATGCGATGCAGCAGATTCAACCGGTTGCGCCGGATGGTCTGGTTGTCGGAGTTGACCTGAGCCTCCTCGAAGAATGCGTCAATGGGCGCCCGCAGTGCCGCCATCGCGGACATTGCGGTGGCGAACTCCTGCGCCTCGAGGGCCGGTTCGATCTGCGCCTCGGCGGCATCGAGCGCGCCAAAAAGCGCACGTTCGGCGTCGCCTTCGGCGAACTTGACGTCCGGACCGAAGGAATATTCGACCCCGTCCTTCTCTTCCGCCTGCGTTAGAATATTGTTGGCCCGCTTGAACCCCTGGATCAGGTTCTCGCCGTCCGGCGTGCCGATGACCTCCTGCAGCGCCGCCGCGCGTTTGACCAGCAGGGCGAGGTCGTCGTTGCCGGGCATGGCGATGCAGGCGTCGATCACGTCGTGGCGGATGCCCTTGTCGCGCAGGTAGACCTTGAGGCGGTCGTGGAGGAAGGAGCAGATTTCGCTTCCGTCGTCCGGCAGGCCCGCCGTGTCCGCATCGCGCGGGCCGGCGATTCCGTTCGCGGTCGAGAACATCGCCTTCAGTCCGATCTGCAGATCGTTCTCCAGCACGATCCGTATCACCCCCAGCGCCGCCCGCCGGAGCGCGAAAGGATCCTTGCTGCCCGTCGGCTTCTCGTCGATGGCCCAGAAGCCCGTCAGCTTGTCGATCTTTTCGGCCAGCGCCACGGCGACCGAGACCGGCTCGGTCGGCACGTCGTCCGACGGCCCCAGCGGCGCGTAATGTCCGGGCGCGGCAGCGGCCACGGCGTCGGACTGCCCTGCGGCCTTGATGTAATACTGGCCCATGACCCCCTGAAGTTCCGGGAATTCATAGACCATTTCCGAGGCCAGATCAGCCTTCGCCCATTTTGCCGCCGTCTCGGCCGCGTCCGGATCCGCACCCACCAGCGGAGCGATCTCGCGCGCCAGAGCCGACACCCGCCGGATAAGATCGCCCTGCGAGCCGAGCTTGTTGTGGAAGGTCACGTTATCGAGCGCCTGCAGCCAGACGCTCATGTCCTGCTTCGCCACACGCAGATCGTTTTCCCAGAAGAACTTGGCGTCAGACAGCCGGGCGGACAGGACCCGCTGGTTGCCCGACAGGATCGTCGCGCCGTCATCCGCCGTCTCGCGGTTCGCCACCGTGATGAAATGCTCGATCCGCCCCGTCTTCGGATTGCGCACCGAGAAGAACTTCTGATGTTCGCGCATGGAGGTCTGCAGCACCTCCGGCGGCAGGTCGAGGAAATCCGCCCCGATCTCACCCATCAGCACCACGGGCCATTCGACGAGACCCGCAACCTCGACCAGAAGCCCCTTGTCCTCGACCACCTCGAGACCCAGCGCGAAGGCCCGGTTGGTGGCATCGTGCCAGATCGCCTCGGCCCGCTCCTGCGGGTCGAGCAGCACGAAGCCCTTCCTAAGCTTCGCACGGTAATCGTCAAACCCCGATACCGAAAACGCGCCCGGCGCCATGAATCGGTGGCCTTCGGATACGTCGCCCGCCTCGATTCCATCGATGCTCAGCGGTACGACCTGCGCACCGGCTTCGTCGGACAGCACGCAGAGGATGCGGTGCAATGGACGGACCCAGCGCAGGCTTCCCGAACCCCAACGCATAGACTTGGGCCAAGGGAAGGTGCGGATCGTCTTTTCAAGAACTTCGGACACGATCTCGGGTGCCGGTCGGCCCGGGCGTTCGATCACGGCGAAAAGCATCGCGCCCTTGGGCGTGTCGCGGGTTTCGACCTGATCGCGGCTCAGGCCCGCGCCGCGCAGGAACCCCTCGATCGCCTTTTCGGGTGCGTCCGCGCGCGGGCCCTTGCGTTCTTCGCGGGTGGCGGGGCTTTGCGCAAGCATCCCCTCGATCGTCAACACGAGACGGCGCGGGGTCGCGAAGGCGGCGGCGGAGGCATAGGTCAGCCCGGCCTCGACCAGGCCATCCGTTACCAGCAACCTGAGATCCTCTGCCGCGCGCCCCTGCATGCGGGCGGGGATTTCCTCGGAGAAAAGTTCGATCAGCAGATCCGGCATGCGCGTTCGCCTCGTGAGGGGCCGCCGGGGGCGACCGTCAGTTCATGGCGTGGATAGCGAAGGCGCGGGCAAGGGTCCAGATCGCAGAAGGGCTTATTTCAGCCCCGTCAGATCGAGCGCGCGGCCCTGCGCGCCTGTCCCTCGGCGGCATCGGCAAGCGATCCGATATCCGGCCCGGCGAGCTTGGGGACGAAGCGATAGACTGCCTCGATGAAGCAGTAGATCGCGAATGCGATGGTTCCGATACCGAGTATGCCCAGCAGGAACATGCCGTAGGGCTGACTGCGCACGGTGTCGAAGGCCTTGCCGACGCCGCCCGCCTGCTCGGGATCGGACGTAAGACCGGCATAGATCAGGAACAGTCCGATCAGCGCGATGATTACGCCATGTGCCACAAGCCCGGCCTTGAGCACGGGATCGAGCTTCTCGGTGAAGGCGGTACAGCGGATATGTTCCTTGTATTTCTCGGCAAACCCTTTCCAGCCATAGTAGGCCCCCGCTCCCATCGTGATGACCCCGACCCCGACGATGATCCAGGCACCGAACGGGAAAGTCAGCAGCCATGACGCCGCGCTCTGTGCGCTGCCGCCGTCCTCGCTCCCGGAAGACCGCCCCAGCGCCAGTCGCAGGGTCGATGCCGCCAGACCCAGGTGGATGATGCCGGTGACGACCTGTCCGGTCCGCGCAACCGTGCCCTTGGCGTCGGTGCCGCGATCCTCGAGATCGTACCAGGCGCATATCAGGCGCCAGACCGCGTAGCAGAAAAGACCGAAGGCGATTACAAACAGCGCGGCCAGTCCCAGGGGAACGCCGCGGAGCCTGGAGAGCGCCGCCTGTGTTCCCTCCGCCTCTCCGCCGGTCCAGGCGGCCAGGAATGCGAGTGCGCCGAGGAGGACATAGGTGATGCCCCGCGCGCCGAAGCCCGTTCTCATGACCGGAATGACCCAGCCGGGCGCTTCGTCGGATCTACCCATGTTCAGCTCCTCTTCCAGGAAGGAAGGGCCGGAAGCGGAAATTTGTTCCGCCGTGGAGATATCAAAGTGGCGGGCAATCCTCACCGACGACAGTGCCGTCATAGGCCTTTTCGCCGCAGTTGTTGAGCTCGTTCCAGGCGTAGCCAGAGCCGTCGTCAGCGATCACGACGATCCTGTCCACGCCGTAATGGACGTTCTTGGCCCCGAGAAAGGCATGCGCCGTTCCGTCGGCGAGCCGATTGGCGATGGCGCCCGCATCGAAGCAGTCGAACCAGGGCGGGGCATTGCGCGGAACGATGTTGTCCAGCCGTTCATAAAGCGTGTCGAGCTGCGCGGGCCTCGCGTCGGTGGTGAAGCAGGCACGGTAGCGGATGGGAGAACTGTCCGCGTCGATGCCGCGAAAGTCTCGGATGCCGATCGGTTCGACCGCACCGGTCGCGCGCGAGACGAGGCCGACGCGGCCTTCCGAAGCGGGAACATCGTCATAGAAGCCGTAGACCTGAAGATAGTAGAGTGCGCCCCCCGCGATCGCTGCGCAGGCCAGGATGGCAAGCCCGACGAAGCGGCCGTTCATGCCGCGTCCGGGGTCCATCCGCCCGCACCGGTGGTCACGAAGGCGTCGGCGCACATCCTGGCCAGTGTCCGGACGCGACCGATATAGGCCTGTCGCTCGGTCACCGAGATGACACCGCGCGCGTCCAGCAGATTGAACAGGTGGCTGGCCTTGATGCACTGGTCATAGGCGGGTTGCGCCATGACGATGCGGCGTCCGGTCTTGGGATCTTCCGCGGGCTGGTCCAGGATCGCGCGGCAATGCGCCTCCGCGTCCTCGAAATGGCGCATCAGCATCGCGGTATCGGCCACATCGAAGTTCCAGCGCGCATATTGCGCCTCGGCCTCCCGGAAGACATCGCCGTAGGTCAGCGGAATCGGGTCGTCGGGATCGTTGAAGGGCATCGCGTTGCCATCGTCATGGCCCAGGACATACATCGCCAGGCGCTCGAGCCCGTAGGTCAACTCACCCGACACGGGACTGCAGTCGTGCCCGCCGACCTGCTGGAAATAGGTGAACTGGCTGACTTCCATGCCATCGCACCAGACCTCCCATCCAAGGCCCCATGCACCCAGCGTCGGGCTTTCCCAGTCGTCCTCGACAAAACGGATATCGTGCAGGCCCATGTCGATGCCGATGGCCTCGAGCGAGCCGAGATAGATCTGCTGAAGGTCTGCCGGGCTGGGCTTGATGATGACCTGAAACTGGTAATAGTGCTGCCACCGGTTGGGGCTGTCGCCATAGCGCCCGTCCGTGGGGCGGCGCGACGGCTGGACGTAGGCCGCGGCCCAGGGCCTCGACCCGAGCGAGCGCAGCGTAGTCGCCGGGTGGAAGGTGCCGGCGCCCACCTCCATGTCGTAGGGCTGCAGAATGGCGCAGCCTTTTGCGGACCAGTAGGTCTGCAGACGCAGGATGATCTCCTGGAACGAACGCGGCGCGCCGGCGGTCCGGGCAGGCTGGGACATGGGTCGGACTCCTGCGGATTTCTCGGCGCTTACCTATTCCGCGCGACCGGCGGGGTCAATTGCAACAGCGGCCCGGCGATCGCGGCCGGGCTTATGGCGTTGGCAGGCTTTTCCTGCTTATCTGACGCAAACAGAGACGAGCAGAGGCGACACTGAAATGATGCGAAGGTTTGGTCTGGCGCTGGCGGCGGCGACGGCACTGATTGTGGTATTGGCGCGAACCGTCGGCGCACAGTCGCAGGAGGCCCCGGTGTGGGTCCAGATCGAGGCGCGCCCCAGCCTCTCGGCCGCGACGGAACGCTCCCGCGTCTATGCGCAGAGACTGGCCGACGTGAACGGCTTCGATCTGGGCACCGGTTGGTACGGCGTGGCGCTGGGTCCCTATGCACCCGGCGATGCGGAGCAGGTATTGCAGGTCTACAGGGCCGAAGGGCTGATTCCGCGCGATGCCTTCATCTCCGACGGGTCGAGCTATCGCGGGCAGTTCTGGCCTGTGGGCGCCAACCTGCTGGGCCGTGCGGTAACCGCCCCGCCCCCCGCCGCCGCGCCCGACCCGGCGCCCGGGACCCAGGCGCCCGCCTCGCCGCCGGCGCAGGCCGACGCGGCCGAGGGCGCCGACGAAACCCCGTCAGAGGCACGCGCCCGCGAGGCATCGCTGTCGCTGGCCGAGCGTCAGGGCATCCAGACCGCGCTGCAATGGGCGGGCCATTACGATGCGGCCATCGACGGGCAGTTCGGCCGCGGGACACGCAGCTCGATGGCGGCCTGGCAGGCGGCCCACGGACATGAGGTCACCGGAATTCTGACCACCGCCCAGCGTGCCGAGCTTCTGGGGCAGTACAACGCGGTCCTCGAGGGGCTGGGTCTGGAGATCGTGCGCGACGAAAAGGCCGGCATCGAAATGGCGGTACCGACGAAGGTGGTGACGTTCGCCCGCTACGAGCCGCCCTTCGTCCATTTCGAGCCGGTGGGCGAGACCGACGCGCTGGTCCTGATGATCAGCCAGGAGGGCGACCGGGACACGCTCTATGGCCTTTATGACATCATGCAGACGCTGGAGATGGTGCCGCTGAACGGGCCGCGCGACCGCACCGAAAGCGGATTCGATCTCGTGGGCCAGAACGCAACCCGGATCAGCGAAACCCATGTCACGCTGGAAAACGGTCGCATCAAGGGCTTCACACTTGTCTGGCCCACGGGCGACGAAGAGCGCCGCGCGCGTCTGGTCGGTGAAATGCGCCGCAGTTTCAAGCGGCTCGACGGCATCCTTGACGCTGCGGCCGGGACAGGCGCAACCCAGGCTGTCGACCTCGTGTCGGGCCTGCAGATCCGCAGGCCGCGCCTGTCCCGGTCGGGATTCTTCGTCGACAGCACGGGCAGCGTGGTCACGACATCCGAAGCGGTTCAGAACTGTTCGCGCATCACCCTGGACGAGGATTTCGAGGCTACCGTCGTGACGCAGGACGCCGCCGCCGGCCTGGCCATCCTGCGCCCCTCGCAGCGCCTCGCACCTTCGCGCGTCGCGCAGTTCGGCGTGGCGCCGCCGCGTCTGCAGTCCGGGGTCGCGGTAGCGGGCTATTCCTTCGAGGATGCGCTCGACACACCGAGCCTCACCTTCGGCACCCTTGAGGACCTGCGCGGACTGCATGGCGAAGAGGAGATCAAACGCCTCGAGCTCTCCGCGATGCCCGGCGATGCCGGCGGTCCCGTGATCGACGACCGGGGCAATGTTCTGGGCATGCTGCTGCCGCGCCCGGGCGGCGCGCGGGAGCTTCCCGAAGACGTGAGCTTCGCCCTTGGCGGGTCCGCCATTGCGCAGATCATGGCGCGCGCGGGGCTCGATGCCGAGAAGGGCGCGGAGACGGCCGCGCTCGACGCACAGGATCTCGGGGCGCGCGGGCGCGGCATGACGGTGCTGGTGAGCTGCTGGGACTGACCGACGGACCATGCGCGGGGGCGTTTTCCGGACCGGAAAACGGACCGGAATTTTGCAAAATTCCGGCTAGCGCCCCCGGGGCTGGCCAAGCACGTCGGGGGTGACGTGGATCAGGGTCGGTCGATCGGCCCCGAAGGCGGCCGCGACGGCCTCCCGCAGATCGTCCAGCGATCGGGGCCGCGCCGCACGCGCGCCGTAAGCCTCTGCCAGACGGCAGAAATCGGGATTGCGCGCGACGACCGCGTTTGGCGCGATCTGCGCCCGGACCATGCTGGCCTCGATCGCGCCCAGCTTGCCGTTGTCCCACACGACGACAGGCAACGGCAGCCCGAGTTCGACCGCCGCGCCGAGTTCCGGCAGCGTGTATTGCAGACCGTAATCCCCGGCGATGGCGAGCGTGGGCCGCCCCGGACGCGCGACCGCGCCCCCGATCGCCGCGGGCAGCGCATAACCGAGCGTGCCGAAGCCGAAGGGGTGGTGCCAGTGTCCGGGAAGGGCCATGTCCCATGCCTCAAGGGCCGCATAGGCGATCTGCGTCATGTCGGAATAGATCATGGTCTCATCCGGCAGGGCTTCGCGCAGGGCATCGGCGACCTCGAGAACGTCGGGATACTCCGCCGCCACCTCGACGCGCCAGCGTTCCCGGCGATCCGCCACCATCCCGGGCTGCCACCCGGAGGCTGGCGTGCCCTGCAACGCTGCCGAGAGGGCGCCAAGAAAGTCCGTCGCGTCCGCGGGGATCAGCAGATCCTGCGGGCTGCCGGCGGCTAGGACTTCCGGGTCGACGTTGACGATGATCGCGGGCGCCTGGTGCCCTGCCCTCTCCCGCCAGAGATCGACTTCCGCCAGATCGGTGCCGACCAGAAGCACCGCATCGGCGGACGCGAAGATCTCCTCGCTTCCGGCCCGCGCAAGACAGGAGCCGAAACACAGCGGATCCTCGGCCGCTGCGATACCGCGCCCCGCCGCGGTCATGAAGGAGGCCATCCGCGCTTTCGCAAGCACCTCCCGCGCCGGCCCGGCCGCCTGCGCCGCGCCGCCCCCGAAAACGGCGAGGGGGCGCTCGGCCTGCATCAGGCGGCGCGCCACCTGCGCCACGGTCTCGTCGTCGATGCGCGCGTGCATCAGGCGGGCTTCCTGTGCGCTCGGGGCATCGGGAAAATCGCCCCCGTCACCCTCGAGCAGACGTATGGGAACCATCAGATGCTTGGGGCGCCGCCGCCGGGTCTCGAACTCGGTCAGGGCCCGGTCGATCAGCGCATAGGCGGCCCGGGGCGAGCGCGCCTCCTCGGACCACTCGCAGACCGACGCGCCCGCTGCGCGCTGATCCAGCATCTGGTGCAGCTGACCCCGGCGCGCCGCCGTCTCGTCGAGGCAGGAGGAGATGACCAGAAGCGGCACGGAATCCGAATAGGCCTGTCCCATCGGGGTCATGATGTTGCAAAGTCCCGGGCCGGTGATGACATATGCGACCCCCGGCTTGCCGCTTGCGCGCGCATAGCCGTCCGCCATGAAGCCCGCCCCCTGCTCGTGGCGCGCAAGGACGTGACGGATGCCCGCATCCTCGATCCCGCGATACATCTCCTGATTATGCACGCCCGGAATGCCGAAGATCACCTCGACCCCGCGGGTCTTCAGCATGTGGGAAATCTGTGCGCCGAGGGGGCGGTCGGTCATGGTCAGGCTCTCCAGAAACGGACGGTCAGGATTACATAGACGACCATCACCTCGAGACGCCCCACCAGCATCGCGAAGGCGAGGATCCATTTGGCCGCGTCGTTGAGGCCTGCGAAGTTTCCGGCCGGGCCGATCTGGGCGCCGAGGCCCGGACCGACGTTGGCAAGTGCGGTTGCGGCCCCCGAGATCGAGGTGATGAAGTCGAGGCCGGTAAGGCTCAGCGCGACCGAGACCAGTCCCAGCGTGAGCACGAAGAACATGAAGAAGGACATGACCGAACTCAACACGTCCTCGGTGATCGGGCGGCGGTTGTAGCGCGCCAGAAACACCCCGTTGGGAGAGCGGATCTTGCGGACCTGCATGCGGATCGAGGCGAAGAGCAGCTGGTAGCGGAAGATCTTGATCGAACAGGCCGTCGAGCCGGCGCATCCCCCGATCAGCCCCGCGAAGAAGAAAATCGAGATCAGGAAGGGTCCCCAGGTCATGTAGTCGACAGACGCATAGCCTGTACCGGTCATGACCGACGTTATGTTGAACAGGGCCTCGCGCATGGATTTCTCCCAGTGATGGGGAAAGATCCGGGTCAGCACGACGGTCATCACCACCACGAGGATTGCGATGATGGCGAGGAAGGTATGGACCTGCGTATCCCGCCAGAGGGGCCGGGCATTGCCGTTGATGAGCTGTACGTAGCGCACGAACGGCAGGGCCGCGAGGACCATGAAGAATGCGGCGGCATATTCGAGGTTGCCCTGGAACATCCCGAACGAGGCGTCGTAGTTGGAAAAGCCGCCCGTCGACAGGGTCGTGAGCGCATGCACCGTGGCATCGAAGGTGTTCATGCCCAGCGTGATGTAGGTCATCGTGCAGATCAGGGTCAGCGAGATGTAGATGGTCGAGATCTGGCTGGCAATCTGGCCCGCGCGTGGCAGGATCTTGCCCATGGTCTCGAAAGCCTCGGACTTGAAGATCTGCATGCCGCCCACGCGCAACTCGGGCAGGAACACCATGGCGACGACGATGATGCCGATCCCGCCCAGCCACTGCAGGATACCGCGCCAGAGCAGGATGCCGCGCGGCAGGTCGTCAAGGCCGACGAATACCGTGGAGCCGGTGGTGGTCAGGCCCGACATGGCTTCGAAGAATGCGTCGACGAAGCGCGCCTGGGTGGCCCCCAGCACGAAGGGAATCGCACCGAAGAGCGGCAGGGCGATCCAGACCGCCACCGTCAGCAGGAACGTCTGCTGGATCGTCAGGCCTTCCTTGACCGCGTTCGAGCAGCTCAATGCGATGAGCCCGCCGGACAGAACCGTTATGAGTGCGCTGCGCGCGAAGACCGGCCAGTTCCCGCGATTGTCGACCAGATCGACAAGCAGGGGCAGGATCATCGTCAGACCGAGGATGGCCACGAGCAGGCCGATCACATATCCGACGGGGCGCAGGTCGATCATGGCCGCAGGGTTGGACTCGCGCCGGCGCGCTGTCAAGCGTGCGAAAGGACCTTCACGAACCGTCTTTCCGCCCGGAGCAGCAGGCGCCCCGCGCACCGCGGCGCCCGTCCGCCTTGCAGACCCCCGTGGTCAGCCTCCCGGCAGGCACGGGGCCATGCAGCCTTCATTCGCCCCCAAGGGGACGACAAGGGGCGCAGGGTTATCAGAGATAATAGAGATCGCTGAAGACGCGATGGACGATTTCGTCGCGCTTGATGCCGAGACGGGCGAGATCGTCGTCGGACTTCGCCTGAAGCGCCTGCACTTCCCGCAGCCGGCTGTTTGATTCGGCGACGACCATGATGCCGCGGCCGATGCTGGCGAAGATGCGGCGCAGGACGCCGAACGGGTTGCCGGTTACGGCTGCGGAGTTAGCGGTAGCAGGAAATGCCATGGAAGCCTCGCGTGATTGTCGGTTTCAAGTTACCGCCAATATAACCCCATGAAGTTTCGATTGA
Source organism: Sulfitobacter sp. LCG007 (assembly GCF_040801785.1). NCBI lineage: Bacteria > Pseudomonadati > Pseudomonadota > Alphaproteobacteria > Rhodobacterales > Roseobacteraceae > Roseobacteraceae bacterium LCG007. The sequence continues at coordinate 1,153,114 of NZ_CP161805.1, read as the reverse complement.
ACTGCCGTTTCTGCATAGCAGCATCCCGCCTACGCTGCAGCGCGGCGTAGGCATGTCGGTAAGCCGGATCGGTCGACGGGACCCGCAGAGCCCCTGGATACGCCTTGCCAACGGGAAGTTCGAACGTGCCGGCGGTAACGCGGCGAAGGGTCAGCCCACGTGGAAGAGGGTCGAGAAGATCCTCGGATCAAGGCTATGGGCGGCGAAGGTGTCGCCCTCGACGAGGACGCTTACCGCATCATGGCTGTGCAGGCTTTCCTGATGACTTGCGACGATCCGGAAGTCGCCCACCCTGACATCGGCGTGCAACTGCTCGCAGAAAAGGCGCGCCGCATCCTCCACGAAGACGGGATTGGCGGCGTTGAGTTCGGCGAATGCCTGTTCGTCCTCGCGTTTCACCATCACCTGAGTCTCGGTCGGCACGGCGCGCCGGCAGAGGTCGACAAGATCCTCGAACCACAGGCATCCGGCATCACAGTCGATTTCGACCGAGAGTCGCGCCACCGAGCGCTGCGAATGGGGCGTCGCAAGCTGGCCTCGGGTGGCGCGGGCATGTTCGCTCAGCTCGAGCGAGCAGGGACAGGTCGACGAATAGACATAGTCCAGATGCATGATCTTCTTGCGCACGCCCGCCGTCTCGGTCAGCTCGAGCGCAATGTCGTAGTACTGATACCCCGAAAGCCCCGAGCGCAGGCTCTCGACGCGCATCGGGAACGAGAACCGCATCTGGATCCGGGCGTCGAAACTGTCCAGATCGCTCTTGTAGTCGTCGAGCGCCGCTTCCATCACATCGAAGCTGAAGGTGGTTTCGGCATGCCGGTAGAAGCTGCGCATGATCCGCGACATGTTGATGCCCTTCCGGTCGGCATCGAGGCTGACGGTCCCGGTGACAGAGGTCTCGAGCGTCAGATCGCCCGCGTCGCGGGTGTGGAACCTGATCGGCAGGCGAAAGTTCGAAATGCCGACGTGCTGTATGTGCCGGCGGGCGCCGCGTATCAGCGCGGCCGGCCCGTTCTGCAGGTCCGGCAGGGTCGACTTGTAGCCTTCGTCCGCCGCGAAACCCTCGGGGTAGCTGCGCGAAAGGGCGGGATAATCCGCACCGGCGCCGCCGCGGAGCAGCCGCGACAGATCGGGGTCGAGCGTAGCGAGCTCGGCCGGCGTGGCAGAGCGGGCCCAGGCGCGCAGGGTCGCAACCGCCGCCTCGGCCGCGTCGCGATCCGGTGCATTGTCCACTACGGGCAAGTGTATGTTCATCGCGCGTCCCCCTGCAGTCCGGACCGAATGTAATCGTTCCGCGCGAAAATACCACGTTTCGTGCGACGCGCTCGTGACCGCCGGCGGCGGATGCGGGCCGGCAGCGACGTCAGGCCTGAGCGAGCGCCTGCAATATGTCTCCCGTCAGATCGTCTCCGTCCTCGATTCCGCAGCTGATCCGCACCAGACCGGGTGTTATGCCCAGGGCATCCTTCTGTTCCTGCGGCAGACGCTGATGGGTCGTCGTGGCGGGATGGGTCAGGATCGTCTTGGCGTCGCCGAGATTGTTCGAGATGATCGCGATCTCGGCCGCATTGAGAAAGCGGAAGGCCGCCTCCTTGCCGCCCGCGAGATCGATGGAAAGCACCGTACCGCCCTTTCCCATCTGCCGACGGACCAGTCCGGCCTGCGGATGATCGGGAAGTCCGGGAAAGATCACGCGGGCAAGCTTGTCGTGGCCACTGAGAGCCGTCGCAAGCTTCTCGGCATTCGCGGTCTGCGCACGCACGCGCAACTCCATCGTTTCGAGGCCCTTGAGCAATATCCACGCAGTGAAGGGGCTCATGGAGCCGCCCGTATGCTTCATGTAGGGCTCGAGGGTCTTGCGGATGAATTCGCGCGTGCCGAGGACGACCCCGCCCAGCACACGTCCCTGTCCGTCGATATGCTTGGTCGCCGAGTAGACGACAACGTCCGCCCCCTGCGCCACGGCATCGGACCAGACCGGAGTCGCGAAGACGTTGTCGACGATGACCTTGGCACCGGCGGCATGCGCCAGCCGTGCAACCGCCTCGATATCGACCACCTGCAGCGTTGGATTGGCGATCGATTCGAAGAAGACTGCCCTGGTATCGGACCGGATCGCGGCGTCCCACTGGGCCAGGTCGGTTCCGTCGACGAATGTGACCTCGACACCGAATCGGGTCAGCACCTCTTCCAGCACATAGAGACACGACCCGAAGAGCGCGCGCGAGGATACCACGTGATCGCCCGCTTTCAGCATCGACGTCAGCGCACCCGAAACCGCCGCCATCCCGGAGGCCGTCGCGAAGGCGTCCTCGGCGCCTTCGAGCGCGGCGATACGCTGCTCGAACATCGACACGGTGGGGTTTCCGTAGCGCGCGTAGATGAATTCGTCCGGGCCGCATTCGACAAAGCGTGCCTCTGCCGCCTCGGCGCTGTCGTAGACGAAGCCCTGAGTGAGGAACATCGCCTCGCTCACCTCGCCGTACTGGCTGCGCCGGATGCCGGCATGCACGGCGCGGGTCTGCTTCTTCCAGTCCTGTTTCATATCGTCCTCTCTCTGCCCCTTGGGCACAAAAAAACTCCCGACGCGGTCATCGCGACAGGAGTTCACTCGGAGAGTCCCGTTCGGTGACCTTTTAGCGGCTTGTTTCAAGTGGCCCGCAATCCGGTATCAAATCGCCACGGCGGCTGCGATAGGAACAATCGGTGCAGAGGTCAAGACAGCACGGTGCCATCATATTAATTTCATCCAGCCGACCTATGCAGAAGCCAATTCCAAACCACTACATCTTGGGGTTGTCGGTCGCATGGCGCTTATACGGATCAATGCCACGGACTCAGGTCTGCGCCCACATCTGATGCAGGCGCCCCTGGCACGCAGCATCGCCGCACTGGCGGGGCGCAGCGATCCGGCGATCATCATGCTGCACGGCTACCGCTATGCGCCGGGCGACCCGGTTCACTGCCCGCACCGCACGCTGATGTCGCCGGACGACAATCTTGGATGGCCGGCCCCGCTCGGGCTCTGGGAGAATGGCGCAGGATGCGGGATCGCCTTCGGCTGGGCCGCGCGCGGCTCGCTGCGCAGATCGCATCTGAGGGCACGCGCGCATGGGCGCGAGCTGGCGCAGATCGTCTCGCTGCTGCGGGCGACGGCACCGGAGCGTCCGGTGCATGTGATTGCCCATTCGCTGGGGACCGAGATCGCCCTGTCGGCGCTCGCGCATCTCGGACGGGGCGCCGTGGACCGCCTGTTGCTGCTGACGGGGGCCAGCCACCAGAGCCATGCCGAAGCGATGCTTTCGACGCCGGCTGGCCGGGATGCGGAAGTGGTGAACGTCACGAGCCGCGAGAATGACCTGTTCGACGCGGCCTTCGAACGTCTCGTGCCCTCGGGGCTGCGCTGCGACGGCGCCATCGGGCGCGGCATCGCGGCGCCCAACGCCCTGACGCTGCAGATCGACTGCCGGCGCAGCCTCGACGCGCTGGAACGCCTCGGGATCGGGATCGCGCCACCGCAGGGGCGCATCAGCCACTGGTCGTCCTACACCCGCCCCGGCCTCATGGACTTCTACGCAAGACTGATGCGCACGCCCGAAACCCTGCCGCTGTCGCTTCTGCAGTCGATCCTGCCGTCGGAGGCCGACCGCCGCTGGTCCCGGATCCTGCCGGCAACGCCTCCCCTGCCCCGCCCTCGCCTGCCGCGCAGCCTGCGTAGCGCCGTGCGGATGCCCCGGGCCGCTCAGGCTTCGGGGTCCTGCTCGACGGCGTAGGTCTGCAGCAGCTTGCCCTGGGTGATGAAGAAGGCGAACACGGCGATGGTCAGCCCGAAGGTCTTGAAATAGACCCAGGCGTCCGTGCTCATCGTGCGCCAGACGAGTTCATTCAGGACCGCCAGCGCGAAGAAGCAGCCCATCAGGCGTTTCGTCAGGATCATCCAGCCCTGGTCGCGCAGCGGGATCGCCTCTTCCATCACGTATTTCAGGTAGGACTTCCCGCGCAAAAGCCCGAAGGCCAGAATGCCGCCGAAGAGCAGGTAGATGATGGTGGGCTTCATCTTGAAGAAGCGGTCGTCGTTGAGCCAGACCGACAGGCCGCCAAAGACGACGACAAGCACCATCGTGGCCACCTGCATGCGAGACAGATGTCCCGTCAGACGCCAGAGCACCAGAGTCGAGGCGACGAGCAATGGGACAAAGGCCGCCGTGACGAGGATGAACCCGTCGTATTCGGTCCCGCCGAGGATGAAGGTCCGCTCCTTCACGCGCAGATAGGCCACGAAGAAGACAAGGATCGGGCCGAACTCGAGCGCAGCTTTTAGCCAGGGATTGATCTTGCGCGGCGCAGCCATCTGTCTCTCCTCATGCATCGTCATCCCCCCATTTCCACGATGACAGCGCCGATGGCAATGAGCGTCATCAGCGCGACGCGGCGCGGCCCCACCGTCTCCTTGAGAAATACCACGCCGATGACCGCGGCGAAGACAGTCGACGTTTCGCGCAGCACCGCCGCCTCGCCCACCTTGTCGAGGCGCGTCGCCAGCATGATCGAGCCGAAGCTGAAATAGGCGATGATCCCGCCGATGAACCCGCGCTGAAGGAGCGGGCCCAGCGTCGGTCGGTCCGCGGGGCGCATTCCCCGCCAGCGGCGGATGGCAAGTATGGGCATCACGATCCCATCGAACATGAAGAACCATGCGAGGAAGGTGAAGGGATCCGCCGTCGAGCGGATGCCGTAGGCGTCAAAGGTCGTGTACAGCGCCACGAAGAGACCTGTCACCAGCGCGATCCCGAGCGCGGCATGCAACGTGTCGCGGGCCTCGACGAGGTGGCGCATGTTGTAGATCGCAAGGCCGAAGATGCCCGAAAGCAGGACAAGCACGCCGGTCCACTGGGTCAGCGTGAAGACCTCGTCGAATATCATCCATGCGCCGAAGACCGCGAAGAGCGGCCCGGTTCCGCGGACAACCGGATAGACGACCGTGTAGGCGCCCTTGGTATAGGCCCAAGCCTGGAGGATCTTGTAGACCACGTGGATCAGCCAGGCGATGAAGAAGATCATCCACATGTGCGGCTCGGGCCAGGGCACCAGAAACAGCGCCACGGGGACCGCCATCACCCCGTAGAAGATGTCGATCGCGCCGCGTGTCAGCCAGGGATCGTGGCGGCCTTTCTGCAGCGCGCCGAAGACGGCATGGAGCAATGCCGCCAGCAAAGCCAGAAACAGCGCAGCGTCATGACCCGAGGGGGTGCCTTCGAGCGCGCGGATCCAGTCGCTCACGCCGGACCGTCCTGCGTCGGGCGGATAGCGCTGGCAGCGCCAGGAGTCGTTCTTATGTGTCGGGCGGAGGGATTCATGGGCGTGCGCGCGTCGTCATGCGCGGCTGATCTCAGCTTGCCAGCTCGAGGCCGGTGAGCGCGGCGGCGAACTCTTCCGGGTCGAAGGGCGCCAGGTCGTCGACCTGCTCGCCGACACCGATCGCATGGATCGGCAGTCCGAAGCGGTCCGCCAGCGCCACCAGGACACCGCCCTTGGCGGTTCCGTCGAGCTTGGTCATGACGAGTCCCGAAACATCCGAGATCTTCTGGAAGATCTCGACCTGGCTCAGGGCATTCTGTCCCGTGGTCGCATCGAGGACGAGCAATGTGTTGTGCGGCGCGTCCGGATCCTTCTTGCGGATGACGCGCACGATCTTGGCCAGTTCTTCCATCAGGTCGGCGCGGTTCTGAAGGCGCCCCGCGGTGTCGATCAGCAGCAGGTCCGCGCCTTCGGCCTGAGCCTTGCTCATGGCGTCGTAGGCAAGGCTGGCCGGATCGCTTCCCTGCGGCGCGGTCAGGACCGGCACGCCGGCGCGCTCGCCCCAGATCTGAAGCTGCTCGACGGCGGCGGCACGGAATGTGTCCCCTGCGGCGATGACGACGGTTTTGCCCGCGGCACGGAACTGGCTGGCGAGTTTGCCGATGGTCGTGGTCTTGCCCGACCCGTTCACGCCGACCACCAGCACCACCTGCGGCTTGCTGGGATACAGCGGCAGCGGGCGGGCCACGGGCTCCATGATGCGGGCGATCTCTCCGGCCAGCAGATGCTTGATCTCGTCGACGGACAGCCTGCGCCCGAACCGGCCCTCTGCCATGTTGGCGGTCACGCGCAATGCCGTGTCGACGCCCATGTCGGCTGAGATCAGGACCTCTTCGAGCTGCTCCAGCATCGTGTCGTCAAGCACCCGGCGCACAACTGCCGTTGGTGCCTGACGACCGAGGATGCGATCGAGAAAGCCCCGCCTTTCGGCAGGGCGTGGGGCCTCTTCGAGCATGGGCGCGACATTCGCCGTCGCGGCGGGCATGACCCCGCCCGGGCTGGGCTGGGGCGGCGGGACCTGCACCGGCTCCGTGTCCGGCCCGGGCTCGGGCATCGGATCCGGCACCGGGGTCGGTTCCGGCGTGGGCTCGGGCGTCGGCGGCTCGGGCACCGGGTCGGGTTCGGGCGTCGGTTGCGGATCCGGCGGCGACGAGGGTTCGGGCGTCGGCGTCTGCGGCAGATCGGGTTCGGGCACCTCGATCTCCTGCGGCACATCCGGCTGCTCGATTTCGTTCGGGGTTTCCGGGTGGATCCTGTCCGGCGTGCCGGGCACGATCTCGTCCGGAGTCGGGGCCGGCGCGGGATCGTGGGGTTGCGGGAAGGGATCGGGCGCGCCCGGCGGGTCGCCCGCGGCCGCGGTCTCGTGCAAGACGGCTGCCTGCGCGCCGGCCTGGGACGGCATTTCCTCCGCAGTGCCGCCATCCTCGATCAGCGCTTCCAGCCCCTCGTCGATCTTCGAGGAGGACTTGAACAGCCTGTCCTTGAGCTTGGTGAAGAATGCCATGTGAAACGGGTCTCCCCTGAGGTTACTCCTGTCACTTAGGCCGTGACCGCCCGAAGGGAAAGGCCCGCGCACCGCAGGGAAGGCTCCTTGGCCCGCCGCCGAGCCGCCGTTTGCCTTGTTCTCATCGACGGCGCCTACACCAGAAACCCCGCAGGAGCGACCGGGCCCATCGGGTCCGGCCGCATGCCTGCGAGACCCGTCAGGCGCGGGTCAGGCCGCCCGGCCCGCGAACCGGCGCAGGAAGGCGAGCCCCAGCGCGGAGCCCAGCAGCAGCCCACCGGCGGGCAGAGGCACCGGCGAGACCGGGTCGCCGTCGATCTTGATACCGAAATCCCTGGCCGGATTGCTGGAGCCGAAGTTGAAGAGCCCGTTTCGGTCGTAGGCCGCGGTGCCGGGCGTGTCGACACCGGCATAGCTGTTGGGCCCCAACACCTCGACGGTGCTGGCACCGAGGCTGCCAATGCCTTCGAAGACGATGGTGTAGGCGCCCATCAGCGTACCGAGCCCTGAAAAGTCGAAACTGGCCAGAAGCGCGTCGTTGCGTGTTGCGGCGGCGGAGAAGGATCGCGACGCCAGCGCGGTCCCTCCCACGCCGGTTCCCTCGACCAGCGTTGCGGTGATGTCGGTATAACTTCCGAAAGTCGACAGATAAGCGCTGATCCCGAGATTGGCGGTATTGGCAGTCAGCGAAAAGCTCTGACCGATCGGGCCGTAGTAGCCAACGTTGAAGAACCGGATCCCGCCCTGGTTCGAAGCGTAGTCGAAGGGCTTGTCATTGGTGCTGAGCGTGTCGAGCAGGGTTGCGGCCTGCGCCGCCCCTGCCCCGATCGCAAGCGTGAGCGCGACGGCAATCGCCTTGAAACTTTTCATGTAATCGTTCCCCTTGAATGTTTTCCCCCGCGGTTCATCCGCGGGGGCGGCAAGGCAGTCTAGGAACGGTAGTTGTCATTTTTCATGACAGCGCATCTGCCCGCGCGACCAGTCCCTCGTCTCATATCTCGTCGGGAAAATGCTTCATCACCAATCTGATCGGGTTCGGCGCCGCCTGCCCGAGACCGCAGATGCTGGCGTCCACCATCGCCTGGCTGAGTTCCTCGAGCAGCCCCTGGTCCCAGTGTTCGGCCTGCATCAGCTTGACCGCCTTCTCGCAGCCGACCCGGCAGGGCGTGCACTGTCCGCAGCTTTCGTCCTCGAAGAAGCGCAGCATGTTCAGCGCCGCCCCGCGTGCGCTGTCCTGCTGCGAGATCACCACGACCGCCGCCGACCCGATGAACGAGCCCAGCGGCTGGAGCGTGTCGAAATCCAGTGGCACGTCGTCGATACTTGCCGGCAGCAGACCGGAAGACGGCCCGCCCGGCTGATACGCCTTGAAGACGTGCCCCTCGGCCATGCCGCCCGCCGCGTCGATGATGTCGAGGATCGTCGAGCCCGCAGGCAGGAGGTAGACGCCCGGCGCGGCCACACGGCCCGAAACCGAATAGCTGCGCAATCCCTTGCGCCCGTTCTTCTCGGTGGACGACAGGACTTCGGGCCCCTCCCGGCAGACCCGGGCGACCCAGTACAGTGTCTCGATATTGTTCACGAGCGTGGGGCGGCCGAAGATGCCCACCTGCGCGACGAAGGGCGGGCGGTGGCGCGGCAGCCCGCGCTTGCCCTCGATCGATTCGATCATCGCGCTTTCCTCGCCGCAGATATAGGCCCCTGCCCCCCTGCGCAGGTCGATGAAGCCTTGCGCGACGATGCCCGCGTCCTCCAGCGCCCGGATTTCGCGGCGCAGGATCTCGATCACCGCCGGATATTCGTCGCGCATGTAGATGAACGCCTTTTCCGCCTCGATCACCCAAGCGGCGATCAGCATGCCCTCGAGGAACAGATGGGGCGTGCGCTCGAGGTAGTAGCGGTCCTTGAAGGTGCCCGGCTCACCCTCGTCGCCATTGACGGCCAGATACCGCGGCCCGGCCTCGGCGCGGACGAACTGCCATTTCTTGCCGGTTGGAAAGCCCGCCCCGCCCAGCCCCCTGAGCCCCGAGGACAAGACCCTTTCGCGCTCGGCTTCGGGATCGCCCGCGCGGCGGAACGCCAGCAGCCTGTCGTAGCCGCCGCCATCGCGATAAGCGGCATAGGCCTCGTAATCGGGCAGATGCGCGTGGGTGTCGCCCGCCGCGATGGCGGAATGGACCTTCTGCGGCGTCGCATTGTCGATGTGGTTATGTCCCAGCTCCAGCACCGGAGCGGTGTCGCAGCGGCCCATGCAGGGCGCGCGCAGCACGCGCACCTGCGCGGGATCCAGACCGTCCTCGAGGGCGGCCTTGAGCTGCTGCGCGCCGGCAAGCTCGCAGGAGAGACTGTCGCAGACCCGGATGGTCAGCGCGGGCGGCGGTGTCTCGCCTTCCTTGACCACGTCGAAATGGGCGTAGAAGCTCGCCACCTCGTAGATCTCGGCTTGGGACAAACGCATCTCTTCGGCCAGCGCGCGCAGATGGGCGGCCGAAAGACAGCCATGCGCGTCCTGGATCAGGTGAAGGTATTCGATCAGCAGGTCACGCCGGCGCGGTGCTTCGCCCAGCAGCGCACGCACCTCGGCAAAGGCGGTATCGTCGAGCTGACGCCCCTTCGGGGTCCGGCGTCCCTTGCCCTTGCCCGATTTCCAGACACCCTTGCCATCCGATGCCGCCTTGTCGTCCAGTGCCATCTGCCGGCTCCCTCATCACCCACCGGCTGCCCGCGCCTGCTCACGCGGTTGCCGTTCCGGGGGAGCCTAGCAGAGCCCCCGCGGCCTCGGCAGGGACAAATGCGACCTGGAACCGCTACTTTACGCTCGGTCCGGGCGCGGATCGGAACCGGCCGGGGCGTTTCGGGAGCAAAGGTTTCCTGAAGGGCGAGTGCGGGCAAGTGCCGCGAAAACCGGCTTGATCCGGCGGATTCCGGCGCCCGTTAACCATATCACGGGCCTGTAACTGGCCGAGGCTGGAAGACTCTGGCAATAGTTGCCTCATGAAAAGGTTAATGATCGCTATCCTCGCCCTGCTTGGCGGCCCGGCCAGTGCCGACGACGTGATGTCGGCCAGCGAATTCGACGCCTACACCCGGGGGAAAACGCTGTTCTACGGGCGGAGTGGCGCGCCCTACGGCGCCGAAGTCTACCTCGACAACCACCGGGTCCGCTGGTCGTTCCTGGACGGCGAATGCAAGGACGGCACCTGGTACGAGGAGGCGGGGCTGATCTGCTTCGTCTACGAGGACCATCCCGATCCTCAATGCTGGAGCTTCAGCGAGGCGGGAAACGGCCTTGTCGCCCGGTTCGAGAACAGCGAGTCGTCCGAAGAACTCTACGAGGCGCGCGATGTCGATGAGGACATGATCTGCCTCGGCCCGAAGGTCGGCGTCTGAGAGGCCAACCCGAGGCATCGCCTCAGAACAGCGACCCCTGCTCCGGCGGCTTGCCTCCCGGGCCGCGTGGGCCCTTTCCGCCGCCGACCTTGAGCCGCCCATCGGCGAATTCGATCTCGAGCCCGGTTGCCTCAGCAGCCGCCTCGCGCGATGTCACGACCCGGTCCGCTGCGTCGCGTACCACGGCATAGCCGCGCTTTAGCGTCGCCTTGTAACCCAGCGTCTCGCGCAGCCGGTCAAGCGCGTCGAGCCGCTGGTGCCAGCCGCGAAGCTGGCGCTGACCGGCCTCCGACAGCCGCCGCGATAACCCGTCGAAGGCATCGGCCTTGCGCTTGCGGTCCTGCGCCAGCGTCTCGGGGCGGAAACGGTCGATGCGCGCCTGCAGCCGCGCGCGCCGGTCGGCGATCTGCCGGTCGAGCGCGGGGGCCAGCCGTTGCGACAGACGCTCCAGATGGCGCCGTTCATCCGCAACGGCCCGGCGCAACGTGGCGGGGCGCAGCGAACCGCCGAGCGTCGCCAGCGCGACCTTGCGCCGCTGCACGCCCGAAATCAGCGCGGGGCCAAGCTGTGTACCTCGCGTATCAAGACGCTGGCGCGGCCCGTCGAGCAGGCTCTCGGGCCGGGGCAGAGCGCGGGCCATGTCGCGCAGACGCTGGCCGCGCCGCGTCAGCCCCTGCGACAGGCTCTGGCTCAGTCGTGCGCCCATGCCGTCGAGCGCGGCCAGCAGTTCCAGACGCACCGGAACGGCCATTTCCGCGGCAGCGGTCGGCGTCGGCGCGCGCCGGTCGGCGGCATGGTCGATCAGCGTCGTGTCGGTCTCGTGCCCCACGGCGGAGATCAGCGGGATGTCGCTTTCCGCGGCGGCGCGCACCACGATCTCTTCGTTGAAACCCCAGAGATCCTCGACCGACCCGCCACCGCGCGCCACGATCAGCAGGTCAGGCCGCGGCAGCGCGCCCCCCGGGGTCATCTCGTTGAAGCCCCTGATCGCGCGGGCCACTTCCGGCGCGCAGCGCTCGCCCTGCACGGCGACGGGCCAGATCAGCACCTTGCGCGGGAAGCGCTCTCGCAGGCGGTGCAGGATGTCCCGGATGACCGCCCCCGAGGGCGATGTCACGACGCCGATCACTTCGGGAAGATAAGGCAGCGGCTTCTTGCGACCGGCGTCGAAAAGCCCTTCGGACGCAAGCTGCGTGCGCCGTTTTTCCAGCAGCGCCATCAGCGCGCCAAGGCCCGCTGGGCGGATATCCTCGATGACGATCTGGTACTTGGACTGGCCCGGGAAGGTTGTCAGCCGACCCGTGGCGATCACCTCCATCCCCTCTTCTGGCTGGGTCGGAAGGCGCGAGGCGACGCCTTTCCACATGACTCCCGATATGACTGACCGGTCATCCTTGAGGTCGAGATACACATGCCCCGAGCGTGGGCGCGAGACGCGGCCGACCTCGCCCCGGACCCGGACGAAGCCGAACTCGCCCTCGATCACGCGCTTGATCGCGCCGGAGAGTTCGGAGACCGAGAATTCCGGTGCGTTACCCGGCGTGTCGTCGTCGATAAGATCCATGGGCCCTGCGTTCTTGTCTCCCGCGCCGCCCAAGCCTATGACGTCCCGCGACAAAGGCCAAGCGGAACGGGAGCAGCTGCATGAACATCCTCATTCTCGGCAGCGGCGGGCGCGAACACGCCCTTGCCTGGGCGGTCATGCAGAACCCGAAATGCGACAGGCTGATCGTTGCGCCGGGCAACGCGGGCATCGCCGCCATCGCCACCTGCGCGAAGCTCGATATCCTCGACGGCGGCGCGGTGGCCGAATTTGCCGAGGATAACGCGATCGACTTCGTCATCGTCGGCCCCGAGGCGCCGCTGGCCGCAGGGGTGGCGGATCGTCTGCGCGACGCGGGCCTGCTGGTCTTCGGACCCGGACAGGCCGCGGCCCGGCTCGAGGCATCCAAGGGGTTCACCAAGGAAATCTGCGATGCCGCAGGTGCCCCGACTGCTGCCTACGGAAGGTTTTCCGATGCCCGGGCGGCCCGGGATTACGTCCGCGACCAAGGCGCGCCGATCGTGGTCAAGGCGGACGGTCTGGCCGCCGGGAAGGGCGTGATCATCGCCGAAACCGTTGCAGAAGCCGAGGCGGCCATCGACGAGATGTTCGGGGGCGCCTTCGGAGATGCCGGAACCGAGGTGGTGATCGAGGAATTCATGACCGGCGAAGAGGCGTCCTTCTTCGTTCTCTGCGACGGCGAGACGGTGCTGCCGATCGGGACGGCGCAGGACCACAAGCGCGTGGGCGACGGCGACACCGGGCCGAACACGGGGGGCATGGGCGCCTATTCTCCGGCGCCCGTGATGAGCGAGGCGGTGACGCGCAGGGCGCTCGACGAGATCGTGCGCCCGACGATGGCCGAAATGGCGCGCCGTGGCACACCTTACACCGGCGTGCTGTTCGTCGGCCTGATGATCGAGGACGAAACGCCCCGGCTGGTGGAATACAACGTCCGCTTCGGCGATCCGGAATGCCAGGTGCTCATGATGCGTCTGGGAGCGCAGGCGCTCGACCTGATGCAGGCGGCGGCGGAAGGGCGGCTGTCCGAGGCGCGGGTGAACTGGGCCGAGGATCATGCCCTGACGGTTGTCATGGCGGCGCAGGGCTATCCCGGCCACTATGGCAGGGGCGAAGAGATCGGCGGCCTCGAGGCCTTGCCCGAGGACAGTGCCAACATGGTGTTTCACGCCGGCACGGCGGAAGCGGATGGCAGGATCGTATCGGCCGGAGGGCGGGTGCTGTCGGTAACGGCGCGCGGCGCGAGCCTTTCGGAAGCGCGGAGCCGGGCCTACGCGATGGTCGACAGGATCGACTGGCCCGGCGGTTTCTGCCGGCGCGACATCGGCTGGCGCGCGCTCGACTGACGTCGGCACGCCGCGTCGCTCACAGGCGCGTCACGGGTATGGAAGCCCGCGTGTCGCCGGCGGGTCAGATCTGTTTTTCCGGCATCTGCACGACGAGACCATCGAGCGCGTCGGTAACCTTGAGCTGACAGGTCAGGCGCGAGCGTGCGGGATCCGGCTGATAGGCGAAGTCGAGCATGTCCTCTTCCATGTCGTCCTTGGCCGGAAGCTTGTCCACCCAGGACGGATCGACATAGACGTGGCAGGTCGAGCAGGCACAAGCGCCGCCGCAATCGGCTTCGATTCCGGGAATGTTGTTGTCGCGCGCGCCCTCCATCACCGTGAGGCCGTTGGGAACCTCGACCACATGCCTGGTGCCGCCGTGCTCGATATAGGTTATCTTTGCCATGTCTGCCGCCTTGTCTCGGATCCGTGTCTGTCTACCGGTGCCATATGGGGGATTCCAGCCCCTTTTGCGAGGCCCCAAGCGGCGGTCGGGACAAGTGCAGGCCCGCGAAAGAGAAAGGGCGCCGCAAGGGCGCCCTTCATCCGGTCGGGTCAGCCGGACCTCAGTTGTCTTCTTCCAGCGACAGCGCGACAAAGCGCGGGTCGCCGGCTCTGCGCACCAGAAGCAGGAGCGACTTGCGCCCCGAATCCTGTGCGGCCTTTACCCGTTCTTCGAGCTGGGCAATGGTCGTCACCTTCTGCTGACCTGCCTCGGTGATCACGTCGCCGCTGCGCAGTCCCTTCTCGAATGCCTCGGACGCTTCGTCTACAGACGTCACCGCCAGCCCCTGAAGCGAGTCGTCGAGCCCGAGCTCGCTGCGCAGGTCGCCGTTCAACGGCGAGATGGTCATGCCCAGCAGATCATGGGTGGCCGGTGCCTGCTCTTCGAGTTCCTGTTCGGTCGGTGCCGCCTCGCCCTCGGCCTCTTCGCGGCGTCCCAGCACAACCTTGAGCGTCTTGGTCTGGCCGTCGCGCATCACCACGACACGCACCGCCTCGCCCACCGGGCTGTTGCCGACCTCACGCACCAGCGCACGCGTGTCGCTCACGTCCTTGCCGGCGAAGCTCACGATCACGTCGCCGGCCTCGATTCCGGCATCCTTCGAGGGACCGTCCGGTACGTCGGTGACAAGGGCACCGGCCGCGCTTTCGAGACCCATCGCCTCGGCCACGTCATCGGTCACGTCCTGGATGCGCACGCCCAGCCAGCCGCGGCGGGTCTCGCCGAATTCCCGGAGCTGGTCGACCACGCGGGACACCACGTTGGAGGCCATCGAGAACCCGATTCCGATGGAGCCGCCGTTGGGCGACAGGATCGCGGTGTTCACCCCGATCACCTCGCCGGCCATGTTGAAGAGCGGGCCGCCCGAGTTGCCCCGGTTGATCGCGGCGTCGGTCTGGATGTAGTCGTCATAGCTTCCGCTGAGCGCCCGGTTGCGGGCCGAAACGATCCCCGCGGATACCGAGAAGCCCTGCCCCATCGGGTTTCCCATGGCGATGACCCAGTCTCCCACGCGGGCCGAATCGCTGTCGCCGAAATTTACGAACGGCAGCGGCGCGTCCGATGTGACCTTCAGCAGGGCGATATCGGTGTTGGGATCGGTTCCGACGACCTCCGCCGGCAATTCGAACCCCGAGAAGAACTCGATCGTGATCTCGTCTGCGCCGTCGATGACGTGATTGTTCGTCACCACATAGCCGTCCTCGGAGATCACGAAGCCCGAGCCAAGCGCGGAAGCGCGGCGCGGCGGACGGTTTTCATCGTTGTTGCGGTCCTGGAACTCGCGGAAGAAATCCTCGAATGGCGAGCCTTCCGGCACGATTCCCGGAAGGCCGGTGCGACCCTCGACCTTGGTGGAGGTGGTGATGTTGACCACGGACGGGCTGATCTGCTCGGCCAGCGGCGCGAGGCTGGTCTGCTGCGCCGAGGCCGCGAGCGACCAGACCAGCAGGAAGACCACCGACAGGACCGCCAATGCAAGTTGCGTGGCCTCCCTGACTGCCGGCATGGACCTGCTGCGGGAAAGCGCCTTTGGCTGCATGTTCGTTCTCCTGAACCTCACGGAAATCTTGCGCGGAACGGCCCCGCGCCCGGGTTGATCGCCCGACACAGCCTGCCTGCGGCCCTGTGTCCGTGCAACAGCAAAGATACCCGTGTACCACAGAGTCTCAACTGGAGTTTACCAAAGTGTGAACGACAGGTGAACTCGGGAAGGAATGGGCGGGCGGGTGCCTAAAGGGCGCCGAGACGGATCGCGATCCAGGCCAGGATCAGTCCGCTGACCAGACACAGCAGACCGATCTGGCGCACCGCCGCTTCGGGAAGGTTGCGCAGCATCTCGAGCATGCGCTCCACAAGCGAAGGGGCCAGCGCGTAGGCCAGCCCCTCGACGATCATCACCAGCCCGAGCGCGAGCAGGATGAAGCCCATCAGTTGCTCACTGCGGGCGCTTCGGTGGTCTGCCCGGCCGGGCCCGCCGCGCTTGCACCCGCCGCCTCAGCGCCCTGCGGAACCGGCTCTTGCGCTCCGGCGTCTTGCGCTCCGGCGTCTTGCGCTTCCGCCCCTTGCGCTGCGGCGTCTTCCGAAGCGGCATCAGGTGCCGGGACGGACGGCACCGCGACCGCCTGATCCGGGCTGCCGGATTCGTTGCGCATGTAGCTGAAGAATTCGCTGTCCGGCGACAGGACCATGCTGGAGTTGCTGCCCTTCAGCGCCTGCTCGTAAGCACTGAGCGAGCGATAGAACTGGAAGAATTCCGGGTTCTTGCTGTAGGCCTCGGCGAAGATGCGGGTCCGTTCCGCATCGGCTTCACCCTCGACAATGCGCCCGTCGCGGCGCGCCTCGGAAAGGATTTCCTCGTAGGTCCGGTCGGCGAGCGCGGTGACGCGCTGCGCCGCTTCGCGACCGCGGGCACGTTCGTCGGTGGCCTCGCGCTCACGTTCGGCGATCATCCGTTGCAGCGTCGCGTCGAAGTTTTGCTCCGGCAGGTTTGTCTGGCGCAGGCGGACATCGACCACGTCGATGCCGAGCGCCGAGGCCCGGCTGTCCGTGAGTTCGCGGATCTGCTCCATCAGGCCGGCGCGCTCGGGCGACAGGATCGTGTTCGAGGTCACGCCCTGCGACCCCAGCACGGCGCGGATCTGACCGTCAAGGATGCCGTCGAGCTGGATCTCGGCCTGGCGCAGCCCGTCCGAACCCAGCGCCTGGCGGAACTGGACGATATCGCCGATGCGGTAGAGCACGAAGGCATCGACCTCAAGACGCCGGTCGTCTGCGGGCGTCACCTCGATCAGGTCGGTCTCGAGGCTCAGGATGCGGTCGTCGTAGCGCGCCACCTCGTCGAGCAGCGGCAGCTTGAAGCCGAGGCCCGGTTCGGTGCGCACCTGCTTGATCTGACCGAAGCGCAGCACGAGGGCCTTCTCGCGCTCGTCGACGATATAGATCGACGACAGCACGCCCACGATGGCGACGATGAGGATCGGGATGAGATAGGTGGTCGCCCGCATCAGTTCGCCCCTCCGGTATTGCCGCGGCGCAGTTCGTTCAGCGGCAGATAAGGCACCACGCCCTGCCCTCCGCCGGCACCGACATTGTTTTCGAGAATGATCTTGTCCACGTCGCCCAGCACCTTCTCCATCGTCTCGAGATAGAGGCGGGTGCGTGTGACGGCCGGCGCCGCCTCGTACTCGGCCAGCACGGCCTCGAAACGGCTTGCCTCACCCACGGCATCATTGACGACGCGCGCCCGGTAGCCCTCGGCGGCCTCGAGGATGCGGGCGCTTTCGCCGCGTGCCTCCGCCGTGCGCCGGTTGGCATAGGCGTCGGCCTGACGTTCGACACGGTCACGTTCCTGCTCGGCGGCCTGCACGTCCCTGAAGGCATCGATGACCGAGACGTTGCTGGTCCGTCCCTGGTCGTCCGTCACGGTCACGGCGAGGCTTGGCGGGTCGACCTTGTTGAAGTTGACACGGATGATGTTGATGCCGGTTTCCCTTGCATCGAGCGAAGACTGGATCAGCTCGCGCACCTGCGCCTCGACCGCCGCACGGTCGCGGTTCAGGATCGGCGCCAGTTCGGACTGGGCAATGACCTCGCGCATCGCCGACTCGGAAAGTGCGCGGACGGTTTCCTCGGGAGAGCGCAACGAGAACTTGAATTCCTCGGCGTCCTTGATGTTCCAGACCACCTGGAAGTCGATATCCACGATGTTCTCGTCCGTGGTCAGCATCAGGCCGTCGTTGTCCCCGCCCGCGCGGCGCACGCCGATTTCCTCGGTGCGGTTCGTCGTCACGTCGAAGACCTCTGCCGTGACCACAGGCCAGGGCGCGAAGTTCAGACCCTCGGTGCCGATCCCGTAGAACTTGCCGAGAAACAGCTCGATCGACTGCTGCTCGGGGCGCACGGTGTAAAAGCTTGCCATGCCCCACAGCACGAGCGCGCCGAGCAGGCCAAGACCGATGGTCCCGCGCGAAATCCTCGGACCGCCGCCACCATTGCCGCCGTCACCGCCGTTGCGCCGGGGGCCGCCGCGACCGCCCATGAGGACGCGCAGCTGCTCCTGGCCCTTCTTGACCAGTTCGTCGATCTCAGGGATCTGCGGCTTGTCGCCCCGCGGGCCCCGGCCGCCACGACCGCCCGGCCGGTCCGAACCCCCACCCGGTCTGTCGTTGCCGGAATTGCCGCCCCCTCCCCAGGGGCCGCCGTTGTTGCCTGCCATATGCTTGCTTCCCTTTCCCGGCGGCACGTTCGTCCCCGCCTGCTTCCTCATCTAACTCGTGGCATCGCGCAGCGATTTCAAGCCGCTTCAGCTCACGCGTGCGGGCGTGCGCATGGTCACGATCTCTTCCGACATGGTCGGATGCACCGCCACCGTACGGTCGAAGTCCTCTTTGGTAGCGCCCATCTTCACTGCCACACCGGCCAGCTGGATCATCTCGCCCGCGTGGGGTGCGACGATATGGCAGCCCAGAACCTTGCGCGTGGCCTTCGAGACCACGAGCTTCATCATCACACGGTCGGCACGTCCTGCAAAGGCGCTTTGCATCGGACGGAAGGAGGTGCAGTAGACCTCGATCGGCTCACGCTCGCGGGCGGCCTCCTCGCTCAGGCCCACCGTCCCGAACTCGGGCTGGGTGAATATCGCCGAGGGAATGAGGTCATGATCGACCGGCGTCGGATTGCCCTTGAAGACCGTCTCGACAAAGGCCATGCCCTCGCGGATCGCGACCGGCGTGAGCGCCACGCGGTCGGTCACGTCGCCGATGGCATAGATCGAGGGCACCGAGCTCTGACTGTATTCGTTGACGACGATCTTGCCGCTGCGCCCCAGTTCGACACCGACCTCCTCGAGCCCCATGCCGCCGGTGTTGGGCCTGCGCCCCGTCGCGAAGAGCACGGCATCGAAGACCCGCTCGTGGCCCAATGTGGACTTCACGCAGATCGGGCCGCGTCCGCCACGGTCCGCCCCACCCTCGGCCTTCCTGCGCTCCGAGACGGCTCCCGCGGCTGCGTCCGAGCCGGGGCCGCCGCTGGCTGCCGGATCCTCGCCTTCACGATACATCTCGAGGATGTTGGTCCCCACATGCAGGTCGATACCGGCATCGCGCATCGATTCCGCCAGATGTCCCCGAGCTTCCTCGTCGAAGCCGCGCAGGATCTGCGCCCCGCGGTAATACTGCGTAACCTCGACGCCCAGCCCGTTCATGATTCCGGCGAACTCGCAGGCGATGTACCCGCCACCGACGATCAGCAGCGATTTCGGCAGCGTCTCGAGATGAAAGATGTCGTCAGAGACAAGGCCCAGATCGGCGTTCGGCAGCTCGGGGCGGACCGGATGCCCTCCCGTGGCGACAAGGATGTGCTTGGCCCGTTTCGTTTCGCCGGTCGAAAGCCGGACCGTATGGGGATCGACGATCTCGGCACGCGCATCGAAGGTCTCGACACCGGCGGAGCGCAGCAGGCTGCGATATACGCCCTCCAGCCGGTCGAGCTCCTTGTCGAGCTGTCCATGAAACGCGGGCCAGTCGAACGCACCTGCCGACGCGCTCCAGCCGTAGGCCTTGGCGTCCTCGATCAGTCCGCCGTATTCGGACGCGAAGACCATGAACTTCTTCGGCACGCAGCCGCGGATCACGCAGGTTCCGCCGTAGCGGTCCATCTCGGCCAGACCGACACGGGCCTTGCACTCGCCCGCCGCAACGCGCGCGGCGCGCACGCCCCCGGATCCTCCGCCGATCACGAAAAGGTCGTAGTCGAAACTGCCCATCAATCATCCCGTCCAGCGTGCAAAGTCCGGGGAGATATAGGACCTTGCACCGGCAAAGGCCATATCCGCGACCTTCCGCCGCCCATGAGGCACCCGACGAGGCGTCCGGTTCAGTCGGACAGATCGCTGAAGAGGTTCTCGCTTTCGCCCAGATCGACGCTGCCGGCGCTGACCGTCCCTGCGTCGATGTTGCGCAGCTCGACGTGCCCGTCCCCGAACCCGATGATCACGGTGTCGCATATGTCGATGAAGAGCCCGTTCTCGACGACGCCGGGCATCTGGTTCAGCACAAGGGCGAGCTTGCGCGGATTGCCGATGCGCTTGAGGTCGAGATCGAGGATGTGGTTGCCCTCGTCGGTGCGGAAGGGGCTGTCGCCGTCCATGCGCAAACGCGACTCGCGCCCGAGCACGTCCATCGCGATCAGAGTCTCCTCGATCAGGGTGCGCGTGACCTTCCAGCCGAAGGGGATGACTTCGACCGGCAGGGGAAAGGCGCCCAGCGTCTCGACGGACTTGGCCGCATCGGCGATGACGAGCATGCGGTCGCTGGCGGTGGCCACGATCTTCTCCTGCAGAAGCGCACCGCCCCCGCCCTTGATGAGGTTCAGATCGCCATCGAATTCATCGGCCCCGTCGATCGTCAGATCGAGCCAGCCGGCGTCGTCCAGCGTCACGACCTCGATCCCGACCTCGCGCGCCAGGGCTGCCGTGCGGGTCGACGTCGGCACACCGCGTATCTTCAGCCCGTCGCGCACCCTTTCGCCGAGGCAGCGCACGAGCCAGGCGGCGGTCGACCCGGTTCCCAGACCGACGCGCATCCCGTCCTCGACATACCCTGCAGCCGTCTTGGCCGCGGCGAATTTTGCCCTGTCGATGGGCGACAACTCTGCGCTCATGGTCCGAATCCCCTGCCGTTTCGCAGGTTATAGGCAAGCCCGCCGCCGGGAGCGAGGGGCGGTTGCCGCGACGGGCTTCCGTTCTGGCCGTCCGCGGCTTCGCCATCCGCGGGGAAAGCGCTATTGTCGTGCCGGGCAAACGAAAACAGGACATGCATACCATGAAGATCATCTGGCTCGGCCACGGCAGTTTCCGCATCGAGATCGAGGACCAGGTCCTTCTCGTGGACCCCTGGCTTGGCAACCCCATGCTGCCGAAGGAACACCACGAGGCGGCTCTGAGCGGCGCCACGAACATCCTCATCACCCATGCCCATGGTGACCACGCATCGGATGCGGTCACGGTGGCAAAGCAGACCGGCGCGCCGCTGTCGGGCATGGTCGAGCTCATGGGCCATCTGGGCGGGACGGACGGGATCGAGACGACCGGCTTCAACATCGGCGGGACGATCACCCTGGGCAGGGTGTCCGTCTCGATGGTTCCCGCGCTGCATTCGAGCTCGTTCGGCGGCAGCGATGCACCGATGGGCCGCGAGATCGGTTTCATCATTGCGGGCGAAGGCCACCGTATCTACTTTTCGGGCGACACGGGCATCATGGCCGACATGGAGTGGATCGGGGACTACTACAAACCCGATATCGGAATCCTGTCGGCAGGCGGTCACTACACGATGGACATGGCGCAGGCAGCCTACGCAGCCAAACGCTACTTCGATTTCGAGACGGTCATCCCCTGCCACTACCGCACCTTCCCGCTGCTCGCGCAGTCGGCGCAGGAGCTTGTCGACAGCCTTCCGGGCGTGAAGGTCATCGAGCCCCAGGTGATGGAAGCCATCGAGATCCGCTGAGGCGGAAAGAGCGGGCCGTTCGCGCCATCGGGGCGAACGGCCGACGCGAAGCCGAAAATGCGGCGATCCGGCGGCGCAATCGCGGGCCCACGCAAGCTGCCGGGCCGCGCCGCCCGGACGGGTGCAAATCCTTCTGTCGTTGATATCCGAGCTGTTATAGACTCCTTTCCGGTCGGATCCGGTTAACGAATTCGCTCGTCCGAAGGAGCCCAAGCAATCAACGTTGCCACACTACGCCATATCGATCCTGCCGAAATCGTCGCCAGCCTGAGAGAAAGCCTGTTGATCCTGACCGAGGATCTGGTCGTGGAATATGCCAATGACCGCTTCTTCGAGACGTTCATGGTCAGCGCCGATGAGACCGCCGGTTTTCCGCTTTCCACCTTGGGAAACGGGCAATGGAACATTCAGCCCCTGCTTGCGGAGCTCGGAAAGCTCCTGTCGGGCGCCGACGACGTCGAGAACTTCGAGGTCGAGCACGCGTTCGAGCACATCGGACGCCGGGTGATGCGCCTGAATGCGCGCAAGACCGTGCGGCCGGGGAACGGGTCCCGGCGCATCCTTCTGGCGATCGAGGACGTGACCCGGGAGCACGACGCCATGGTTGCACTCGAGCGCCAGCGCCTGCTGTCGGTGGGCATCGTCGATACGGTGCGCGAGCCGCTGCTGGTGCTGGACGAACAACTCACCATCGTCTCCGCCAGCCGATCCTTCTACACCACTTTTGAGGTCGATGCCTCGCAAACCATAGGCCGTCGGCTGGAGGATCTGGGCAACGGCCAGTGGTCGGTGCCTGCACTGCTCGGCCTGCTGAAGGACGTCCTGCCGAAGAATTCCGTGGTCGACGACTTCGAGGTGCACCATAGGTTTGACGAAATCGGCGAGAAAGTCATTCTCCTGAACGCGCGCAAGGTGTTCCGGGAGGGCAACCACGCCCATCTGCTGCTGCTGGCGATGCAGGACATCACCGAACGGCGCCGGCTCGAGACCGAGCGGCAGGCCGCGCTGGACCATGCCGAGCGGCTTCTCGAAGAGCTGAACCATCGGGTCATGAACAGCCTCTCGATGATCGGCGGCATCATCGCGCTGGAAGCGCGCAACATGACCGACGAAACCTGCAAGGCCGCCTTCGCGCAGATGCGGGCGCGGATAGACTCGATTGCGAGCCTCTATCGGACACTCTCCAGGACCCGATCGGTGGATATGGTGACCGCCGACGCCTATCTGACGGCGCTGGTCGAGAGCATCGTCGCGTCGTCGGATCAAGCCGAAAACCTCACGCTGGAACTCGACGTCTCCAACGCGCGGCTCTCGACGCGGGTGGCGGTTCCGCTGGGCCTGATCGTGAACGAACTGGTCACGAACAGCCTCAAGTACGCCTATATCGGCCGCTCCGGCGGCACCCTGGGCGTGAGCTTGTCCGTTGAAGGCGCGTCGATGACCGTCAGCGTCTGGGACGACGGGCCAGGCATCGATGTGGATGCGCCGAGCGATTCCGGCCTCGGGCACAAACTGACGGCCGCCTTCACGACCCAGCTTGAAGGAACGCTGAGCGTCAGCAGCACAGGCTCGGGCACGCGACATACGCTTGTCGTGCCGCTCTAGGCACGACAGGCCGCCGGGGGCGCATGTTGGGACGACCCCGGAGCATCTGGACGCGAAAGGCTTTCCGGGCGCCCATCCGTCGCCTTGCGCATGCTGCCATCTAGCGACGCGCGGCGAAGAATTCCCTCAGCAATGCCTCGGCCTCGGCGTCCGCGATGGCATCGTAGACCTCGGGACGATGATGGGTCTGGGGATGGCTGAAGACGCGCGCCCCATGGGCCACCCCCCCCGACTTGGGGTCCGCCGCACCATAGCAGAGACGCGCCATCCGCGCCGCGGCGATGGCGGCGGCGCACATGGCACAGGGCTCGAGCGTCACGTAAATTGCATGTCCGGGCAACCTTTCCGAGCCGGCCGCGGCGCAGGCCGCACGCAGGGCCAGGATTTCGGCATGTGCCGTGGGATCGCTCAGTTCGCGCGTCCGGTTGCCCGCCTGCGCCACCACCAGGCCGTTGCGGTCCACCACCACCGCACCCACGGGCACCTCGCCGCGCGCGCCCGCCGCGCGGGCCTCGGCCAGTGCGGCCTGCATGTGCGATGTGAAGCTCATGCCGTTTCATGCCGTCAAAGCGCTCCCTTCCGCAAGCCGCGCAAAACGGCTAAGGCGGGGCCATGAGCAAGCCCCCAGCCCCCCACGACGGCGACCGCATCGCCAAGGTCCTCAGCCGCGCCGGCGTCGCCAGCCGCCGTGAGGCCGAACGTATGATCGCCGAGGGGCGCGTGGCGGTGAACGGCAGGACCATCGAGAGCCCGGCCCTCAACGTGCTTCCCGGCGATCGCATCACCGTGGACGGCGCCGCCATCGCCGACGCCGAACCGCCGCGCATCTGGCTCTTTCACAAGCCTGCCGGGCTCGTCAGCACCACCTCGGACGAAAAGGGGCGCGACACCATCTTTTCGGTGCTCCCGCCCGAGATGCCACGGGTCATGAGCATCGGACGGCTCGACCTGAATTCCGAAGGACTGCTGTTGCTGACCAACGACGGCGCGGTGAAGCGCAAGCTCGAACTGCCATCGACGGGCTGGCTGCGGCGCTACCGCGTGCGCGTCAACGGCACGCCCGGCGAGGCGCAGCTCGATCCGCTGAGGGCGGGCATCGAGGTCGACGGAGAGCGCTTCCAGCCGATGACCGTGACGCTCGACCGGCAGAAGGGCGCGAATGCCTGGTTGACGGTGGGCCTGCGCGAGGGCCGCAACCGCGAGATCCGCCGCGCGATGACCGCTGTCGGACTGACCGTGAACCGGCTGATCCGGATCAGCTACGGACCTTTCCAGCTTGGCGATCTCGCTTCCGGGGCCGTCGAGGAGCTTCGCAGGAAGATCGTGCGCGACCAGTTGGGCCTCGGCGACGAAACCCCTGTCGGCACGGCCAGTCCCAAACGGCGCGCCGCGCCGCCGAAGCCGCGTGGGGCAAAGCCGTCGGGCGGCAGACCGGCAGGCGGCAAGCCGCAAGGCGACAAACCGGGGAGCCGCAAACCGGGGAGTAGCGGGACGAGGGACGGCAAGGCCGGAGCGCGCAGACCAACGGCAGGCGGACCGTCGAGAGGGCGATCCCGCAAGCCGACCTGAGATGATCGCTGCTACGACGGCCTTCCGTCGTGCCATGAGCCCATCCCGGGCCATCCGCAACCTCCGGTTTCAACTGGCATGACGTCGCGACAGTGCCTATATGAAAAATCAGACCCGACTAGGCCGGATGGGGGGGCCCGATGACACCGACTGCGTTCCGCAAGATCGCCTTCTCGGCGCTTCTTGTTCTCATGCTCGGAGTGACCACCGGCCTGATCGGTGGGCTCTGACGCCATGGCACGGCGCTATGGCGGCAGATTCAGCCCCGACCGCCTCCCGGGCAGCGACGCGCCTTCGGGCGCTCCTTTCGACGACGCGCGGCCACACCCTGTCGGCGCGCGCGCCAATCTCATGTTCGTCCCTGCCGTGGCGGCTTTGGTCACGGCCTTCGGATCCGGTGCGATCGGACTTGTTGCGGGCCTTGCAGGTGCCGGTTCGCTCGGTCTCGGCGCATGGCTCCTGCGCGGTGGCCTCGAGGCCGAGGCGGCCTACGGCGCACGCAAGATCGCCCGCCGCCCCGCGCTGCCGCGCAAGCTGCTTGCCGCGCTCCTCGCAGGCTTCGGAGTTGCACTTTCTGCCTTCGGCCACGAACCCGGCGTTCTGGCGCCGATCCTCTTCGGGGCGGCAACAGTCGCGCTTCACCTCGCGGCCTTCGGCATCGACCCGATGCGCAACAAGGGCCTCGGAGGCGTCGACAGCTTTCAGCAGGACCGTGTCGCGCGCGTGGTCGACGAGGCCGAGGCCTATCTCGCCGCCATGACCGGGACGCTTGCAGGCACGGGCGACCGTGAGGCACAGGCCCGCATGGGCCGCTTCCAGAAATCGGCGCGCGCGCTCATACGCACGGTCGAGGAAGATCCGCGGGATCTGACCGCGGCGCGCAAGTATCTCGGCGTCTATCTCATGGGCGCCCGCGACGCGACCGAGAAGTACGCCGAAATCTACGCCCGTAATCGCGACGCCGATGCCCGCGCCGACTATCTCGCCCTGCTCGACGATCTCGAGCGGAACTTCATCAGCCGGACGCAGAAACTGCTGCTTGACGACCGGTCGGACCTGACCATCGAAATCGAGGTCCTGCGGGACCGCCTGCAACGCGAGGGGGTGCGGACCGAATGACCTTACATCCCGCAGATCGTTTGACGGAAGGACTTTCCAATGCCTGACACGCCGCGCGAAAAAGCCGAGCAATCCCTCGCCATCGTGGACGAGCTGAACGCGACCGTCCTGCCCGAACCGTCGGAGGCCGGCGACGTGGTTGCGCTCGAGAAGGCCGACGCGCAGGTCGGGTCCGAGATCCGCCGGCGGATGGACGAGATCGACATCTCGGACACCAATTCCATCGTTTCCTTCGGCGCGCGCGCTCAGGTCGAACTGCAGGAAATCAGCCAGGCCATGCTTGGCGGTGTGCGCAACAAGGACGTGGGACCGGCGGGGGATTCCCTGCGCGAGATCGTCACAACCCTGCGCGGCTTTTCGGTCTCGGAACTCGACGTGCGCCGCAAGCGCAGCCTGTGGGAAAAGCTGATGGGCCGCGCCGCGCCCTTCGCCAAGTTCACCGCGCGTTTCGAGCAGATCCAGGGCCAGATCGACAGGATCACGGACGAGCTTCTGACCCATGAGCACGCGCTCCTCAAGGACATCAAGTCGCTTGACCTGCTCTACGAGAAGACGCTGGGATTCTATGACGAGCTTGCGCTCTACATTTCCGCCGGCGAGGCGAAGCTCGCCGAACTCGACAGTGACGTGATCCCCGCGAAGGCCGGCGAGGTCGATGCCGCCTCGGAGGCGGACCAGGTGATGGTGGCGCAGGAGCTGCGCGACCTGCGCGCCGCCCGCGACGATCTCGAGCGCCGGGTCCATGATCTCAAGCTTACGCGGCAGGTGACGATGCAGTCCCTGCCCTCGATCCGGCTGGTGCAGGAGAACGACAAGTCGCTGGTCACGAAGATCAACTCGACGCTGGTGAACACCGTGCCGCTGTGGGAGACACAGCTTGCCCAGGCGGTCACGATCCAGCGCTCGGCCGAGGCGGCGGGCGCGGTGCGCGAGGCCAACGACCTGACCAACGACCTGCTCAAGGCAAACGCGAAGAACCTGCGCGAAAGCAACAAGGTGGTGCGCCAGGAAATGGAGCGCGGGGTGTTCGACATCGAAGCGGTCAAGCAGGCAAACGCCGATCTGATCGGGACCATCGAGGAAAGCCTGCAGATCGCCGACGAAGGCAAGGCGCGGCGCGCCGCCGCCGAGGTCGAGCTGCGCGAGATGGAGGCCAAGCTGCGCGACACCCTGTCCTCGGCCAGATCCCGGGAAACCGGCACGGGCGATGTCGCAGCGACATCCATTCCGAACTGAGGCGCGATGAAGCCGGTTGCCATCTTCAAGCGTGTCCTGATCGCGGGACTGCCGCTGCTGCTGCTTGCCGCCTGCGAGGAGTCCGTTCTGACGGAACAGGTTCCGGCCGCGCCGCCATCCGCGCCGCCGCCGATGGAACGGCCGGTGCCCATCGTCGCCGCCGCTCCGACCTCGCAGAAAAGCGCCGAGTTGCGCCGCTATTTCGCGCAGGTCCAGTCGGCGCAACTGACGCAGGGTCTGCTGCGCCAGGACGGCGGCGGACCGGACACCCCGTTTTCAGCGGAAATGCTGGCGCGCAACTTCGAGCGGCTGGTATTCTTCAACGAATACGACCGCGCCTTTCAGGGCCACGGCGGGCCAAGCCCGCTGCGGCGCTGGCAGGGGCCGGTGCGCATGAAGATCTATTTCGGGGCGGCCGTTGTCCCCTCGCAGCGTGCCCGCGACACGCAGGACGTCGAAAGCTATGCCGCCCGGCTCGGCGCCCTGTCGGGCCATCCGATCGGCCTCTCGTCGCGGCCGAACTATGCGGTGATCTTTGCGGGCGACGACGACCGCGGAGCCGTGCTGTCGCAGGTGGCCCGCGAGATCCCTGGGCTGTCGGACGGCAGCCTGCGGGCCTTGCGCGATCTGACGCGCGACACCTATTGCGTGGTGGCGGCCTTCGCGCTCGGTCCCGACCCGAACGTCTATACCGCCGCCGTCGCGCTGATCCGGGGAGAAAACCCGGACCTGCTTCGCCTGAGCTGCATCCACGAGGAACTGGCCCAGGGTCTCGGCATTGCCAATGACAGCCCCGAGGCGCGTCCGTCGATCTTCAACGACGACGACGAATTCGCCCTCCTGACGCGCCACGACGAACTGCTGCTGAAGATGCTCTACGACCCGCGCCTTCAACCGGGCAACACCGCGGAAGAGGCCAGACCGACGGTCCTGGCGATCGCCAACGAACTGGCCGGGCAGCCCTCTTTCTGAACGACGACACAGGAACCATTGCCATGAGCATCTTCGACTTCCTCTCCGGCGAATTCATCGACGTCATCCACTGGACCGATGACACACGCGATACGATCGTCTGGCGGTTCGAGCGCGAAGGGCACGAGATCAAGTACGGCGCGAAGCTTACGGTGCGCGAGGGACAGGCGGCGGTCTTCGTGCACGAGGGCCAGATCGCGGATGTGTTTTCACCCGGGCTCTATCTGCTCGAAACCAACAACATGCCGGTCATGACCAAGCTTCAGCACTGGGATCACGGATTCCGCAGCCCGTTCAAGTCCGAGATCTATTTCGTCAACACCACCCGCTTCAACGATCTGAAATGGGGCACCAAAAATCCGATCATCTGCCGCGATCCGGAGTTCGGCCCGGTGCGTCTGCGCGCATTCGGAACATACTCGATCCGGGTAGCCGATCCCGCGCGCTTCATGACCGAGATCGTCGGGACCGACGGCGAATTCACCACCAGCGAGATCACCTTCCAGATCCGCAACGTGCTGGTGCAGGAGGTCTCGCGGACGCTGGCGCGCTCGAACATCTCGGTGCTCGACATGGCTGCCAATACGCGCGAACTGGGCAAGCTCGTGGCGCAGGAGACCGATCCTCAACTGGCCGAATACGGCCTGTCCATGCCGGAGCTCTATATCGAAAACATCTCATTGCCCCCGGCGGTAGAGGCCGTGCTCGACAAGCGCACCTCGATGGGCATGGTGGGCGATCTGGACGGGTACACCCGCTTCCAGACCGCCGAGGCACTGGGACAGGACGGCGCAGGCGCGGGCGCGATTCAGGCCGGCATCGGCGCAGGCCTGGGGATGCAGATCGGGCGCAGCGTTGCCGAGGCAGGCCCATGGGGTCCGCGACCCGCAGCATCCGCCCCTGTCGAAACCGTGTCCCATGCAGCGCCGCCGCCTCCGCCGCCTCCGGTCGAGAAGGTCTGGCATGTGGCGGAGGGCGGCAGGACGAAGGGGCCTTTTTCCAAGGCGGCGATGGGACGGATGGTCTCGGACGGCAGCCTGACGCGTGAAAGCCATGTGTGGACGCCGGGACAGGATGGATGGATGCACGCGGACGACGTCGAGGAACTCGCCCGGCTCTTCACCATCCTTCCCCCGCCCCCTCCGGAAGCCTGAGGGGCGCATTCCCGGCGTCACCTTCGTGCAAAGGACCGGCGCAACGGAATGCGCCGGCCCGCGGGCTTCGTCAGAAGTGGCGGGGCTTCAGGATGCCGCCGCGAATTCGCCCTGAACGATCTTTTCGATCTGATCGAGCGGATGATTGGTCAGCACCTTCGGGATCTCGGCCACGACCTTGTCCGATACTTCCTTGTGCAGCGTGCCGCGAAGTTCGCCCAGAACCGTCGAACTGGCCACCAATATCAGCCGGTCGAAGCGCCCCTTGTGCGCCATCGCGTAAAGGCGGTCCGCGATGTCATGCGCGAAGCGCTCCTTTTCCAGCGCGTGCCAGTCCGTGTCGGCCAGCGCGGACTTCTGTCCCGGCCCCCCGTCGTTCATGCGGCCCGGCGCATGGGTGCCCTGTTCATGCGTGGGAGGATTCTCCTGCTCGGTCACACGCTCGACCTGGAAGTTGGGAAACTCCGCGTCGCCGAGATTGCGAAGGTAAAGCGCTTTCTCGCCATCGGCGACGACGATCAGCGCGTCAGTTTTCAGTTCCGACATGCTCAGTCCTCCTCGTCGCTCTTTTCAACGCGGGTTACGCCCGCGGGGCGCTCCTGTGAGCGTTTCAGTTCATCGCGGGTGCCGATATCGCGGGCAAGCCGTCCACCCTGCCGCCCGCCCTGCGATACGGATCCTCCGGCGCCCAGGGCCTCGTCGCTCACCCGGTCATCCCTGATCTCTTTCTCATCGGCCATGGCGGTCTCCTTTTTCATTGCTTCGACAGGGAAAAAACGTCGCCGCGCCACAGTTGTTCCTGCGCGGTGCTCCGCCGACCCCGCGGCGGGAACGCGCCCGCCTTGACTGCCCGCCTCAGCCAAGCCAAGACGTTGCGGGCAGCAAACCGGGGTTCGGGCGGAATGGCGGCGGGCGATCAGACGAGCGAGCATCGCTTTCCCTGCGAGACCTGCGGGGCGGACATGCGCTTCGACCCGGCAAGCGGCATGATGCTGTGCGATCACTGCGGCAACACGACCGAGCTGCGTGAAGCGCGTGAGATACACCCGATCGCCGAACTCGATTTTCGTGCCGCCATCCGCCAAAGCCTTCCGGACGCCGAATTCGAGGTCACGCGGGTCACGCAATGCCCCAACTGCGGCGCGCAGGTCGAGGTGGACGACCATATCCATGCGACCGAATGCCCCTTCTGCGCGACGCCCGTGGTCACGGATACCGGTACGCACCGGCATATCAAGCCGCGCGGCGTGCTGCCCTTCGTTCTCTCCGAGGAGGCGGCGCGGCAATCCATGAGCGACTGGCTCGGCCAGCTCTGGTTCGCGCCCGGAAAGCTCAAGGCCTATGCCCGCAAGGGTCGCAGGATGCAGGGCATCTACGTGCCCTACTGGACCTTCGACGCCGACACGCGCTCGGCCTATCGCGGCGAACGCGGCACGGTCTATTACGAGACCGTGACCGTGATACGCGACGGAAAGCGGGTGCAGCAGCAGGTGCCGCGTGTGCGCTGGCGTCCCGCGTCGGGCAGGGTCGCCCGCTTCTTCGACGACGTTCTGGTGCTGGCCTCCAAAAGCCTGCCGAAAAGCTTCACCGACGCGCTCCAGCCCTGGGACCTCTCGGCGCTGGAGCCTTATGCGCCGGAGTTCCTCGCCGGGTTCCGGGCAGAGGGCTATGCCGTCCCGCTCGAGGACGGCTTCACCGAGGCGCGCGAGATCATGGACCGGGTCATCGCGCGCGACGTGCGCTTCGACATCGGCGGCGACCGCCAGCGGATCCACGATATCAGCACCGACATCGGAGCGATCACCTTCAAGCATGTCCTGTTGCCGGTCTGGCTGGCCGCCTACAGGTTCCGCGGCAAGACATACCGCTTCGTCGTGAACGGCCAGACCGGCAAGGTGCAGGGCGAACGGCCCTATTCCGCGATCAAGATCGCCTTCGCCGTGATTATCGCACTGATCGCGGCCGCGGTTTTCGGGTATGTCGCGAGCAAGCAGTGACAGGGAGGAGCCCGGATGGACAGCGCGCCGCAGATCTCACGGATAGACGTCCTCGAGGCGCTTCTGGCCGAACGCCATTCGTGCCGCGCCTTCAGGCGTGATCCGGTCGGGAAGGGCACCATCGAGCGGATCGTGGCGGCGGCGCAACGGGTGCCGTCCTGGTGCAATGCCCAGCCCTGGCAGGTCAGCGTCACCGAAACGCCCGAGGCGACCGACCGCTTCCGTGCCGAATTGAAACGCGCGGTCGCCGAAGATGCGCCCGCGCTCGATCTGGACGGCCCCGAACGCTATAGCGGTGTCTATGCGGATCGCCGACGTGCCTGCGGCTGGGCGCTTTACGACGCGGTGGGCGTGCCGAAGGGCGACCGGGCGGCGTCGGGCGCCCAGATGATGCGCAATTACGAGCTGTTCGACGCGCCGCATGTCGCCATCGTCTCGTCTCCGCGCGACCTCGCGGGATATGGCGCGATGGACTGCGGCGGGTTCGTCGCCGCCTTCACGCTCGCGGCCCGCGCTCTGGGTGTCGATACGGTTGAGCAGGCGGCCGTCGCCTACTACGCCGATGCGGTACGCGCGCATTTCGCAATCGACAAAGACCGCATGATCCTTTGCGCCATCTCCTTCGGCCATGCGGATCCCGGCCACCCGGCAAACAGCTTTCGCACCGATCGCGCGGCGCCCGCCGACGTCATCGACTGGGTGCGCTGATGCGCGCGCTGCTGCAAAGGGTGTCCGAAGCCTCGGTCAGCGTCGACGGGCAGCGCGTCGGCGCCATCGGAGCGGGCCTGCTGATCCTCGTCTGCGCGATGCCGGAAGACGACGAAGCGGTGGCAGAGGCGCTGGCGCTGCGGGTCTCGAAGCTGCGCCTGTTCAGGGACGCGGACGGCAAGATGAACCGCGCGCTGGCCGATACCGGCGGAGGGGCGCTGGTGGTCAGCCAGTTCACCCTCGCCGCGGATACTTCGCGCGGCAACCGGCCCGGCTTCTCGCGCGCAGCGCCGCCGGAAAGGGCGAAATCGCTCTACGAGCATTTCGCGCGCCATCTCGCGACGCTCGGGATACCCGTCGACACCGGGCGCTTCGGCGCCGACATGAGCGTGGCGCTGGTCAATGACGGTCCGGTGACGATCTGGCTGGACACGCAGGATCGCTGAGACGGCGGGTGAGCCCTCCACGTTCGCGCCTTAAGCATCTGTAATCATTATTTATATTACGAAGACAGGCATCGTTGTGGCGACCCTTGCGGTTACACGGTTGACACCAAGGCGGCAAAAAACGAGGTTCCGCCCATGCCAGCCCGAAGCACCCTCCGCGAGATCGAAGAAATCCCCGACATGGGAATCGTGCTTTCGGACGGATGCCGCCTTTCCGCCCGGGTCTGGATGCCGAAGGATGCCGCGAACGATCCGGTTCCGGCCATTCTGGAATACCTCCCCTACCGCAAGCGCGACGGAACCGTGGCGCGCGACGCCCTGACCCATCCATGGTTCGCCGAGCGCGGCTATGCCTGCATCCGTGTCGACATGCGCGGCAACGGCGACAGCGAAGGGCTGATGGAGGACGAATACACCGCCCAGGAACAGGCCGACGCGGTCGAGGTGATCGACTGGCTGGCGGCGCAGGAGTGGTGTTCCGGCACGGTCGGGATGATGGGCATCAGCTGGGGCGGCTTCAACGGGCTGCAGGTCGCCGCGCTGGCGCCGGAACCGCTGAAGGCCGTCATCACGCTGTGCTCGACCGTCGACCGCTTCGCGGACGACATCCACTACAAGGGCGGCTGCCTGCTGAACGAGAACCTCGGCTGGGGCGCGACCATGTGGTCGTACTCGTCCCGTCCGCCCGACCCTACCCTGCGCCCGGACGACTGGCGCGAGATGTGGCTCGAGCGGCTGAAGAACGAACCTTTCCTGCCTGCCGTGTGGCTGCGTCACCAGCGCCGCGACGCATACTGGCGCCACGGATCGGTCTGCGAGGATTATTCCGCGATCAAGGCCAGGGTTCTGGCCATCGGCGGCTGGGGCGACAGCTACAAGAACGCCGTTCCCCAACTTGTCGAGAACCTTCCCGGCGCAAAGGGCATCGTCGGGCCCTGGGTCCACAAGTATCCACATTTCGCAGTGCCCGAGCCGCGCATCGGCTTCCTGCAGGAGGCGCTGCGCTGGTGGGACCGCTGGCTCAAGGATATCGACACCGGCGTCGAGAAGGACCCCGACTACCGCGCCTATCTCATGGACGGCGTGCGTCCCGCGACCTGGTACGCCGAGCGTCCGGGCCGCTGGATCGCCGAGGATAACGGCGCGGGCAGCGCGATCCCGCGGCAGCGAATGTACCTGACCGACGCGGGACTGGCGCCTTCGCCGGCCCGGCTGTCGGCACGCATACGTTCGCCCCAGCATTGCGGCGCGGCTTCGGGAGAGTATTGCGCGATCTGGCTCGGACCTGAAATGCCGGGCGACCAGCGCGGCGACGATGCGTTCTCG
The DNA here is from genome assembly GCF_040801785.1 of Sulfitobacter sp. LCG007. Lineage (NCBI taxonomy): Bacteria > Pseudomonadati > Pseudomonadota > Alphaproteobacteria > Rhodobacterales > Roseobacteraceae > Roseobacteraceae bacterium LCG007. The sequence goes on along the minus strand of NZ_CP161805.1, from coordinate 1,119,825 downwards.
GCCTGCTTCGACGCCCCGCCGGCCGAAGCTGACATCGACATCGTCGGGGCGCCCGCCGTGACGCTGCGCCTGTCCAGCGATCGCCCGAAGGCCCAGATCGCCGTGAGGCTCTGCCATGTGCATCCGGACGGCGCCTCGACGCGGATCACCTATGGCGTGCTGAACCTGACCCACCGGGAAGGTCACGCCGAACCGACCGACCTGCCGACGGACGCTCCTGTCGAGATCAGAGTCGCGCTCGACCATATCGCCTATCGCCTTCCGAAGGGGCATCGCCTGCGGGTTGCAGTCTCTTCCGCCTACTGGCCTCTCGTCTGGCCATCACCGGCACCCGTTGAGCTGACCCTCACCGAGGGAACCCTGTCGCTGCCGGTGCGGCCCGCGGCCGCGGGCGACGAGGCAGGGTTCGAGCCCCCGGCCGCGGCGGCTCCCTGGGAACACGATGTGCTGCGCGAAGCCGCCAATGTACGGCGACAGGAGACCGACATGGCGACGGGGACCGTCAGCCTCGTGATCGAGGACGATTTCGGCAAGACCCGCGACGCGGTGCACGGGATCATCACCGGGTCGATTGCGCGCGAGCGGTGGGATATCCATCCCGACGATCCGCTGTCGGCGCGCGGCGCATGCCACTGGAGCGACGAGACCGAGCGCGACGGAAAGCGCCTGCGCACCGAGGCGCGCTGCGAGATGTGGTCTGATGCCGAATGCTTTCATCTCAGGGCGCGGATCGAAGCCTGGGAGGACGACAGGCTTCTCTACGAACGCAACACAGAGGATGCCATTCCACGAGACATGCTCTAGCCGCGCGCCATGTCCGCAGGGTATTAATCCTTGCGACACGGGTCAAAATCGGCAAGCTTGACTCATCAATCAATAAAAACGTCGCCATGACGCGATTCAACACGGGAGACGACGATGAACGACAAACTGGACTATCTCAGCAGCCGCGTGACCAAGGGTCTCATGACGCGCCGCGAATTCGCGGGACGCGCAGCCGCCCTGGGTTTTACGGCGGCAGCCGCGAACGCGATGCTGGCCGACAAGGCACGTGCCGAGGGCCCCGTGCGGGGCGGCACGATCAAGTCCGGTCTGTCGGGCGGTGAAAGCACGAACACGATGGACCCGGCGCTGACGGCGTCCGAGGTTCCGTTGACGAACATCCGCCACTGGGGCGAGACGCTGCTCGAGCTGACACCGGACGGACAGCTCGATTACCGCCTGGCCGAAAGCGCCGAGGCAAGCGCCGACGCCAAGACCTGGGCGTTCAAGATCCGCAAGGGCGTCGAGTTCTCCAACGGGCAGACCATGACTCCGGACGACGTGCTGAAGACAATGCAGCGCCATTCGGACGAGAACAGCCAGTCCGGCGCGCTCGGCATCATGCGCGGCATCGAGAGCATGAAGGTGGACGGCGACAACTTCATCGTCGAGATGTCGACGGCCTCCGCCGACCTGCCCTACCTGATGACCGACTACCACCTGATGATCCAGCCCGGCGGCGGGATCGACAATCCCGGCGCGGGCATCGGCACCGGCCCTTACACCATCGAGTTCGACGAGCCGGGCGTGCGCCATGGCTACAAGCGCCGCGAGAACTACTGGGACGCCGAGAACCGCGGCTTCGCGGAATTCTCCGAGGTCTATGTCCTGAACGACGCCACCGCGCGCACCGCCGCGCTGCAGTCGGGTCAGGTGCACATGATCAACCGGGTCGAGCCCAAGATCGCCGATCTGCTGGGCCGTGCGCCCAACATCACGGTCGAATCCGCCGCCGGGCCGGGTCACTACGTGTTCATCATGCACATCGACACCGCGCCTTTTGACAACAACGACCTGCGGCTGGCACTGAAATACGCGATCAACCGCGAAGAGATGGTCGACAAGATCCTGCGCGGCTACGGCACGATCGGCAATGACTTCCCGATCAACAGCAGCTACCCGCTCTTCGACGAGTCGATCCCGCAGCGCGAGTTCGATCTTGAAAAGGCGGCGGAGCACTACAAGGCCTCCGGCCACGACGGATCGCCGATCATCCTGCGCACCGCCGACGGGGCCTTTCCGGGCGCCGTCGACGCGGCAGCGCTTTTCCAGCAGACCGCCCAGGCAGCCGGCATCCCGCTCGAGATCAAGCGCGAGCCGAATGACGGCTACTGGACCGAAGTCTGGAACGCGCAACCCTTCTGTGCCTCCTACTGGGGCGGCCGCCCGGTGCAGGACCAGATGTACACCACCGCCTATCTTTCGACCGCGGACTGGAACGACACCCGCTGGAAGCGCCCTGAGTTCGACGAGATGCTGCTTGCCGCCCGTGGCGAGATCGACGAGGCGAAGCGCAAGGAAATCTATTCCAAAATGGCGATGATGCTGCGCGACGAAGGCGGCCTGATCCTGCCCATGTTCAACGACTACATCTCGGGCGTTTCCGACAGCATCGGCGGCTGGGTCGAGGATTCGAACGGCGAGTTCATGTCGAACAAGGCGAACATCAAGTGCTGGGTCAAGGCATAGGACAGCGAGCCCGATGCACCCCATCCTGAAACTGGTTGCCCAGCGCCTCGCGCTGGGTTTCCTGTTGCTCGCCGCCGCCTCGGTGCTGATCTTCGTCGGAACCTCGATCCTTCCCGGCGACGTGGCGCAATCCATTCTGGGACAGTCCGCAACGCCCGAGGCGCTGGCAAACCTGCGCCGCGAACTCGGCCTCGACCAGTCCGCCGTCAGCCGCTACCTGTCGTGGGTCGGAGGCATCTTGCACGGCGATCTGGGCACCGCCCTGACCAATGGCCGCGACATCGGCGAAAGCCTGGGCGTCCGGCTCGGGAACACGCTCTTCCTCGCCTTCTGGGCCGCGCTGATTTCCGTCCCGCTGGCCATCTTCCTCGGTCTGCTTGCCGTGCGCTACAAGGATCGCTGGCCCGACCGGCTGATCTCGGCGGTCACGCTGACCACCATCTCCATTCCTGAATTCATGATCGGCTACCTGCTGATCTACTGGGTCGCGATCCGCCTCGGCTGGTTCTCCTCGGTGTCGATCATCAACGACAGCATGAGCCTTGGCCAGAAGCTGAACGCCATCGCCATCCCGGTGATGGTGCTGACGCTCGTTGTGCTGGCGCATATGATGCGGATGACCCGCGCCGCGATCCTCAACGTCATGCAGTCGGCCTATATCGAGACCGCGGAACTCAAGGGTCTCCCGATGCTCAAGATCATCCGCCGCCACGCCTTTCCGAACGCGATCGCTCCGATCGTCAACGTGGTGATGCTGAACCTCGCCTATCTCGTCGTCGGCGTCGTCGTGGTGGAGGTGGTCTTCGCCTATCCCGGCATGGGCCAGTATCTCGTCGACCACGTCGCCAAGCGGGACGTACCGGTGGTGCAGGCCTGCGGGCTGATCTTCGCCGCGGTCTACATCGCGCTCAATCTCGTGGCCGATATCGTGTCGATCCTCACCAATCCGCGACTGAGGCATCCGAAATGACGCTTGCGCCGCACTTCCGGGCAATGCCCGCGACACCACCCGCTCCTGTCCCGCATGTCAATTCGGCGAAGGGAAGGATCGCATGATGAGGATTCCCGTCGGGGCACTCATCGGCCTCTTCTTCACCATCGTCTTCTTCCTGATGGCGATCCTGGCGCCGCTGATCGCGCCCTACGGCATGGCCGAGGTGGTCGGCGACGTCTGGGAACCCTCGTCGGAGCGGTTCCTTCTCGGAACGGACAGCATCGGGCGGGATCTTCTGACGCGGATGATCTACGGCGGACGCACGACGATCTTCATCGCCACCGCCGCCACACTGCTCAGCTTCGTGACAGGTTCGGTCCTGGGCTTCTTCGCCGCCGTCTCGGGCGGATGGATCGACCAGGGGCTGTCGCGCTTCGTCGATCTGGTCATGTCCATCCCCACCCTGATCTTCGCCCTTGTAGTGCTTTCGGTGATGCCCACGACGATCACGATCCTCATCGTGATCATGGGACTGCTGGATGCCACCCGCGTCTACCGCCTTGCCCGTGCCGTCGCAGTCGACATCGAGGTGATGGACTATGTCGAGGCCGCGCGCCTGCGCGGCGAGAAGACTGGCTGGATCATCTTCCGTGAGATCCTGCCCAACGCCCTCTCGCCCCTCGTCGCCGAGATGGGCCTGCGTTTCATCTTCGCCGTGCTCTTCGTCTCGACGCTGTCGTTCCTCGGCCTCGGCGTCCAGCCGCCCATGGCGGACTGGGGCGGTATCGTGAAGGAGAACAAGGAAGGCATCAACTACGGCATCCAGGCCGCGCTTTACCCGGCCTATGCCATCGCCGCGCTCTGCATCTCGATCAACCTCGTGGCCGACTGGGTGCTGAACCGGACGACCTCGCTGAAAGGAGGCCGCGGATGACCGACCAGCCGCTTCTCAAGGTGCGCGGACTCAGGATCGGCGCCACCATCTACCCGCCCGGCGAACGCCCGAAGGACATCGAGATCGTTCACGGCGTCGATTTCGACCTCGAGAAAGGCAAGGTCCTCGGGCTGATCGGCGAATCCGGCGCCGGCAAGTCGACCATCGGTCTTGCCGCGATGGCCTATGGGCGCGGCGGGGTCGAGATCACGGGTGGAGAGGTCTGGATCAACGGGCGCGACATCCTCAAGACCGGCCTGCGCGACGTCCGGCGCCTGCGCGGGGCCGAGGTGACATATGTGTCGCAATCCGCCGCGGCGTCCTTCAATCCTGCCCGCAAAATCATGGAGCAGGTGACCGAGGCGGCGGTCTTTCAGGGCAAGTGCAGCCGCAAGGAGGCCGAGGCGCGCGCGGTCGAACTGTTCCGAAAGCTCGGTCTGCCCGACCCCGAGAACATCGGAAACCGCTACCCGCATCAGGTCTCGGGAGGACAGCTGCAGCGCTGCATGACAGCCCTGGCCCTGTGCCCCGAACCGGATCTGGTGGTTTTCGACGAGCCTACGACCGCGCTTGACGTGACGACCCAGATCGACGTTCTCGCCGCGATCAAGGAGGCGATACGGGCCACCGGCGTCGCGGCGCTTTACATCACGCACGACCTGGCCGTCGTGGCGCAGGTGTCCGACCATATCATGGTGCTTCAGAGCGGCTCGATGGTCGAATACGGCCCGACCGACCAGATCATCAACGCCCCGCGCGAGGATTATACCCGGGCGCTCGTCTCAGTCCGCTCGATCGAGCACGAAGAAAAGAAGCCCTCGCCCGAACCGGTGCTTCGGGTGGAAAGCGTCACAGCGCGCTATCGTGGCACAAATTTCGACGTGCTCAAGGACATCACCGTCGAGCTGCATCCCGGCCAGACCCTTGCCGTCGTCGGCGAAAGCGGTTCGGGAAAATCGACGCTGGCGCGGGTGATCACCGGCCTGCTGCCGCCTTCGAAGGGCCGCATCACCTTTGCCGGGCGCCAGCTCGCGCCTGACCTTCCGACCCGGACCCCGGAGGATCTGCGCGAGTTGCAGATGATCTACCAGATGGCCGACGTGGCGATGAACCCGCGCCAGACCGTGGGTACGATCATCGGGCGGCCGCTGGAATTCTACTTCGGCCTCAAGGGCGCGGAAAAGCAGAAGCGCATCCAGGAACTGCTTGACGAGATCGAGCTCGGCAAGGGGTTTCAGGACCGCTATCCCGCCGAGCTGTCGGGCGGGCAGAAGCAGCGCGTGTGCATAGCCCGCGCGCTTGCCGCAAAGCCGAAGATGATCATCTGCGACGAAGTCACCTCGGCCCTCGACCCGCTTGTGGCCGACGGAATCCTCAAGCTTCTGCTGAACCTGCAGAAGATCGAGGATGTGGCCTATCTCTTCATCACCCACGACCTTGCCACCGTACGCGCCATCGCGGACAGCATCGCGGTGATGTACAAGGGGTCAGTGGTCCGCTACGGGACGAAATCCGACGTCCTCGCGCCACCCTTCGACGATTATACGGATCTGCTGCTGTCCTCCGTTCCCGAGATGAAGCTGGGCTGGCTCGAGGAGGTGATCGAGCACCGCAGCATGGAGAGTGCGGGTCACTAGAACGGGCCCGCCCCGCTCGCTCAGGGGTTCTTTCCGCACTTCGTGGACGGGCGTGCGTCGCTGCCGTCGTACTGATCTCGGCAGGCCGGGCGAATCAGACCGGGCGCGCGAAATTCTCGCGTGCGTTTGCCGCCTTCTCGCGGAAACAGCAGCCTGCGGCATGGTCGTTGACCAGTCCCATCGCCTGCATGAAGGCGAAGACCGTGGTGGGGCCCACGAATTTCCATCCGCGCTTCTTCAGTTCCTTCGACAGGGCCTCGGACGCGGGCGAGATGGACCGGCTTTGGGGGAGCGCACCGTCATCCGCCTCGTAACGCCAGACAAACGCGGCGAGCGAACCTTCCGTCTCGACCAGTTCGCAGCAGCGCCGTGCGTTGTTGATCACCGCATCGATCTTGCCCCGGTGGCGCACGATGCCCGCATCGCCAATCAGACGGGCGCGGTCATCCTCTCCGAAAAGCGCCACCTTGCGGAAGTCGAAACCGGCGAAGGCCGCGCGAAAGTTCTCGCGCTTGGCCAGGATCGTGCGCCAGCTCAGCCCGGACTGGAAGCTTTCGAGGCAGAGCTTCTCGAAGAGCCGGCGGTCGTCGACCACCGGATATCCCCATTCGCGGTCATGGTAGTCCAGAAACCCGGAAGCGCCGCCCGCCCAGCGACAGCGCATCGTCCCGTCCGGCCCCTCGAACAGGCCGCTCATGCCGCAGGTTCCCGCGCCAGCCCGCGCGAGGCGGCGGCACGTTGGCCCGCGCAGAGGCGCGCGACTTCAGATACCCGCTTCAATGCGCTTGCGCTTCATGGCGTGCACCTCGGCCTGCGAATGCCAGCGATAGCGCGTGTCATCAACGACCTTCGACCAGAACAGGGTTCCGCCGAATCGCCAGGGATCGACCACCACGCTCCTGTTCCACGGAGCGCCTTTCGCGCTCAGCAAGGCGGTCGAATGCTCGAGCCGCAGCGGATTTCCGGCGTTGGCGATGGCCCGGTGGACGTCCAGGGTCCGGAAGTTTTCCGACCGCAGGCGTTTCTCCATGTCCTCGGCCCAGTGCCAGCACAATCCGCGCGGGCGCAACCCGGAGTTGACCTTGATGTTGTGGATGACCGGCGGGTCCGTGACGCCGTATTCCTGCCGCAGCTGGCGGGGATAAAGCAGCGATATCCGCGCCGCGCGCTCGGCCTCTTCCGGATCGACACCGGGCCCCAGACTGCGCAGCAGCGCCGCGAGAGCCGCGATCTGCCGGGCGTCTTCCTGCGTCGGTACCTGTTCGGCCGACGCATCGGACAGCGCCAGGAAAGGCGCGCCCGGCGCAACCGGGGGGGTTGGGTCAGCGCATGCCGCCAGCAGGGCCGTTGCCGCGACGGCCAGTCCTATCGCCCGTATGTGTGTCATCGGGTTCGTCCCTGCCTGTCCTGCCTCGATACCCTGTTAGCGCCGCGCGCCCGGCCTGTCGAGATGCGCGGGACCGATCCTGACGGACCCCTGATCAGAGTCCCGGGACGGGCCAGTCTCCATGCCCCAATGCAATCAGGGACGCGACCATGCGCTCGAAACTGGCCTTTGCCCGCGATGACATCCGCCGCGCGCGCAGATGCCCGTGCACCAGCCCGGCTTCCTCGACCAGAGCCACCTTGACGCCCGCATTCGTCAGCGCCGCCGCGTATTCCCTGCCCTCTTCCGCGAGGGGATCGAATTCGGCCGTCAGGATCACCGTCGGCGGCAATCCCGAAAAATCGCTGTCCTCGAGCGGCGCAAGGCGGGCGTCACCGCCGAATGCCGGCCCGCCGCAGCGCGCCTCCCAGAAGAAGCGCATGTCAGCCTGGGTAAGCCCGGGCGCCTCGGCATTCTCCACCGGCGTTTCGCGGGCCGTCGCAAGGCCGAGAACCGGATAGATCAGCAGCTGACCCGCGATACGGCCCGCATTCTCCTTCCGGTCCGCATGGGCGATGGCCGCAGCGAGGTTTCCGCCGGCGCTGTCGCCTGCTACCAGCACCGCGCCGTCCGCCGCGTCCGCGATCTCGCTGAATGCCGCGAAGGACGCCTCGAAGCAGCCCGGAAAGACGGTCTCGGGCGCCAGCGGATAGTCGACCGCGACGACCCGCGCCCCGGTCCGCGCGCAGAGTTCCGAACAGAGGTCGTCGTGACTGTCGAGCCCGCCGATCACCCAGCCGCCGCCGTGAAAGAAAACCACCGTGAAGGCGTCCGGGCCGCTGGTGTAGCTGCGGCACGGCACGCCGGCCCAGGTCTCGGACACGCTGGTCACGCTCTCGGGCGAGAGCTCGCGGAAGTTGCGCCAGAGCCTGTCGAAGTTCGCCCTGCGTTCGGCGACGCTGAGACCGGGGGTCTTCGGCGCGATCCGGTCGCTCCGCGCGAGAAAGGCCAGAATCTCGTCATCCAGCAAGGCGTCGTAGTCGGGCATCAGGTCACCTCCTCATCGGTTTCGGTCATCTCCCAACGCTGCGCGAAACCGTCCAGCAACTTTTTCACGGCTGCGGCATCGCTGCCGTTTGGCCGTACCCGCGCCACGAGCCCGCGTTTCGGGTCGTCGACCACCTCGGCGACACGCGCCGCGCACCCGCCTTTCTCGAGCACGTCGTCGAAGACCCGGGCAATGGCATGTTTGCGCAGCGCGGGCTTGAACACCTTGCCGACGGCGGTCTTGGGCAATTCATCCAGGATCGTGAGATGCCGTGGCCGCGCCGCGCGTTCGTGGACATGATCGGCGCAGAACGCCAGCAAGGTCTCTTCGCTGACGGCGGCCCCTTTCACCAGTTCCACGAACACGCAGGGCACTTCCCCGGCATGGGCGTCAGGTTGCCCGATCGCGCCGGCGAAGGCCACCGCCTCGTGATGAAGCAGGGCTTCCTCGATCTCGGCCGGGTCGATGTTGTGGCCGCCGCGGATGATCAGATCCTTGGCCCTGCCGGTGATCCAGAGATATCCGTCCCGATCCACGCGGCCCAGATCGCCCGTGCGCAGGTACTCGCCGTGATAGAGGTCGCGGTTCTTGTCGGCTTCCTTGTAGGTGTTGCCCACATATACGCCGGGATTGGAAACGCAGATCTCGCCCACCTCGTCGGTCTCCGCCTCGATCGTGCCATGCGGCGTCGTCTTGTAGATCTTCACCTGCGAATAGGGGAAGGGAATGCCGATGCTGCCGATCCTCTTCTCGCCGTCGACCGGATTGCAGGACACGAGGCAGGTCGCCTCGGTCAGACCGTAGCCTTCGACCAGCGTCACCCCCGTCGCCTTTTCGAAGCGCCGGAAGAGCTCCAGAGGCAGCGGGGCAGACCCGGAAAACGCCACCTTCACGCTTGATACGTCGGCGTCGATGGGCCGTTGCATCATGGCGGAGATGGCGGTGGGCACGGTGATGATGAAGGTGATCTTCCAGCGTTCGACAAGTTTCCAGAAGTTGTCGAAAACACCTGCGCCTCGATAGCCCTGCGGGGTCGGAAACACCACATGCGCGCCCGAGACGACGGCGGCGATCAGGATGACGTGACAGGCGAACACGTGGAAAAGCGGGAGCGGACACATGATCGTGTCGTTCTCGGAAAAGAGCAGACGGGTGCCGACCCAGCCATTGTAGAGCAGCCCGGAATAGCGGTGCTGGGCGACCTTCGGCATGCCCGTGGTACCGCCGGTGTGGAAATAGCAGGCAATCCGGTCTTCCTGCGGATCCTCGAACGCCAGCGTCTTCGGCTGGCGCGCCATCTCGGTACCCAGACGCAGGTAGCGCGCCTGGTTGCGGACCTTGCTCCGGGGGCGGACAAGCGCGACAATCCATGATTTGGGCGGCGTCAGGTAGCGCAGCAGGTCGACTTCGAGGACTGTCTCGACGCAGGGCGCCAGAGCCACCGCCTCGGCGGTCTTCTCGCCCACGTCCGTCTTCGGAAAGGCCCGCAGGGTCACGACGACCTTCGCCCCGGTCTCGCGCAGGATGGATCCGATCTGTTCGGCATCGAGCAGCGGATTGATCGGATTGACGATCCCGGCCACCGCCGCCCCGAGCATCGTCACCGCGGTCTCGGTGCAGTTCGGCAGAACATAGGCGACCACGTCGGCCGGACCGACGCCGAGACTGCGGAACAGGTTCGCCGCCTGACTGACCTGTGCGTGCAATTGCGACCAGGACAGCGTCTCGGCCTTGTCCCGCGGTCCCGACTCGAGCTGGTAGCTGATGGCCCGATGGCTCGGAAAGCGCGCGGCGGTCCGCGAAATCATGCCGTAGAGCGTCTTGGGCAGATCGCGCTCCGCCCAGGGCATCTCCGCCTCGATCTCCTTGCAATCCGCAAGGTTGGAGAAACTCATGCCGTCCCTTTCGCGTTCCGCTCCACACCCCCGGCGCGCATCTCACGATGACGCGGGGCCGCGTGAATCGCAAGCCTCGGTTGACCTCGCAGGTTCGCCCGAAGCACTACTCGGCTGCCAGCCCGTCGGTGAACTGAAGCTGCGCCAGCCGGGCATAGAGCCCGCCCTCGCTCACCAGCTGGCCATGCGTTCCGGTCGCGACGATGCGTCCCCCTTCCATGACGACGATCCTGTCGGCCTTCTTCACCGTCGCAAGCCGGTGGGCAACGATCAGCGTCGTGCGCCCGGCACTCAGCTCGTCCACCGCCTGCTGCACCGCGCGTTCGCTTTCGGCATCGAGCGCGCTTGTCGCCTCGTCGAGCAGCAGTACCGGGGCATCGCGCAGGATCGCCCGGGCGATGGCGATGCGCTGCTTCTGTCCGCCCGAAAGCATGACACCGCGTTCGCCCAGACCGCTGTCGTAGCCTTCGGGCAGCGCGGTGATGAAATCATGGGCCGCTGCGGCCCGCGCGGCCGCCTCGATCTCGGCATCCGATGCCCCCGGCCGCCCGAAGCGGATGTTCTCGCGCGCGGAGGCCGCGAAGATGACGGGGTCCTGCGGCACCAACGCCACATGGCGCCGGAAAGCGTCGCGCCTGAGCGTCGCGAGGTCCATCCCGTCCAGCGTGATGCGGCCTCTGTCGGGGTCGTAGAAGCGCAGCAGAAGCTGAATGATCGTCGTCTTGCCTGCCCCCGAGGGTCCGACGAATGCGACGGTCTCGCCGGGTTCGACGGTAAGCGAGACATGGTCGAGCGCCTGCGTGCCGGGCCGGGCCGGATAGGCGAAGCTGACGTCCTCGAAAGCGATGCGGCCCCGGACCGGCTGGGGTAGCGTGGCGCCCTGGTCGGGGTCCGTCACCGCGTCGCGGGCATGCAGCAGCTCGACCAGCCGCTCTGTCGCTCCCGCCGCGCGCTGAAGCTCGCCCCAGATCTCGGACAGGGCCGCGACGGCGCCCGCGACCATGATCGCGTAGATCACGAACTGGATCAGCGCACCGGGGCTCATCTCTTCCGCGCGCACATCCCGCGCGCCGATCCACAGCACGCCGACAACCCCGGCGAAGACCAGGAATATGACGATCACCGTCATCAGCGACCGGGTGCGGACCCGGCGCATCGCCACGTCGAAGCTTTCTTCCGCGACGCCGCCGAACTCGGTCCGGCTCATGTCCTCGTGCGTGAAGGCCTGCACCGTCTGCACCGCGCCGAGGGACTCGGACGCCTTCGCCGAAGAGGCCGCGATCCGGTCCTGGTTTTCGCGGCTGAGGCCCCGCAGGCGACGGCCGAGCAAGAGGATCGGCACGATGACAAGCGGCACGATCAGCAGCACGAGCCCGGTCAGCTTCGCAGAGGTCAGCATCATCAGCACCATGCCGCCGACGAAGATCAGCAGGTTGCGCAGGGCGATGGAAACGCTCGAGCCGATGACCGACAGGATCAGCGTGGTGTCGGTGGTGATCCGGCTCAGGACCTCCCCGGTCATGATGGTTTCATAGAAGGACGGGCTCATCCCGATCACCCGGTTGAACACGGCCTTCCGGATGTCGGTGACAACTCTCTCCCCGAGGCGGGTGACGAGGGCGTAGCGCAGGCCGGTGCCCACCGCGAGAAGGGCCGCGATCAGGAACGCGGCGGCGAAGTACTGGTCAAGCAGTACCGCGCTTTCCGTCGAGAAATTGTCCACGACGCGCCGGACCGCGAGGGGCAGCGTCAGCGACACCGCCGCCGTGCCCACCAGCGCGGCGACCGACAGTGCGATCAACCGGCGATAGGGCTTCAGAAACGGCCAGAGCGCGGTCAGGGCGCCGATCCGCCGCGACTTCGCGCGTTCCTCCTGCATGGTGGCCCCGGCCATGATCACTCCCCCGACGTCCGAGGATGAATAATGGAATGAGTGTCGACGGACAAGGCTGGCCGGATGTCGCAGGGACGCGAACCCCGGCCATCCATCGACAGGAGGCAGGGCCCGGTTTCCCGCGAACGTCCCGCCGGGGCACGATGCATTATTTCCCTATCCATACTTTCCGCTGGATAACGCAATCTGAACGGATATCATTTGTTTTCAAAACACGCAAAGATTGGGGGGGACCACGCGCCAGGGCTGCGCAGGCAGTCATGAGAAATCCGGGCAATCCATTCGAGTTAACTCAACTCCTTCAATGGTCCGGCGTCTGGCGCATTCGATTACATGATGGACGCGACTGACCGGACCGAAATCACGATGGATCATCACAAGCGGCTGCTGAGGCGGTTCGCCGTCGGCCTGGCGCTCTTCACCGCCCTGATCTCGATCGCCAGCCTGGCGGGCTGGGGGTTGGGCATAGACATGCTCACGCGGCTGTCGTCCACTTTTCCGGCGATGGTCCCTCCGACGGCGGCCTGCCTGCTGCTGGGTGCGGTCGGGGCGCTGTGCATCGCCGGAGATCTGAACCGCGCGTTCGCGATGACCTGCGGACTGCTGGTCGTCGCCATCGTGCTGCGCGAGTATGTCATTGCGACACCCGTCGATGTTGCGGCGCAAGGCGATGCCATGTCCCCGGCGACCCGGATCGGCTGCCTGATCCTTGCGACGAGCCTTCTCCTGCAGGGCCTGCACCAGGCGCTGCTTTACTGGCCGAACGTGCTGGCCGACACGCTGGGGATTGCGCTGACCGCAATTCCCGTCACCGGCTACATCCTGACGGGCCACCAGCTTGGCGATACGCTCTTTTACGCCGCCATGGCCCCGCTGACCGCAGCCGGGCTGATGTCCCTGTTCCTCGCCCTGCTGATGCTTCGAGTCGAAGGGAGCTGGCTGTCCGTGCTGCTGGCGCCGGAACCCGGAAGCCGCATGGCGCGACGCATTTTTCCCGCCAAGATCGCCATCACCCTGCTGGCCTGTGCAGTCGCCTACAGGCTGGAGAGCGTTGTCGAATTCGACACCGCCCTGTTCGTCTGCCTCCTGGCCTTCGTGCTGATCGTCGCAAGTCTCGCGACTAATGTGTTCTTCGCCGGACAGGTGAACCGGCTGGAACAAAGGATAGCGGCGGCCGAGCGGGAAGTTCTGGAAACCCAGCGTGCAAGAATGCAGGAGGAACTCGATCTGCTTCGCGTGCAGCGCATGGAAGGTCTGGGACAGCTCGTGGTCGGTGTCGCGCATGACTTCAACAACCTGCTGGAAGTCATTTCCGGCAACCTGGATCTCGTCGTCATGGAACCAAACCCGGAGCGGATCGGCGAGCATGTGGCGCATGCCCATGAAGGCGTGCGCCAGGCCACGATGCTGACCACCCAGCTGCTTGCCTATGGCGGAAAGTCCCGTCTCGAGACCACCAGACTTGAGATCGACCCGATCGTAGAACAATCGCTCGCCTTGTTCCGCAGGGCCTGTCCGCCCCAGATCGAGATCAGGACGGATCTACGGGCCGGTCAGGCTCTGGTGGATATCGATCCGGCCATCCTGCAGCAGGCGCTTCTCAACCTCATGCTGAACGCCCGGGATGCGATGCCCGACGGCGGTCGTCTGACGGTGCAGACGGCGGTCGAAAGGCTCAGCATCGACGATCTCGATGACCATCCCAAGGTTGACAGGGCAACCTTCGTCGACGGGCTCTTTGCCACCGTCACGATCACGGATAGCGGCACCGGAATGAGTCCGGAAACGCTTGCACGGGCAACGGAGCCCTTCTTCACCACCAAGGAGGTGGGCAGCGGCACCGGCCTGGGCCTGTCGATGGTCGAAGGGTTCTGCCGTCAATCCGGTGGCAGTCTCAGCATCACCAGCCGGCCCGGCGGCGGATGCACGGTGACATGCTGGTTCCCCCAGCGCGGCGAGGGCAGGGTCACGCCCGAAGCCCCCCCGCCCCGCCGGCCGCCCCTGCGCATCGACGGCAAGGGAACCGTGATGATCGTCGACGACGAGTCCCAGATCGCGCGGACACTTGCGCGCAGGCTCGAGATCCTGGGATATTCGACAATCGTGGCGAGCGACGGTGAGGACGCGCTGTCACTGCTCGCCACGGGGACGAAACCCGATCTTGTCATCTCGGACGTGGTCATGCCGGGACGGGTCCAGGGCGACATGCTCGCCAAAGGCATCGGCGAACTCTACCCGGATCTGCCGATCATCATGATGTCGGGTCGCGCTTCCGGCTCCCGGCGCCCCTTGACTGCCGGCGGCGAGCCGGTGACCATTCTTCCCAAACCCATCGACATGTCTGAACTGCGGGCCGCGATACTCAGAGCGATGCCACGGCGAGAGGATGTCGACGACAGCTGAAAATGCGATAATGCCCAGCCGGGCGGACTGGCGGGGCGTCAGTCCTGTTGGCGCAGCCATTCCATCAGCGAAGGCCGCACCGACATCTCGCCGCGGTGGCGTGCTCCGGAAATGACCGCGCGCACCTCGTCCAGGTTAGACCGTCGCAGCAGGCTCTTGACCGGCCCGATGGACGCCGGCCGCATGGACAGCGTGCGAAAGCCGATGGCGGTGAGACAAAGCGCCTCGACCGGTCGGCCCGCATCCTCGCCGCAGAACGATAGCGGCGTGCCGGACTGGGCACAGCGCTCGACGACACGTTCGAGGAAGCTGAGGAACGACACGTTGAGCGTATCGTAGCGGCGACGAACCCGTTCGTTCTCGCGGTCCGCGGCAAAGAAGAACTGTTTGAGGTCGTTGCCGCCGACCGAGATGAAATCGACCTCTTCGAAGAACTTGTGCGGCGCGTAGGCAAGGCTCGGCGTCTCGAGCATCGCGCCGACCTCGACATGTTCCGGCAGCACATGGCCCAGCCGGTCCTCGGCGGCCAGGGTCTTGCGGACCATCTCCCGCGCCTCGCGGAACTCCTCGAACTGGGCGACGAAGGGGAACATCACGGTCAGCGGACGCCCGTTGCAGGCCCGGATCAGGGCCTGGAGCTGCATCCGCATGATGCCCGGCTTGTCGAGCCCCACGCGGATGGCCCGCCAGCCAAGCGCCGGGTTGGGCTCGTCGTTGGGCTTCATGTAGGGCAGAACCTTGTCAGAACCGATGTCGAGCGTGCGGAACTGCACCCGCTTGCCCCCGGCGGAATCGAGCACGCGCGCATAGAGCGCCACAAGCTCGGACCGGCGCGGCATCTGGTTTCGCACAAGGAACTGCAATTCGGTCCGGAACAGGCCCACACCCTCGGCACCGGAACTTGGCAGCGAGGGAAGATCCGCCATCAGTCCCGCATTCATGTGCAGGCCGATGATCTGTCCGCAACGCGTTTCGGCGCGCTTGTCACGAATCGAGGTGTAGCGTTCCTGAGCGGCGGCCAGCATCGCGATCTTGTCGCGGAAGGCCGACTTGACGTTCTCCCCCGGACGCAGGTGAACAATGCCCTGTTCGCCGTCGACCATGATCGGATCGCCGTTGAGCGCCTCCGAGGCGATCCGCCCCGCATGCACGACCAGCGGAATGGCGAGGGCGCGGGCCACGATGGCGGCATGGCTGCCGACCGAACCTTCCTCGAGCACGATGCCCCGCAGCGACCGCCCGTATTCCAGAAGCTCCGCCGGGCCGATGTTGCGGGCGACCAGGATCGGATCCGCGGGCATGTCGGCCCCCGTGTCCCTGCCCTGCCCGGTCAGGATGCGAAGCAGGCGGTTCGAAAGGTCGTCCAGATCGCTCAGCCGCTCGCGCAGGTACTGGTCCGTCACCTGCCCCATGCGCGCCCGGGCGAGCGACTGCTCCTTCTCGACCGCTGCCTCCGCAGACAGGCCGCGACCGATGTCCTCTTCCATGCGCCGCATCCAGCCCTTGGAGTTGGCGAACATCCGGTAGGTTTCGAGCACCTGAAGCTGGTCGTTGTCCTCGTTTCCGGCGATCTCGAGCATCTTGTCGACCCCGACGCGAAGCTGCTCGACCGCTTGATAGAGCCTTTCCAGCTCGCGCTCAGGGTCGTCGGCGATCGGGTTGGTCACGACCACGCGGGGCTCGTGCAGCCAGACATGACCCTCAGCCGATCCCTCCTGTCCGACGGTGCCGCGGATCATCACCGGCTGCGAATGGCGCGCCGACATTGCCGCGCCCTCGCCCACGAAGGCGCCCAGCTCGGCCATCTCGGCCAGCACCATGGCGACCACCTCGAGCGCGTAGACCTCATCGGCGGAAAACTCGCGCTTTGCCTTGGACTGCACCACCAGCACACCCAGTGCTTCTCCGATGCGCTGCACCGGGACGCCCAGGAAGCTCGAATAGATCTCCTCTCCGGTCTCCGGCATGTAGCGGAAACCCTTTGCCGAAGGGGCGTCTGCCGTATTGATCACCTGCCGCCGCAACGCGACACGCCCGACCAGACCTTCGCCCAGACGCATTCGCGTCTGGTGGACGGCCATCAGGTTCAGGCCTTCGGTCGCGCAGAGCTCCAGCGTTTCCTCGTCGCGGAACAGGTAGATCGAGCAGACCTCGCAGGCCATGCTGTCGGCGATGAGACTGGTGATGCGGTTCAGGCGTTCCTGGCCCGCTTCGTTCGAGGCCATGGCATCGCGCAGCCGACCCAGCAGCTTGCGCGATTGCGTGTCCATGCTTTCCGACATCGCACCGCCTGTCCCGCAGATCGCGGCCTCACCCGTCCAACGGGAAGTCAGGCCGCCTTTTCAAGTTCGAACGCATCATGCAGGGCCTGCACGGCGAGTTCCATGTATTTCCGGTCGATCAGCACGGAAATCTTGATTTCCGATGTCGTTATGACCTTGATGTTGATCCCTTCACCCGAAAGCACCTGGAACATCTTCGCCGCGACACCCGTATGGCTGCGCATGCCGATGCCCACGACCGACACCTTGCAGACATCTGTATCGGCGATCACCTCGGCGAAATCGAGCTCGCCCTTGTCCTTCGCGTCCTTCACCGCCTTCTGAGCGCGCATCACCTGATCGGTGGGACAGGACCATGTCATGTCCGTGCGGCCTTCCTCGGCGATGTTCTGGACGATCATGTCGACGTTCACCCCGCCCTCGCTGAGCGCGGTGAAGATCGACGCGGCGATGCCGGGCTTGTCCGCCACGCTCACCAGGGTCATCTTCGCCTCATCGCGACTGTAGGCGACCCCTGCCACAACGTTGCTTTCCATGATCTCGTCCTCATCGCAGACCAGGGTTCCGGCATTTTCCGACATCTCGTCGAAGCTCGAAAGCACCCTGAGTTTCACCTTGTAGCGCATCGCCAGCTCGACCGAGCGGGTCTGCAGCACCTTCGCCCCGAGGCTCGCGAGTTCCAGCATCTCCTCGAAGGCGATCCTGTCAAGCTTTCGGGCCTTGGACGTGATGCGCGGATCGGTCGTGTAGACCCCGTCCACGTCCGTGTAGATGTCGCAGCGCTCGGCCCCGAAGGCGGCTGCGAAGGCGACGGCCGTCGTATCGGACCCGCCCCGCCCCAGCGTCGTGATACGGCCCTCGGGCGACACGCCCTGAAAGCCCGCGACCACCGCCACCTGCATTCCCGCCTTGAAGCGCCCGTTGATATTGTCGGTCGGGATCTCCTCGATCCGGGCGCTGGAATGGGCGGAGGTCGTCTTCACCGGCACTTGCCAGCCCTGCCAGCTGCGCGCGGGAATATCCATTTCCTGCAGGGTCAGCGCCATGAGCCCGGCGGTAACGTTCTCTCCGGAGGAGACGACAGCGTCGTATTCGCGCGCATCGAACAGCGGCGAAGTCTCGTTAACCCAGCCCACCAGTTCGTTGGTCTTCCCGGACATGGCCGAGACGATGACGATCACATCGTAGCCCTTCGCGACCTCGACCCCAACGCGCTTGGCCGCGCGCCGGATCCGGTCCAGCGTCGCCACCGAAGTGCCGCCGAATTTCATCACCAGAACTGGCATGGAGTCCCCGTCTTGCAATACGCGCGCGGTTTACGCGAGGGGCAGCGCGGCTGCAAGGGGACGCGAGGCGCGGGTGCAGGCGGCGAGCTCCAGGCCGCCGATACCGCTTGGAAAGAGCAAGACCGGGCCGTGCAGTGCCCTGGACAGAATTTTATGATGGGGAGCCTTCGTAAGTGGGCCTAGGTCGAAATGACCGCTTCGAGCCCACTTTGCATGATGCTGTATATTGCACGAACGTCAGCTTCGACGCATTCTCAACGTAGTGTAACGGCCAAATGGCTTTACTGAATTCACCATTTTTAGCTCCTGATCAGACTTTGGCGGAGATATGGAATTTCACTATACGGAACCGCAGAACGAACTAGAGAAAATGTTTGGTGGCTTCTTTTGCATTAACGCAGTTGGCACTATTGAGCACGGCGATGATCTCAAGTTCATGAAGTTCCTTGATGACCATAAACCACCATCTCACATGGTCGTTTACATCGACTCCACAGGCGGCGATTTAGAGGCTGGGATTGGAGTAGGCAGGCAAATTCGGCAGTACGGTCTATGGACAGATATAGGCAGCTTTGTGTTGGAACCGCCGGACCCGTCAAAGCCCTTGGTCCCAAAGAAACGTGTCAACGGTAGATGTATGAGCGCGGCCACCATGATCTACCTAGGCGGCCGCTTGAGGTTTTTTTCTGAGGGCAGTCAATTTGGAGTTCATCGCTTCTCATTCAAGGATCCACTTCCAGAACACATTGGGAAATCCCAAGAACTTTCCGCAAAAATCGCGTCCTTTGTCAGTGACATGGGAGTCTCCCCCGAGTTCTTGGAACTGTCATCCGCCACCGATTCAAAAGAGATCAACCTAGTACCCGAACAGCGGCTTAAAGAACTTCGCGTCGTCACAGGCGGTCAAACCGATGTGGTTTGGACTGTACAGGCTCGCAGAGGGATCATGTACGTTAGAGGCGAACGGGATTCCATCTACGGACGCCACAAGGTAATGTTGTGCTTCGCTAAAGATGCTGGCTTTATCTTCTGGGCGGTCATTGAGGCCCAGAACCGCTTCGAAGAATTGACAGGCTTTGGCGTCGTGGAAATCAATCTCAACGGGGAAGACATTAAGATTGACATATCGGAGAAATGTAAACGTTTCCAAGTTGGAGCAGACGTACATGTTATCGCTAAGGTATCGAGCGATCAGGCTCGTATAATCAGCGAGTCAGATAGCATTGGTGTTCAAATCAAGTTCGTGCATGAGGCTCCTACGTTTTTAGGCATCGGAGCGATGGATACAGAAGGGGGCGTCGAACAACTCACGACATTTTACCGTAGTTTTTCAAATTGATTCTGGTACCAGAGGCTTTGAAAACGGACATTCGACCGACCAAAGTGAATGACGGCTAAGTCCGCATAGCCGCCATAAGGCACATACCTTTTCCGAAACCGTCTTCGAGATCCCTTATCCGCCAAGCAGTAACCAATGCAGGGGACTCCACACCAAACTGCACCCCATAACGAAAAGGGCCCCGCAGTGCGGAGCCCCCTTCCGATCCGTCGAGCAGACCGCGATCAGTCGTTGTAAAGCCCGATGTGCTGGCCCATGGCGACCATGTCGGCCAGCAGCTTGGCGGCGTCGTCGACCGGGCCCGGCTCGTTCTCGAAGGTCTTCCGTGCCTTGTCGAGGTTGGCGCGGGCGTCCTCGACCATTTCGCGCACATGCTCGGCGGTGATGTCGCCGCGCGCCAAAGAGCGTTCGGCGAGGACGGTCACGCCCTCGGCGTTGATCTCGGCGAAGCCGCCGGTGACGATATATTCGGCATCACCGTCCGGCCCCTCGATGCGAAGGACTCCGGGGCGCAGGGTGGTGATGGTCGGCGCATGGTCCGGCATCGCCGTCATGTCACCGTCCGCACCCGGGATCTGCACCGCGTGCACCTTCGTGCTGGCGAGGCGCCGCTCCGGCGACACGAGGTCGAACTGCATTGTCTCGGCCATGGTTCAGATTCCTCAGGCTGCGGCCGCGGCCATGCGCTCGGCCTTGGCCTTCACCTCGTCGATACCCCCGACCATGTAGAAGGCGGCTTCGGGCAGGTGGTCGTATTCGCCCGCGACAACGGCCTGGAACGAGGCGATGGTGTCCGCAAGCGGCACCTGCA
Source organism: Sulfitobacter sp. LCG007 (assembly GCF_040801785.1). Lineage (NCBI taxonomy): Bacteria > Pseudomonadati > Pseudomonadota > Alphaproteobacteria > Rhodobacterales > Roseobacteraceae > Roseobacteraceae bacterium LCG007. The sequence goes on along the minus strand of NZ_CP161805.1, from coordinate 1,099,485 downwards.
CACCGTCCGAGCCGGTGAAGACCTTCGCCACGTCGAACGGCTGGCTGAGGAAACGCTGGATCTTCCGGGCACGGGCCACGGTCAGCTTGTCCTCTTCCGAAAGCTCGTCCATCCCGAGGATGGCGATGATGTCCTGAAGCGACTTGTAGCGCTGCAGGATCCCCTGCACGTCACGCGCCACCTTGTAGTGATCCTCGCCGAGGATCGCCGGGTCCATGAGACGCGAGGTCGAGTCGAGCGGGTCCACGGCCGGGTAGATCCCGAGCTCGGAGATCGCGCGCGACAGAACCGTCGTTGCGTCGAGGTGGGCGAAGGTGGTGGCGGGCGCCGGGTCGGTAAGGTCGTCCGCGGGAACGTAGACGGCCTGGATCGAGGTGATCGAACCCGCCTTGGTCGAGGTGATGCGTTCCTGCATCGCGCCCATGTCGGTGGCGAGCGTCGGCTGGTAGCCCACGGCGGAAGGGATACGGCCGAGAAGCGCGGACACCTCGGAACCAGCCTGCGTGAAGCGGAAGATGTTGTCGACGAAGAACAGAACGTCGGTCCCGGACTGGTCGCGGAACTGCTCGGCCAGGGTCAGGCCGGTCAGGGCGACGCGGGCACGCGCTCCCGGGGGCTCGTTCATCTGGCCGTAGACCAGTGCCACTTTCGAGTCGGTCAGGTTGTCCGGAACGATGACGCCGGATTCGATCATCTCGTGGTAGAGGTCGTTGCCCTCGCGGGTCCGCTCACCCACACCGGCGAAGACCGAGAAGCCCGAGTGCACCTTGGCGATGTTGTTGATCAGTTCCATGATGAGAACCGTCTTGCCCACGCCGGCGCCGCCGAAGAGGCCGATCTTGCCGCCCTTGGCGTAGGGCGCCAGGAGGTCGATGACCTTGATGCCGGTTTCGAGCACTTCGGACGCGGTCGACTGGGCCGCGAAATCCGGTGCCGTCTGGTGGATCGGGCGGTGTTCGTCCGCGTTCACTTCACCCTTTTCGTCCACGGGCGCGCCGACGACGTTCAGGATGCGGCCGAGGGTCGCGTTGCCGACCGGCACCGAGATCGGTGCGCCCGTGTCTTCGACCTTCTCGCCGCGCACCAGGCCTTCGGTCGAGTCCATGGCGATCGTGCGCACGGTGTTCTCGCCGAGGTGCTGGGCAACCTCGAGAACCAGCGGCTTGCCGTTGTTATGGGTGTTCAGGGCGTTGAGGATTTCAGGCAGGCTGTCCTCGAACTGGACATCGACGACGGCGCCGATGACCTGGGTGATTTTGCCGACTGCTTGTGCCATGTCGTGTCTCCGATTTGTCTTACAGCGCTTCCGCGCCGGAAATGATTTCGATCAGCTCGTTGGTGATGACGGCCTGGCGCGAACGGTTGTACTGGATCGTCAGCCTGTCGATCATGTCGCCGGCATTACGGGTCGCGTTGTCCATCGCGGACATGCGCGCGCCCTGTTCCGAAGCACCGTTCTCGAGCAGGGCCGAGAAGATCTGTGTCGCGATCGACCGCGGCAGCAGATCGGCGAGGATCGCCTCTTCGGAAGGTTCGTAGTCGAAGAGCGTACTCGCTTCCGCGCTGTCCTCGTCCACCTCGAACTTCGCGGGGATGATCTGCTGGGCGGTCGGGATCTGCGTCACGACGTTGACGAACTCGGAAAAGAAGATCGTCGCAACGTCGAATTCACCCGCGTCGAAGCGGTTGAGGATATCCTGGGCAATGCCCTGCGCATCCGCATAGCCGATCCGCTTGACCGCCGTCAGATCCACATGCCCGATCAGATGCTTGCCGAAGTCGCGGCGCAGCTGGTCGCGGCCCTTCTTGCCGACGGTGAGGATCTTCACTTCCTTGCCCTCGGCCAGCAGCGAGCGTGTCTTCTGCCGCGCGAGCCGGGCGATGTTGGAGTTGAAGCCCCCGCAGAGGCCCCGTTCCGCCGTCAGGACGACGAGAAGATGCACCTTGTCGCTGCCCGTCCCGCTGAGAAGCCGCGGCGCCGTGTCCGAGCCGCCCGCCGAAGCGGCGAGGCTCGCCATCACGGCATTGAAGCGCTCGGTATAGGGGCGCGCCTGCTCGGCAGCCTCCTGCGCACGGCGCAGCTTGGCCGCGGCGACCATCTGCATCGCCTTGGTGATCTTCCGCGTCGACTTGACGGAGTTGATCCGGTTCCTGAGGTCCTTAAGACTTGGCATTGCCTCGTCTCTCCCTTACGCGAAGTCGGCGGCGAATTCGTCGATGGCGGCCTTGAGCTTGTCCGCGGCCTCATCCTTGATCTTCGGATCTTCACGGGTCAGCCAGTCCATCAGGTCCTGGTGCTTGCCGCGCAGATGAGACAGCAGACCGGCTTCGAAGCGGCCGACCTGACCGACCTCGATCTTGTCGAGATAGCCGTTGGTGCCGGCGAAGATGACCGCGACGATCTCGGCATTGGTCAGCGGCGAATACTGCGGCTGCTTCATCAGCTCCGTGAGACGCGCACCGCGGTTCAGAAGGCGCTGGGTCGAGGCATCGAGGTCCGAGCCGAACTGGGCGAAGGCCGCCATCTCGCGGTACTGGGCCAGCTCGAGCTTCACCGGACCCGCGACCGACTTCATCGCGTTGGTCTGAGCCGAGGAGCCCACGCGCGAAACCGACAGGCCGGTGTTCACGGCGGGACGGACGCCTTGATAGAAAAGCTCCGTCTCGAGGAAGATCTGGCCGTCGGTGATCGAGATCACGTTGGTCGGAATGAAGGCAGACACGTCGCCGCCTTGCGTTTCGATGATCGGCAGGGCGGTGAGGGAACCGGCACCGTGATCCTCGTTCAGCTTGGCCGAACGCTCGAGAAGGCGGGAGTGGAGGTAGAAGACGTCGCCCGGGTAGGCTTCGCGTCCCGGCGGACGGCGCAGCAGAAGCGACATCTGGCGATAGGCGACGGCCTGTTTGGAGAGGTCATCGTAAACGATCAGCGCATGGCGGCCATTGTCGCGGAAGAACTCGGCCATCGCCGTGGCAGCGTAGGGCGCAAGGAACTGCATCGGCGCGGGTTCGGAGGCCGTTGCGGCAACCACGATGCAATATTCCATCGCGCCGGTCTCTTCTAGCTTCTTGACCAACTGGGCCACGGTCGAGCGCTTCTGCCCGATGGCGACATAGACGCAGTACATCTTCTTGCTCTCGTCGCCGCCGGCGCTGGCGTTGACCGACTGCTGGTTCAGCATCGCGTCGAGCGCCACGGCTGTCTTGCCGGTCTGGCGGTCGCCGATGATCAGCTCGCGCTGGCCGCGACCGATCGGGATCATCGAATCGATGGCCTTGAGGCCGGTCATCATCGGTTCGTGCACGGACTTGCGCGGGATGATGCCGGGCGCCTTGACGTCGGCCACACCGGTCTCGTCGCTGGCGATCGGCCCCTTGCCGTCGATCGGGTTGCCGAGGCCGTCCACAACGCGGCCGAGAAGCCCGTTGCCGACCGGCACCGACACGATCGAGTTCGTGCGCTTGACGGTGTCGCCTTCCTTGATGTCGCGGTCGGAGCCGAAGATCACGACACCGACGTTGTCGGCTTCGAGGTTGAGCGCCATACCCTGGATACCGCCGGGGAATTCGACCATCTCGCCGGCCTGGACGTTATCGAGGCCATAGACACGGGCGATCCCGTCACCGACGCTGAGCACGCGACCGACTTCGGCCACCTCGGCCTGCTGACCGAAATTCTTGATCTGGTCCTTCAGGATCGCAGAAATCTCTGCAGCTTGGATACCCATTTATCCGACCTCTTTCATAGCATTCTGGAGGGAGTTCAGTTTCGCGCGGATCGAGGTGTCGATCATGCGCGAACCCACTTTGACGACAAGACCGCCGATCAGTGCTTCGTCGACGGTCGCATTCAGTGTGACGGCCTTGCCGGTGCTGGCCGTGAGCGTCTTGGCAAGCTTGTCGGCCTGCGTCTTTGTCAGCGCCTTGGCCGAAACGACTTCCGCAGTCAGCTCGCCCTTCTCGTCAGCGATCAGCGCGCGCAGCGACGACAGCAGCTGAGGCAGCACGAAAAGACGGCGCTTGGCGGCCATCAGCGAAAGGGTGTTCGCCATTATCTTCGACAGCCCCATCTTCTGCGCAATGGCAGTGATCGTCGCGGTCTGTTCCTCGCGGGAATAGATCGGCGAATGGATCAGATCCCTCAGATCGGCACTCTCGGAGAGCGCGGCGCCAAGCGCATCGAGATCGGACTCGATCTTCGAGACGTCCCCGGCGTCCTTGGCGAGATCGTAGACGGCAGTTGCATAGCGCTCCGCAATGCTCGCGGAAATCGATGCTGTTTCGGACACGTCCATCCCCCGAATGTGGTCCGGATATGCGAAGGCTTCGCGTCACCGGATCTGTTGGCGCGGCTTGAATTCACTCAAGACGTCGAAATCAGGGGGGATGTAGCAGACCGATTACCGCCCCGCAACACAGTATAGCGCCATCCGGGTTTCACCGACAGCCAATAAAGCAGGCGCTTCGCCGGGCCTGCGACTCTTTGGCCCCCGGCCGGTTGCGGCACAGGCGGCAACAGGCTGGCGCATCTGGCGAATCCGCCCGGAGCGCCGCTGCGGCCATCGGTTGGCGCCCTGCGTCGAGGGATGGGACGTCGGCGTGTCAGATCGCCTTGGCGGCCGGCTCCAGGACGCCGACGGGCGTGCGCTTGCGGACGCTCCTGATGGTCTGCCCCTTGGGCGGATAGACCAGTTTCGTCGCTTCCACCATGAAGGCACCCCCGGCGATGATCGTCGGCATCCGCCGCCCGATGTTCTCCCAGGCGGCGGCCGATTTCATCCAGAGGCGCTTGGACGAGGGGAACTGGTAGAGCGCGCCGAGATGCCGCTCGGGCAGGAACTGGTGCTTGCGCAACTGGCTGTCGAGCTGCCCGGGACTGTAGGGGCGCCCGAAACCGAAGGGCGTACGGTCGCGCCGCGCCCAGAGACCGCCCCGGTTGGGAACGATGAAAAGCGCCCTGCCCCCCGGCCCCAGCACCCGCCAGCACTCTTCCAGCAGATCCGACGCGCGCTCGGAGGTTTCCAGACCATGCAGCAGCACCAGCTTGTCGACGCGCCCCGTCTCGAGCGGCCACATCGTCTCTTCGGTCAGCACCGACACATTGGGCATGCCAGAAGGCCAGGGCATCACGCCCTGCGGCCCCGGCATCAGCGCGATCACCCGGCGCGCCTCTTCGAGATAGGGCCGCAGCAAGGGCGCGGCAAAGCCGTAACCGGCCACCGTCTGCCCTTTGGCTTCCGGCCAGATCTCGGTCATGCGGCGGCGCAGCGACGCCTGCGCGGCGCGCCCGAGAGAGCTCCGGTAGTAGAAATTCCGCAGGTCCTGTACGTCCAGGTGCATTGCAGCCGCCCCGGGCTTGGTTCACTCTGGCGCCAGTCTTGCAAAGCCCGGGGAAAATGACCATGCCCGTCGAACTCGTGACAGTGCCCTGCCTCTCGGACAACTACGCCTTCCTGATCCATGACGCCGGCAGCGGTGAGACGGCGCTGATCGACGTGCCCGAAGCGGCGCCGATCGCCAGCGTGCTGGCCGAGCGCGGCTGGACGCTGAGCGAGGTCTGGATCACGCACCACCATCCCGACCACGTTCAGGGCCTTGCCGAACTTCTCTCGGATCATCCCGCCAAGGTGACGGGGGCGGCCGCGGATGCCCATCGGCTGCCCGCGCTCGACCGCGAGGTGGCCGATGGCGACAGCTTCGATTTCGCCGGAAGCAAGGTTCATGTCATGGATGTGTCCGGGCATACGGTCGGCCATGTCGCCTTCCACCTGCCCGCCGACGGGATCGTGTTCACCGCGGACAGCCTGATGGCCTTCGGCTGCGGCAGGCTTTTCGAGGGGACGCCCGAACAGATGTGGGCCTCGCTTTCGAAGCTCGCCGCCCTGCCGCCGGAAACGCTGGTCTGCTCGGGACACGAGTATACCCAGTCCAACGGACGCTTCGCGAGGACCATTGAACCCGACAATCCCGATCTTATATCACGCTGCAACGAGGTCGACAGGGACCGCTCGCGCGGCGTGCCGACCGTTCCTTCCACACTTGCGCTGGAACTCGCGACCAACCCGTTCCTGCGCCCTTCAAACCCCGAAATCCGGAAGCGCCTCGGCATGCTGGACGCCAGCGACGCCGAGGTGTTCGGAGCGATCCGCGCCCGCAAGGACGCCTTCTAAGTCCATTTTGCAGACGCCAAAAACACGGCAAGGGAAATTGTGAAGCCGTGAACAAAGAAAAAACTTGAAGCGCGCCTGCGATCAACCAAACTCTAACACTATGAGGCCATGGTTGGACGCGGGTCTGACACATATCGTCTCTCTCACCGACCCCCGACCAGAAGGAGCACCCCATCGTGCCTTCATTCTCGACGACGCTTGAACAGGCTATTCACTCCGCTCTGGCGCTGGCCAATGCACGACGCCATGAATTCGCGACGCTCGAGCATCTTCTGCTGGCCCTGATCGACGAACCGGACGCGACCCGCGTCATGAAGGCCTGCAGCGTGGATCTTGACGATCTGCGTTCGACCCTGGTCGAATTCGTGGACGAGGATCTCAGCAACCTCGTGACCGACATCGACGGATCCGAGGCGGTCCCCACCGCAGCCTTTCAGCGCGTGATCCAGCGCGCCGCCATCCACGTCCAGTCGTCCGGCCGGACCGAGGTGACGGGGGCGAACGTGCTCGTCGCCATATTTGCCGAGCGCGAAAGCAACGCGGCCTATTTCCTGCAGGAACAGGACATGACGCGCTACGACGCCGTCAACTTCATCGCGCACGGCGTTGCGAAGGACCCGGCTTATGGTGAGCCGAGGTCGGTCTCCGGAGCAGCGGAGCACGAGGAAGAGGCAAAAGGCGTGACCGAAGGCGAAAAGAAGGAGACCGCGCTCGAAAAATACTGCGTCGATCTCAACGCGAAGTCGCGGGAAGGCAGTATCGATCCGCTGATCGGGCGCGAACCGGAGGTGGAGCGTTGCATTCAGGTGCTCTGCCGCCGGCGCAAGAACAATCCGCTGCTGGTCGGTGACCCCGGCGTCGGAAAGACCGCCATCGCCGAAGGCCTGGCGCGCAAGATCGTCGCCGGCGAGACGCCCGAGGTGCTTGCCGGCACCACGATCTATTCGCTCGACATGGGCGCGCTGCTGGCCGGGACCCGCTATCGCGGCGACTTCGAGGAACGGCTGAAGGCAGTGGTGAACGAACTCGAGCATCACAAGGATGCCGTGCTCTTCATCGACGAGATCCACACCGTGATCGGCGCCGGTGCGACCTCCGGCGGCGCGATGGATGCGTCCAACCTTCTCAAGCCCGCGCTGGCGGGCGGCAAGCTGCGGACGATGGGGTCGACGACCTACAAGGAATTCCGCCAGCATTTCGAGAAGGACCGCGCGCTTTCCCGCCGGTTCCAGAAGATCGACGTGAACGAGCCGTCGGTCGAGGATACGGTCAAGATCCTGCGTGGGCTGAAGCCGTATTTCGAGGATCACCATTCGGTCAAGTACACCGCGGACGCGATCAAGGCTTCGGTGGAACTTGCGCATCGCTACATCAACGACCGCAAGCTTCCCGACAGCGCGATCGACGTCATCGACGAGGCCGGCGCGGCGCAGCACCTCGTGGTTGCCGCCAAGCGGCGCAAGACCATCGGCACCAAGGAGATCGAGGCTGTCGTGGCAAAGATCGCCCGCATTCCGCCCAAGAACGTTTCCAAGGACGACGCGGAGGTGCTCAAGGATCTCGAAGCCTCGCTCAAGCGCGTGGTTTTCGGTCAGGACAAGGCGATCGAGGCGCTGTCCTCGGCGATCAAGCTCGCCCGCGCAGGCCTGCGCGAACCGGAAAAGCCGATCGGCAACTACCTGTTTGCAGGCCCCACCGGTGTCGGCAAGACCGAGGTGGCCAAGCAGCTCGCCGACACGCTGGGCGTTGAGCTGCTGCGCTTCGACATGTCCGAATACATGGAGAAGCACGCGGTCTCGCGGCTGATCGGTGCGCCGCCGGGCTATGTCGGGTTCGACCAGGGCGGCATGTTGACCGACGGCGTGGATCAGCACCCGCATTGCGTTCTGCTGCTGGACGAGATCGAGAAGGCGCACCCCGACGTCTACAACATCCTGCTGCAGGTGATGGACCACGGCAAGCTGACCGACCATAACGGCCGGACGGTGGACTTCCGCAACGTCGTGCTGATCATGACGTCGAACGCCGGTGCTTCCGAGCAGGCCAAGGAGGCCATCGGCTTCGGGCGCGAGCGCCGCGAGGGCGAGGATACCGCGGCAATCGAGCGTACCTTCACGCCCGAGTTCCGCAATCGCCTCGACGCCGTGATCAGCTTCGCGCCGCTGCCGAAAGGCGTGATCATGCGCGTGGTCGAGAAGTTCGTCCTTCAGCTCGAGGCCCAGCTGATGGATCGCAACGTCACCATCGAGCTCACGAAACCGGCTGCCGAATGGCTTGCCGACAAGGGCTACGACTCCAAGATGGGCGCGCGTCCGCTGGCGCGTGTCATCCAGGAGAACATCAAGAAGCCGCTGGCGGAAGAGTTGCTCTTCGGCAAGCTCACCAAGGGCGGTGTGGTGCGGGTCGGCGTCAAGGACGGCCAGATCGATCTGCGCATCGACGGCCCCGACCAACGCCGGATTTCCGGCAACAAGCCGCCGCTCCTGACGGCCGAGTGATCTGCGCGACATGCGAAAGAGGGGCGTCCGCAAGGGCGCCCCTCATGCTTCAGAGCGCGATGCTGGGCTGGCGCGATGCTGGGCTGGCGCGATGCAGGGCTGGCGCGCATGGCGGTGACAGGCGCGCCCGGCCCGCCATCAACGCGCGATCAATCGTGAGTCACTTGCGGGCGGGACCTATTAGATAGAGGCCGCGCCTGCACCTCGGTTCAGGTGGCCCGCCCGGCCATGGCCGTCGCGACGCAGCGACCTGCCCGACGCTATGGCACTCGCTGCGCTGCGGCGTCGAAAAAAGTCGGGCACCTGGTCCGGTCGAACCTCCTTCCGCCCGATCGCCACGGCCGCATTCAGACATTGGCGACACCTCGGGCCTTACGCGACCCCACGCGTCGGCTCCGGCTGGCCGGGCCGCGCGCCGTCGGAGGCGAATTCTGCTGTCCGTGAGAACCGCACGGCTGCGGCGGCGGGCATGCAACGCCTCGCCTCAGCGTTCGGTCAGCTTCAGTTCGATCCGCCGGTTCTGCGCCCGCGCGGCTTCCGTGTCGGCCGGATCGATCGGCTGGAATTGTCCGAAGCCGTTGGCTGCCAGCCGGTTCGGCGGGACTCCCAGCACATCGATCATGTACTTGACCACGGACAGCGCGCGTGCCTGGCTCAGCTCCCAGTTGTCCGCGAATGCGCCCTGCCCCGAGAGCGGCAGATCGTCCGTGTGGCCATCGACGCGGATGATCCAGTCGATCTCGGGCGGGATATTTGTCATGATGCTGCGCAGGATGGTCGCGACTTTCGAGACTTCCTGCCGGCCCGCGTCGGACAGTTCCGCCTGACCCGGCGCGAAAAGCACCTCTGACGAGAAGACGAAGCGGTCGCCCTCGATGCGCACGCCCTCCTGGTTTCCAAGCAGGTCGCGCAGCCGTCCGAAGAATTCCGACCGGTATTGCTCGAGATCCTTGGTCTGGGCCTGCAGTCGCTCGGCCTCGGCCCGCAGCCGCTCGACCTCGGCCGCTTCGAGTTCGGCGCGCCGCCGCTCCTCGGCCGCCACCCGCGCCAGCGCGGTGTTGAGCCTGGCACCGAGCGACTGCAGCTGAACGTCCTTCGCAGCGTCGCGCGCCACCGCATCGTCGAGCAGCGCCTGCAGCCCGCCAAGTTCGCTGCGCAGCGCCGCCACCTGCTGGTTCAGAAGCTCGGTCTGCCGCTGCGCCTCCGACGAAGCCTCCTCTTCCTCCGACAAGGCCTTGCGGGCCTCCGCCAGAAGCGCCGCCTGCCTCTCGGCCTCGGTGCTGGTGTTCTGCGCCAGCGTTTCGGCGGCGAGCTTCGCGGCAAGCGCCTGCGCCAGCCGTTCGCGCAGGGCGCCGCTGTCGGCGGCCGACTCCTCGGCGGCGTCGAGCTCACCCAGCGCAGCCTGAAGCCGCGCTTGCAGGTCGGCATTCTCCTGCGTCAGGCGCACGACCTCCGACTGCGCCTCATCTCCGGTCGCGACATCCGCCTGAAGCCCCTCGATGCGCAGCAGGGCGTCCGCCAGCTGCGAGTCCAGATCTTCACCCGCCGCGCGCGCCGCCGCGAGCAGGGTCAGCGTGTCCTCCGCCTCCTTGCGCTGCTTCTCGAGCGCGAGTGTCATCGCGGTCAGCTCGGCATCCGAGGATTCAAGCCGTTTTCGCAACGCCTCGGCGGCGGCAGCCTCCGCGAGTTTCGCCGCCTCCTCGGCGCTGAGCGCCCCGCGCACGTCCTCAAGGTCCTGCGTGAGGCTCGCCACCTGCTCCTCGCCCTGCGCATTCCGGGCGCGCAGGTCCTCCACCAGCGCCTCCAGAGCCTCGCGCCGGGCGGCGGCAAGGCGCGCGGCCTCGGCCTGCGCATCGACCTCGCTTCGCGCGGCGGCAAGCGCGAGGTCAAGCGCCTCTTTCGCGTCCATCAACTCGGCCTGCTGCGCTTCCATCGTGGCGACGTTGGCCAACGCGTCGTCGCGTTGGGACAGAAGCGCCGCGACCTGCGCCTCGAAATCGGTGATGCGCCCCTGCGCCGCCTCGAGCTGCGCATCGAGCGCGTCACGCTCCGCGCCAAGCCGGTCGGTCTGCGCGGTCAGGGCCGCGATCCGCGACCGGGCATCCTCGAGCGAGGCGTCAAGCGCGCCCAGCCGGCCCTCCAGCGCCGTCTTCTCGCGCTGTTCCAGACCCAGTGCCTGCGCCAGCGCGGCGACTTCCCCGGCAAGCTGGTCGAGCTCGCTCTCCTGCCCGGTGATGCGTTCGGTCAGAACGAATTGCACGATCATGAAGATCGTCAGGACGAACATAAGCACCAGCAGCAGGCCCGTCATCGCATCGACGAACCCCGGCCAGATCGGTGCGTGGAACTTTGCGCCGCTGCGTCTGCGCAAGGCCATTCCTAGCTGTCCCTGTCGTCGTGCTTGACGATCGTCCGGAAGCGGCGCGGCTGGTTCAGCGCCTCGGCGAGCGCCGACAGATCGCCACGAAGCTGGCTCATGCTTTCCTGCCGTCCCGCCGATATCTCCTCGAGGATCCGCAGCATCTGCACGTCGATGGAGCGCAGGCGCATCCGGCTCTCGGCGTCGATACCGGCGCCGGCGCCCTCGTCCCGCAGCGCGGCAAGGATCTGCTCCTGGCCCTCGGCGATACGCTCCTGCACCTGCGCGGCGCTTTCCTGACCGGCTGCGAGCCGCTGCTGCGCCGCCACGAAGCGCTCGTTGCCTTCCGCGATGCGTTCCTGCCCACGGGCGATACGCCCCAGCGCCTCTGCCAGCGCGCCCTCATCGGTGCCGGAACCGGCGCCCAGCGACGTTCCGATTGCCTCCAGAAGCGCCACGATGCGCTGGTCTGTCCGCCCCCGCTCGACCTCGGCCTGGGCCAGAAGCGTCTTCAGGGTATCCATCTGTTCGGCCATCTGGTCGATCACGGCCGCATAGTTCCCCTGCTCGCCCCCGCTCTCGTCGGCGCCGAGAAAGCCCAGTCGGGTGATCGAGCTGAGCCATTCCTCGAGTTCGCGGTAGAAACGGTTCTGGCCATGGCCCGCGAACAGCTCAAGCAGACCGACGATGAGCGACCCGGCCAGGCCAAGCAGCGACGAGGCGAAGGCCACGCCCATTCCGCCGAGCTGGCTTTCGAGCCCCGACATGAGCCTGTTGAAGACTTCCACGCCGCCCTCGCCCTCTTCCGGGACCAGGTGGCGGATGGTGTCGACGACTGCGGGGACAGTGGTGGCAAGGCCGTAGAAGGTACCCAGAAGTCCGAGGAATATGAGCGTATTGACGATATAGCGCGTGATGTCGCGCTCTTCGTCGATCCGGGTCGCGACGGAATCGAGGATCGAGCGGGCCGAGGTCTGCCCGATCTGCATCCGGGCCCCCCGCGTCCGCAACAGCGCCGCGAGCGGCGCGAGCAGGGGCGGCGCCCGGTGGCTGCGGTCGAGCGTGCCCGCCGCAAAGAGCTCGATCCAGCGAACCGACCCGATCAGCTGGTAGACCTGATAGAAGCAGGCGATGACGCCGATCGTGAAGACGAAAAGGATGAAACCGTTGAGATAGGGGTTGGACTGGAAGACCGGCAGGACCCGCGGCAGCGCGATGAACGCACCCGCGCCGGACAACGCCAGAACCAGCAGCATCAGCGTGATCTGCCGGACGGGTTGCGAAAAGACGGGTCTGCTTTCCTGGTCGGTGGGCGCCATTTGCGGAGCTCCTGACCCCTTATTCTCTGCTCTGGTCAAAACCTACACCTAAAATCCCTGTTTCCGCCAAGGGTTTATGCGACAAGGGCGCGGACCCGGCTGCTGAGCCACTCGAGATCGGGGTCATGCAGGCCGATCTGGCTCAAATGTGCCGCAGTATTGAAAAGATATTCGGCGTTGGGGCCCATGCCGCCACGGGCGCGGGCGATGATCTCTGCCTGCTCTTCCAGCGGCAGCCCGCCGCAATACTGCACGTGGTCGCGATTGATGACATAGACCAGCGCCCGGACCCTGCGGCCATCGGCAAGATCGATGTCGCGCTCGCATTCGACATAGGCCGACGAGATCAGCTCGCGCTCGCGCAGATAGTCGAGGGTGGACGCCTCGTGCCCCTCCTCGACCGCCAGCGCGACCCCCTCGCAGACATGGCCCGCGTCCTCGTCGAGCGCCAGCACGAGCCCCGGCTCGGTCTCGGTGCCGCGATGATGGATCGAGCGCATGCAGAAGGATCGCGCATAGCCCGGCAGCCTCGCGACCACAGCCGCCGCCACGGGAAAGCCGGGGTTCCACAGAAGGCTTCCGTACCCGAAGACCCACATCGTCATCGCACTGGTCCTTGTTGCCCCAACCCCGTAAATCTCAAAACGAAGGCAAGGAAAAGGGCCGGTTCATGAGGTTTCTGGTGAAGTTTGCCGTTCTGGCGATGCTGGCATGGTGCGGGTGGTGGTGGTTCGCGGCCACGAGCCTTGAGCGCGGCGTGCAGGACTGGTTCGAGACACGCCGCGCCGAGGGCTGGCAGGCAGACCATGCAGGCCTGACCCGTTCGGGTTTCCCGGACCGGCTGCGCCTGCGCATCGAGAACCCGGCGCTGGCCGACCCCGACACCGGTGTTGCGGTCGAGATGGGCGATCTTGTCATCGAGGCCAAGGCATGGTGGCCGGGAAATGTCACGGTGCAGCTGCCCGGCTCGCCGATCCTGCTTGCGAGCCCGCAGGGGCGTTCGATGCTCGCCCTGCCGGGTCAGGCGGCGTTGCGCACCCATCCGGGGCCAAGCCTGGAACTGGAACACATGTCGCTGACATCCGGGCCGTGGTCGCTTGAGACCGAGGAAGGCAGTCTGCTGTCGGCCGAAGACCTGACCCTCGAGATGCAGCAGAGCGGGAACTCTGCCGAGACCTATGCGCTGACGCTCGAGGCGCGCGGTTTCCGGCCCGGCGAGGTGGCGCGCGACCGGTTCTTCGTGCCCGGTGACTGGCCGGTGGCCTTCGAACGCTTCGCCGTGCAGGCCGATGTGGTGTTCGACCGGCCCTGGGATCGCGGCGCACTGGACCAGAGCCGGCCCCAGCCACGCCACATCGCGTTGAAGCTGGCCGAGGCCGCATGGGGCGATCTGCGGCTCAAGGCGGCCGCGGATCTCGACGTGGACCCGACCGGCGTGCCCGAGGGCGAGCTGACGCTGCAGGCCCGGAACTGGCGCGAGATCCTGACGCTTGCCGAGGCCGCCGGAGCGCTTGACCCGGATTTCCGCCCACAGATCGAGACGGTGCTCGAGACCCTTGCGCGGCTCGGCGGGGATCCCGACAATTTCGATGTGACGCTCGATTTCGAGGGCGGCGGCATGTCCATGGGCTTCCTGCCGCTCGGACCCGCGCCGCTGATCTACCTGCGCTAGCGGCAGTATGCGCCGCTGCGGTAGCGGGCGGTGTCGAAGTGGAAATGGTCGTCGTGATGGCGATCCGAGCCGGGTCCGAGCACGGTGCCGAAGGTGCCGCAGGCCTGCTTTCGCATCGTCCGCAGGGCCGGGCCGTATTTGCGCGAATTCCAGTCGCGCAACACGGTCGCGGTGGCACCGTCGCGCAGCGTGAAGCCCGAGATGTCGATGGCGTGGCCCCTCCCGTGCTCCGAAAGCTTCGCGCCGCTCTGGTTGTTGCGGCCACGGCAGACGTAATGCGCCGCGACCTCCAGCCTGGCGAGCCCGCCGCCGACGTTGCGCAGGGCGGGCCTTGCGCTTTTGGTGACCCATTCCTCCAGCGCCTTCGCCGTGGTGCAATCCATGATCGCATGCTGGCTCAGCGCCACGCCGGAAACCGACCTGATTCGCACGGCGTCCGTCACACCGCAGGCCCCGTCGCCCCGAACGGTCCCCAGCCGCTCGCCCTGGATGTCCGGATCGCCGCAGACAGCGCCCTTCGCGGCTTGCTGTACCGCGCGCGCAACGCCGGGCGCACGCGGTGTCGGGCGCAGGGACTTCAGGATCGTGATTGCGCTGCCGGCACGCGCGGCGGGGGTCGCAGCGGGCGGTGCCGGTTGCGCCGACGCGGGCAGTGCATCCCCCCCGGCGTCCGGACGCGCCTGAGGGCGCAGCGAACTTTCGGGGGCGGCGCCTGCCGCAGTCGCCGCCAGCAGCAGCACCAGCGCAAGCGGGCGGATCATTTGCGCTTTTTCGAGCGGCCGAAATCCGGGGCGTCGGTGTCCTGCCCCGCCTCGACGATCCCCCGCCGGATGGCGCGGGTCCGGGTGAAATAGGCGTGAAGATGATCGCCGTCGCCCCGCCGGATCGCCCTCTGGAGGGCAAAGAGCTCTTCGGTGAAGCGCCCGAGAATTTCGAGCGTCGCGTCCTTGTTGGACAGGAAAACGTCGCGCCACATGGTGGGATCGGAGGCCGCGATGCGGGTGAAGTCCCGGAAACCGGCCGCCGAATACTTGATCACCTCGCTGTCGGTAACGCGGCGCAGATCGTCCGCGACGCCGACCATCGTATAGGCGATGAGGTGCGGGGTATGGCTGGTGACCGCAAGCACGAGGTCGTGATGGTCGGCGTCCATCTCGTCGACATTCGCTCCCATCGCCTCCCAGAGCCCGCGAAGCCGCGCCAGTGCGCCGGGGTCGGTCCCTTCGGAGGGGATCAACAGATGCCAGCGGTTCTCGAACAGCTCGGCAAAACCCGACTCCGGCCCGGAATGCTCGGTGCCGGCAAGCGGGTGGCCCGCGATGAACTGCACGCCGTCCGGCAGGTGCGGAACGACACTGGCGATCACGTCGCGCTTGACCGATCCCACATCGGTGACGGTGCATCCGGGCTTGAGCGCCGGGGCGATTTCCGCCGCGACCTGCCCCATCACGCCCACCGGCACGCAGAGCACGACCAGATCCGCGTCCCTCACGGCCTCTGCCGCGGTGTCGCAGACCCGGTCGCAAAGGCCGATGCGCCGTGCGGTCTCGCGCGTGGCGGGTGTGCGGGCATAGCCCGTGACCTCGCCGGCAAGGCCGTCGCGCTTCATGGCCCAGTACATCGACGAGGCGATGAGCCCCAGCCCGATCAGGGCCACCCGGTCATAGATCACCGCCACTCGCTTCGCCTTCCTTGAACTGCCGGACCGCATACACGACACGGCGGCAGGCGCTTTCGTCGCCCACGGTGATGCGCAGGCAGTGCGGCAGGTTGAAGCTGGCCGCGTGGCGCACCAGCAGACCGCGCGCCATGAGATGCGCGTTGCAGGCCTCGGCCTCTTGCGCGGAGGAAAACCGCGCCAGCACGAAATTGGCCAGCGACACGTCAGACGGCAGGCCGAGTTCGGCCAGCGCGTCACCGAGCCATGTCCGCCACTTCGCGTTTTCCGCCCGGCAGTGGTCGGTCCAGCCGGTATCGCGCACCGCCGCCTCCGCCGCCGCGAGCGCCGCGTTGGACAGGTTGAAGGGCCCGCGCACCCGGTTCAGCACGTCGATGACCGGTTGCGGGGCATAGCCCCAGCCGACGCGCAGCCCGCCAAGCCCGTAGATCTTCGAGAAGGTGCGCGTCATCACGACATTCTCGCGGCTCTCGACCAGTGCCGCGCCGCCGTCGTAGCCCTCGACATACTCGGCGTAGGCCCCGTCAAGCACCAGCAGGGCCTGCCTGGGCAGCCCGTCGGCAAGTCGTGCGATTTCGGGCATGCCGATCATCGTGCCTGTGGGATTGTTCGGATTGGCGATGAAGACGAGCGCCGTCCTGTCGTTGCACGCGGCCAGCAGGGCGTCCACATCGGTCACGCGCTTGCGCTCGGGCACCTCGACGGGCGTCGCCCCGGCAGCACGGGCCGAGATCGGATACATCCCGAACGAATGCGCCGTGTGGACGACCTCGAGGCCCGGCCCGGCGAAGGCCTGGCAGAGAAAGGCGATGACCTCGTCCGATCCAGCCCCGCAGATGATCCGGGCCGCATCAAGCCCGAGCACCTCGGCAATGGCCTCGCGCAGGGCGGCATGGTCGGCCGACGGATAGCGGTTGAGGTTGTAGGAAGCGCGGCGATAGGCCTCGACCGCCGCTTCCGGAGCGCCCAGCGGGTTCTCGTTGGAACTCAGCTTGACGACGTTCTCGACGCCGCTGACATGGCTCTTGCCGCCCTGATAGAGCGCGATGTCCATGATCCCGGGCTGCGGAAGAATTGCTGTCATCCTGTCACCTCCGGCCCACCTTCTAGCGAGGCGCCCGCGCCCAGACCAGAGGCAAAGGCGACGCAGATCCGCGGGCCTTCCCGCTCAACTCGCCAGCACGTTGCGGAAGAGCCACGGATCGGTTTCGTCGATGTCCTCCGGGAACAGCTCCCAGCGGTCCTGAAGCGGGGTCCAGTCGGTGTAGTGCCCTTCCACGGGCCCGAGATAGGGGCGCTGCACCTCGAGACAGCGGGCATGGTCCATTTCGTCGGTCTCGACGATGCCCGCCTGGGGATTTTCCAGCGCCCAGACCATCCCGGCCAGCACTGCGGAAGACACCTGCAGACCGGTCGCGTTCTGATAGGGCGCCAGGTCCATCGTCTCGGCATTGGACAGTCGCGACCCGTACCAGAGCGCGTTCTTCTCGTGCCCGTAGAGCAGCACGCCCAGCTCGTCGATGCCCTCGACGATCTCGTCCGCCTCGAGGATATGGTGCCGAGTCTGCTGCCGACCCGAGCCGAACATCTCGTGCAGGCTCAGGACCGCGTCGTCGGAAGGGTGGTAGGCGTAGTGGCAGGTCGGGCGGAACTCGGGCGCATCGGGACTGCCCACCGTATAGTAGTCGCTGATCGAGATCGCCTCGTTATGGGTGACGAGAAATCCGAACTGGGGCCCCGGCGTGGGGCACCAGGTGTGCACCCGGGTTATCGCACCGGGACGCTCCAGCCAGATCGCCGCCTTGCAGCCGGTGTCATAGCTGTGACCGTTGTCCGGAAACCAGGTCTCGTGCGTGCCCCATCCCAGTTCGGCGGGCTGGAAGCCTTCCGAGATGAAACCCTCGACCGACCAGGTGTTGACGAAGGTTCCGCGCGGGCGCGGGGTGCGCCGGGCCTGCGTGTCACGCTCGGCGATATGGACGCCCTTGACGCCGAGCTCCATCATCAGCCGCGCCCAGGCTTCCCGGTCCTGCGGCACGTCGATGCGTTTTCCGGTGTCCTTGGCAAGCTTCAGAAGGGCTTCCTTGACGAACCAGCTGACCATGCCGGGATTGGCCCCGCAGCATGAGACCGCCGTCACCCCACCGGGGTTTGCCGCCTTCTCGTCGCGAACCGACTGGCGAAGGGCGTAATTCGTGCGCTCGGCGTTGTCGGTCGTCTCGAAATAGAAGCCCGCCCAGGGTTCGACCACGGTATCGATGTAAAGGACGCCAAGCTCGCGGCAGAACTTCATCAGGTCGAGCGACGAGGTGTCGACGCTGAGGTTGACGCAGAAGCCACGGCCCTCGGCGAAGATTTCGCCCAGCACGGCGCGGTAGTTCTCGCGCGTGATCGCGGTGCGCAGGTGACGGATCCTGCGCTGCTGCAGGAAAGTGTGCACCCCTTCGTCAGGCTCGATCACCACAAGCTTGTCGGCGTCATAGTCAAAGTGCCGCTCGATGAGCGGCAGAGTCCCCCGTCCGATCGAGCCGAAGCCGATGATCGCGATCGGCCCCTCGATGCGGCCGAAATTCGGATAGGCGGTCATGCGCGGGCCTCCTGATGCTGCGGCGGGCGCCTTTGCTGATGCATGACCGGGCCGGACAGGTCAATGCCACCCGGCACCGCGGCCACCCATTCGGTAAGAGTGAAACGAGGCTCGATTAATGCGAAAGGGCCGCGGCGGTTTCCCGGCGCGGCCCCTGCAAGATAAGTCCCTCCGGGGAAAGGGGAACCACGGACATCACCCGATTTGCGCAACAGAGTCGTCCCAGTCAAGAAATTGCTATTTATTCTCGTTCGGTTGGTAAGGAAACGCAGGAACAAAATTTCCGCCCGCGTCCTTAATATAAATTTCGTCTAGCCCAAATGTTCTAGTTCCAAATTTTGCCACCAAGTCCTTGTACACGTCGAATGAAGCAGCCTGAAATTCCTTAGATTGTTTTGCGTCCAGATAGACAAGGGCATCTGATGTTTCCATGTCGGTCATCGACAGCACACTTCCCCACTGTGCCGATACCAAAGGTGTAAAATACTCAACGCCACCAGCTTTTGAATTATTTATCACTTCGGTCAACTGATCTACGATGGCGCCGCGCTCCAATCGGAAATGTTCCTCTGTGGCTCGGGCGATGTTTTTCTCTGACTCAGACAAAGCTTTTTCGAGCTTAGCTTCCAGCTTAGAAACCTGTTGCTCCCCCACACCCCAGAACCCAAGCAACACCGACAGAACAGCACCTATGACCCATCCGGCGAATGCCTTTCCTGTGATGTAACCTTCGGCCTTGGCTTCAATTCTGGCAAGGCGATCAATCACTTCACGAACGAAATTTTCAGTCAATGTCACCTCCGCCCAACACGTAGTCTGCTATCCAAACAAGACTACAAGTACCAGTGACGCGAAGAATAGACTAGCAAGTAAAGTTATGGCGAACTTTTTGGTGACCCCGCGCTTGTGCAGTTCCTCGATGCGATCCAGCCGCTGGAGTATCTCTGCTTCCGTATTCATTCGGTCCACCTTGGTTCGGGAGTTAGGCGTGGCCCTACAAATTTCGATAGCTATCACGAAGTGGTTAACGAGTCCTTCCCTGAATAAAATCCCTAGACACTAGCGTTCGTCACGAACGAAACGCTTACACGTAAGAAAAAGCCGCCCATTGAGAGCGGCTTTTCATTTATTTTCAGAAGGTTAGGGATAACTCCCGAAGCCAACTTAGTTCTTCGCGTAGAATTCGACCACGAGGTTCGGTTCCATCACCACCGGATACGGCACGTCACCAAGATGAGGCGTGCGTACGAAGGTCGCGGTGAGCTTGGAATTGTCGACCTCGAGGTAATCCGGCACGTCGCGCTCGGGCAGTTGGGTCGCCTCGAGGATCGCGGCCATTTGTTTGGATTTGTCACGGACCTCGATGACGTCGCCTTCCTTCACGCGGTAGGACGGGATGTTGACCCGCTGGCCGTTCACCTTGACGTGGCCGTGGTTCACGAACTGGCGCGCGGCGAAGACGGTCGGCACGAATTTCGCGCGATAGACCACGGCGTCGAGGCGGCGCTCGAGCAGCCCGATGAGGTTCTCACCGGTGTCGCCCTTCACACGCTCGGCTTCGGCGTAGATGCGGCGGAACTGCTTTTCGGTGAGGTCGCCATAGTAGCCCTTGAGCTTCTGCTTGGCGCGCAGCTGGATGCCGAAGTCGCTGAGTTTGCCCTTGCGGCGCTGGCCATGCTGGCCGGGGCCGTATTCGCGGCGGTTGACCGGGGACTTCGGACGGCCCCAGATGTTTTCGCCCATGCGGCGGTCGATCTTGTACTTGGCAGCGGTGCGTTTGGTCACCTCTGGTCTCCTTCTGTCGTGGCGCGCATTCGCGCGATGAAGGGCGTTGTCCTCTGGCTCGGCCGTTGCAGCCCGGCCCGACAGGCATTCCCTCGCGGGAGCCGCCAACACCAATGAAGCCGCGCTTATACGCGCCAGATCGCGGGAGTCAATCTTGAAGGCGCCGCTTCTTCGTCCCCCGGTCGTGTCCGTCCGGGCAGGACCCGGGAGGCCGTGAGAAAAACCGGAACAAACCACGAAAATTTACCCGAAATTAGCGTGGACGGAGTCAGGTTGGGATCGTCAGTAACGAGGATGAGCCCCATGCCCGCAATCGCCCAGATCCAGTACCACACCCCCGCGCAGGACGTAAGGATCGCCGGATTCGCCCTTTCTCCCCGCGATATCGACCTGCTGGACACCGTCCGCGAGGCGATCGCCAGCGGGCGTGTCGGTCTCGACTACCAGCCCGTCGTCATGGCCGGCAAGCCTGGTCGGATCGCTTTCCACGAGGCTTTGCTGCGGATCCGCGACGTCTCGGGGCGTGTGCTGCCGGCGGCCGAGTTCATGCCGGTCGCGGAACGGACAGGCCTTGGCCGGACGCTCGACGTGATCGCGCTCGATCAGGGCCTCGCCGCCCTGCATGCGACGCCGGACCTGCGGCTTGCCATCAACATCTCGCCCCGCACCATCGGCAACCGCGACTGGGAGCGGACGCTTGCCGTCTGGATGGTCCGCGACGCAACGGTCGCAGAGCGGCTGGTGGTCGAGATCACGGAAAGCTCGGCAATGGAGGCCTTCGAGCAGGTGCGCGACTTCATGTCCCGCCAGCAACTGAATGGCGTAAGCTTTGCACTCGACGACTTCGGGGCGGGCCACACGGCACTTCGCCATCTGAGGGAACTTCGCTTCGACATCCTCAAGCTCGACGGCCAGTTCGCCCGGCGTGTTGCGAATGATCCCGACAACCGCGCCATCGTCGAGGCCATCGTCGGCCTTGCTCGCCATTTCGAGATGCTGACCGTCGCCGAATGGGTCGAATCCGCCGAGGATGCCGAGACGCTGCGCGCGCTTGGCGTGGATTGCCTTCAGGGCTACCACTTCGGCGGCCCCGTGCCGCGCCCGGAATGGTCTTCCAGGGGCCCGTCGAACGCAACGTTCTGAGGCGGCCTGACCCCCCGGATCGGGGCGGCAGTCCCGCCCCGGCCTTGCGACTCCTGCGCGCATCCTGTTGCCGCGCCTCTGCCGATGGGCTAATAACCGCATGTCAAGAGGACGGGGGGGACCGGGCCTCGCCCGGTATGGAGCCCTCGAAGATCCTCGCCCTGCACCCGTTAGAGGACCATCCAGACAATGACAAACGTCGTAATCGCATCCGCCGCCCGGACCGCCGTCGGCAGCTTCGGCGGCGCCTTCGCCGGCACCCCTGCCCATGACCTGGGGTCCGCCGTCCTCGAAGAAGTCGTGAAGCGGGCCGGAATCGACAAGTCCGAAGTCTCCGAGACGATCCTCGGCCAGGTCCTGACCGCCGCACAGGGACAGAACCCGGCACGCCAGGCGCATGTCAACGCCGGCCTGCCGCAGGAAAGTTCCGCCTGGTCGATCAACCAGGTCTGCGGATCGGGGCTGCGCGCGGTGGCCCTGGCCGCGCAGCATGTCCAGCTGGGCGATGCCACCATCGTCGCCGCCGGCGGACAGGAGAACATGACGCTTTCGCCCCATGCGGCGAACCTGCGCGCAGGCCACAAGATGGGCGACATGACCTATATCGACACCATGATCCGCGACGGACTGTGGGATGCCTTCAACGGCTACCACATGGGCCAGACCGCCGAGAACGTCGCGCAGAAATGGCAGATCAGCCGCGAACAGCAGGACGAATTCGCCCTCGCGTCCCAGAACAAGGCCGAGGCGGCGCAGAAGGCGGGTCGGTTCCAGGACGAGATCGTGCCTTTCGTGGTCAAGACACGTCGCGGCGAAACGGTCGTCGACGCCGACGAATACATCCGTCACGGCGCCACGATCGAAGCGATGCAGAAGTTGCGCCCCGCCTTCACCAAGGACGGCTCGGTCACAGCGGCCAATGCCTCGGGCATCAATGACGGCGCGGCGGCCGTGCTCGTGATGTCCGCGGATGACGCCGAGAAACGCGGCATCGACCCGCTTGCACGCATCGTCAGCTACGCGACCGCCGGGCTCGACCCGGCGATCATGGGCGTGGGGCCGATCCATGCCAGCCGCAAGGCGCTTGAAAAGGCCGGCTGGAAACCCGGGGACCTTGACCTTGTCGAGGCCAACGAGGCCTTCGCCGCACAGGCCTGCGCGGTGAACAAGGACATGGGATGGGACCCGGCGATCGTGAACGTGAACGGCGGCGCCATCGCCATCGGTCACCCCATCGGCGCATCCGGCGCGCGCGTCCTGAATACGCTGCTGTTCGAGATGAAGCGCCGGAACGCGAAGAAGGGTCTTGCCACGCTGTGCATCGGCGGCGGCATGGGTGTTGCAATGTGCGTCGAGCGTCCCTAAACCTGCTCGGGCGCGCAATATAATTGCGCACCCCGGAGCGGTCCGGGAATAACATTACGGCATTCTGGGAGGAATACATGTCTCGAGTTGCACTTGTCACAGGAGGCAGCCGAGGCATCGGCGCCGCCATTTCCAGGGCTCTCAAGGAAGCGGGTCATACGGTCGCGGCGACATATGCCGGCAATGACGAGGCGGCGGCCGCTTTCACGTCCGAAACCGGCATCAGCACCTACAAGTGGAACGCGGCCGACTACGCCGAGAGCAAGGCGGGAATCGAAAAGGTCGAGGCCGAACATGGGCCGATCGAGATCGTGGTGGCCAACGCCGGCATCACCCGCGACGCGCCGTTCCACAAGATGACGCCCGAACAATGGAAAGAGGTCATCGACACCAACCTGACCGGGGTCTTCAACACCATCCACCCGATCTGGCCGGGCATGCGTGAACGGAAGTTCGGCAGGGTGATCGTGATCTCCTCGATCAACGGCCAGAAGGGCCAGTTCGCCCAGGTCAATTACGCGGCGACAAAGGCGGGCGATCTGGGCATCGTCAAATCGCTTGCCCAGGAAGGCGCGCGTGCGGGCATTACCGCCAACGCGATCTGTCCCGGCTATATCGCCACGGACATGGTCATGGCCGTTCCAGAGAAGGTCCGCGAGGGCATCATCGCGCAGATCCCTGCAGGCCGGCTGGGAGAGCCGGAAGAGATCGCGCGCTGCGTGGTCTTTCTGGCCTCCGACGACTCGGGCTTCATCAACGGCTCGACGATCTCGGCGAACGGCGCGCAGTTCTTCGTCTGAACGGCGCGAAGCGGCACAGGGGCCGGACCCTCGCGGGCCGGCCTTTCTGCGCACGGCACGGCAGGGGCGAACCGGGCTTGTAGAGCGTCCGGTCACGCTTTACGTCACGGATCCATGAAAACGGATCCTTGTCCCAAGACCCCTTCTGGCGCCATCTGCGTCCCTCCGGCCAGCGCCGGCTGGATCGAGCTGCGCCGCACGCCGATCGCGGTCCGGATCTCGGATAATACAGGCTCGGTCAACGCCAGGCCTGGTCCCCGCGGGGGCCGCCCACGGACGAAGACGAGCGCCAACCGCCAGACCATCCGTGTCAACGGAACCTTGCGCAAGCCTCTCCTGGCAGAGAACGCAACGTGACCCGCGCGCGCGCAACGACGACGGGCTTCGCCGCCGTCCTTCTCTGGGCGCTGCTCGCGCTGCTGACCGTGGGGACCGATCCCGCGCCGCCGTTCCTGCTGAACACCGTCTGCTTCGCGATCGGCGGCATCTGCGGACTGGTATGGGCCGCCGTCACAGGGGGGCTGCGACAGCTTCGGTCGGTCCCCCTCCCCGTCTACCTGATGGGGACGGCGGGCCTCTTCGGCTACCACGCGCTCTATTTCTCGGCGCTCCGTCTCGCCCCGGCGGCCGAAGCCGGTCTGATCGCCTATCTCTGGCCGCTGCTGATCGTGGTCTTCTCGGGACTCCTGCCCGGAGAGCGGGTCCGCCCGGGCCACCTGATCGGTGCGATGATCGGCTTCGGCGGCGCGGCGCTGATCATCTCGGGAGGCAGCACGGGATTCCAGCCGCATTATGCGTCCGGCTACGGCCTCGCATTCCTCTGCGCGCTGACCTGGTCAAGCTATTCGGTCCTGTCCCGTCGCGCTGGCCAGGCGCCCACCGCGACAGTCGCGGTCTTCTGTCTGGCCGCGGCCATCCTGTCACTTCCCCTGCATCTCGCACTGGAAGAGACGCAATGGCCGGTCGGTACAGGCGGATGGCTCAGCCTCGCCCTCCTCGGTCTCGGGCCGGTCGGGCTGGCATTCTTTGTCTGGGACATCGGCGTGAAACAGGGCGACATCCAGCTACTTGGAACCGCGTCCTATGCGGCGCCTCTGCTGTCCACGCTGGCCCTTGTAGCGGCAGGCATCGCCGCTCCGAGCCTGTCGCTCGCGCTCGCGGCGCTACTGATCACCGGCGGGGCGGTCGTGGCCGCCCGCGCCAGCCTGTCGGCCAGAGACTAGTTCGACAGTCGGACGATTTCTTCCTTCACACGCAATTTCTGCTTCTTCAGGTCAGCGATCATCAGATCATCTGTCCCCGGGGAACGTTGAGCTTCTTCCACGGCGGTACTGAGATGCTGATGCTTTCGTCTCAGTTGGTCCAGATGCGCAGAAACGTTCATGCATTCCTCCTTTTTCAAGCGGTGTGAATGAAGCAGATCACAGGAGCCGATTCCTGTCACGTGCAGACGCATAATCATCTCGTGAATGGTTAAGGGACGGTTAAAATCCGCCGAAATCGCCTTCAGAATGCCAGCGCTGCGGCATTTCTGAGTACATCCTGGATGTCGGGAAGGTAGCTTTCGCGATCACCGTCGTGACGTGGACCCGCATGCAGGACGCGCGGAGGATGCAGACGGAACGCCGCGCGGCCCCCCTTGCGCGCGCGCAGGATGAAGCGTTCCGCAGGCCGGTTTGACCGCCCCGCGAGCGGCAGCACCTCGATGCTGCCCAACCTTCCCGAAGCGGCCGCGACGAGTTCGGGAAGCCGCTCGATCCGGTGGATGAAATGCAGGCGCCCCCTTGGGGCGAGCCGGCGTGCGGCGACCTCGACCCATGTCGCGATGGGCGTCCTTTCGCCATGCGCCGTCTCGCGTCCCGCGTCCCGGGCCGCATGACCGGCGGAGCGGTCGAAATAGGGAGGGTTGGCGATCACGTGGTCGAACTGTCTCTGACGCAATGCGGCGGGCAGCGCGGAAAGGTCTGCCCGGACGACCTCGAGCGCGCCCTCTCCGTTGCGCTCGGCAAGATCGGCGTAGAATGGCTGCAGCTCGACACCCGTCAGGCGCAGCTCGGGCACCCTCGCGGCGAGGCAGAGCACGGCCGCACCGGCGCCGCAGCCAAGTTCCAGCACCGATTGGCCGGGTTCAGCGGGAACGCTCGCCGCCAGCAGAACGCTGTCGATGCCGGCGCGATAGCCGGCCACGGGTTGCCAGAGCTGAAGCCGGCCGCCCAGAAAGGCGTCCCTGCTCAGCCCGTCGCTCACAGCCCGCTCGCGATGCCGTTGTCCTCGATGACACGCAGCGCGGCCGCATGATCCTGCGCGCGCACCAGCAGCCTGCGGGGCAGAATTCCGATGCTTCCCTCGAGTACGCTCATGTTTACGTCCACCTCAAAGCAGTCTATATCCTCCCCCTGAAGAAGAGCGGAGGCGAAGGCGATGACAGTGGGATCGTTGCTGCGCAAAAGCTCCTTCATATCAGGGTTCTAAGGGTAAGTAGGGCAGGATGTCGAGCCTCGCGGCGTCAAAGGCGATAGAGACCTCTCACAGTGTCAGCAAACCGCACGACCGGCTTGCCGCGGCCCTGCGCGACGATCTCGGCGCGGTCAACGAACTGATACGCCTGCGCATGGCGTCCGAGCACGCGCCGCGTATCCCCGAAGTCACCGCCCATCTCGTGGAAGCCGGCGGCAAGCGCCTGCGACCGATGCTGACCTTGGCCTCTGCACGGCTCTGCGGCTACGAGGGCAGCCATCACATCAACCTCGCCGCGACGGTCGAATTCATCCACACCGCGACACTGCTGCATGACGACGTGGTCGACGAAAGCGGCCAGCGCCGGGGACGTCCGACGGCGAACCTGCTCTGGGACAACAAGTCCTCGGTGCTTGTCGGGGACTATCTCTTTGCCCGCAGCTTCCAGTTGATGGTCGAGACCGGGAACCTGCGCGTGCTCGACATCCTGTCGAACGCCGCGGCCACGATCGCCGAGGGCGAGGTGTTGCAACTGACGGCGGCGCAGGACCTCGGTACCGACGAAAGCGTGTATCTCCGGATCGTCCGGGGCAAGACCGCCGCGCTGTTCGCCGCCGCGACCGAGGTCGGCGGGGTCATATCAGGGGCGCCGGAAGAGCATGTCAGCGCGTTGAACGCCTATGGCGACGCGTTGGGGATCGCCTTCCAGATCGTGGACGATCTGCTCGACTTTCAGGGGGATGCGAAGGCGACGGGCAAGAACGTCGGCGACGACTTCCGCGAGCGCAAGCTGACCATGCCGCTGATCAAGGCGGTCGCGCGGGCCGATGCCGAAGAGCGTGCCTTCTGGGTTCGCACGATCGAGAAGGGACGGCAGGAAGACGCGGACCTCGCGACCGCGATGGCCCTGCTCGAGCGGCATCGCGCGCTCGAGGATACGGCAGTCGAAGCGCGCCTCTGGGCCGATCGCGCCAGGACGGCACTCTCGGTGTTGCCGGACCATCCGCTGCGGGACATGCTGCTCGATCTGGCCGATTACGTGGTCGAGCGCATCAACTGATCCGCGCCGCGGACGCCTCTGCCTGATCGCCCAGTACCACCGGGCGCACCCACCAGTCCGGGTAGGCGCCCGAAAGCAGGGTCGCGGCAAGCCCCGCCGCGGCAGCGTCGGAAAAGAGGCCGAAGCAGGTCGCGCCGGATCCGGACATCCGTGCCAGACGGCAGGTGTGGATGTCCTGCAGCTCCGACAGCACAAGCCTGACCGAAGGCTCCAGATCGCAGGCCGGAGCCTCGAGGTCGTTGCGTTGATCCGCCAGCCACTCGATCAGCGCGCCGGGCGTCTCGAACTTCGGCAGCGCGGCGGGCATCCCCGGATTGTCCACCGAGTCCAGAGCCTTGAAGACCGCGGGTGTCGACACCGGCTTGCGGGGATTCACCAGTACGGCAAAGAGCGGCGGCAGCCCGGCCAGCGGACTGAGCTTTTCGCCGATACCCTCGAGGCGCTGCGGGGCGCATTCGACACAGACCGGTATGTCGGCCCCGAGGTCCAGCAAGGCGGAGCTGTCAGGGACCGCGCGGGCGTCTTGCAGCGCGAGCATTCCGCGCAGGACCGCTGCCGCATCCGCCGACCCGCCACCGATGCCCGATGCGACCGGCAGATGCTTGGACAGCCGGATCGATACCGGGACGTCGAAAAGGGCAGCCGCGCGCAGGGCAAGATTGTCAGCCCCGTCCGGAACCCAGGCGGACTCGGGTCCTTCCAGCGTCAGCGAGGTCTCCGCCGCCGGTTCGACACAGACCTCGTCACCGGCATCGGCGAAGACAACGAGACTGTCGAGAAGATGATAGCCGTCCGCGCGCCGCCCCGTCACATGCAGGGCGAGATTTATCTTCGCGGGCGCGAAGACCCTCGCGCTCGGGCCGGACACTGCCAATCCGGCAGCTCAGTCGCGCGCGATCGTCAGCGGCGGCTGACCTTCGTCGGCCAGCACCTGATCGAGGCCCACGTCGAGCTTGCGCCGGATGCGTGCCGGATCGACGTCCTGATCGGTTTCTCCCGCATCCACGAAGGACAGCGCGCGCTGCCACTGGAATTCTGCCTCGCGCTTGCGGCCGACCGCCCAGTACACGTCTCCGAGGTGATCGTTTACGACAGGATCCACGGCCATGAGCTCGACCGCGCGCTCCATGTGCGGCACCGCCTCTTCGTAGCGCCCAAGCCGGTAGAGCGCCCAGCCGAGGCTGTCGATGATGTACCCGCTGTCAGGGCTGCCCGCGACGGCGCGTTCAATCATGCCAAGCGCCTCGTCGAGCTTCTCCTGCTTCTCGACCATCGAATACCCGAGGTAATTCAGTACCTGGGGCTGATCCGGGCTGAACTTGAGCGCGGTGCGGAAATCGGCCTCGGCCTTGTCCCACGCGCCCATCCGCTCGTGCGAGATGCCACGCGCATAGTAGAGGAACCAGGCCGCCTGATCCTCGCCGCTTAGTTCGATGGCCCTGTCATAGCTCTTCACGGCATCCGCGAAGTGATCCTGCTGGCGCTGGAGATCCCCGAGCGACGATTGAACCACCGCAAGGTCGCCGTGGCTGCGGGCCAGCTGCTCGAGCACCTCGATCGCCGCTTCCGCCCGGTCGGACTGGCGCAGCGCATCGGCACGGCCGAGTTCGGCGGCGTGGTAGGCGGGGCTGTCGGGCGGCACCATCTTGTAGGTCGCGATGGCCTGCTCGTACTGCTGCAGCGACTCGAAGATGTCGGCAACCAGCAGGATCGCATCGATATGATCGGGACGCAGGTTGCGCGCAACCTGGCCGTAGAGGAGGGTATATTCCGGCCCGGCCTCGCTTCGCAGCGCCGCCGCGATGGACGAGAAGATCTCGGCGAACCCGTCCTGAACGCTGGTCACCTGGGTGAAGGGGAGGGTCTCGCCCGTCTCCAGCCTCGCCGTCACATCCTCGACTTCCGGGTCAGCACCTTCGGGGAACACGGTGGTCAGAAGCGCCAGCGCCTCGTCGTTGCGCCCCAGTTGCGACAGCAGTTCCACATGCGTGAACGCCCCGCGCCGCGATTGCACGAGCGCGCCATTGCTGTCGGCGGCAAAGATCGCCTCGGCTTCCTCGTACTGGCCCTGCGACGCCAACGCGAGCGCTTCGTGGAAGCTCGCAAAACCGCTGATGCCGACTTCTTCTCCCAAACGCCCGAAAACCTCGCGCGCCTTGTCCATCTCGCCCAGCCCGACATGGGCCCATGCCTGGACGAGGCCGTCCACAAGCGGTCCGATCCCCTTGCTGTCGCCGCGCCCCTCGAGAAGCGCCTCGAACTCGCCGTTGCGGATATGCGCCGCGCTCAGGACCATGTCGGTGACCTGGCTCTCGACACCCTGCTCTTCCAGCGCCTGCGCGATGGGCAGCGCCCGGTCCAGCTGGCCGAGCCCGACCAGCGCCACGACAGAGCTTTCCATCAGGGCCGGGTTGGTCCTGTCATGCGCCAGCGCCCGCGTGTAATATTCGGCCGCTTCCTGATAGTCGCTCTGCATCGCCGCGGCGCGGGCCGCAAGATAGGGCCCGGCCACGGATTGGGCCCCCGCGGGTGCTGCCAGCGACAGGCCAAGCGTCAGGACGGCTGCGGATGACTTCAGGGTACGGATCACGGGCTGCCTTTCGGAGTTCTTGATTGCCTCCAACGCTATCACGTTGGCAGGCGCGCGCAATGGCGGTGCCGGAACCGGCACAACTTCGCCACCCCCGGCCCGCGATCGGCCTTCACCCGCAGTCAGGACTCCGGCAAGCCTTTTACATGTTTGGATAATTCGGCCCGTCACCGCCCTGCGGCGTGGTCCAGACGATGTTCTGGGACGGATCCTTGATGTCGCAGGTCTTGCAGTGCACGCAATTTTGAAAGTTGATCACGAATCGTGCATCCTTGCCCGGCTCTTCCACGAATTCGTAGACCCCGGCCGGGCAATAGCGCGCCGAAGGCCCCGCGAATTCCGGAAGGTTGACCGCGACAGGCACCACCGGATCCTTCAGCTTCAGATGCGCCGGCTGGCTTTCCTCGTGGTTGGTGAAGGAGAACGCCACGTTGGTCAGGCGGTCGAAAGACAGCGTTCCATCCGGCTTGGGATAGTCGATAGGCTGGTGCTGCGACGCCCGTTCGGTGGCCTCGGCATCCGACTTGCCATGGGCCAGCGTCCCGAAGAAGGAAAAGCCGGCGGTGTTGGTCCACATGTCGAGCCCTCCGAGCGCGAGGCTCGCCGTCAGGCCGTATTTCGACCAGAGCGGCTTTACGTTGCGCACCTTCTTGAGGTCGCGGCCGATCGCGCCCTCGCGCACCTCGGTCTCGTAATCCTGCAGTTCGTCCCCAAAGCGGCCCGCCCTGATCGCGGCGAAGGCCGCCTCGGCCGCCGCCTTGCCCGAGAGCATGGCATTGTGGTTGCCCTTGATGCGGGGCACGTTGACCATCCCCACCGAGCAGCCCAGCAGCGCCACGCCCGGCGCGACCATCCTGGGCATCGACTGGTAGCCGCCCTCGGAAATCGCGCGCGCTCCGTAGGCGACGCGTTTGCCCCCTTTCAGCAACTCCGCGACCATCGGGTGGTGCTTGAAGCGCTGAAACTCCATGTAGGGGTAGAGATAGGGATTGCGGTAGTTCAGGTGCACCACGAAGCCCACGTAGACCTGATTGTTCTCGAGATGGTAGATGAACGATCCGCCGCCCGCATTGGCGCCGAGCGGCCAGCCCATCGTGTGGGTCACCCTGCCCTCGCGATGCTTGGCCGGATCGATCTCCCAGATCTCCTTCATGCCAAGCCCGTATTTCTGCGGCTCGTGTCCGTCGGCCAGCCCGTATTTCGCGATCACCTGCTTTGAAAGCGAGCCGCGCACGCCCTCGGCGAGGAACACATACTTGCCGTGAAGCTCCATGCCGGGCTCGTAGCCCTCGCCGATGCTGCCATCCGCGTTCTTGCCGAATTCGCCCGCGACAACGCCCCTGATGGCGCCTTTCTCATCGAAAACCAGTTCAGAGCAGGACATTCCCGGAAAGATCTCGACCCCCAGCGCCTCGGCCTGCTCGGCCATCCAGCGGCAGACATTGCCCATCGAGACGATGTAGTTGCCGTGATTGTTCATCAGCGGCGGCATCGGCCAGTTCGGTATCCTGAGCTGCCCGGATTCGCCCAGCATGTAGAAGTTGTCCTCGCGCACCGGCACGTTGAGGGGCGCCCCCTTCTCCTTCCAGTCGGGGATCAGCGCATCCAGTCCCACGGGGTCGAGCACGGCACCGGACAGGATATGCGCGCCGACTTCCGACCCCTTCTCGAGCACGACGACGTTCAGATCGCCGTCAAGCTGCTTGAGCCGGATCGCCGCCGACAATCCGGCCGGGCCGGCGCCCACGATGACGACGTCGTACTCCATGGCTTCGCGTTCGATCTCGGCCATCTGGCTGGCTCCTTCCTTCGGGGGCGCGCTTGGCTGCGCATGCAGAACAAATCTGGACTTGGCTAAACCACGGCGGAACCCATTGCAATCGCAGGACCACGTTATAGCGCTACCAGCCTTTCTCTGCCGGGCGCCCCCTGTCGGGCACGATCCGCCGCATCAGCCCCAGGCTAACCGCCGCTGAGCCAGAAACTGCTTCCCTCCGCTCCCGGCTGGCCGCAGGATCGGGCGCAGGATCTGGGAGAACCGGAAGATGCCAGAAGACCACGCCGATCCCGTCGCGGCGCTTCGCGCCTGCACGGCGCGCCCGTTCGAAGAAGCGCGCGCGATGCCGCCTGCGGTCTATACCTCCGAAAGCTTTCTCAAGGCCGAGCTGAAGCATATCTTCGCGAAGGACTGGTATTGCGTGGGTCGCGCCTCGGCACTCGCCGCGCCCGGCGATTACGTCACCTGCGAACTCGCCGGACAGCCCATTGTCGTGCTGCGCGGCCGGGACCGAACGCTTCGGGCGATGAGCAACGTCTGCCTGCACCGCATGTCGACCCTGCTCGAGGGGCGCGGAAACACGCGGGCCATCGTCTGCCCCTACCACGCCTGGACCTACAACCTCGATGGCACCCTGCGCGGCGCGCCGGCGATGTCGCTGAATGACGGGTTCAGCAAATCGGACTATTGCCTGCCGTCCGTGCGCTGCGAAGTCTGGCTGGGCTGGGTCTTCGTAACGCTCGATCCCGCCGCCGCGCCTGTGGCGCAGGGGCTCGGCGCGCTCGAGACGATGATCGAGCGCTACCGGATGGAAGACTACACCGAAAGTTTCCGCGAAGAGCATCTCTGGGACACCAACTGGAAGGTGCTGGCCGAGAACTTCATGGAAAGCTACCATCTGCCTGTCTGCCATGCGGACACCATCGGCGGGCTTTCGAAGCTCGAAGAGATGGTCTGCCCGCCCGGGCATCCCGCCTTCAACTTCCACACCATCCTGAAGAACGACGCCCTGCGCATCGCCCTGGCCCATCCTTCCAACGACCGGCTCGTGGGCGACGAGCGGCGCATGACCTGGCTGATGGCGATCTATCCCAGCCTGCTGGTCACGCTGACGCCGGGCTATTTCTGGTACCTGTCGCTGCTGCCGAAGGCCCCCGGCAAGGTGCAGATCCTCTTCGGCGGGGGCATGTCGAACGATTTTCTGGGCGACCCCGACGCCGAAGAGGTGTTCGGCGAACTCAAGGCGCTGCTCGACGAGGTCAATGAAGAGGATCGTGGCTGCACCGAAAAGGTCTACCGCGGCCTCTGCGCCCCTCTCAGCGCGCCGGGTCACCTGAGCCATCTCGAGCGGCCGAACTACGAGTTCGCCCAATACATCATGCGCCGCATCGGCGAAGGCGGCGCTGCAGGCTGACGGCCCTCACACCTCCGGCTCCGGGACATCGCCCATCAGATATCGAGGGCCTGTCCCCTTCTCGGCGGCCCGGTCGCGCGGGTTCCAGAGCGCGCAGTCTGGCAGGCTCAGGCAGCCGCATCCGATACATCCGTCAAGCTGGTCGCGCAGCTTCATCAGCGTCGCGATGCGCGCGTCGAGCGTGGCGCGAAACCCCGCGCTGATCCGCGCCCAGTCCTGCTTTGTGGGGGTCCGGCCTCCGGGCAGGCGGTCGAGTTCGGCGCATATCTCGGTCAGCGTGAAGCCGAACTGCTGCGCGATCATCACGAAACTCAGCCGCCGCAGATCGGCGCGCTCGTAGCGCCTCTGACCGCCCGCATTCCGCCAGGGCCGGATCAGACCGTGCTGCTCGTAATAGCGAATCGCGGATACCGCGAGGCCGGTGCGCCGGGCCAGCGCCCCGATGCCGAGACCTTCGTTCCGGGCCATGAAAAACTCCTTGACCTCAAGTTAGGTTTAGAAATTACGGTAGGTGTCGCGAACCCAAATTGAAAGGAAAACGCGACATGGCCGCACGCCTCGAACACACGAACTTCACCGTCACCGACCCGGATGCCACAGCCCGCTGGATGTGCGACCTCTTCGGGTGGCATGTGCGCTGGCGGGGCGACTCGATCCACAATGGACGCTCGGTCCATGTCGGGACCGAAGCGCAATACATCGCACTCTACCGACGCCCCGAGATCGCCAGGGCGCAGAACGACAGCTACACCACCCTTGGCGGGCTCAACCACATCGCGGTCGTCGTCGACGATATCGACGCCACGGAAGATGCCGTTATCAAGACCGGCTTCACGCCCCAAAGCCACGCCGACTACGAGCCCGGCAAGCGCTTCTATTTCCATGACAATGACGGGATCGAATACGAAATCGTCCAGTATGGCTGAGAACGCGGGGTCAGGCGGGGCGCGGGCGGGCTTCCGCCACACCCCTTGCAATTGCCCCCGCCTTTGGGTCAGGTATCCAGAGTTGTGACCAGCGGCCCCCGGGAGACCCCGGCGGGCCGCCTTGAAATTCGTGGATGCCGGGATGGAAAAGATACCGATGACGCGCAAGGGTTTCACCGCCCTGGAATCAGAGCTCAAGAAGCTCAAGTCCGTCGAGCGGCCGGCCATCATCAAGGCCATCGCCGAGGCGCGCGAGCATGGCGACCTGTCCGAAAACGCCGAGTACCATTCCGCGCGCGAGAAGCAGTCCTTCATCGAGGGCCGCATAAAGGAGCTCGAGGGGGTCATCGGTCTGGCAGAGGTCATCGACCCGTCGAAGATGTCGGGTGCCATCAAGTTCGGGGCAACCGTCACCCTCGTGGACGAGGATACGGACGAGGAGAAGACCTGGCAGATCGTGGGCGAGCACGAGGCGAATGTCGAAGCCGGGCTGCTCAACATCCGCTCGCCCATCGCGCGCGCCCTGATCGGCAAGGACGAGGGCGACAGCGTGAGCGTGCGCACCCCTGGGGGCGAGAAGAGCTACGAGGTGCTCAAGATCGTCTACGCCTGACCGGGGACAGAGCATCATGGCCGAGCCATCCGGGACCCCGCAGAGAACCGAGCCGAAATCGCGCCCGACACCGCTGGGCATATACGATCGCCCCCAGTCGGGCGGCATTACCGCCATCGAGATCGCTGCCGTCGCCCTTTCGGCCGTCTGGCTGATCGGGGCGGGCCTGTTCTTTCTGCTCATGCCATCCGATCCGGAGGCACGGCCGGACGGCTTGCGCTTCCTGATGACGATGGTGGCGATCTTCATGCCCGTGGCGATGATCTGGGTCGCGGCGACCGCGGCGCGGGCATCGCGCGTCATGCGTGAGGAAAGCCAGCGTCTGCAGGCGGCCATCGACGCGATCCGGCACAGCTACATCGCCCAGCAGCAGACCGGCGGGCTGGGCAGCGAGCCTTCCGTCGCGCGCAAGCTGGACGAGATTGCGGCAGCCGCGCGAAAGACCGAGACCGCGCTGGCGGTGTTCTCGTCGCGCCGGGAGGCCGAGCGCCGCCAGAACATGCTGCCGACCCCCGCCGCGCTTCCGTCCGACGACCAGCCGGTTCTGGCGCTCGGCACGACGGCCGAGGATATCGCCCCGCCCCTGCCGAGCGAGGATTTCATCCGCGCGCTCAATTTTCCCGAGAACGCCGAGGATCAGGCGGGATTCGCCGCCCTGCGTCGCGCCCTGAAGGACCGCAACGCCGGAAAGCTCGTTCAGGCCAGCCAGGATGTCCTCACGCTGCTGTCGCAGGAGGGCATCTACATGGACGATCTGCGGCCCGATCGCGCCCGCCCCGAGGTCTGGCGTCAGTTCGGCCAGGGCGCGCGCGGCCGCGCCATCGCGGCGCTTGGAGGCATCCGCGACCGCTCGTCGCTGGCGCTGACGGCAGGACGCATGAAGCAGGATCCCATCTTCCGCGACGCCGTCCACCATTTCCTGCGCAGGTTCGACAAGACCTTCGCCGAGTTCGAGATGACCGCGACGGATGGCGAGATCGCCGCGCTCGCAGAGACCCGGACCGCGCGCGCCTTCATGCTGCTCGGCCGTGTCGCGGGCACCTTCGACTAGGCGGCGCGGACAGGATATTTCCCCGCGCGGCCTCAGACCGTCACGGGTTCAGGCAGCGAAGCCGCCTGGGGCGTCTCGCGGCGCAGCGGCAGCAGACCGAAGATCCCGCGCAGCGCCGACATCACCTGAGGACCGTAGGGCACCAGCTTGGAGGCCGCATCGGCGACCTTGGAAGCGCCATCCATGACGGCGACAACCTTTTCCATCTTGGCCATCAGGTCCTTCTCGTTCTTCGCCGCCTTCGCATCCGCCATGAGCGTTTCGGTCTGCCGGTCATGCGGAAGCCTCGAGAGCAGTAGCAGCACCTGATCCATCCCCGCGTCCTGCATCGCAATCGACACGTCGTTGCGGATGTTGATGTCATTGGCAATCTGGTTGACGTTCTCGAAACTGAAATTGAAGTTCTGCTTGGCGAAGGCGAGGATCACCTCGTTGCGCCAGCGGTCGTGGTCTGCCATCCGCTCTTTCATCGCCGCGTCGGCATTCGCCGCATGCTCGAGCTTGGATTTCATCATGTCGAGCATCGAATAGTGCCGGATGCCCTGGCTGACGATTTTTCCCATGTTCATCATGGTCTCCTGGACGACCTCGAGATTGGGCATTTCCGGCGGGATCGCCGCGGCGATGCGCTCGAAGGCCGAAATGCTCTCGGTCAGCCGGATCACGGCAAGGGCGTAGTTCTCCTCGGCAGCGGCGATTTCCGCATCGACATGAATCCGCGCTGCATTGGCGTAATCATGCATGAAAGCGATGATACGCTCCTGATGAGGCTGGTCGATCTCGACCAGTGCGAAATCCGCAAAGAGCGCATCCATCCTCTCGAAGAACAGCCGGGCGTAGATCAGGTTGTTTCCGGTATTCGCATTGGCCATATGGATGGCCGCACCGATCAGGAACTGCCCGCTGATGACGGTCATGGCCGTCGGGCGCATGTAATGGTCCGCTTCGGGCGCATCCTTGTTGAGGATCGCACTGATCTGCGGCAGGTATGCCCCCGCGCTGAGGACATGACGGGTCGCCGTGTCATAGGATCCTCGCATCGCCGCTTCCGTCGCCTTCATCAGCGGTATGTTGACCGCCGCCTCGAGATGGATCTTCCGGAACTCCCGGAAGATTGGATTGCCATCGAGGTTCTCCTGCCATCGAACATGCGCGACAAGGTCCAGCACCGCCTGAGACCCGGCCGCAGCGTCATGGAACTGGCGCCTGAGCGCGGCATTGCTGGCATCGCACTGGGTGCTGAAAGCGCGGGCGAAGAAATGGCCGACCTTTTCGAATTCCTGCGTGTCGTCGAAATCCTCCAGGCTGTAACCGACAAGGAGCTGTTGCGCGGCGTCATAGGCATTCTCGAAGTCGCCCCGTTGGTGGCAGTCGACCATCCGCATGACCAGTTCCGTCGAAGGGTGGGATCGGGGGCTTTCAATATCGTTCGTCATGGCGAAATCCTCTGGCATCAATGCCAACAAGATTATACCGCGCGCGCCTGCGACTCAACGAATGCGTGTTCCCCGTCGCGCTCAGAGCCCGAAACTGGCGAAGGGGAGATATCGCACCGGGACGCCGGGAACGATCTCGAGCGCGTCCATGGGAAGCGCCACCAGACCTTCCGCCCAAGCCAGCCCGCTGATCCGGCCCGACCCTTCGGAGGCAAAGACCTCGACCCGGCCATCGCGCAGCCGCGCCCGCAGGTATTCCGAACGCCCTGCCTTCTTGCGCTTCGAAAATGCCGCCGGCACGTCGAAGCCCTGCGGTTCGGGCCAGTCCTCGCCCGCAAGCACGGCAAGCGCGGGGCGCGCGAAGATCAGCGTGCAAACCATTGCGGCGACGGGATTTCCGGGCAGTCCGAAAACCGGTTTGCCCCGCCAGAATCCCAATGCCAGGGGTCGCCCCGGCTTGACGGCGATGCGCCAGAGGGCCATCGACCCTGCCTCCCGCAAAAGCGCGGAGACATGGTCTTCCTCCCCCGCCGAGGCGCCGCCGCTGGTGAGGATGGCATCTGCGCGCCCGGCGGCATCGTCGAGCGCCGCGCGCAGCCTGTCGCGGTCGTCGGGCGCCCTGCCCGCGTCCAACGGTTCGTGCCCGAAACGGCGCAGCATCTCGAGGAGCATGGGCCGGTTGGCATCGTGGATCTGGCCGGGGGCAGCCGCCTCGCCGGGCTCTCGCAATTCGTCGCCGGTAGACAGCACCGCGACCCGGAGCGGGGCGCGCACCGGAACCTCTCCCAGACCGCTCGCCGCGAGAAGCGCGAGGTCCGCCGCACCGATCCGTCGTCCCGCGGCAAGGACCCTCTCGCCTGCGCGCACGTCCTCGCCGGCCTTGCGGGTGTTCGCTCCCCGCTTCACGGGGCCGCGAAAGGAGACGCGGCCCTCCGCCGCGACGACGTCTTCCTGCAGCACAACGGTATCGACGCCCGACGGCAGCACCGCCCCCGTCAGCACCCGCATCGCCTGGCCTGCCGGCAGCGAACCGGGCGGGTCGCCCGCCGCCGCGCGCCCCTCGTGCAGCGGCAGCGCGTGCGCGCCATCGCCGATCGGACCCGCAAACCCGTAGCCGTCCACGGCGGCGTTGGGAAGCGGGGGATTCCCCCTCAGGGCGAACACATCCTCCGACGCCACACGGCCCGCAGCCCGGCCAAGCGGCAGGCGCATGGCTTGCGTGACCGGCTCGATACGCGACTTCAGCAGGGCAAGCGCCTCGTCCACCGGCGTCCAATCGACACCCGGCGGCAAGGCGAAACAGTCGTTCTTCAACGCGGGCGGCGTCAGACGGGCCCGGGCCAGCCGCTCTTCGTGGCCAAGGCCGAAGATCCAGCCCTCCTCGGTCGCCTCCACCCGAAGAAGTTCCGCGAGCTCGTCCCGTGGCAGGGCCGAGACCGCGCGCGCCATCTCCTGGACCTGCCACGCATCGCGGATCCGCCCCGCGGGTTCCCGGCCGAGGATCAGCGAAGGCCAGATCTCGACGAGCGCCAGCGGCCCCTCCGGCGTCTCGAACGGCCAGGCGCTGCCGGCGAAACGCCGGCGCAGCCGGTGCAGCACCGGCAGACCCGTCAGGACTTGGCCTCCCACTGCGCCGCTGCCGCCGAGCTGCCAGCAGGTGAAGGTGCCCGGCGCTTGCACCTCGCAGGCGCGACGCTCGGGGAACGGGTTTTCATGGTCGCGCCGATCCTTCGGCAACCCTTCAACATCGCGCTTCAAGCCATTGAACCAGAACGGCCCCTTTCCTCCGCAGCGCCTGTTGATCTCGCCGGCGAGATCGAAGCGGTTATTGCCATCCGGCGCATCCTCGACATGCGCGTCAAGCCACGCCCAGAGCGACAGGGGATCGGACGAACCCGTGATGGCCCGGCAGAATCCCCGGGGATAGCCGAAAGGGAAATCGAAGCCGGCAAGCACGCGCCGTCCGGCCCCGATCTCGGTGGCGACGAACTCGCCGATCCATTCTTCCGCCACCTGGCGGTTGCGCAGATAGACCGGCTCCTGTGCACGGGCGTCGCGTGCCGCGCAGGCCCAGATGGCATCGCGCACGGGCGTCGGGCCCCGGTCGTTGCCTCCCGACCAGTCGACCATCAGCACGGTGTCGAATCCGCTCAAAGCCCCACCTCGCCCAGGATGAAATCGGCCACGGCGACCGTGTCGTCGAGCGCAAAGACCGGGCGGTCGATATCGAGCGGCACATCGCTCGCCACCGCGCGTATGGTGGGATCCTCGCGCGCGATGAGCGGGTTGCCGGTTTCGGCGCGATGGGCCTCGACCTTCGCATGGGCGTCCCGCTTGTAGCCTTCCACCAGAACCAGATCGACCGGCGAAAGCCGTGCAAGAAGGGTGTCCAGCGCCGGTTCCGCGTCCCCGCGCAGTTCGTGCATCAGCGCGAAACGATTGCGCGAGGCGAGCAGAACTTCGCTTGCGCCCGCGATCCGATGGCGATGGCTGTCCTTGCCGGGCTGGTCCACGTCAAAGCTGTGATGCGCATGCTTTACGGTCGAGACCGTCAGACCGCGCCCCACGATCTCGGTGACCAACCGTTCCATCAACCCCGTCTTCCCGGCATTCTTCCAGCCGACGATACCGTACACCCTCACAACAAGGCCTCCGCCTCGGCCAGATCTTCGGGGGTGTTCACGTTGAAGAAGGGGTCCGTGCGAACCACGGGGAAGACCGCCTCGCGCCCGCCGTGAGCGTCGGTCCAGGCGACGATCTTGCGCAGGCCGCCTTCAAGCGCCACGCGAAGATCATGCCTCAAGTCCACGGGCCACAAGCCGAATGTGGGATGCCGTGTCAGCGTTCCGTCTTCCGTGGTGGCGGCAAGCGCAAGTGGAGAGGGCATGCCTTCGGCCGCGAGCAGAAGCCGGGGCACGAGATCCGGCGGCAGAAACGGCGTATCGGCTGCCGCGGTCACGATCGTCTCCGCGCCCAGCGATGCTGCCCAGTCGAGCCCGGCCAGCACACCGGCAAGAGGACCCGGGAATCCGTCGAGGGGATCGGCCAGCACGGGCAGGCCGTAGCTGGCGAAGCGGGCGGCATCGCCATTGGCGTTCAGCGCCAGATCCGCCACCTGCGGCTCGAGCCTTTCGATCACCCGGGACAGCAGGGTAAGGCCGCCGAGGCGCAGCTCGCCCTTGTCGCCACCTCCCATGCGCCGGGCAAGGCCGCCGGCAAGGATAACGCCCAGAGGCTGCTTCACGCCGCCCCCTTGCGCCCCAGGCGGCCCGGTTCTTCGGGGATGCTGTCCGGGTCCGCGTCGCGCAGCAGCCGGTCCTCGCCCGAGAGGCAGACAAAACGACGGCCCTTCATGCGCCCGATCAGCGTGAGACCGATGGTCTGCGCGATCTCCACGCCCCAGGCCGTGAAGCCCGAGCGCGAGGCCAGCACCGGAATTCCCATCATCGCCGTCTTGATGACCATCTCCGAGGTCAGCCGTCCGGTGGTATAGAGGATCTTGTCTCCGGCCGGGACACTCTCGGACAGCATCCATCCGGCAATCTTGTCGACCGCGTTGTGCCGCCCGACGTCCTCCATGTAGACCAGCGGCTGGTCGCCCTGGCAAAGCACCGTGCCGTGGATCGCCCCTGCCTCAAGGTAAAGAGACGGCGTTCGGTTGATCCGGGCCGACAGGGTGTAAAGCCACGACGTGCGCAGTTCGGTCTCGGGCAGCTTCAGACCCTCGAGCCCCTCCATCATGTCGCCAAAGACCGTGCCGACGGCACAGCCGCTGGTGCGGGTCTTGCGCTTCAGCTTCTCCTCGTAGTCGGTCTTGCGGGCGGTACGCACCACGATGACTTCGAGATCTTCGTCGTAATCCACACCTGTCACTTCATCATCGTCCCGCAACATGCCCTGATTGCGCAGGAAACCGAGCGCCAGATATTCCGGGTAATCCCCGATCGTCATGGCGGTGACGATCTCCTGTGCGTTCAGGAAGATCGTGAGGGGGCGCTCCTCGACAACGCGTATTTCCAGCGGCGCGCCGCTCTGGTCGGTCCCGTGCACCGCCCGCGTCAGCCGGGCGGATGCCGGGTCGGGAGCGATCAGGTAGTCGCGCACGTCTTCCGCCCTGGCCAATTGCATCCCTCTCGCCGCTGGGTTAACGAATGCCCCGACCATAAGAGCTTCTCATGTCCTCCACCACATCAAAACCGGCCTACTGGAAAGGGGTCCGCCACGGCG
This sequence comes from Sulfitobacter sp. LCG007, assembly GCF_040801785.1. Classification (NCBI taxonomy): domain Bacteria; kingdom Pseudomonadati; phylum Pseudomonadota; class Alphaproteobacteria; order Rhodobacterales; family Roseobacteraceae; species Roseobacteraceae bacterium LCG007. The sequence continues at coordinate 1,058,558 of NZ_CP161805.1, read as the reverse complement.
CGCCCTTCATCCTGATGGTGGCGCCCTTCGCCCTGCTCTTCGGGGTTTTCGCGGTGGAATCCGGCCTCAACATCATCGAGACAATCACCTTCTCCGTCGCGGTCTTCGCCGGAGCGTCCCAGTTCACGGCGCTTCAGATGATGCAGGAGAACGCACCGACGCTGGTGGTGCTGATTTCGGCCCTGGCGGTCAATCTGCGACTGGTGATGTATTCCGCCTCGCTCACGCCCTACCTCGGGTCCGCGGGACCCTGGCAGCGGGCGCTGGTCGCGTATTTCACCGTCGACCAGTCCTACGCCTGCTCGCTGCAGGAGTTCGAACTGAACCCGCAGATGACGTTGCAGCAGCGGCTGGCGTATTTCACGGGCGTCCTGACGCCGATCGTGCCGGTCTGGTATGGAGCAACGCTGCTGGGCGCGCTTGCCGGCGCACGCATCCCGGAGGAATGGACGATCGATTTCGCCCTGCCGATCTGCTTTCTGGCAATGGTCGCTCCCCTGCTGCGCACGCCTGCCCATATCGTTGCTGCCCTGACCGCCGCGGGGATAAGCCTGTTCGCCGCAGCCGTGCCCTATTCGCTCGGGCTGGTGGTCGCGGGGCTTGCCGGGATGATCGCGGGGGCACAGACCGAGCTCTGGATGGCGCGGCGCGGGGAACAGCGCGCGTGATCGACCATACCAAACTCTGGGTCGTGATGATCGGGCTCGCGGTGGGAAGCTTCTTGCTGCGCTACGCCTTCATAGGCTTCGTGGGCAATCGCCCGTTGCCGCCCTGGCTGCTGCGGCACCTGCGCTACACGGCCGTCGCCATCCTTCCGGCGCTGGTCACGCCTCAGGTGATATGGCCGCAGGGTACCGACGGACAATTCGATCTGCCGCGCCTGGGGGCCGCAATCGCCACGGTGGTGCTGGGCTACACGACGCGCAACGTCCTGATCACGATCTGCGGCGGCGCGGCGACACTGTACGGCCTGCTCTGGCTTCTGGGCTGAGAACGCCCGAAGCGCCGGCCGTCAGTGGAAGAAGACGGCGAGGCCTACCAGGATAAGCAGGATGACGATCACCGTGCGGGTGACGAATGTCATGAAGCTGTCGAAAGTCTGTTCCTGCGCGGAGATATCCATCTCGCCAATCTTGTGTTCAGCCATCTGGGCCATCCTCGTCGAATGTGTCTTGCGCCGCTGCCTACCGGATCTGGCGCGACATGTCACGGGGCCAATGCGGGGACGCGGCAAAATGACGGGCGACGCGATGCCCCCCGATCATGCCTGCGTGTCGCCCTCCGCCTCCAGATCCTGAGCGAGGCGGAATCCGATCCGGTTCGGCGGCGCCGAGTCCTGCGCCTTGGGCATGGCGCGCAGCATGACCGAAAGCTGGCTGACATGCTGGATGAACTGGGTCTTCATGCCCTTCTCGTCACGTCCGTAGAAGGTGACGATATCGGGATCGAAGTAGCCCATGCCCTCGATCCGCAGCACCCCCGCCTGCCCGCCGGTAAAGCCCATCGCCACCTCCTGGTCTGCGTTGAGCTGCTTCTCGAAGTTGCGCAGGTAGAGGATGATACGCTCATAGGCCCATTGTGCGGGCGACTTGGCGCCGACCGGCTCTGCGGCAAGCTTCCTGGGCAGCGACTCATCGCAAAGCGATGAATTGCCGGGCTGGCTGTGAACTTCATGCACCCTGGGCAGCGCATCGGCCTCCACGAACTCCGCCGTGGTGCTGATCTCTTCGCTCATCGGGCTCACCCCTTCGACTGATAGACCCAGGCGCCATCGTCGGCGCGCAGAGAGCGGGTTGCAAGTCCGGCCTGATGCAGGTGGCTGAGATGCGCTACCGCCTCGACCAGCGCCAGCCCGTATTCAGCCTCTCCGATGCTGCGCGCAAAGAGCGGGGCAAAGCATTCGGCGGCAGATTTCGGCGTGTCGATGAAATCGAGCAGCCGGGCCAGCCCGCCGTGGTGGTTTTCGATCAGCTGGCGCATCCGCGTGGGCAGGCCGGTGAAGGGCAGTTTATGGCCGGAAAGGACGAAATGATCCTCGCGCGCCAGCGACGCGAGCCGTTCGCAGGCCTCGAGCCATTCGCCAAGTGGATCGGCCTCGGGCTCCGTCGCGTAGACGCCGACATTGGGGCTGATCGAGGACAGGATCTGGTCTCCTGCGATCACGAGGTTGTCGTCGCGGCTCCAGAAGGTCGCATGCTCGGGCGCGTGGCCGTTCCCCATATGCACGTCCCAGCGCCGCCCGCCCATGTCGATCACGTCGCCCTGCGAAATGCGCGAATACCCCACGGGCAGCGGGGCCACTATGTCGGAAAAGTTGAACGGACGCTCGACGGCGCGCTTGTCGTAGATCTCCGGGTCCATCCCCGAGCGGCGATAGAAGACCAGCGTCTCGGGCGATGGCACGGGCTGCTCGTCCAGCACCAGCATCCGGGCCAGCAACCATGCCGTCCGGCTTGTGACCAGCTCGCAGCCGCGCTCGGCCTGCATCCAGCCCGCCAGTCCGATGTGATCGGGATGGTGATGGGTCACGACGACGCGGCGGACCGGCTTGCCCGCCAGCGCGCCGGCAAAGAGCGATTCCCAGATCTCGCGGCCCAGACGCGTGTCGAAGCCGGTGTCGACCACCGTCCATCCGTCCCCGTCGTCAAGCGCGTAGACGTTGACGTGGTCGAGCTTCATCGGCAGCGGCAGGCGCATCCAGAGCACACCCTCGGCCACCTCGACGGCCTCGCCGCGTTCGGGAGGCGCCTCGAAGGGATAGCGCAGCGGCTGGGGCGAGAAATCCTCCATCAGGCGGCGATCTCGTCGGGCGCAATCGCGTAGAGTTCGTCAACGCCGGCCTGCGCATGGGCCAGCAAGCCGATGTATTCGGGCAGCAGACGGCGGATGTAGAACCGCGCCAGCGTTTCCCGCGCCCCGCCCCGGTCGGCCATGGCGGCCCTGAGTTGCAGCGCCCCGCCCAGCACACGCGCGAAGGCGCGCAGGTATGGCACGGCGCCGGCGAAGCGCGTGTTCATCTCCTGTCCCACCAGCCAATCGGTCGCCTCGCGCAGGCTCTCGCCCGCCTGCCAAACGGCCTCGGCCAGCTCCGGCAGGTCCGCGCGGGCGGCTTCGGATATCTCTGCGATCTCGTCCACCACGGCCTGCGCCGCCTCGCCGCCATCCATCATCTTGCGCCCGACAAGGTCCATCGCCTGAATGCCGTTCGTACCCTCGTAGATCGCCGTTACCCGGACGTCGCGCGCGAATTGCGCCGCCCCGGTTTCCTCGATGTAGCCCATGCCGCCGTGCACCTGCACCGCCATCTCCGCGACCGCGATGCCGGTGTCCGTGCCGAATGCCTTCACGATGGGTGTCAGCAGCGCCGCGCGGGCCTTCCATGCGGCATTGCCGGTGGCCTTGCCCATGTCGATCGCTACCGCGCAACTGGCCGCGATGGCGCGCGCGGCGAAGATGTCCGCCTTCATTGTCATCAGCATGCGCCGCACATCCGCATGGTCCATGATCGTGCCGCTGCCACCCTCGACCGGCGAGCGGCCCTGCCGGCGCTCGGCGGCGAATTCCAGCGCCTTCTGGCAGGCGCCCTCGGCGGCACCGATGCCCTGCTCGCCCACGCCGAGGCGGGCGTTGTTCATCATCGTGAACATCGCGGCCATCCCGCCCTGCTCGGGCCCGATCAGCCAGCCGGTCGCGCGATCGTATTCCATCACTGCGGTGGGAGAACCGTGCAGGCCCAGCTTGTGCTCGAGGCTGACGACACGCAGACCGTTGGCTGCGCCCGGATTGCCATCGGCGTCCGGAAGGTATTTCGGAACCAGGAACAGCGATATGCCCCGCGTTCCCGCAGGTGCGTCGGGCAGGCGCGCGAGGACCAGATGACAGACGTTCTCGGCCACGTCGTGATCGCCCCAGGAGATGTAGATCTTCTGGCCCGAGATCGCATAGGTTCCGTCGTCGAGCGGCTCGGCCCTGGTGCTCAGGGCCCCGACATCCGATCCCGCCTGCGGTTCCGTCAGGTTCATGGTGCCGGTCCATTCGCCCGAGACGAGTTTCGGCAGGTACAGCGCCTTGATCTCGTCGCTTGCGTGGTGTTCGAGCGCCTCGATCTGACCCTGGCTCATCAACGGGGCCAGCTGCAGCGCCAGGCAGGCCCCGCTCATCATTTCATTCACGGCCGAGGCCAGCGCCATCGGCAGGCCCATGCCGCCGTACGCCGGATCCGCCGCGATCCCGATCCAGCCGCCCTCGGCGATGGCCTTCCAGCCCTCGGCGAACCCCGGAGAGGTACGCACCACGCCGTTCTCGAGCCGGGCCGGATGCAGGTCGCCATTGCGCTGAAGCGGCGCCATGACCTCATCGCAAAGCCTGCCGGCCTCGGTCAGGATGGCGCGGGTGATGTCGTCTGTGGCCTCGGCATAGGCCTCGGTCGCCCGCAGCGGCTCGAGCGGAACCACATGCTCGAACAGAAACAGAAATTCTTCGACCCGGGCTTTGTAAGGCATCTCGTCTCTCTCTCCATCGGGACTTCCGGCACCTTCTTGGCAAGGCGCGCGCCTGCCGCTAGAAGGCGGTTTCGCAAGCGAGGATGATCTGCCGCTTTCCCTGCGGCAACCGGAACGCGGCGTCACGGAGCGACATGTCCCAGCAGACCGCCCTAACCCTTCGTCCCGACGCAGACGGCATCGCCGAAGCCGCACGGCTTCTGGCGGACGGCCGCCTTGTCGCCTTCCCCACCGAGACAGTCTACGGCCTCGGCGCGGACGCGTGCAACGGCAAAGCGGTGGCGGAAATCTACGCGGCCAAGGGCCGGCCCAGCTTCAACCCGCTGATCGTGCATGTCCCCGACGCACAGGCCGCCCGGCGCCACGTCGTTTGGTCGGACGTCGCGGACAGGCTCGCCTCGGCCTTCTGGCCCGGACCGCTGACGCTGGTGCTGCCGCTCGCCCGGGACCACGGGCTTTCGGAACTGGTAACGGCGGGGCTGGGCACCGCCGCGATCCGGGTCCCGGCGCATCCCTCTGCCCGCGCCCTGCTCGGGGCATTCGGGGGGCCGGTCGCCGCGCCATCGGCCAATCCTTCCGGGCGGATCAGCCCGACCACGGCCAAGCACGTGATGTCGGGACTGGGCAACAGTATCGCCGCCGTGCTGGACGACGGGCCCTGTCCGGTCGGCCTCGAAAGCACCATCGTCGGCCTTGCCGGGGCCGAGCCGCAGCTTCTGCGGGCGGGCGGATTGCCGGTCGAGGCGCTGGAAGCGGCGCTTGGTGGCGCGCTGGAACTGCCCGTCGGGGGCGAGGTCTCGGCGCCGGGACAGCTTTCGTCGCATTACGCTCCCGCCGCCCGGGTCCGGCTGGATGCGCGCACCGCGCGGGACGGAGAGGTGCTGCTGGGGTTCGGACCGATGGACTGCACCCTGAACCTGTCCGCCGCCGGCGACCTGTCGGAAGCGGCCGCCAATCTGTTTGGCCACCTTCACAGTCTGGACGCGACCGGATGCGCCATCGCGGTCGCGGCGATTCCCGCACGCGGTCTGGGCCTTGCCATCAACGACCGCCTGCGCCGGGCCGCCGCCCCGCGCGGTTGAACCGGGCATTCCGGTATCGCCCGGCAAGGATCCGGACCCTTCAGGCGTGGCCCGCGAACGAGGACAGGCCCAGCGGATCGACCCCGAGCGTGGCAAGCGCGGCCTCCCACTTGCGCTCGGGCGGCGTGCGGAAGACCAGCTCGGGATTCGCCTCGGCGGTCAGCCAGCCGTTGCGCGCGATCTCGCCTTCAAGCTGACCCGGGGCCCAGCCGGCATACCCCAGCATCATCAGCGCCAGCTCCGGTCCGTCGCCCAGCGCGATATCCTCGAGGATGTCTAGGGTTGCCGTCATGCCGTAGCCGCCCGGCACCTCGAGCGTGTGCAGGCGCGAGACGTATTCGCGGCTGTGCAGCACGAACCCGCGCCCCATCTCGACCGGCCCGCCAATATGGACGGGCATCGCCATCGCCTCGGCAACCGGGTCCACGTCGAGCTGGTCCAGAACATCGCGCATCCCGACCTCGGCGCTCGGCTTGTTCAGGATGAGCCCCATGGCTCCACTGCTCGAATGCACGCACATCAGGATCACCGACCGGTCGAACCGCGGGTCGCCCATGCCCGGCATCGCCACGAGAAGCGTGCCGGTGAGATCCAGGACCCCGGTATCGGTGATCGACTCAGCCATCAGCCGAGCATGGCTCGGGGCTGACCGGCGTTCAAGCCCGTCGCGGGACGCAGGCGGAAAGGCGAAACATGGCTGACCGGAACGTGACTTGCCTGGGGCGCCCTGCTGGATCAATTAGGATCGCATGTTCAGACCTATCGCCCTCGCGACCTTCCTTCTGGGTGCGGCAGTCCCGCAGCTGGAGGCAGCGGACCCGGCTGCACCGATCACCGCAACCATCCTGCCAGGCTGGGTGCAGGCGGACGGCACACGCATGGCCGCGCTGCATCTGGAACTGGCGCGCGGCTGGAAGACCTATTGGCGCGCGCCCGGAGATGCGGGCATTCCGCCCGTCTTCGACTGGTCCGGATCGCGAAACCTCGGCTCCGTCGCCGTGATGTGGCCCACGCCGCATGTCTTCGACGACAACGGCATGCGCTCGATCGGCTACAAGGGCAGCGTGACGATCCCGCTGGTCATCGCACCGGATGCACAAGACCAGCCGGTTTCATTGCGGCTGGGCCTGGACCTGGGCGTCTGTTCCGACATCTGCATGCCCTTCCGCCTCGACCTCGACGCAGCCATCTCCGATGACCGCACCCGGCCCGATCCCGCCATTGCCGCGGCTCTGGCGCAGATGCCGTATTCCGCGCGAGAGGCGGGCGTGCGCGCCGCGACCTGCGCCTTCGCCCCCTCGCCCGACGGTCTTCAGGTCGAAGCGCAGGTGACGATGCCAAGCGCCGGCGGCACCGAGGTCATGGTGATCGAGCCGGGCCAGGGCGACATCTGGGTCAGCGAGACCCGGACACGCCGGAACGGCGACGCCCTTACCGGTGTTTCCGAGCTGGTTCCCGTCCGGGGTGGAACCATCGCGCTCGACCGCACCGATATCCGGCTGACGGTGATCGGCCAGCGCCACGCGGTCGAGATCCGGGGCTGCACCGCCGGCTGAGCGCCTTCACCCGGCCCTGCGCCGCATGCCCCAGGCAAGCGCGGAGACGGCATATCCCGCAAGGGCCAGGCCAGCGACTCCCGCCGCGAACGCCAGCAGCGCCGCTAGTCCGGCCGGAAGGGAGCCGAGCGCCGGCAGGAGCGCAAGCAGCGCCGCCGGCAGGTTCCCCGTCCAAGCGGCGTGGCCGAGTGTCGCCGCGCCCCAGGCAAGCACGAGCAGCCAGAGCAGCGCGAGGCCGCGCCTCAGTCCCGCGACCGGCGCCCTCAGTCCGCGCGACATGGCCGTGATCTGGCGGTGCACGTCATGCTGGCAGGCCACAAGAGCCGGGACGACAAGGAGCACCAGAACCATGCCGAAGCCGAGCCCATAGACCAGGGTGATGACCGTGGGCTTGAGGAACTGCGCCTGCTGGCTGGTCTCGAAGAGCAGCGGGGCCATGCCCAGCACGGTGGTCATCGTGGTCAGGAACACGGGCCGCAGCCGATCCGCGGCGCCGTCGATGATCGACGGCACCAGCCCGCGCTCGCGGGCGTATTCGTCGATGCTGGCGATCAGCACGATCGAATCGTTGATGATGATGCCGGTCATGCCAAGCAGGCCGACGATCGAGAACATGCTGAGCGGGACGTCATGAACGTAATGTCCCCAGACCGCCCCCACGAGACCAAAGGGAATGATCGCCATCACCACCATCGGCCGGGTCCAGCTTTCGAAGACCCAGGCCAGCACCAGGAATATTCCCGCGAGACACAGGACCAGCCCTGCCAGCGCATCGGAAAGGAATGCGTCCTCCTGTTCGGCCAGTCCGGCCAGCCGCCATTCGACCCGCCGCTCCGATGCGATGCGCGGAAGGATGTCACCGGTAAGCGCCGCCTCGATCTCCGAGGCTTTCGCGGCGTCATCCTCCGAGATGTCGCCCGTGACCGACACCACCCGGATGCCGTTCTCGCGCCGCACGGTGCTGAAGCCGATCCGGCGCTCGACGCTGACGATGTCGGCCAGCGGCACATAGGCGCCGTCGGGCGTGCGCAGTTGCATGCGTTCCAGAAAATCCGCCGTCAGTTCGCTTTCGGGCAATTCGACCCGTATCTCTGCCGAGCGCGGCCCCTCCGGATAGGTCGCGGCCTCGATGCCGTTCAGCCGGTGGCGAAGCACGCTGCCCAGGTCGTCGATGGTAAAGCCGAGTGCGAGACCCTGTGCAGTCAGATCGAGGATCAGCTCGTCGCGGTCGTAGGCGAGATTGTCCTGTACCGCGCTGACCTCCGGAAAACGCAGAAGCGCGGTCTGAAGATCCTCGCTGGCGCCCTTCAGCTCCTCGGTGCCGGCCCCGTAGAACTGCACGTCGAGCGCGTCCCCCCCCGGACCCGAGCGCCAGCCGCGGAAGCTGACAGTTTCGGCCAGCGGATGGTTGACGACGGCCTCCTGCAACTCGGCCACGAAGGCAAAGCTGGAATAGGGCCGCAGATCCGCGTCGATCAGTTCTACCGAGATGGCGCCCAGCAGATCGGCGTCCTTGGCATCCGCCCCGTCGAGCCCGCGCCCCGCGTTGCCGCCGATCTCTGCCAGCACGTAGGCGATGGGGTTGCGGCCGAAGCGCGCTTCGTAGTCCGCACCGGTCGCCTCGACGGCGCGCTGCATCTCGCGCAGCATGGCGAGCGTGTCGTCGCGCGTGGCGCCTTCCGCCATCGCGAAATTGCCCGTCACCGAACCCTGCTCGGGCGCGTTGAAGAAGCGCCATGGCACATCGCCCCGGATCAGCAGCGCGACCTGGCTTGCCAGGATCGCGACCGCGCCGGCAAGCACGACATATCGCGCCATCACGACACCCGCGATGAAAGGCCGGAACAGCGTCTCGCGCAGCCAGACAAAACCCCGGTTCACGACGCGGCTCGGGCGGTCGTACCAGCGCACCTTCGCGCCCCCGCCAAGCGCATGCGACATGTGGTTCGGCAGGATCAGGAAGCATTCCACGAGCGACGCCATGAGGACGGCGATCACCGTGAAGGGCACGTCCTCGATCAGCGTCCCGAAGCGCCCGCCGATGACGACGAGGCCGAAGAAGGCGATCACGGTCGTCAGGGTTGCGGCGACGACGGGCATGAACATGCGGCGCGCGGCGGTCTCGGCGGCGACGACCGGGCTTTCTCCAAGCGCGCCGGCCCGGTGGTCGGCATGCTCGCCCACCACGATGGCGTCGTCCACGACGATGCCCAGCGTGATGATCAGCCCGAAAAGCGAGATCATGTTGAAGGTGAGCCCGCCCATGTACATGATCGCGATCGCAGCCGCCATCGAGACCGGGATGCCGGCTGCGACCCAAAGGGCGGTACGGGCGTTGAGAAACAGGAACAGCAGCACGACAACGAGACAAAGTCCCTGCGCGCCGTTCGAGATCAGGATGTCCAGCCGCGCGGTGATCGCCTCCGCCCGGGTGCGGATCAGCTCGACGCTGACGCCTTGCGGGAGGGTGGCCTCGAGCTGCGCCGCGACCTCTTCGACGCGGTGCTGGATGCCGATGGCGTCACCCTGGTCCGAGCGGTCGATCCGGACCGAGATGGCCGGATCGGGTCCGACGAAATAGCTGCGGTTGCGGTCCGCGCCCTCGCGCCGGATCGTGGCCACCTCGCCGACCGTCAGGGTCGACCCATCCGCGTTCGAGCGCAGCACGATGCCCGCGATCTGGTCGGGGCTGCGTTTCTGGGTGCCGGTCCGCACCCGCGCGTTGGCCCCCGTCACCGATCCTGCCGGGTCCGCATCCACCTCGGCGGCGATGGCGGCCGCGATTTCGGCCATGGTAACATCGTTGGCGATCAGCCGCGCGGAGGCGACTTCGACAAGGGTGAGCGGCGCCGCTACACCCTGTATCGTGCTGCGCGTCACACCGGCGGCAAAGAGCCGCGTGACCAGTTCATCGGCGAAAAGGCCGAGCTGCGTCGGGCTGACGGGCCCGGTGATGACGACATCCGTCACACGGTCGCGCCAGGCGCCGCGCCGTACCTCGGGTTCCTCGGCCTCGTCGGGAAGAGTCGTGATCGCATCGACCGCCGTCTGGGTGTCGTCGGCGGCCCGGTTCATGTCCCAGCCGGGTTCGAACTCGAGCGTGACGACGGCGCTGCCCTCGCGCGAGGTGGCTTCGGTACTCTCGACGCCCTCGACCGCGAGCAGGGCGGGTTCGAGGACCTGAACGATCCCGGCATCGACATCCTCGGCCCCTGCCCCTTCCCAGGTCACGCTGACCTTGACCGTGTCGAGCACCACGTCGGGGAAGAACTGCGCGCGCATGTTGGGAACAGCGGCAGCGCCCGCGATGAGCATCAGCACGAAAAGAAGGTTTGCCGCTGTCCTGTGGCGGGTGAAGTAGGACAACAGGCCGCCGGCCGATTCGGGAAGGCGGCGGGCCATCTCAGCCGCCGATCCGGCTTTCGATACGCTCGATCATCTGCGCCGGGACCATCGGTTCGGCAAGCTGCGCCAGCACCCGCGCCTTGGCTTCCTCGGGCATCCGGGTACTCGCCTCGATGAAGGCGACCAGCCGGGCCCGGCGTTCGTCGCTGAGTGCGACCATCTCCGCCGCCTGCGATGCCGTTTCGGTCGCGGGCCGGACCGCGCGTACCTTGATGCCCGGTCCCAGCAGGGGCGACCGCGTCGTGACGACCTCACGCCCGTGAAGCCCCTCGGCCGCTACGAGGATGTCGTCGCCCTGACGCCTCAGCAGCCTGGCCTCGTGCAGTTCGAGCTGATCGCCTGCGTCGCCCGACAGCAGCAGAAGGCTGCCGTCCCCGCCCAACGCCGAGGCCGGAAGCCGCACGGCGTCGGTCAGCTCGGGCTCCTGCACGCGCACGGTGACGAAGTCGCCGGGACGAAACCCCGGCGCCGGATCGAGCCGCGCAAAGACCAGCCGGCCGGTCTGGCCTTCCCCCGCACCCGCGGACACGCGGCTGATCCGTCCACTGGCCTCGAGATCAACGCCCGTCACGTCGAGAAGCGCAGTGACCGGCGCATCGACAAGCCGCCCCTCGGCATCGAGGAGCCGCGCATATTGCGCCGTCGAGATCCGGAATGACACCTCCAGGTCGTCCGGATCGATCAGGTCCGCCACCTTCTCGTTGACCGAGACCAGCCGCCCCGAGATCACCGCCGTTTCGCTCAGGATACCCTCGAAGGGCGCTTCGAGCGTCGCGTCCGCAAGATCGCGCCGCGCCTCGGCGAGATCGATCCGCGCCCGGTCCAGCAGGGTCCTGGACTGGTCGATGCGCGCCTCGGCGGCGTCCACTTCCTGACGCATCGACAGGACAGCGGCGCGTGCCGAGGATGCCGCCAGCTCCGCCTCCTCCACAGCGGCCGTCGTGCCGACGCCGCGATCCGACAGGTCGACCTGGCGCCGGTAGGCGTTCTGGCGCAGGTTCGACTGGGCTTCGGCCGCGGCCAGTTCGTCCCGCGCCAGCGAAAGTGCCCGGGCCGCCTCGCGCCCTTCGGCCTCGGCATCGGCGAGATCCGCCGTCAGCCGGTCCAGCGCCGACTGCATGCCCGACGGATCGATGCGCATCAGCACCTCGCCCGCGGCGACCTGTCCGCCATCCTCGAAATTCTCCGAGAGCGAGACGACGCGGCCCGCCACCGCCGCGCGCAACTCGAGTGTGCGGCGCGACTGGACCTCGCCGAAGGCCTCCAGCACGGGAACGACCGTTGCGGCCTCGGCGCGCACCACGTTGACCGTGAAGACGCGTTCCCTCGCGGGTGGCGCGACGGGCTCTTCGGACAGCCGCGACTGCACGGCCTGCGCAACCATGAGCGCCGCGTAGGCCAGAAGGCCCAGCGTCATCGCGGCCAGAAAGAGGCCGATCATGCTCTGGCGCAGGAATCTCATGTGTCGTTCGATCTTCGCACGTTGCGACTCTACCAGATAACCCTCGGGCACGGCACAATCTCCCTGCCGTTACCTGTTATACGCGAGACGTTACTATTTCCGTCTGAGATGTTCGTCGAGGCGGGGCATTATCTCGACGAAGTTGCAGGGCTTGTGGCGATAGTCGAGCTGCATCTTCAGGATCTCGTCCCAGGCATCCCGACAGGCGCCGGGGCTGCCCGGCAGCGCGAAGAGATAGGTGCCCTGCGCCACGCCCCCGGTGGCCCGGCTTTGCACAGCGCTGGTGCCGATCTTGGCCATCGAGACATGGGTGAAGACCGTCGCGAAGGCTTCGATCTCCTTCTCGTAGACATCCCGGTGCGCCTCGACCGTCACGTCCCGCCCGGTCAGCCCGGTACCCCCGGTGGAAATGATCACATCGATGTCGCCATCCCTGCACCAGGCGCGAAGCTGCGCCGCGATCTCCGCGCGTTCGTCCCTGACGATGCGCCGGTCCGCCAGCACATGCCCCGCCTCGGTAATCCGTCCTGCCAGCAGATCGCCCGATCGGTCGTCGTCGAGGTCGCGGCTGTCGGATACGGTCAGCACGGCGATGCGCACGGGAATGAAGGAGCGCTCTTCACGGGTTGCCATTTCAATTCCTTTCCAGCACGGCCAGCCGCAGGGCAAGCGCCGTGAAAATGCCTCCCGTCACCCATCCCATGACCGGACCCGACCGCGCGAGCCGCTGGCCCAGACCCCCGGCGAGACTGCCGACGAGCCCATTGACCAGAAGGCCCCCCAGCGCGATCACCGCGCCGAACACGAGGAACTGGGCCAGTACGGGACCTGCCTCGGGCCGCACGAACTGGGGTACGAAGGCCAGCACGAAGAGGATCACCTTGGGATTGGCGAGGTTCACGAAGAACCCTTCCCGAAACGCGCGCAAGGCAGGCATCGCAACGCCCGAGGGGCGCTCTCGCGCGGGGCCGCGGATCGCGCCCCGGGCCAGCCACAGCAGATAGGCAACCCCGAGCCAGCGGATCACGTCGAACGCCAACGGATGTGCCGCGACAAGCGCGCCGAGGCCGAGACCGGCGAGGGTCACATGCACCAGCGAACCCGACGAGATCCCGGCGCTGGCCGCCCATGCCGCGCGCGGGCCCGAGCGCAGGCCCTGTCCGAGGCAGAACATCATGTCCGCGCCCGGCGTCAGGTTCAGCGCCAGCGCGGCAGGGACGAAGGTGAAGAGCGTCAGCGGATCAACCACTGGCAAGCCGCGCCTTCACCGCCAGCAGGTCCGCCCAGGCCTCGCGCTTGGCCGAGGGGTTGCGCAGCAGATAGGCGGGATGGAACATCGGCATGGCGGGCAGGCCCTGCGCCTCGGTCCAGCGCCCGCGCAGCCGGGTGATCCCGCGCTTCCCCAGCAGCGCCTGACAGGAGATATTGCCCACGATCACCAGCAGCTCGGGCGCGGCAAGCGCGATGTGGCGCTCGAGAAATGGCTTCATCATTGCGATCTCCTGCTCCTTGGGATCGCGGTTCTGCGGCGGGCGCCACGGCAGCACATTGGTGATGTAGACCGGCGCCGCCTCGTCCGTACGGCTCAACCCTATGGCCGCGAGCATCCGGTCGAGCAGTTGCCCCGCGCGCCCGACGAAGGGCTTGCCCATCAGGTCCTCTTCCCGCCCGGGCGCCTCGCCGACGATCATCACCCGCGCGCCTGCGATCCCATCCGAGAAAACGGTGTTGCGCGCACCGAGCTTCAGCTCGCAATGGGAGTAATTCGCAAGCGCCGCCGCAAGCGCCTCGAGCGTATCCGCCGCCTTTGCAGCGGTTTCCGCTTCCACGACCGGATCGACCACCGCCTGCTTTTCCGCCGCGATCGCAGCCCCTACCCTTTGGGCCGATGCCGCCGAGGCGGGCCTTCCGGGGCTGGGCGCGAGCGCATAGCGGTCCACCGGCGCATCGCCGATGGCCTCGGTCGCCCCCAGCTCCACCTGCCATTCGAGCAGCGCGCGCGCCTGATGGTAGTCCAGTGATTCCATGTCCGCAGCCTATCCCCGGCACCGCCCGGATGTAATGGGCCGCGTGGCCCGCAAAATGGCGGGCGGTCGCGCCTTGCTCCGCCCTGCACCCCTGCCTATAAACCCGTTAACGCGCGAGGCATTTACCGCATGACATTCGCCCAACGGCATCTTCTCGGTATCGAACCTCTCCGCCCCGCGGAGATCACGGCCCTTCTCGATCTCGCCGACAGCTATGTCTCGCTCAGCCGACAGCCGAACAAGCATTCGGACGCGCTGGCGGGCCTGACGCAGATCAACATGTTCTTCGAGAATTCGACCCGCACCCAGGCGAGCTTCGAGATCGCGGGCAAGCGCCTCGGAGCGGATGTCATGAACATGGCGATGCAGGCCAGTTCGATCAAGAAGGGCGAGACGCTCATCGACACCGCCCTGACGCTGAACGCGATGCACCCCGATCTTCTCGTGGTGCGTCATCCGCAGTCCGGGGCGGTCGACCTGCTGGCGCAGAAGGTCAATTGCGCGGTGCTGAACGCGGGCGACGGACGCCACGAACATCCCACGCAGGCGCTTCTCGACGCGCTGACGATCCGCCGGGCGAAGGGACGCCTGCACCGCCTCTCCATCGCCATCTGCGGCGACATCGCCCATTCGCGCGTCGCGCGGTCCAACATCATCCTGCTGGGCAAGATGGAGAACCGCATCCGTCTCATCGGCCCGCCGACCCTGATGCCCGCCGGCATCGCCGAGTTCGGCTGCGAGGTCTATGACGACATGGCCGAGGGCCTGAAGGACGTCGATGTGGTGATGATGCTGAGACTTCAGAAAGAACGCATGGACGGCGGCTTCATCCCGTCCGAGCGGGAATATTTCCACCGCTACGGGCTAGACGCTGAAAAGCTTTCCCATGCGGCCCCGGATGCCATCGTCATGCATCCCGGCCCCATGAACCGCGGCGTCGAGATCGACGGCACCATCGCCGACGACATCAACCGGTCGGTTATCCAGGACCAGGTCGAGATGGGCGTGGCCGTGCGAATGGCCGCGATGGATCTTCTGGCCCGCAACCTGCGCGCCGAACGCAGGGGGGCCGCATGAGCGCGATCACGATCCCGAAGGGCGAGCGCGGAACGATCCGGGTCTTCGCCGTCAACCTGCCACCCGCCGAGGTCGCCGCGGCGTTGAAATCCGGATCCCCCGCGGAGCTGGCCAGCAAACTGCTTTCCGCGCCCGCCCTCGACACGGCAAGTACCGAAATCTTCCCCGTCTCCGATCTGGAGGGCGTCGGGCTGAGCAGCTACCTGGCGGACGGCTACGCCGTAACCGGCAGCGAGATAGCCAGAGACCGGGCAAGGCTCGACGCGCTCGATGGCTATGTCCTGCTGCTGTTCTCCGACAGCTTCGGCGGGCAGGAGGCGCGGATCGATCCCGGCCGCGACCTGACGCTGGTGGGGACCTATTCGGAATACCAGCCCGAACTGTCCGGCGATCCGGTCGTCTCTGAGAGCGCGAAGCCCTTCACCGGCACGCCGGGACAGACCCCGCCTGTCGCCCCGCGCGGGCGTGCCGGAAGCGCGCTTGTGGCGATGGCAATCCTGGCCGGGCTGATCCTGCTGCTCTGGTGGCTGTTCGCATGAGCGAAATCGCCTTCCTGAACGCACGGCTGATCGATCCGGAAGTCGGTACGATCACGGTCGGCGGTCTGAGTGTTGTCGACGGCAGGATCGGCTCGATCCTGCCCGAGAACGCCCCCGCCCCGGCATCCGCCACGATCATCGACTGCGCAGGCCGCTGCCTCGCGCCGGGCATCGTGGATCTGGGGGTGAAGGTCTGCGAACCGGGCGAGCGGCACAAGGAAAGCTACCGCTCGGCGGGACTTGCCGCGGCGGCCGGAGGCGTGACAACGATTGTAACCCGCCCCGACACCTCCCCCGCCATCGACAACCCCGAAACGCTCGAATTCGTCATCCGCCGCGCCCGCGAGGCATCGCCCGTCCATGTCGCCGCCATGGCCGCGCTGACCAAGGGCCGCGAGGGGCGCGAGATGACCGAGATCGGCTTCCTGATGGATGCCGGGGCCGTCGCCTTCACCGATTGCGACCGCGTCGTGACCGACACCAAGGTGCTTTCGCGCGCCCTGACCTACGCCCGTTCTCTGGGCGCCCTGGTCGTGGCGCACCCGCAGGATCCGGGGCTGTCGAACGGCGCGGCCGCCACCTCTGGCAAGTTCGCCTCCCTGCGCGGCCTGCCTGCGGTATCGCCCATGGCCGAGCGCATGGCGCTTGACCGCGATGTCGCCCTGATCGAGATGACCGGCGCACGCTATCACGCCGACCAGATCACGACCGCCCGCGCCCTGCCCGCGCTTCATCGCGCCAAGAGCAACGGGCTCGACATCACGGCGGGGACCTCGATCCATCACCTGACCCTCAATGCGCTCGACGTCGCCGACTACCGCACCTTCTTCAAGCTCAAGCCGCCCCTGCGCGACGAGGACGACCGCCTTGCCGTGGCCGAGGCGGTGGCATCGGGGCTGATCGACGTGATCTGCTCGATGCACACCCCGCAGGACGAGGAAAGCAAGCGCCTGCCCTTCGAGGAAGCGGCGTCGGGCGCGGTGGGTCTCGAGACCTTTCTGCCCGCCGCCATGCGCCTGCACCACGCCGGACTTATCGACCTCCCGATCCTGTGGCGCGCCATGTCTTTCAACCCGGCGAAGCGCCTCGGGCTGCCCTGCGGCCGTCTGGCCCCCGGCGCGCCCGCCGACCTCGTGCTGTTCGATCCGGATGCGCCCTTCGTCCTGGATCGCGCGAGGCTGCGCTCCAAATCCCGCAACACGCCATTCGACGGCGCCCGCATGCAGGGCAAGGTGCTGGGCACCTGGGTCGCGGGCAATCGCGTATTCGAGGCCGCCTGATGCCCTTGATAGACAGCACCCCCGCCGCGCTGCTGCTCTGGGCCGCACTGGGATACCTGATCGGCTCGATCCCCTTCGGCATGGTGCTGGCGCGGGTCATGGGCCTCGGCAACCTGCGCGAGATCGGCTCGGGCAACATCGGGGCGACGAACGTCCTGCGCACCGGCAACAAGACCGCCGCCGCCCTGACCCTTCTGCTTGATGGAGGCAAGGGCGCGGTTGCCGTCCTGCTGGCGCGCGCGGCGGGCAGCGAGGACACGGCCCAGATCGCCGCACTGGCCGCCATGCTGGGGCATTGCTTTCCGGTCTGGCTGGGGTTCAGGGGCGGCAAGGGCGTCGCCACCTTCCTCGGGATCATGCTCGCGCTGGCCTGGCCCGTCGGTCTTGCCTGCTGCGCGGCCTGGCTGGCGGGGGCGTACCTGTCGAAGATGTCTTCGGCAGGTGCCCTGACGGCCTCCGCAGCGGCCATACCGCTGTTGCCGCTGATGGGACATGTCCATGCGCTGGTCCTCGGCCTGCTGCTCGCCCTGCTGATCTGGGGCCGCCACAGCGCGAACATCGCCCGCATCCGCGCCGGCAGCGAACCGAGGATCGGCAGCAAGGGCTGAGCCGGGCAGCAGCTGACCTTGGGACACCCGCCCCCCATTGCACCCTCCGCGCGCCCATGCGACCAATCCCGCATGACCGCCCTGCTGACCAGCCCCGACGGAACCCCTGCGAGCCGCCTCGCCTTCGGCACGATGCAATTTGGCGGCACCGCCGACGAAGCGGCTTCGCGCGCCATGTTCGATGCCTGCATCGAGGCCGGGATCACCCATTTCGACACTGCCCATGTCTACACCGGCGGCGCCTCCGAGACGCTGCTCGGAAAGATGATCGGCGCGCAGCGCGACCGCCTGCTGATCGCCACCAAGGCGGCCTATGACGGTGGCAGCGGGCGCAGGAACATCCTCGACTCTGCGGATTGCTCGCGCCAGCGCCTTCAGATCGACACGCTCGACGTGCTCTACCTGCATCGTTTCGACCCGGATACCGACCTGCATGAAACCTTCGGGGCTTTCGCCGAGCTGAAGGAGGCGGGCAGCATCCGTCATGTCGGCGTGTCGAACTTCGCGGCCTGGCAGGTGATGAAGGCCATCGCCGTCGCGGCGAAATTCGGTCTGACCGTGGATATCGTCCAGCCGATGTACAACCTCGTCAAGCGCCAGGCCGAGGTCGAGATCCTGCCCATGTGCGCCGATCAGGATCTGGCCTGCGCGCCCTATTCGCCCCTGGGAGCCGGTCTGCTGACCGGCAAATACGCGCGCGGCGAGGGCGGGCGACTGAAGGCGGACGACCGCTATGCCCGACGCTACGGGCTTGACTGGATGCACGACGCCGCCCGGGGCCTGAGCGGGATCGCGGCAGAGCTGGAAATCGCGCCCGAGACGCTGGCCGTCGCCTGGGCCGCCGCACATCCGGCGGGTCCCACGCCCATCATCTCGGCCCGCGACTCCGGGCAGCTTGGGCCCTCTCTTGCGGCGCTGGACTACCGGATGCCCCCGGACGTCTATGCACGCCTCGCGGCTCTGGTCCCGACGCCGCCGCCCGCGACCGACCGGATCGAAGAGCAGGGATGAGCGACATCATCGTGATCGGCGGCGGGATTGCGGGGCTCTCCGCGGGCGGGCGGCTTTCGAAGGACGCCCGGGTCACCGTTCTCGAAGCGGAAGACGCGCTTGGCTACCACGCATCCGGACGTTCCGCCGCCCTGTTCGAGGAAGGCTACGGCGCGCCTTCGGTCGTCGCCCTGAACCGGGCGAGCGCCGAATATCACGCCACGGCGAACGGCGGCTACCTCTCGCCCCGCGGGCTGATGATCCTCGGTCGGGCGGAGGAGGAAGATGCGTTTCGCAAAGATCTTCAGACAATGGCGCTCGACGAACTTTCAGTGGCGGAAGCGGTCGGGATGGTGCCCATCCTCGATCCCGCCAAGGTCCGGTTCGCGGCATATCACGAAGGCGCCAGGGACATCGACACCGACCGGCTGATGATGGATTTCGCCCGCGAGATCCGGGCCGGCGGGGGCGAGGTGCACACCGGAAAGCGCGTCGACTCGATCACGCGCGAAAACGGGCTCTGGCGGGTGAGCTGCGGTGCGGAGGTGTTCGAGGCTCCGCTGCTGGTCAACGCGGCCGGCGCCTGGGCCGATGGCATCGCCAGG
The DNA here is from genome assembly GCF_040801785.1 of Sulfitobacter sp. LCG007. Taxonomy (NCBI): domain Bacteria; kingdom Pseudomonadati; phylum Pseudomonadota; class Alphaproteobacteria; order Rhodobacterales; family Roseobacteraceae; species Roseobacteraceae bacterium LCG007. The sequence goes on along the minus strand of NZ_CP161805.1, from coordinate 1,039,425 downwards.
ATGGCAGGGGTGGCGCCGCTGGGGATCGTGCCGCACCGGCGGTCCATGGCCCGGATTCCTGCGCCCGACGGCCATGACGTGAGAAGTTGGCCGATGTTCTTCGGCGTGGGCGAGACATGGTACGCCAAGCCCGATGCGGGCGCGCTGCTTGTCTCGCCCGCCGACGAGGACCCGGTCGAACCCCACGATGCCTGGGCCGAGGACATGACGCTTGCCGAGGGGCTGGCGCGCTACGAGGAAGTGGTGACGGCGCCCGTCACGCGGCTGATCGCAAGCTGGGCGGGTCTGCGCAGTTTCGCCCCCGACCGCAGCCTTGTGCTGGGTCGCGACGCAAATGTGCCCGATTTCGTCTGGTGCGCGGGCCAGGGCGGCTACGGCTTCCAGACCTCGCCCGCGGCCTCGCAACTGCTGGCCGACGTGGTGAGGGGCCGCCAGCCCCGGCTGGATCCGGCCGTCGTCGCGGCGCTGTCGCCGGCGCGTTTCGCATGACGCGCAAACTGCCACCGGAGGCCAGCGTGGCCCAGCCCATGGAGGGTGCGAAGCTCTTCGCGCCATCTGCGGAACGCAACGCGGAACCGATTGCCCGGATCTTGCAGGACCACGCCCCGGCGCGCGGTCGCGCGCTCGAGATTGCCTCGGGGACGGGCCAGCATGTGGTGATCTTCGCCTGCGCGCTGCCCGGTCTGACCTTCCATCCGACCGATGTTGCGCCGGACCGGCTGGCCAGCATCGACGCGCATGTGGCCGAGTCGGGCCTCGGCAACGTTGAAGGCGCGCGGATGCTGGATGCCGGGGTTGCGGGCTGGAGCCGGCAGGAGGATCCCTTCGATCTCGTCGTTCTGGTCAATCTGCTGCATCTGGTGTCCGCACGTGAGGCCGAGACCATCGTGCGGGAAGCCTCGGCCGTCACCGCGCCAGCCGGGACATTCCTGATCTACGGCCCCTTCCGGCGCGGCGGGCGGCTGACGAGCGAAGGCGACATGCGCTTCGATGCGGACCTGCGCCGGGCGGACCCCGAGATCGGCTACAAGGATGACGACTGGGTCGAGGGGCTGCTTGCCGACTGCGGACTGCGCGTCGCCAGGTCCGAGATGCCGGCCAACAACCTCGCCCTGATCGCGCGGCGGGACTGAGCGGACACTGACCCGACGTCAGGCGAAGAAGGGCACGTAGTCCACTTCGGTGGCGATCGGAAACTGCGCGCCGGGATAGGCTTCGGGCGCGTCGCGCAGGCAGGGATAGCGCGCCTCGAGCGCCGAGCGCATTTCGCCGCCCAGGGCGGCGATGGCCGCCGCGTCAGGCAGGAAGCTTTCCACCGGCAGGCCGTTGGCCGTCAGCACCAGATGCCGGTCGAACACGAGCTGGTAGTAGGTCACGCTTTCACGTGAGAGGTCGACATAGACCGCGTCGCTGCTGCCCGCGATCTTGCGCGCCTCGGTCAGCACGGAGGTGTCGTCGGCCACGCCGAGCAGGCGGAAGCCCGGGATCAGCACCCGGTGGTCCGGGGCCAGCATGAGGGCGCGCTGCGGCATCATCGGCCCTACCGCCCTGGGCTTCAGACAGACCGGCGCATTTGCAGGCGTCACCTTGACCCGGCGCTGCCACACCATCTGAACCGCTTCCAGCCCGCTGCGCGTGACGATCATGTCCCCGGGTCGGATGATTTCGATTCGGCGCAGGCCGCAGGGCGTACGCAGGTTCGCCCCTTCGGCGATGCCGCCCGTGAAGGTCGGTTGCCCCAGTCCCGAGATTTCGAAACTACCCTGATAGCTCATGGGACCTGTCCTGTTTCCACCTGTCATGGTGCATCAAATTGAAACAGTGGGGCAAAACTTTGAAGATTTGGTGCAGGAATAAGGCAGTTTTTACCTATCGGCAGTATGGCCACGCCCGACTCGAGGAGGGCGCGGCCATGAAAGCTCGGTCAGCCGTCCTTGCGGATCGTCTCGTTCTTCGGGTCGTAGGGGCTGTCCTCGACGACTTCCGCATCCCAGAGCTGGTCGAACATCCGCACCTTGAGCTTCGTGCCCGCTGTGGCGAGCTCGGGCTTGACATAGCCCATGCCGATGCTCCTGGCGAAATGCACCGAGTAGCCGCCCGAGGTCAGCCGCCCTACCCTCTCCTCCCCGTCATAAAGCGCCTCGCGGCCCCAGGGATCCGCGTCTTCAGGCCCGTCGATCAGCAGCGTCACGCATTTGCTGCGCACGCCCGTGTCGATCAGCGCCTGCTTGCCGTGGAACTCCTTGTCGAGGTCCACGAAGCGTGGCAGGTCCGCCTCCAGCGGTGTCGCGTCGCGGCCGAGCTCGCTCCCGAAGGCGCGGTAGCTCTTTTCCTGCCGCAGCCAGTTCTGCGCACGTGCCCCGACAAGCTTCATCCCGTGGTCCTCGCCAGCGGCCATGAGCGCGTCGAAGAGGTGGTTCTGCATCTCGATCGGGTGATGCAGCTCCCAGCCCAGCTCGCCCGTGTAGGCCACACGGATCGCCCGGACGGGGACCATCCCCAGCTCGATGTCGCGCACCGAAAGCCAGGGGAATCGCTTGTTCGACAGCACCGTAGAAGGTTCGGCGTCGCGCACCAGCGTCTGGAGAACGTTCCGAGATTTCGGGCCGGCGATCGCGAAGACGCCCCATTGGGTGGTCACGTCATGGCATTCGATCCAGCCGAATTCCTCGCGCTTGTCCGCGATAGCCTTGCGCAGGAAGTCGCTGTCATAGGCCGTCCACGCCCCGGCAGAGACGAGGTAGTATTCGTCCTCGGCCATCCGCACGATGGTGTATTCGGTGCGCGTCGTGCCCTTTGATGTCAGCGCGTAGGTCAGGTTGATCCGCCCGACCCTGGGCAGTCTGTTGCAGGTGAACCAGTCGAGGAACCGCGTCGCGCCGGGCCCGCGAAGGACATGTTTGGTAAAAGCCGTCGCATCGATCAGCCCGACGCCGTTGCGGATCGCCTTGGCCTCTTCGACCGCATACTGCCACCAGCCCCCGCGCCGGAAGCTGCGCGCATCGTGATCGTCGAAGCCCTCCGGCGCGAAGTAGTTCGGTCTTTCCCAGCCGTTCACCTGCCCGAACTGCGCGCCGCGCAGCTTCTGGCGGTCATAGGCAGGCGACGTCCGCAGCGGACGGCAGGCCGGACGCTCTTCATCCGGGTGGTGCAGGACGTAGACGTGTTCGTAGGCTTCCTCGTTCTTGCGCGCGGCATACTCGGTGGTCATCCAGCTGCCGTAGCGCTTGGGGTCGAGCGAGGCCATGTCGATCTCGGCTTCCCCCTCGACCATGAGCTGCGCGAGATAATGCCCCGTACCGCCCGCCGCGGTGATCCCGAAGGAGAACCCCTCGGCCAGCCACATGTTGCGCAGCCCCGGAGCGGGGCCAAGCAGCGGGTTGCCGTCGGGCGTGTAGCAGATGGGCCCGTTGTAGTCGTCTTTCAGACCGACTTCTTCCGATGACGGAATCCGGTGGATCATCGACATGTACTCTTCCTCGATCCGTTCGAGATCGAGCGGAAAGAGATCTGCCCGGAAGCTTTCTGGCACGTCATAGAGGAACCGCGCCGGCGCGTTGCGCTCATAAGGCCCGAGGATCCAGCCGCCCCGCTCCTCGCGGACGTACCATTTGGCATCCGCGTCGCGCAGGACGGGGTGCTGTTCATTGGTCTTGCGCCATTCGACCAGCGCCGGGTCGGGCTCGGTCACGATATACTGGTGCTCGACCGGGATCGCGGGGATCTTGAGCCCCAAAAGCCGCGCCGTCCGCTGCGCATGGTTGCCGGTGGCGGTGACCACATGCTCAGCCGCGATCACGATCTGCTCGTCGGACGGCACGAGATTGCCGCCCTTCTCCACCATCTTGGTGCAGGTGACGTCCCAGTGATCGCCCGCCCAGACGTAGCCGTCGACCTGCCACCTGCGCTCGATGCTGACACCGCGCTGGCGCGCGCCCTTGGCCATCGCCATCGTGACGTCGGCGGGATTGATGTAGCCGTCCGTCGGATGAAAGATCGCGCCTTCCAGATCCTCGGTGCGCACCAGCGGCCAGCGCTCCTTGATCTGCGCGGGCGTCATCCACTCGAAGGGCACGCCGCAGGTCTCGGCGGTGGCGGCATAGAGCATGTACTCGTCCATGCGCGCCCTGGACTGCGCCATGCGCAGGTTGCCCACGACGAAGAAACCGGCGTTGAGACCGGTCTCCTCTTCCAGCGTCTTGTAGAACTTGATCGAATAGTCGTGGATATGCGTGGTGGCATAGGACATGTTGAAGTAGGGCAGCAGGCCCGCGGCATGCCAGGTACTGCCGCTCGTCAGCTCGTCGCGCTCGAGAAGCATGACGTCGTCCCAGCCCGCCCGGGCGAGATGGTAGGCGATCGAGGTTCCGACGGCACCGCCGCCCACGACAAGGGCCTTGACCTGGGTTTTCATGAAGCGGGCCTCCGGGGCTGAGTGGTTCGGGCCAGCAATAGCGGCTGTGCCGCGGCGTGGCAAAACTCGCCCGACCTGTCATGGCGGGAAAGCGACATGGGCGCGCTTGACGCCGAGGCAGATCGGGCCCCGCGCCCGGGTCAGGCCTCAATCCGGAATGATCTTGCCGGGATTGAGGATGTTGTCCGGATCGAGGGCGGCCTTCACGGCAGCCATGTAGCGCGTCGCCGGGCCCAGTTCGCGGGTGAGGTAGGGCTTCTTGCCCTGCCCCACGCCATGTTCGCCGGTGCAGGTTCCGTCCATCGAGATCGCAAGCTCGTTCAGCCAGCTCACGAAGGACTTGCCCCGCGCCATCTCGTCGGGATCGTCCATGTCCATCAACAGGGCGACGTGGAAGTTCCCGTCGCCCGCATGGCCGACGATCGGGCCCACCAGGTCAAGCTCGGCCAGTTTCGCCTGCGCCTGCGCCACGCAGTCGGCCAGCCGCGAGATCGGCACGCAGACATCGGTCGAATGCCCCTTTGCCCCGGGACGCAGCTGAAGGATCGCCCAATAGGCATCATGGCGCGCCTTCCAGAGCCGGTTGCGCTCTTCCAGTGTGGCCGTCGCCTCGTAGCCCGTCCCGCCGTTGTCCGCGGCGATCTCGCCGAAAAGCGCGGCCTGTTCGACCACGCCGGTCTCGGAGCCGTGGAACTCGAGCAGCAGCAGGGGCGATTCCGGCAGGTCGAGCTGGGAATAGGCGTTGATCGCGCGCACCGCGAGCGTGTCGAGCAGTTCGATCCGCGCCACGGGGATGCCGATCTGGATCACCGCCATGACCGCTTCGGCGGCATCCTCCAGCGTCGCGAAGGAACAGCGCGCCGCCGAGATGGCCTCGGGGATGCCCTGCAGCCGCAAGGTGATCTCGGTGATGATCCCGAGCGTGCCTTCCGAGCCCACCATCAGCCGCGTCAGGTCATATCCCGCCGAGGACTTGCGCGCGCGCTGCCCGGTGCGGATCACGGTCCCGTCCGCCATCACCACCTCGAGCGCGAGCACGTTGTCCTTCATCGTGCCGTAGCGCACCGCGTTTGTCCCCGAAGCGCGCGTCGCCGTCATCCCGCCGAGCGAGGCATTCGCGCCGGGGTCGATGGGAAAGAACAGGCCCTGGTCGCGCAGAAAGGTGTTGAGCTGCTCGCGCGTCACGCCGGGCTGGACGCGGCAATCGAGATCGCCGGCGTTGACCGCGACCACCTCGGCCATCTGGCTGGTGTCGATGCAGACCCCACCGGCGGGCGCGTTGACATGGCCTTCGAGCGATGTGCCGGTGCCATAGGCGATCACCGGTACAAGATGCTCGGCGCAGATCTTGACGATCTCGGACACTTCGGCTGTCGAGCCCGGAAAGACCACCGCATCGGGCGGCTGCGTCGGGATCCAGGTCGTGGTATGCCCGTGCTGCTGGCGGATCGCCTCGCCGGTCTGGAAGCGGTCACCTAAGCGCTGCTTCAGTATCCCCAGCGCGGTAATGATGCCATCGCCGTTGCGCGCCAATACGCTCGTGTCACCCATTTCCGAACTCCCAGATACATCGGGCTCACTGGCCCAGCGCGATCCCCTCGCGGCGCGGGTCCGCCCCGCCCTTCAGACCGTCGCCGATGGATATCGCATGCAGCCCCGAGTTCAACTCCCGAACGCTGACCTCGTAGCCCATTGCGGTCAGCGGCGCTTCGAGCGCGGCGGCGGGCGTGCCTTCCTCGAGGTCGTAGGTCCCGAAGCGGTTGACGGCATGGGGCACGGCCACGGCCTGCTGGACGTCCATGCCCCAGTCGAGGTGGGCGATGATCGCCTCGGCGACATAGCCGATGATCCGGCTGCCGCCGGGGCTGCCGATCACCAGCACGGGCTTGCCGTCGCGCGTCACGATGGTCGGCGCCATGGAGGAACGCGGCCGCTTGCCGGGCTCGAGCCGGTTCGCGACGGGAACGCCGTTCTCATGGCTGGAAAAGGAGAAGTCGGTGAGTTCGTTGTTCAGCAGAAATCCCCGGACCATCAGATGCGACCCGAAACCGCCCTCGATGGTCGTGGTCATCGAGGCCACGTTGCCCTGCGCGTCCACGATGGAGACATGCGAGGTCGAGGGGAACTCGATGGCGTCATCGTCACCCCAGAGCTGGGCGTGGTCCCAGGCGGGATTGCCCGGGCTCACCTCGGGCAGCGCGTCGTCGCCCGCCAGCAGCTTGCCGCGCTCGGTCAGGTAGGCCGGATCGACCAGCCCTTCGGTCGGCATCGGGACAAAGTCCGAATCGGCCATGTAGCGGCCCCGATCCGCGAAGGCGAGCCGCGAGGCGTCGCCGATGAGCCGGCGCACCCCTGCATCATCGGGACCCGCGCTCAGGTCGTAGCCGTCGAGCATCCCGAGGATCTGGCCAACGCTCAGCGCACCCGAGGATGGCGGGCCCATGCCGCAGACCTCGTGCGCACGGTAGGTGGCGCAAACCGCCGGGCGTTCCCTGACCTGATAGATGGCCAGATCCATCTCGGACAGCAGTCCGGGATTCCATTCCGCCGCCCGCACCAAAGCCACGATGTCGCGGGCGATCTCGCCTGCATAGAAGGCGTCCTTCCCGCCTTCCGCCAGCGCGCGCAGCGTGTCGGCATAGGGTTGGTTCGTCAGCCGGTCGCCCGCTGCGATCGCCTTGCCGGCGGGCAGAAAATAGGCCTTCGCCGCCGGGTCCCGCGACAGTGCGGCCTCGTCGCCGGCAACCAGTCCGGCGAGGCGGGGCGAAACCTCGAACCCCTGTTCGGCCATGTCGATGGCCGGTTGCAGCAGCTCGGCCCAGTCCAGTTCGCCCCAGCGCGCGTGCGCCTCCGCCATGAGCGCGGGCGTGCCGGGTGTGCCGACCGAGCGCCCGCCGACGACCGCTTCCATGAAATCCATCGGCTCGCCCGCGTCGGTCTGGAACAGCACGGGCGTCGCGGCCAGCGGCGCGGTCTCGCGTCCGTCCAGCGTCGTCATCTCGCCCGTCGCCGCGTCGTACCAGACAAGGAAAGCCCCGCCGCCGAGGCCCGAGGATTGCGGCTCCACCAGACCGAGCATGGCCTGAACCGCGACCAGCGCATCCGCCGCCGTACCGCCGCGCGAAAGGACCGCCGCGCCCGCCTCGACCGCGTGGGGATTTGCCGCGGCGACCATCCACTCCGACGCCGCGACCGGACGCCCGGCATCGCGCGACTCGAAAGCCGCCGCGACCTGCGGCGTCATCGCGGCGAAGGCGCCGGAGGTGGCCGCTTCGGGGGCCACGGCATCGGTCGCCTGCTGCGCCTGGGCCATCCCGGCCAGTGCCAGGCCGGCAGCGATCATCGTGTAGCGCATGAATGCCTCCCTTGCGGACCGTGCGGTGTCAGAGCATAGACGGGATGACCTGGTCCGGGGGCCTGTGTCCGTCGTCGAACGTCTTGATGTTGATGATGACCTTCTCGCCCATCTCGATCCGCCCCTCGCGCGTGGCCGATCCCATGTGCGGCAGCAGCACCACGTTGTTGAGCGCGCGCAGGCGCGGGTTGATCTCGTGTCCGCGCTCGAAGACGTCGAGCCCCGCGCCAGCGATCTCGCCCGCCCGCAGCATCCGGGTCAGCGCGTTCTCGTCGATCACCTCGCCGCGCGAGGTGTTCACGATCACCGCATCCGGCTTCATCAGCTTGAGGCGCCGCGCGTTCATCAGGTGGAAGGTCGAGGGCGTGGCGGGGCAGTTTATCGAGATGATGTCCATCCGGGCGACCATCTGGTCCAGGCTTTCCCACCAGGTCGCGGAAAGCTCCTTCTCGATCTCGTCTCGCAGCCTGCGCCGGTTGTGGTAGTGAACCTGCATCCCGAAGGCCGCCGCCCGGCGTGCCACCGCCTGCCCGATCCGGCCCATTCCCAGGATCCCGAGCCGCCTGCCACTGAGGCGGCCGCCCAGAAAGGCCGTGGGCGCCCACCCGTTCCAGTCCCCGGCCTGCATCACCGCCAGCCCTTCCGGCATGCGCCGGACCACGGCCAGGACAAGGGCCATCGTCATGTCGGCCGTATCGTCGGTCAGCACGTCGGGCGTGTTGGATACGAGTATTCCGCGCTGCCGGGCCGAGGCCACATCGATATGGTCCACCCCCGCCCCGTAATTCGCGATGAGCCTGAGGCGTTCTCCCGCCTGCCCGATGAGGGCATTGTCGATCTCGTCCGTAACGGTGGGCACGACGACATCGGCGGTTTTCAGCGCCTCGACCAGTTCTGCCCGCGACATCTTGCTGTCGTCCTTGCGCAATGTGACATCGAAAAGCTCGGCCATCCGCGCCTCGACCACTTCCGGCAACCGTCGCGTCACGACAACACTCAGGCGCGGTTTGGACATTTCGGGCTTCCTCGGGCTTGGCGCTGCGGGTCTCGTCATGGCATGGTGCCGAATGTGGCGACGGGGCACAAGAACCTCGCGCGATCAAAAGAGCGAACACCGACATTACAGGCCTGTCCATGATCCGACGTCTGCAGCATGCCCTGGCCGCCGCAGCGGCGTGCCTCGCCCTGAGCGCCCCGCTTGCGGCCGATCAGCTGGGCTCCGAGACCCATCTGCCGATTCCGCGCTACGTCTCGCTGAAGTCGTCCGAGGGCAATGCCCGCCGCGGCCCCTCGCTGACACACCGCATCGACTGGGTCTTCACCCGCCGCGACATGCCTCTGAAGATCACCGCCGAGCACGGCCACTGGCGCCGGGTCGAGGACCGCGATGGTCAGGGCGGCTGGGTCCACTACTCGCTGCTCTCGGGCACCCGCACCGTGCTTGTCGAAGCGGATCTCCTGCCCCTGCACATGCGCCCGGACGTCGAGGCCCCCGTCGAGGCGCAGCTCGAGGCCGGGGTGATCGCGCGCCTCGGGAGCTGCGACGAGCACTGGTGCCAGCTCCGCTCGGGCGGCTACAAGGGCTGGGCCGAAAAGACCCGCCTCTGGGGCGTCGCCCTCAGCGAATTGCGCGACTGAACCGCCGGGCGCACCCGGCGCCTTCGCCCAACGGCCCCCTTCTCTTGCCCGCGACGACGGCCTAGGCTGATCCGGGAAACCTGGGGAGAGAGGGTTCATGCGGGCAATCACATACGACAGATTCGGACCGGCGACTGAAGTGCTGAACCTCGACGAGGTGACGCTCTCCGACCCGGGCCCCGGCGAGGTCACGGTAGAGCTCGCCTTTTCCGGCGTGAACCCCTCGGATACCAAGGCCCGCGCCGGCACCCGGCCGGGCGTCACCGCCCCGCCCTTCCCTGTCGTCATACCGCACAGCGACGGCGCGGGCGTCATCACCGCCATCGGCGACGGAGTCGAGCCGGGACGCATGGGCCAGAGGGTCTGGATCTGGAACGGGCAATGGCGCCGCGCCTTCGGAACCGCCGCAACGCATATCACCCTGCCCGCCACGCAGGCGGTGGCCCTGCCCGAGGGCGTCGGTTTCGAGACCGGCGCCTCGCTCGGCATTCCCGGCCTGACCGCCTGCCACGCGGTCTTCGGCGGCGGAGACGTGGCGGGCAAGACCCTGCTGATCCAGGGCGGCAGCGGGTCGGTCGGCCATCTGGCGGTGCAACTCGCCAGATGGGGCGGCGCGACCGTCATCTCGACCTCCAGCGCCCGGAACCGCGGGCGCTGCGAAAAAGCCGGGGCAGCGGCCGCGCTCGATCACGCGGCCCCCGATCTTGCCGAGCAGATCCTCGAAGCGAACGGAGGCGATCCCGTCGATCGGATCCTCGAGGTCGAATTCGGACGCAACATCGAGACCGACGCTCACGTCCTCGCCGAAAACGGCACCATCGCGGCCTTCGGCTCGCAGCTGCAGATGTCGACGACCCTGAACTTCGGCCCGCTCCTGTTCAAGGCCGCGACCATCGACGTGATCCTCGTCTATCTACTTCCCGCGCCCGAGCGCTCGGCGGCCATCGCGCGCCTGCACACCGCGCTCACCCGGGGCGCGCTGACCTGTCCCGTGGCCGAAACCTTCGAACTGGCCGACACCGCGAATGCCCATGAAGCGGTCGAGCGCGGCGGACGGGACGGCGCGATCCTGATCGAGACCACCGCGTGAGCGCGCCACCTCCGCCTCGGCCGGCAGCCTCCGGCTGTCCGGCCCAGGCCCGGCCGGACGGCGGGGGCCGCTGCCCTGTCGGAAATCTCGAAGACCTGGCCCGGGACTTCGACCCGTTCGGCGAAGCCTACCAGCTCGACCCCGCCGAGGCGCTGCGCTGGTCGCGCGACAGGCTTCCGGTATTCCACGCGCCCCGCCTCGGCTACTGGGTCGTGACCCGCTATGACGACATCAAGGCGGTCTTCCGCGACCCGCTGCTCTTCTCGCCGCGCAATGCGCTGGAAAGGATCACGCCCGCGGCGCCCGAGGCCGTCGAGGTGCTGAAGGGCTACGGCTACGCGATGAACCGCACGCTGGTGAACGAGGACGAGCCCGCGCACATGCAACGGCGGCGGGCGCTGATGGATCATTTCATTCCCGCCAATCTCGAAAGGCACGAGGGGATGATCCGCCGGCTGACACGAGAGCGGATGGACGCCTTCATCGACAAGGGCCGCACCGAACTGGTCGAGGCGATGCTTCACGAGGTGCCGCTTCTCGTGGCGCTGCACTTCCTGGGGGTGCCGGAGGACGAGATCGCGACGCTGCGCACCTTCTCCCTGGCCCATTCCGTCAACACCTGGGGCAAGCCCTCGGACGAGAAGCAGCTTGAGGTCGCCCATGACGTGGGCCGCTTCTGGCAATACGCCGGCAAGGTGATCGACAGGATGCGGGCCGAGCCGGACGGAACGGGCTGGATGCATCACACCATCCGCATGAACCGCGAAATTCCCGGGATCGTCACCGACAGCTACCTCCATTCCATGATGATGGCGATCATCGTCGCGGCACACGAGACGACGTCGCTGGGCTCGGCCAACATGTTCCGCACGCTGCTGGGCCACCGCGAGGCCTGGCGCGACATCTGCGAGGATCCCACGCTCATTCCGAACGCGGTGGAGGAATGCCTGCGCCACGCCGGTTCGATCGTGGCATGGCGGCGGCAGACGACGGCGCCCGCGACGCTGGGCGGGGTCGAACTGCCGGAGGGGGCGAAGCTGCTGATCGTGCAGGCATCGGGCAACCGGGACGAACGCCATTTCGAGGGCGGGGACGATTTCGACATCTATCGCGACAATGCGGTGGACCACCTGACCTTCGGCTACGGCGCGCATCAGTGCATGGGAAAGAACATCGCGCGCATGGAAATGCGGATCTTCCTCGAGGAAATGACGCGACGGCTGCCCCATGTCCGGCTCGCCCCGCAAGAGTTTACCTACCTGCCCAGCACGTCCTTCCGCGGCCCCGAGCGTCTCTGGATCGAATGGGACCCCGCGCTGAACCCCGAACGCGCCGACCCCGCCGCCGCGCAGCGCGCCACCTCCTTCGCCGTCGGCCCGCCCTCGCGTCGCGAGATCGCGCGCAGGGTTCGCGTGACCGGATTGCGCCGGGAGGCTGAGGGGGTGCTGGGCCTGACCATCGAGGACGCGAAAGGCCGTCCCCTGCCGGTCTGGAGCCCGGGGGCGCATGTGGAGCTCTGCATCGGCGGCTACAGCCGGAAATATTCGCTCTGCGGGGATACCTCGGGGGGCACCTACAGGGTCGCGATCCAGCGCGAGGAAACTGGCCGCGGCGGATCGCGCCATTTCCACGAGACGCTGCGCGAAGGCGACGAAATCCGGATGCGCGGACCTTCCAACCTGTTCCGTCTCGACGCGGACGCTCCTCATGTCACACTGGTCGCGGGCGGGATCGGGATCACGCCGATCATCGCCATGGCGGATGCTCTGAAGCGGCGGGGCGCGGGCTACGCGATCCACTACGCCGGCCGCAGAAGGGCGCGCATGGCTTTCCTCGACCGGCTTGCGCGCGACCACGCGCCGGCGCTGTCGGTTTGCGTGTCGGACGAGGGCACGCGGCTCGACCTGCCCGGGATCGTGGCGAGCCTGCCGCCGGGCGGACGAATCCATGCCTGCGGACCGGACCGGATGATCGCGGCGCTCGAGGATCTGTGCGCCGCGCTGCCCGAGGGCACGCTGCGCTTCGAGCATTTCACGTCCCGTGACGGCGGTCCCGATCCCGCCCGCGAGCGGCCCTTCGAGGCGGGACTTGCCGATTCCGGCCTTGTCTTGCAGGTGCCGGCCGACATGTCCCTGCTCGACGCCATCCTCGCCGCCGGAATCGATGTCGCCTCGGACTGCCGCGAAGGTCTCTGCGGATCCTGCGAGGTGGCGGTCGTCGCGGGCGACATCGACCACCGGGACAGCGTGCTCACGCGGGCCGAGCGGGCCGAAAACCGGCGCATGATGAGCTGCTGTTCCCGCGCCCGGAACGGCCAGCGCATCAGGCTGGCGCTCTGAACGCAAAAAGAGGCTTGAGCCCGACCCGATAGCGTCATAGAACCCCGCAAATCACGCGCCGGATCGCACAGCGTCGGGCGCATGGTCGAAAGCGGAGGATCGGAGTTGTGATCTTTCGACGGTTTTGGGGTGTAGCCAAGCGGTAAGGCAGCGGTTTTTGGTACCGTGTACCGTAGGTTCGAATCCTACCACCCCAGCCATCGTTTCTCCATCCTGGTCATAGATTTGCAGCCGACGCAGAGGCCGCAATTCAGACCTGAGCCGTCAGGTTCCATATGTCGCCCTGCAAGCTGCCTTTGCCAGCCGACCGGCCCCGGACCCGGGGTGCTTCGGCGAGCCTTCCTCCGATCGAGGGCAATCCGCCAGGCAGCGACCGCCCCCGCTCATCCCTGCCGTTCGCGCCGGCCGCATCGATGTCGGAATCGCCTGACGACAGATCTTTGCCGCGGGTTCGCGGCATGGCTGCGTCAAGCCTTGATCGCCCGCTCAGAGGTTCGCTACGCGCACCGGTGCCGGATCGGGCGCGCCGTCACGAACGGTGGTGGCGACCTCGACTCGGTTTCGTCCGCCGTCCTTGGCGCGATAAAGGGCATCGTCTGCAGCCCTTATCAGATCCTGTGGCGATTGACCGTGCTCGGGGCAAGCCGCCACACCGATGGACACGGTGATCGAGGGCAGCGTCTTCTCGCCATAATGGACCGAGACCGCCTCAATGGCCTGGCGAATCGCCTCGGCCCGGACGCTGGCATCGTCCAGATTCGCTCCCGGCAACAGGACCAGAAGTTCCTCGCCCCCCATCCTGCATGCCAACTCGTCACCGTCCACGATACGCGCCAGCGTCTGGCTCACGGCCCGCAGAACCATGTCACCCGCGTCGTGGCCGTAAGTGTCATTGAACTTCTTGAAGTGATCGATATCGACCGAGATCACGGCGACCGACGAGACCTCCCGCATTGCCTTGTCCAATGCGCGCCGCAACATCTCGGTAAGATGGCGGCGGTTGAACAGTCCCGTCAGCGGATCACGCACGGATTGGTCATGGAGTTCATCCCGCATACGCACGTTCGAGATCGCCATCGAGATCTGTTCTGCGCAAAGCTGCGCAAGCTTGCGGGATGCCATGAATTCCTCTGTCGATGCTTCGGACTTCGCGCGCAGATGCATCAGACCGACCGTTTCGCCCCTCGCGAGTATGGGAAAGCAGAAATATGGTCGCGTATCGCCGGCATCCGTGTGATCGCAGGCGAAGTTCACCTCGGACTCGCCGTAGTGGTAGTGCCGCCCGCGCCGCAACCCCCAGCAATCGCCAGGACGGATATGCGGTGGGACCGTGGCGCCATTCCACGACGCGCCCCCGTCGAGAACGTCACGGCTGTTGGAGTAAATGTAGATCTCTCCTTCGCTCTCGGGGAGGATGTGCGCCAGATAGCGTGATACCATCTCGAAAAGCTCTTCCAGCGAGCTCGATGATTGCAGCCATTCATTGAGCTCACCCAGAAGCGTCACTTCGCGCACCAGTCGCATCTGGATCTCGAGGTTTTCCTTTTCCTGCGACCTCCTTTCCCGAGCAAGCTCTCTTTGACGCCGGCTGACGCGGGAGATCAGAAACGTGGAAATACCGGTCACGAGCGTGAGAAGGACGCCTACAAGCGCGATCGAGTAGCGGAGACGATCCACGAGCACAGTTCGAGTTGCATTGTATTCCTTATAGAATTCCACAGCGCCCACGACTTCGCCGTCAAATATGACCGGGGTGTAAATCTCCGCGACGTGGTGGTTCTCGCCGATGTTATCGGGGCCGGTAAGGGTATGCATGGCCGCATTGTCGATCTCGCTGTAAGGCTTGAGATCGGTCTTGTAGTAAACCTCGCCCGCCATGACCGTGTCGTGAAAATAGCCCTGCTCGGACACGGTGCCGATATCCGTCTCGCGTGTGGACCAGAACACGGCCCCGTCCTTCGTGAACAGCATCAGACGGTAAACGTCGGACGCGTTCGATATCGTGGAGAGATAGCCCCTGTCTTCATCTGTGACATCTCCCCTCACGAAAGTCTCCGCGCCGTTTTCCAGCATCGTTATGAGCCGGCGATGCCATAAAACCGCGTCGGCCCGCACGTCGGCTTCGACGATGCGTTCAGAGATCACCGGCGGGGCCCAGTACGCGACGGCGGCGCTTGCCCCACCAAGTCCAAGGGTCGCCAAAGCCCAGATGAAAGCGCGAACATCCCCCACGGTCGTGGCGCGCGATAAGGTTTTAGCCAAAAGACCGTCTCCTGCCGGAAGGAGACTGTGTTTCACAGGGACGTTAAGACAGGCTAAATCTGGGGTCAGGATGCATCGATTTCGCTCGAAAGGCATACGCGCCTGTATCCCGGGCCGTATTGAACGCACGGGGCCCGTCAGACAGGACAAGCGCCGATACAAGCGCCGCTAGCGGATCGAGATCCTGTTCGGCGGGCTCAACGACTGACGGCGCGTCATTTACCGCGCTGGCGTTTTGGTATGAACTGGCCGGGAAAGTCCTGCCGGTTCGGCGTATCCGGACGGCGGTCGCGGGGGAGGCCAGACCGTGAGACTGTTCCTTGCCGTCGCGATGATCGCGATCTCGCTTGCAGTGCTCGAAAGCGCGCGTCTGGGCGTCGGGATCACCCGGTTCGACGTCGGGCAGACGCCTGTGACGCGCTATCAGAGACCGGACGCGGACGGGCCGGTCGTCGTCATGGCGCATGGATTCGCGGGATCCCGGCAGATGATGCAGGGCTATGCGTTTCCCATGGCGCGGGCGGGATACCGCGTGTTCGTGTTCGATTTCCTCGGCCATGGCCGCAACAGGCGGGCGATGTCGGGTGACGTCTCTTCGGTCGACGGCACCACCCGGCTTCTGGTCGAGCAGACGGAGCAGGTGCTCGACGCCGTCGCACGGGGCCAGACCGGGATCGGACTTCTGGGACACTCCATGGCCACGGATATCCTCGTACGTGTCGCCGCGGCCCGCACGGATGTCGGTCCGGTCGTGCTGATATCCGCCTTTTCGCAGCTGATCGACGCGCGGACGCCGGACAACCTGCTGTTCGTAAGCGGCGAATGGGAGCCGGGATTGCGCCGTTTTGCGCGCGAGCGTCTCGGGATGGTCGATCCCGATGCCGCCGAGGGCCAGACGGCCACGGACGGTTCCGTGTCGAGACGCGCGGTCGTCGCGCCATATGCCGAGCATGTTTCGGTCCTGCAAAGCCGCCGTGGCAGGGCGGAGGCGCTTGCCTGGATGGACAGGGCGCATGGGCGCAGTTCCGACATCGCGATCCTGCCGACGGGATGGGCGATACTGGCGCTGCTGGCAGGGATCGTTCTCGCCTTCCGCCCCCTCTGCCGCATGCTGCCGCAGGACCATGTTCCCGGGCCGCGACTGGGGATGAGAAGGACGATCATCGCGGTGCTGCTGCCCGCCGTGCTCGCCCCGCTCGGAGCCGTGGCACTCACGCCGGATTTCCTGCCGGTGCTTGTCGCGGACTATCTTGTCGTTCACCTGTGCGCCTTTGGCTGCCTGCAGCTTGCCCTGCTGCGTTTCTGGCACATCGGTTTCGGGCGCCTTTCATGGGCCTCGCTGGCCCTGCTGGTTGCCGTCTGCGCGCTCTTCGGGACCGCGCTCGACCGCTACGCGGCCAACTTCCTGCCGACGCCCGAGCGGTTCCTCATCATTCTCGTCATGTTGGCCGGCGCCCTGCCCTGCATGGTGGCGGACGCCGTCCTGACGTCCCGGCAGGGACTTGCCGGACGGTTCTTCGGCAGGGCGGGATTTCTGGCGTCGCTCGGCATCGCCGTCGCGCTGGATTTCGAGGATCTGTTCTTCCTGATCCTGATCGCGCCCGTCCTGATCCTGTTCTTCCTCGTCTTCGCAACGATGGGACGCGATGCCTCCCTGCGCACGGGACCCCTTGGCGCGGGCATTGCCCTCGGGGTCGTGCTTGCATGGGCGCTTGGTGTGAGCTTTCCGCTGTTTGAGGCGTGACTCCCGCGCCCCGCGGCGCGGCGACATGCCAGGCGCGACGCCGCTAGCCGGCCGGCACCACCGACCTGCGCCTTACGCCGGCGACGATGCCCCTGTCGAAGAGGCCCGATATCTCGGCGTCGTCGAGGCCCGCGACATCGCCGAGGATTTCCTCGGTATGCGCGCCGAGGGTCGGCGCCGGCCGGGGCGGCACCCGGTCGAGCGCCGCGAAGGCGGCCGCATGGCCCGGCACCGGATAACGTCCCAGACCTTCCTGCTCCATATCCGTGAAGAGAGGGTTTTGCGGCCCGACGTCGGGATCGTCCCGGATCGCCTCCTTCACGGTGCGGAACTCGGACCATGTCAGCTTGGCGGCATCGAAAATCGCGCCGATGGCGCGTGCCGTGCGCGCGGCGAACCAGGGGCGAAGAACCGCGGTGATCTCGTTTCGCAGCTCCCATCGGACGCCCTCGTCGGAAAGGTCCCTGCCCGTCCGGCGTGCCAGATCCGCCATTGCCGCTTCCGTCTGCGTTGTCTTCACAAGCGCGGACCACTGCCGGGCCGTCAGACCGATGACCATGACCCGTCGCCCGTCGGCACAGACAAAGTCCTGCCCGTAGGCACCATAAAGCGCGTTGCCCGATTTCCCGCGCTCCGCCTCGTTCAGAACCGCGTCGCCGATCATGCCTAGATGTCCCAGGGTCGCCGCCGCGACATCCTTCAGGCTCAGCGTGACATGCTGACCGGTGCCCCTGCGCAGGCGATGACGTTCCGCCGCCAGGACGGACGACACGCAGAGATGTCCGGCGATCAGGTCCCAGCTTGGCAGCGCGCTCGCCACCGGCGCGTCATGCCCCTCGGGTCCGGTGATGTCGGGAATGCCGAGCGCGGGGTTGACCGTATAGTCCACCTGCGGGCGACCGTGCCGGTCCCCCAGCAGCGTGACCATGATCAGATCGTCGCGCCGCTGCCTCAGGGCGTTGTAGCCCAGAGCGCCGCGGGCAGGCAGGTTCGTGAGGAAAATTCCCGCATCCTCGCCCGGTGCCGTGATCAGGCGGGTGACAAGCTCGCGCCCCTCCTGGCTTCCCATGTCGACGGCGATCGAGCGCTTGCCCTTGTTCAGACCCGCCCAGAAGAGGCTGCGCCCGGACGGCGCAAGCGGCCAGCGCCCCGCATCGAGCCCACCTTCCAGCCGGTCGACGCGGATAACGTCAGCGCCCATCTGGGAAAGCGTCATGCCCGCGAGGGGCACGGCGACGAAGGCCGCGCTTTCCACGACCCGCAGCCCGTCGAGAATTCCGCTCATCTCAGCCCTCCCATTGCGCCGTCGCCTTCATGCCCACATGCCCGGCATTGGCTACCGTACACATGTCGAGGTCACCGCTTTCTGTCACCGTCGCGCGCAGATGCAAACCGGTGTCGTGAAACATCGGATGGACCGCGCGAAAGCCGAAGCTGTCGGGCCTGCGGCCCTTCCACGCGCTGGCCTCGGCCATCAGGAGGTTCGCCTGCAGCGGGCCGTGCACGACGAGACCGGGATAGTGCTCGACCTGCGTGGCGTAGGGAAGGTCGTAATGGATGCGATGCGCGTTGAAGGTGATGGCCGAATATCGGAACAGAAGCATCGTCGAGACAGGCTGCGCGACATCGACGGCCAGACGCCCCGTCGGGCCGGCGATCTTCGGGGGCGGCGTGAACCGGGGCGCCATGGGCAGATAGACGATGGACTGGGTCTCCCTTACTGCAAGGCCGCGCGGGCCATGCAGCGTATGGTCGACCACGACGAACACCATTCCGCCCGCCGATCCGGTCTTTTCATCGACCGACCTGATCTCGGAACGCTTCTCGATCTCTTCCCCGACGCGCAGATCGTCGAGGAACGTGAGCTGTCCGCTGGCCCACATGCGCCGTTCGTAGGGAACAGGCGGCAGGAAGTCCCCGAGCGCGGGGTGCCCGTCGGCGGCGAGACGGTCCATGCCCGCATCCGGAGGAAACGCGTACCAGTGCCAAAGCGCCGGCATCGGATCGCCGTCCTGCGGACATGGCAGCGACGGCCGGGCGAGGGTGGCGTGGATCGTCCGGGCCGTGGTCGGCGAGACGCAGCCGCGCCGGGTTTCTTTCCGCCCGATCCATCGCGACAGATCGAGGGAATCGGACATGCTGTCCTGCGCGGTCACGGACATTGCCGTTCCGGAGGCAAGGTCCACGGCGCTGTCATGCGGCCCGGGACGTCCGGGACAGCAGTCGCGCCACCGTCTCGCCCATGGCGGAGGGGTTCGGCGCCACCTCGATGCCGCAGGCGCTGAGCAGGGCCACCTTTTCCTGCGCGCTTTCGCCGAAGGCCGAGATGATCGCTCCGGCATGACCCATCTGGCGGCCTTTCGGCGCGGCAAGGCCCGCGATATAGGCCGCGACCGGCTTGCTCATGTGGTCGCGGACGAAGGCGGCGGCCTCTGCCTCCTGGGGTCCGCCGATTTCGCCGATCATCATGACCGCGTCCGTTTCGGGATCGGCTTCGAAGAGTTCGAGGATGTCGCGGAAGGAAGATCCGTTGATCGGGTCGCCTCCGATCCCGATCGAGGACGAGACCCCGATCCCCAGAGCCTGCATCTGCGAGGCGGCCTCGTACCCGAGCGTCCCCGATCGACCGACGATCCCGACGCGTCCGGGGTTGTAGATATGGGGCGGCATGATGCCCATGAATCCCTTGCCGGGGCTGATGATGCCGGCACAGTTCGGTCCGATCAAGCGCATCTTCCTGTCGCGCGGGAAGCGGCGCAGGAACCGCTTCACCCGCATCATGTCCTGCGCGGGAATTCCGTCTGTGACGCAGACCGCGGTCCGGATTCCCGCGTCCGCCGCTTCCATCATCGCATCGGCCGCCCCGGCGGGCGGGACGAACAGCAGGCTCGCCTCGGCCCCGGTCGCTTCGACGGCTTCACGCACGGTGTTGAAGACCGGGCGGTTCAGGATTGTGCTTCCGCCCTTCCCCGGCGTGACCCCGGCTACGACCTTGGTGCCGTATTCGATCATTTCCTGCGCGTGGAATTGTCCGATCCGGCCTGAAAGGCCCTGGACGATCACGCGGGTTTCTTCGGTGATGAGAATGGCCATGACAGGCTCCTTATTCTGCCGCTGCCGCGGTGGACGGACGCGCCGCGACCGCCGCCTCTGCGGCCTCGGCCAATGTGTCGGCGCTGATGATCGGCAAGCCGCTTTCCCGGATCAGTTTCCGGCCGGCCTCGACATTCGTGCCGGACAGACGCACCACCACGGGGATCTCGATGCCGACCTCCCTGTAGGCCTGGATGACGCCGTTCGCGATCCAGTCGCAGCGGTTGATGCCCGCGAAGATGTTCACGAGGATCACGCTCACGTTACGGTCCGACAGGACCGTCCGGAAAGCCTGGCACACGCGTTCGGGGCTCGCGCCGCCGCCGATATCGAGGAAGTTCGCCGGTTCGCCGCCCGCAAGCTGGATCATGTCCATCGAGGCCATCGCGAGCCCGGCCCCGTTGATGATGCAGCCGATATCTCCGTCGAGGCCCACATAGGCGAGCCCGTGATCGGCGGCGAAGCTTTCGCGCGGATCTTCCTGACCGGGATCACGCATCGCACCGACCGTCGGGCGACGGAAAAGCGCATTGGTGTCGAAGGACATCTTGGCGTCGAGCGCGACCAGCGACCCGTCCTCGCACACGACGAGCGGATTTATCTCCACCATCATGGCGTCGAGGTCGCGGTAGGCGCGGTAACACGCCCTGAGCACCGTTACCATCTGGACGATCTGCTTGCCCTCCAGACCCAGCCGGAAGGCCAGTTCGCGGGCCTGATATTCGGCCAGACCGACGGCGGGATCGATCACCATGCGGATCAGGCTGTCCGGGTCGCTCTCGGCCAGATCCTCGATCTCCATGCCCCCGTGACCGGAGGCGACGATCATGATGCGTTCGGACTTGCGGTCCAGAACGAAGCCCAGATAGATTTCACGCGCAATCCGCGAGGCCTCTTCCACCCAGAGGCGGTCGATCCTCTTGCCCTGAGCCGTGGTCTGCTTCGTCACGAGGGACGTTCCGAGCAGCCTTGCCGCGAATTCGCGGGTCTCTTCCTCGCCGTTGCAAAGCTTCACGCCACCGGCCGCGCCCCTGCCGCCCGAATGCACCTGGGCCTTGACCACGCATCGGCCCCCGCCCAGTTCCCGGCAGCGGAATGCGGCCTGCTCGGGCGAGAAGGCGAGGCCTCCCGACGGAACCGGTACGCCGAACGATGCCAGAATTTCCTTGGCCTGATGCTCGTGGATATCCACTTCGTGTCCTCCCCTAGCGCGCCTATTCGGCTGCGACAGTCTTTGCGGCAATGGCGTTGGCGGCGTCGATCACATTGCGCGCCATCTTTTCGCTGGCCGCGTCGATCATCTTGCCGTCGAGGCTCGCCGCTCCCTTGCCGGCGGATTCGGCGATGCGCAGTTCCTCGATGATGCGGTGGGCCTTTTTGACCTCGGCTTCAGGCGGGCTGAAGACCTCGTTTGCCATGTCGATCTGGCTCGGGTGGATGGCCCATTTGCCTTCGCAGCCAAGCGCCGCAGCGCGGCGCGCGCCAGCCATGTAGCCCTCGGGATCGCTGAAATCCCCGAAGGGGCCGTCGATGGCGCGCAGGCCGTATGCCCGGCAGGCGATCACCATCCGCGTGATCGAAGCATGCCACTGGTCGCCCGGATAGTCGGGGTTGAGCCCGCCGATGTTGACCGTCCTCGCCCGCATGCTGGCCGCGTAGTCCGCCACGCCGAAATGCAGCGCCTCGAGACGTCCGCCGAACTGCGCGATCGCTTCCACATTGGCCATGCCGAGC
Organism: Sulfitobacter sp. LCG007; assembly: GCF_040801785.1. Lineage (NCBI taxonomy): Bacteria > Pseudomonadati > Pseudomonadota > Alphaproteobacteria > Rhodobacterales > Roseobacteraceae > Roseobacteraceae bacterium LCG007. The sequence continues at coordinate 1,017,756 of NZ_CP161805.1, read as the reverse complement.
GCCGTTTCGATCAGCGCCTCGAGGCCCACGCGCGTCGTCAGCCCGCGTGCCTGCTCGGCCTGGTTCACCATCGCTTCGACCATGTAGAGGTCGGCCGTCACGCCCACCTTCGGCACCAGAAGCGTGTGAACACGGTCGCCGGCCTGCTCCATCACGTCGACCACGTCGCGGTACATGTAATGCGTATCGAGCCCGTTGATGCGCACCGAGACCGTCTTGCCCTTGCCAGCCCAGTCGATGTCGTTCAGCGCCTGGATCGCGTTCTTGCGCGCCTGCACCTTCTCGGGCGGGGCCACCGCGTCCTCGAGGTCAAGGAATACGAAGTCGGCGCTGCTTTCAGCGGCCTTGTCGATCATCGTCGTATTCGACGCGGGAACCGCAAGTTCGGAGCGCTGAAGGCGCTGCTTTCGCAAGGGGTGCAGGGTGTGGGACATGACGATCTCCGTTAATTCACTGGCGGTACGCCGCGCCTGGCGCGATCATTCGGCGGCGACGTCGATCTTCGACGCCACGTCGGCAGGCGCGGCGTACCAGGCCTGCGCCGCTCCCACGCCGGCGCCGAGTTCCAGCTTCACCCCCGCGCGATGAAGGGCCATTTCCGCGATGGACAGCGCCGCGAGGCACATGCCCTCGTTGAGATCGCCCAGATGGCCGATCCGGAAGACCTTGCCGGCGAGCGGACCCAATCCGCTGCCGAAGGAGGCGTTGTAGTCGGTGTAGGCGATGCGCAGGACCTCGCGGGCATCCACGTCCGCCGGAACGCGGATCGCCGAGACGGTGTCGGAATGGAGCGAGGGCTGCTGCGCCACCAGCGCCATATCCCAGGCGGCGATGCCGCGGCGCACGCCTTCCGCCAGACGGTGATGGCGCGCGATGACGTTGTCGAGACCCTCTGCCGCGATCCGGTCCAGCGACTTGCGAAGGCCGTGCAGAAGCTGCGTCGGCGGCGTGTAGGGAAAATACCCGTCCGCATTCATCTTCAGCATGTCCGAGAACTCGAAATAGGCGCGCCGCATGGTGGCGGTCTTCGCTGCGTCAAGCGCCTTTTCGCTCACCCCCAGGACGCCCAGCCCCGGCGGCAGCATGAGGCCTTTCTGGCTGCCCGTGACGATGAGGTCGACCCCCCAGTCCTCCATCCGGAAGTCGATGGAGGCGACCGACGAAACGCCGTCCACGAAAAGCAGCGCGTCGTGAAAATTCTCGTCCAGCGCCCGGCGGACCGCCGCGACGTCCGACGTCACGCCGGTCGCGGTTTCGTTGTGGGTGACGAAGACGGCCTTGATCTCGTCGCCGGAATCCGCCCCAAGCCGCGCCGCGAAGGCCTCGACCGGCACGCCCGCGCCCCAGGGCTCGTCGATGACCTCGACATCCAGTCCCAGGCGCTGCGCCATCTCGACCCAGAGCGTGGAGAACTGGCCGTGACGGGCCATCAGCACCTTGTCGCCGGGGTTCAGCGTATTGGTGATCGCCGCTTCCCACGCGCCGGAGCCGGAGCTGGGGAAGAACATGACCTTTCCGGTCTTGCTGCGCAGCACCGCCTTCATGTCCTCGAAAAGGCCAAGCGTCAGATCACCGAAATCGGGCGCGCGCATGTCCTGCATCGGCACGTTCATGGCCTGACGCACGACCTCGGGCACATTGGTCGGGCCGGGAATGAAAAGATGTGAATGTCCTGTTCGCACTGGGATGTCCTCCATGTTCAGACATGCCTAACGGGACGTTTACCATTGCTGCAAACGCAACCGGGTCCTGCTGTGAATGCGAAAGTTCACACAACCCACATATTGTGATGTTGTGAATTATCGCCTATTACACACCCATGAAGACCTTCATCGGACCAAGGCTGCGGCGCCTGCGTCGCGATGCCAAGCAGACCCAGGCCGAGATGGCGCGGGCGCTGGGGATCAGCACGTCCTATGTCAACATGCTGGAAAAGAACGAGCGCAGCGTTTCGGTGCCCGTCCTTCTGCGCCTGTTCGACGTCTATGGCGTCGACTGGCGCGACATCGCCGATGAGGACGACGCCGCCACCCTCAACAGCCTGCGCGCGACGTTCCAGGATCCGCTGTTCGAAGGCACGAGCCCCGACCTTCCCCAGCTGCGGTCGCTGCTGTCGCACGCACCCGATGTCGCACAATGCCTCCTGCAACTGCATCAGGCCTATCGCGCGGCGACCGATCAGCTTCTGGTGCTGTCCAATGCCAGCGAAACCGACCTCGACATCCTGCGCACATCTCCCGAGGCGGTGGTGCATGACTTCTTCCGTGGCAATCGGAACCACTTTCCCGAACTGGAAGACGCCGCAGAGCAGTTCTGGGAAGGCGGCCGCTTTGACAGCGATGAAATCTACGCCGCGCTGAAGGCCCGGCTCAAGGACCGGCAGGGCCTGACCACGCGTGTCGTTCCGGTGGCCGAGATGCCCGAGACGCTTCGCGACTACGATCAGCGCAAGCGCGAACTGCGCCTTTCGGAGGGGCTCGACCATCCCAACCGGGTCTTCCAGATGGCCCATGTGATCGGTCTGATAGAACAACGCGGGGTGATCGACTCGATCCTGGCCCGCCTCAACAGCGACGATCCGGCCGGTCTCAACCGGTGCCGCGTCGAACTGGCCAACTATTTCGCGGCAGCGCTTCTGATGCCCTACGAGACCTTCCTGAACGAGGCGCTGGCCAGCAAATACGACTTCGCGCATCTGTCGCTGCGCTTCGGCGTCAGCTTCGAGCAGGCCTGCCACCGCGCCACGACATTGCAGCGCAGCGGAGCCCCCGGCGTGCCATTCTTCTTCCTGCGCATCGACAAGGCCGGCAACGTGACCAAGCGCTTCAACTCGACCGGGTTTCATCTGGCGGAATTCGGCGGGGCCTGCCCGAGACTCGACGTGCATACCTGCTTCCGGACGCCGGGGAGCATCGTTCCGCAGCTGGTCGAGATGCCGGATGGCAGCCGCTTCTTCGTCTTCGCACGCACCGTCAATCGCCCCCGCTTCACACGCCATTCGAAAGACAAGCGGCTGGCCATCGCCATGGGCTGCAGCATCGATCATCTGGCTGCAATCGGCTATGCCGAGGACATTCCGCAGGCCAGCATGAGGTTCACGGAGGTGGGCATCAACTGCCGGATCTGTCCGAGGGGGAACTGCGACCAGCGCGCACATAACGCGATGATCCTGAAAGAGCCCGTAGACATCAACCGACGCGGTGCGACCCGCTATGCCACCTAGCCGCCACGCATGATGCGGCTGAAAGTCGTCTGGCCCATCGCCGGACAGGGACCCGTGCCCGTGGGCAAGCGCCCAACGTCCCGGCCGGTCCCTCTCAGCCAGGTCTGCCGTCGTCTTGCGAGGGATCCGGTTCGGACAGCAGATCGGCCAGCCGGTCCGCCGCCGCCCGCAGGAGCCCGATCTGTCCGACCGCATCCGCAAGCGAAAGGCGCTGGACCGGGGCATGGATCGACAGCGTCGACACCAGCCGCCCGTTGCCGCCAAGGATCGGGACCGCGACGGCGATCATGTCCTTCATGAATTCCTCGTTGTCGGTCGAATAGCCTCTGGCGCGCACCTCCAGCGCCTCGGCGATCAGCGCTTCGGGATCGGTGATCGTATGTTCCGTACAGGGGTCGAGCTGCGCCGAATTCGCATAGTTCCGCAGGTGGCGCCGGTCGAGGCTGGAGAGATACATCTTGCCGCTCGCCGTGCAGTAGAAGGGTACACGCGTCCCGACAGGAAGCTGGATGCGCAGAGACCACTTGGTTTCGACCCGGTCCAGATAGACCATCGCGTCCCGGTCCGGGATGGCGATGTTGCTGGTCTCGCCGATGTCCTCCGCCAGCTTGGCGAGTATGGCCACGCGCGCCGTCCGGATACGCAGGGACGACAGGATCCCGGTGGACATCTTGCGCATCCGCCGCCCCGGCGAATACCCCCGGCCATCGATCTCGCGCTGGATAAAGCCTTCGGCCTCCAGTGTCGTGAACAGCCGGTGTATCGTGGGCTTGGGCAGTCCGAGTGACTGGTTCACCTCTGTCGGTGTGACAGGCACACCGGCTTCGGCCAGTTTCTCGAGGACAAGCAGGAGCCTCAGATTGGGAGGGATCGCGCCGTCCTTGTCATCTTCCTCTCCCATCGTCGACCTTTGCTCCCGAACGCTTTGCGATGCGCGCCTTACCCGCTCGGGATCAGGATTGTCGAGAGTGCCGGCACCAGTGCCACGATCACCCAGACCGCCAGCAGCGCGATGAGATAGGGTAGCGTATATCTCAGCAGCCTGAAATAGGGCACGCCCGTCACACCCGAGGCGACGTAGAGGTTCAGCCCGTAGGGCGGCGTGATGAAGCCGATCGATGCGCCGACAAGGAAGATCACCGCGAACTGTACCGGCTCGACTCCGACCGAATGCGCGATGGGCGCGAGGATCGGTGCGAGGATGATGGTGACGGGCAGGCTTTCCAGCACCATGCCGGCGACGAAGACGATGCCCATGGAGGTGAAGAGGATGGCATAGTAGCCGCCCATCCCCAGCACGAAATTCCCGATGATCTCCTGCGCGCCGAGGACCGAGAGGATCTGCTGCATCACGACCGAGACGGCGATCAGGGGTGCGAGGATGCCGGTGATCTGGGCCGAGCGCATGGTGATCGAGGGCAGCTCGAGCGGGCTGAACCCCTGCACGACAAGATACTCCGAAAGACCACGCTCGCGGAAATCGCGGTCTTCCGACGGTCGCCCCATCATGGCGTGGATCGGCAGGCTCAGGAAGCCGACGATGATGCAGAAACCGACGGTCACACCCGCCGCCTCGGTGGGCGAGAACTTGCCCGTGTAGATGCCCCAGAGCACGAGGCCGATGGCGAAGAAGCCCAGCCACGAGCCCACGGCGGTCTTGATCAGGCGCGACGCGTCGAGCGGTATCAGATAGCCCCAGCCGTTCAGGCTGCTGATCAGGAAGGCCACCAGCATCATGCCTGCGACCATCATCACGCCGGGGATGATGCCCGCCACGAACAGTTCGGAAATCGGCAGGTTCAGCAGGAAGCCGTAGACGATGAAGATTATGGACGGCGGGATGATGATGCCCACCGTTCCGCCCGCCGCCGCCGTGGCGGCCGAGAACCGTTCGTCATAGCCGCCCTTGACCATCTCGGGATGCAGCATCGAGCCGATGGTCGCCGTGGTGGCCGAGTTCGAGCCCGAGATGGCCGCGAAGAGTCCGCAGGCCCCCAGCGCGGCCATCGCCAGGCCGCCGCGCAGCCAGCCGAGGCAGGCATAGGCGAAATCCGACAGCCGGCGCGCGATGCCCGAGCGGTTTATCAGGTCTCCGGTCAGGATGAAGAGCGGCATGGCGAGCAGCGCGAAGCCATCGGTGAAGACGTCGGCGAGCGCCGAGCCGGTGTTGATGAGCGGCAGCCCGAGCACGAAGCTCATGCCGATCACCCAGTAGCCGATGACCAGGAAGACCGGCACGCCCAGCATGAACAGAAGCGTCACCGCGATCGAGATGATGGTTGTCCAGGTTCCGTCGGTCATGATGGTTGCTCAATCCGCGCCAAGGGCCGCATGTGAAATCAATGTCCTGCCGTTACGGTAGTTTCGCAGGTCCTCGAGCCAGTTCTCCATGGCGCGCGCCGCGATCAGGACGAAGCTGATGGGGACCGAGACGAGGAACCACCATTGCAGGATGTTGTCCGTGCCCAGAAGGATCTGGAAGTTCGCGGCCGAATTGGCGGCCACCAGCGTGGACGTCACGATGACGACCCATGAAAATCCGATCCAGAGCAGAGCGTCGATCGTCAGGCAGGCGAATTGCAGCGCGCGCGGCATGTTGGCGCGAAACTCGCTGAACGACAGGTGGGTGCGCAACTTGACGTTATAGGCGCACCCCGCCCAGGTCATGATCAGGAACAGGAACGGCGGCAGGGTGGTGGACCACGGCGCCTGCACGCTCAGGACGAAGCGGCGGAACACCTCGACGAAGATGATGGCCCCGATCAGGAGATAGGTCGACACCATCACGGTCGCCTCGAACCGGCGCTCGACCCACGGGATGTAGCGGAAGACGACCAGCAACAGCGTCCCGCCCAGCAGGGTCACGATGGCACCCAGGACCCAGACCGCATCCGTTTTCAGGGCCTCGCTGATCATCCAGGCGTCGTTGGACAGCACGGCACGGATTATTTCGGCGATCTCGCTCGCGAGCATGGGCATACCGTCTCCTCCTCGGGACAGGCAGATGGGGGCGCGGGTGACGGCTGAGCAACCGTCGCGGCGCCAGCCTGTCGACCGGCGCCGCGACGGGGCTGTCTCAGCCCTTCCACCAGCGGCGGGGCTCGACGTTTTCCGGCTTCATGTCGGCGGGAACTTCGCGCGCTACGCGGTGCAGCTCGGTATAGGTGTCGATGCCGCCGGCCCAGTTGTCCAGCCGCTCGCGCCATTGCGCCCATGGCTCGGGGTTGTACTCGGGCGAGCACATCTCCTCGGCCATCTTGATCTGGTCGTCGGCAAGGAAGGCAGGACGCACCCCGTATTCGTCGAAGAGCGTACCGGGGAGGACCGGGTCCGAAAATCCCACCGTCTTGACCAGCGCGGCCTCGTTCGCCGCCTGCACATGGACCTGCGCCAGATAGGCGGATTCCATGACAGCATCCTGAAGGTTGCCCTCGAGGCTGTCGAAGACCTTGGCGGACATCGAGGTATGCTCGGTGCCGCAGAAGAAGCGCAGGTCAACCGACTGGCTCACCACCGGCGACATGTTTGCGTAGGCCACGGCCGAAGCCCATGTCTCGGCGCCGTCGATGAGTCCGGTCTTCAGGCCGTCCAAGGTTTCCTCCCATGCAACGGGCACCGGGTTGAGGTTCAGCAACTGCATCGCGATCCGACCCAACTGGGTGCCGGTAACACGGTTCTTGGTGCCGAAGAGTTCTTCCACCTTCGTGACGGTCGGCTTGTCGCCGAAGGACTGGCCCATCTGAAGCCCGCGCAATTCGCAATGGCTGAACAGGAATTTCAGCCCGTGCCGCTTTTCGAGCGGCTCGCGCAGGATGGCGTTGGATTCCGGGCTGTAGAGGAAATGGTACTGCGACGCGCGGCCCGGGAAGACATATGCATAGTCCAGGACGTTCAGATAGGGCGCGCCGCCCGCCGAATTCTGGGTCGAGGCCGCATAGATGTCGACGATGCCGTTCTGGGTCTTCTCGACGCAGGACAACTGGCCGCAGATCTGGTTGTCGCCGATGAACTCGACCCGGATCTCCCCGTCCGTGCGCTCTTCGAGGTCGCGGGCGAACTCGAGGCAGCCGGCACGCTCGATCAGCAGGTTGCGCGCGTTGAAACCCGCGGCACCGAATTTCAGCGTGTGCCTGGCCTCCTTCTTGAATCGCTTGTCATAGGTCGACTCGGCAGCCGCCGCGAGCGTCGGCAGCGTCACGGCGCCGGTCAGCCCTCCCAGACCCAGCACCGTGGACGACAGGCCGTAACGCCCTGCCACCCTGAAAAAATCGCGGCGCGAAACGCCGCTCAGCTTGTTGGAAATCTTCATGAATTTCTCCTCCTCCGCACATGTCTCTTTAAAAATGAGACTTGTGGTATCATTTTTATGAGACTATGGGTGATCACGCAAGCGAAACTTGCCAAGGTTATGTCGGAGTTTGCGGAGGACCCGGTGAATGACGATCGCGCAGGCCGACTACATCATCATCGGCGCTGGTTCTGCCGGGTGCGTGCTGGCCAATCGTCTCAGCAGGAATCCCGCAAACCGTGTGGCGCTGCTCGAGGCGGGACCGCGGGACTGGAATCCGTGGATCCATGTGCCGGTCGGCTACTTCAGGACAATGAACGACCCCAGCATCGACTGGCGCTATCGCACCGAGGCCGACGAGGGGTTGAATGGCCGGTCCATCGACTGGCCGCGCGGCAAGGTGCTGGGCGGATCCTCGTCGCTGAACGGCCTCCTCTATGTCCGGGGTCAGAAAGAGGATTACGAGCGCTGGCGTCAGATGGGCAACGAGGGTTGGGGCTGGGAAGACGTCCTGCCGCTTTTCAAGCGCTCCGAGGATCAGGAGCGCGGGGCGGACGACTTCCATGGCACCGGCGGGGAGCTTTCGGTGTCGAACATGCGGCTTCAGCGCCCGATCTGCGATGCCTGGGTGGCGGCGGCACAGAATGCGGGCTACCCCTACAACCCCGATTACAACGGCGAGACGCAGGAGGGCGTGGGCTATTTTCAGCTGACCACCCGCAACGGCCGCCGCTGCAGCGCCGCGGTGGCCTTCCTCAACCCCGTGCGCAAACGAGCGAACCTGACCATCATCACCGGCGCGCAGGTCAGCCGCGTGATCATCAAGGACGGGCGCGCGACCGGTGTCAGCTATTTGGACGGGGGCGGGCACGAAAAGACGATCGGCTGCAACCGGGAGGTTGTATTGTCGTCGGGCGCGATCGGATCGCCGCAGATCCTTATGCTGTCGGGGATCGGCCCGGCCCGTCACTTGGGCGACCACGATATCGAAGTGATCCGCGACATGCCCGCCGTGGGCAAGAACCTGCAGGACCACCTGCAGGCCCGGCTGGTCTTCAAATGCAACGAGCCGACCCTCAACGACGAGGTCCGCTCTTATGTCAATCAGGCGCGGATTGCGGCGAAATACCTGCTTTTCCGGTCGGGCCCCATGACGATGGCCGCAAGTCTCGCGGTCGGCTTCATGAAGACCGGCCCCCACGTCGCAACGCCCGACATCCAGTTCCACGTGCAGCCGTGGTCCGCGGACAGCCCGGGCGCCGGGGTGCATCCGTTTTCGGCCTTCACCATGTCGGTCTGCCAGCTGCGCCCCGAAAGCCGGGGCGAGATCGTTCTGAGCGGCAAGGACCCGCGGCGCTATCCGAAGATCCGGCCCAATTACCTGTCCTCCGAGCTCGACTGCCGGACAATCGTCGAGGGCGTGAAGATCGCGCGCCGGATCGGCCGGGAAAAGCCGCTGAGATCCAAGATCGCCGAGGAGTTCCGTCCGGGACCGGATCTTGACATTGACGATTACGAGGGGACGCTTGACTGGGTGCGCTCCAACAGTTCGTCGATCTATCATCCGACCGGAACCTGCCGGATGGGCCAGGGCCCCGGATCGGTGGTCGATGCGCGGCTCAGGGTGCACGGGGTCCGGGGGCTGCGGGTCGCGGACTGCTCGATCATGCCCGAGATCGTCAGCGGCAATACGAACGCTCCCGCCATCATGATCGGGGAAAAAGCCAGCGACATGATCCTCGAGGACCGCGTCTGAGCGCGCCGCGAAGCCATCCTCCCCAACCCGGCAATGATCGCCCCGAGGAAGGCGAAGCAGCAGGTCCTCGGCGCCGCAGGAACTCCGGACCGACAGGCGCGACGGCATCATCGGGCAGGCATCGACGGCGGCCTGGAACCGTCCGGGCAGATGATGGCCACTCGGTCGCAAGGCGGCGACCTTTTGGCTTTCGACCATGGACGCGCATTCAGCCGTGCGTCACAGAGGGGGCCAGCCGCGGGCGGACGGACGCAACTCGGGCGACTGCGTGGCGGGTCCGGATCGTGGCCGGATGTCCCTTCAGGCGTGGCGCCCGCCACAGCGCTGTTCCCGTCGAGGGCAATGCGCCCGGGGAAACGACGACCGGCGGTACAATGACCGGCGGCGTGCAGGAGTGAAAGGTGTTGAAACGATGCAGGCGACCGAGGCCTCAAGACAATCGATCGCCGGAATCGGAGCGTTCCTGCGTGCCAACGGTCAGGGCTTTCTGGTTTCCGCCGTGGTCGCCGTGGCGGCACAATTCCTCTCGGAACACTACGGCGCACCGGCCATGCTCATGGCGCTGCTGCTGGGAATCGCATTTCATTTCCTGTCCGAGGAAGGCGCCTGCAGGGAAGGCATCGAATTCACGGCCCGCACCGTTTTGCGGACCGGGGTGGCGCTGCTGGGCGCGCGGATTTCTGTCGAACTGATCGTCGCGCTCGGCCCGCAGCTTATCGCCGTCGTGGTGGCGGCGGTGATCCTGACGATCCTCTTCGGCCTGCTGGCAGCGAAGGTGCTGGGCCGGGGCTGGCGGTTCGGCCTGCTGACGGGCGGATCGGTGGCGATCTGCGGCGCGTCGGCGGCGATGGCGATCTCGGCCGTCCTGCCGAAGAACGAGCACTCCGAGCGCAACCTGATCTTCACGGTGCTGTCGGTCACCGTACTGTCGACGCTCGCGATGATCGCCTATCCGATCCTGACCGAGCTCTTCGACTTCAGCGACGAAGTATCCGGCGTGTTCCTCGGCGGCACGATCCACGATGTCGCTCAGGTCGTCGGCGCGGGATTTTCCGTGTCGGACGAAACCGGCGAGGTGGCCACGCTGGTCAAGCTGATCCGCGTAGCGATGCTCGCCCCTGTCGTGCTTGTGATCTCGATCCTCGCCCGGCGCAACGCGCAAGGCGCCGAGACCGGCACGCGCCCGCCGATCCTGCCGTTCTTCGTGGTCGGCTTCCTGTTCTTCGCGCTGCTGAACTCGCTCGGACTGATCCCGGACGTCCTTGTATCGGCCCTGTCATCGCTCAGCCGCTGGGCGCTCCTGATCTCGATCGCAGCGGTCGGGATGAAAACCTCGCTCAAGCGCATCCTCGAGGTGGGAGGACAGGCCATCCTGCTGATCGTGGCCGAGACGGCATTCATCGCCATGTTCGTCCTGCTGGGCGTCGCTTTGCTGGGGCATTGAACAGCGTAGGGGAAGCCAAGGGGCCAGACGGCGCGGGATCAGGCGAGCTTCATGTTCAACAGCACCACCTCGGAGTAAAGCGGATCGACCTCGGCGGGCGCCATCGCGCCCGTCGAATAGAACCTCGGCACCGAAAGCGCCTCGACTGCGTCCATCTCAGCGGCTCCGTCTACAAGACGGCTGTCGCAGGACAGCACCGCACCGGAGCCGGGCAGCAGGCTGTCCGCAATCGCCCTGTCGTGGGCGGCAAAGATCGCGCGATCGCTCAGGTGGCAGACCTCCCAGCTTTCGTACGCGTCAGAGCGTCTCTGGCGCGAGATCAGCAGCAGGCAGGGCCCATCGGGCGTCTCGACCACATGGGGCGCGAGCCCGAGTCCCCGGTGGTCTTCCAGGATGCGCATGCTTCGGGGCGGCAGACCGTCCCCGGCGGGCGCGTCCCTGACAGGAAGGGGCCGCGCCGTTGCACGCGGACGCCATATGAAGCGCTCGCGGTCGAGCACCGACAGGCCGGCACTTTGCACCACGTCGACCGCGTTGGCCGAGGAGGTGAAGTTCGTCACCGTCACGGCGGGATCCGAACAGGCAAGCGCGATCATCCGATGGCCCAGCCCCTGCCCCCGATAGGGTTTGAGCACGTACCAGGAGGTCATGTTCGCGGTCTTCCTGTCGCCGGTGGCGCTCGGACGCGTGGCGCTCACGATCCCCAGCACCCCCGCGATCCTCGCCCCGTCGCAGGCGAGGATGGCATAGGGTCCCTCCGGCCCGCTCCAGCGTCCAGACAGCAGCCTGCGCCATCCGTCGATGGACCATTTCGCGCGGGGAAAGACCTCTTGCATGAACGCCGCGACTGCCTCGCGTTCCTCCGGACGCGCAAAGCGGACATCGACCACGCTCAGGCCACCTCTGCCGGGATCATGTCGTCGAGCCGCTCCCAGCGGCCCGCTTCGGCATGGGTCAGCCTGTCGATCAGCGCTTCGACGAAGTTCCAGGTCGGCTCGTCGGTCTGCAGGTGGTGGGTCAGCAACCCCGTGGGTTCATCGGCGTCGACCTCGCCCGTGCGGCGCTGCCGCAGATGCGTGACCAGAATTTCCAGAGACCGCTCCTCGCCGCGGAATGCCGCACCGCCCTTCCACCGGGTCGGGTCGAGATGGATGTTCACCTGCCGCAGGCCCGGGGCGGCGAATGCCTGCTGCCGTGCATGGCTCGTCGACAGGATGCGGTAGCCGACGTCGGGCATCACGGCCACCGCGTCGTCGGAGATGCGATTCCACGGCGCCGCGAAAGCGGGCAAGGTCCGGGGCAGCCGCGCGGCCAAGAGCCTGGCCCACCCGCTGCGCAGATCCTGCAACTTCTGCGAGACTGAGCGGGACTCGCCGACCTCGGACGCGCCCCGGCCTTTCGGCTCGTGATTGATATGCGCCAGGCCGTGCTGCATGACCCACGCCTCCGGCTCGGACGCGAGACGCCTTGCGAGATCGGGCGCGATACGGGCCGGGATGACCGCCAGGTGAAGCGGCACCCGGCGCCTGCCGGCGATGCCAAGAAGCCGGTCGAGCGCTGGCGTCGGCCCTGTCAGATCGTCGTCACGCCACCAGAATCCGGGCCTTCGACCGCAGGCCCGCCACTTTTCCAGCTCTTTGTCCAGGTCCGCCCATGTCGCCATCGGGCAGCCGATAGCACAGCGAAAGGCGAGACCCAAGCCCGGGAATGTCCGAACCCGACCGGCAGGCAGCGACGCCCTGTAAGAGCCGGGACCGAAGATGCCCGGTCGGCGTTCGGTTTACGCTATGAATGAGGACGACACAGCCTTAGGGTTGTATCGAGGGGAATCTGCCGCGCCGCCTACAAGGGCCGGCCTGGCCCACGAGCCGCGCCGCATCGGGGCTTCGGCCAAGGGAGGATCGTCGCATGACACCACTTGCGCAACGGGTTGCCACGGCATGTGCCCTCGCATCCCTTTGGTGGAACGTGGCGCTGGCGCAGAGCGATTCCCAGGAGCTGGCCAAGAAACTCAGCAACCCGATCGCCTCGCTGATCAGCGTGCCCTTCCAGCTCAACTACGACGAGGGCTTCGGGCCAGACGACGGCCATCGCTACCTGCTGAACATCCAGCCGGTGATCCCGATCTCGATCAGCGACGACTGGAACATGATCGTCCGCGTCATCCTGCCGGTGATAAGCCAGAACGATGTCTTCGGCGATTCCGGTTCGGACGACGGGCTTGGCGACACGGTGGCGAGCCTCTTCTTCTCGCCCAAGCAAGCCGGTCCTTCCGGTCTGATCTGGGGCGTCGGCCCGGTCTTTTCGCTGCCCACCGCCACCGAGGACACACTCGGGTCCGAGAAATGGGGGATCGGCCCCACGGCGGTCGCGCTCAGGCAGGGCGGCCCCTGGACCTACGGCGTTCTGGCCAACCATCTCTGGTCGGTGGCCGGCGATGACGACCGCGCCGATTTCTCCAGCACCTTCCTGCAGCCCTTCGTTTCCTATACGACTGCCACGGCATGGACGACGGCACTCAACACGGAGGCGAGCTACGATTGGAAGGCGGAGGAATGGTCGGTGCCCATCAACCTGTCGGTCTCGAAACTGCTGACTGCGGGCAATCAGCCGATCAGCGTCGGCGGAGGCCTGCGCTGGTGGGCCGACAGCCCTCCGGGCGGACCCGAGGGACTGGGCCTGCGCGCCTTCGTGACGCTTCTCTTCCCGAAATAGCCCCAGGCGGTCCTGCGACGGATCCGGCCCGTCAATGATGTACGCGCGCTTGCTTTCTGTCCTGGTGGCAACCGTCCTGTGTTCCGCCGCAAACGCCCAGAGCCGGGCGGAGGTCGAGGCGCAGTTCCGGACATGGCTCGAAACGGACGTCCGGCCCGCTGCCGAGGCCGCCGGGGTGTCGCGAAGCATCTTCGACGGCGCCTTCGAGAGCGTCACGCTTGACTGGGACCTGCCCGGCCTCATGCCGCCCGGCAGCGACCCCGACGCGCCGCGCCGGCAGCGGCAGGCGGAGTTCGGCGCTCCGGCAGCCTATTTCGCGCCGGGCATCGTCGAAGCAGCAGCCTCGGAGGGTCGCAGGATGGCCACGCGCCACGCCGCCCTGCTGGCAGAGACCGAGCGCAGCTCCGGCGTGCCGGGACATATCGTTCTCGGAATCTGGGGCCGGGAAAGCGCATACGGAAGGGCCGCCATCGCGCATGACGTCTTCCGGGTTCTGGCCACACGTGGATTCATGGGGCTTCGCCGGGACTATTTCGCCGGCGAACTGGTCGCGGCGCTGCAGATCGCCGAGGCGCGCCACATCCCCGAGGCCCTGATGAAAAGCAGCCAGGCGGGTGCACTGGGGCAGCCGCAGTTCATGCCCTCGAACTTCCTTGCATATGCGACGGACGGCGATGGCGACGGGCGCGCGGACATCTGGCGCTCGGATGCCGACACGATCGCCTCGATCGCGACCTACCTCGACCGCCACGGCTGGGTGGCGGGACGGGACTGGGGCTTCGAGGTCATCGTGCCGCCGGACGTCTCCTGCGCCCTCGAGGGCCCCGATCAGGGCCGGGCCATCTCGGACTGGGAGGCGATGGGGATCCGCCGGACGGGAGGTCGCGACTTTCCTGCCCATGAACGCGCAGCGGAAGGTTACCTGATGATGCCGGCCGGCCGGCTCGGGCCGGCCTTTGTCGTCACGCCGAATTTCTACGTGCTGAAGGAGTACAACACCTCCGACCTCTATGCGCTGTTCGTTGGCCATGTGGGCGACCGGATCGCCTTCGGTTCGAAGGCCTTCGCGGCCCAATGGCAGCCCATAGACGATCTCTACCGCTCCGACATAGCCCGCCTCCAGCGCGGGCTCGAGGCTCTGGGCCATGACGTCGGCGGCGCGGACGGCCTGCCGGGCTTCCGGACCCGCCGCTCGATCGGGCGCTGGCAGGCGGCCAACGGGCGGGCCGAAACCTGCTTTCCGGACCGGGCGAGCATCGCCGCGCTCGTGCCTTGACCGAGGCCGCCGCATCTGGTCTTGCCTGTCGCGATGCATGAAGGGCGCAAGCGGAAAGACCTGACATGACGGCCGAAGACAGGCTGATCCTCGGCCTGATAGGGGACAACATCGCACAATCGCGCGCGCCGCTGCTGCATCGGCTGGCCGGGCGTCAGAGCGGCATCGAGGTGCGCTACGACCGGCTGGTGCCGCGGGCGCGGGATCAGGATTTCCGGACGGTCTTCGACAGCTGCGCCCCCGAAGGGTATCGCGGGGTCAACATCACCTACCCCTACAAGGAAGTGGCGGCGAAAATGGTGCGCATCGAGGATCCGCTCGTGCGGGCCATGGGTGCGGTCAATACCGTGCTCTTCGAGCCCGGCGGACCGGTCGGCCACAACACCGACTTCACCGGCTTTCAGTCGGCCTATCGCGCCGTGAGAGGCGAAACCCCGCCCGGCAGCGTCCTCATTATCGGCTGCGGCGGCGTCGGACGCGCCGTGGCCTTCGCCCTGGTGGGGCTTGGCGCGACCCGGATCCGCCTCGTGGATCGCGACAGCGCACAGGCGGCGTCACTGGCCGAAGCGATCCGCGCCGTCTCGGGGGACGCCGGGGTGATCCTGGCGGAGGTGCCGGAAGCCGCCGCCCACGGCGTCGACGGCGTGATCAACTGCACCCCGGTCGGTATGGTCGGCCATGGCGGCACACCCATCGACGCTGTGGCACTCGCGGGCGCGCAATGGGCCTTCGATGCGGTCTATACGCCCAGCGATACGCAATTTCTCGGCGATGCCGCGCGTCATGGACTTTCCGTCGTCTCGGGCTGGGAGCTTTTCTTCTGGCAGGGTGTCCACGCCTGGAAGGAGTTCTCGGGAACGCCGCTCGACGAGGCCGCGCTGCGCGAAGCCCTGCTCACGACGACGGAAACCGCCTGACCCGCGCCGAGCCTTTCCACTTGATCGAGCAGCCGATGGAGCGGATCTGTGCCTCGGGTCCCCGGCCCGTCCGCGCCACCTGTGCCATCGCATCCAAAAGCTCGCGCGGGGCATCTTCGGGCGCGGGATTGCGACCCGAGGCATCGAGCCTGCCGTGATATTGCAGACCGCCCGCCGCGTTGTAGCCGAAGAAATCCGGCGTGCAGGCGGCATCGTAGGCGCGGGCCACGGACTGGCTTTCGTCATGCAGGTAGGGGAAGGGCAAGCCGCTCTCCTCCGCCAGTCGCTTCATATTCTCGAAGCTGTCCGCAGGATAGGCCCGCGCGTCGTTCGAACAGATGGCCGCGACCCCGATGCCCATGGCCTGCAGGGCCTGCGCATCGGCGACGATCCGGTCCAGCGCGCCCAGCACATAGGGGCAGTGGTTGCAGATGAACATCACGACGGTGCCCTTCTCGCCACTGATGTCGCCCAGGCCGTAGGTGCGGCCATCGGTGGCGGGCAGCGAGAAATCCGGCGCGGGCCGGTCGAAGTCGCAGACGGGGGCGGTCTGGGCGCACATGCTCGATCCTCCTGAAGATTGCGTTTCCCCACCATAGCGCCGCCCGGCCTTTCGCGGAACTCGGCACGTGCGGACCTCTTCGCAGGCGCACACCCCCTCTTCGTGCATGGACGCCCGAGCGGCCGATCCTGCCTTCCCAGGCGGTCCGGCGGGCCCCATATTGAAGCCATGCCAAGGAGCGGGAAGCCATGACCATCGCCGGATCGCTGAAGACCCTGAAGGACAGCCTCACGCGGTCGGACCGGATGCCGCTGGTCTTTCTGGGCCACGGCAGCCCGATGAACGCCATCGAGGACAACGCCTATTCGCGAAGCTGGGCCGAGCTCGGGCGCAATCTGCCACGCCCGCAGGCGATTCTCGTCATCTCGGCCCACTGGATGACGCGGGGCACGACGCTTGTGGATGTCTCGGCCCTGCCGCGCACGATACATGACTTCCACAACTTCCCGCCCCAGCTTTACGCCGCGCAATATCCCGCTCGCGGCGCCCCGCACCTCGCGCGCGAGGTGGCGAGCCTGCTGGCCAGCCACCATGTGGAGGGCGACGAAAGCTGGGGGCTCGACCATGGCGCCTGGGGCGTGCTGGTCAAGCTCTACCCCGAGGCCGACGTGCCGGTGTTCCAGCTTTCCATCGACATGGACAAGGACCTCGACTGGCATCTCGGGATCGGCCGGGCGCTGTCCGAACTCCGGGATCGCGGCGTCCTGATCCTGGGATCCGGCAACATCGTGCACAATCTGCGGCGGATGCGTGCGGGCGGCGCGGCGCTCGACTGGGCCGAGGAATTCGACAGCCGCTTCGCCGAAAGGCTCGAGGCGCGCGACCTCGCCGCCCTCGCCGACCGGGAAGGCTGGGGTTCGCTGCTGGGCATCGCCCATCCCAGCGTCGATCACTACCTGCCGGCGCTGAGTGTGGCCGGTGCGTCCGATGCAGGCGATACCCTGCTGTTCATGAACGAAGGCATCGACCTTGGTTCGGTCTCCATGCGCAGCTTCGTGCTGCACGCCTAGCACCGTCGCGCCGCCCGCTCAGTCGATCATCTCGGTGGCCAGACGGGTTTGCGTCAGTTCGGCCTCGATCAGCACGTAGATCGCTTCGGGCGGCGTGTTGAGGGAATAGCGCATCAGGGCCGGGTCGACTCCCATGTCGATGAGGTGATCCATCGTCCGCCCCTGCCCGCGCTGGATGTTCTCGACGACCATGAACACCGGCAGAAGCGGTTCGGCGTCGTAGAAATGCTGGTGCATCCCCACCGCCGCGCCACGCGAAACGATGCGCGCCACGCCGCTCGCCAGGACGTAGGGACAGGCCGACGCGCAGATCGAGCCCGACAGGACCCCCGTATCCAGTTCCCTTTCACGTATCATCCGCCCGAGTTCGAGCGCCTCCTGCACGGATCCACCGGGGCTGTTGAGCGCGACCAGATCCGGCGGCGTCTGGAGCGTCTCGAGATAGTCGGCGAAGCGCCCGGTATCGCCGGCGTGGATGCGCCCCATCAGGCGCAGCACCCTGCCCCTACCCTCGACATCGTGAAGGCTGAAATCGAGGCTCGACGGCATGTCCTCGGTCGGCGGCAAGGCCGGCGTCCCTTCGCGCTGGAGGTACTCGGGACGCGCGTCGTCCTCGCGGAACCGTCGCTGCTGATCGCCCGGACTGACCGGCCCGCTGGGCAGCGACAACCGGTCGAAACCGCCGCGAAACAGGCCGTCGGGAAGCTGTGACAGCACCAGCAGGAGCGCCAGCACGACCTGTACCCAGAGCGTCAGCCGAACGCCCTTGCGGACGGCCCCGCCGCCAGAGGCACCTTCCGCGGTGCCGTCGCTCATGCCGCGTCTCCCGGGGGCACGGGTTTGGGTCTGGGCGGGGGATCGGAGACGGCATCCTCGGCGCGGCGCAGCATGGCGGCGTCCGCCACGCCCATTGTCGCCTCGACATCGCGCATCGCGGCCATCGCGGCCTTGAGGTCGGCCAGGGTAAGCGTGTCCTCGATGTTCAGCCCGTCGCGCCCCCGGCGGATCGAGGCCTGCGTGACGGCCAGTGTGAAGACGAGCACGGCGGGCAGCAGGTCGATGGCGATGGCGCCCGCCCAGGACGGCACGAAATTCCCGGCGTAGCGGATCACCGCATCGGCCCGCGAAATCGGGTTGTAGGCCGTTTCGGCGGGGGGCGGCAGTTCGCGGACTTCCTCGGCCGCCGATTTCAGCGTCTGGCTCCGGTACTGCAGCGCGGCGACGACCGAATCGATGGTCGCCGACTGCGCGCCCTGAACCTCGAGCGTGCGCCCGTCGAGTTCCGGCAGCACGATGGACGCCGACAGATCATCCGCCGCGCGCGAGACCAGCGTGGCGACGGAATACTGGTTGAGCTGGGAAATCACCCCTGCGAGCTTCACGCTTTCCTCGGAGAAAAGCACCGAGCGCGTGTCCACGGGCCCGGTGCCCACGGTAAGCTCGCGCATTCGGGCAAGGATGCGGTTGCCCTCGGCGAAGGCGGTGATGATCGGCTCTTCCTGGGCGGCGATCTGCTCCTCCAGATTGCGCAACTCTTCGGACTTCTGCGTCAGGACCCGGAAGACGCTGCCCCGCCCGGCGGCACCGGAAAGATTGCCTTCCTGCTCCTGATTGGCGAGATCCTGGAAGCTCTGTCGCGCGCGCTCGACTTCCCGCGACAGCGACTGGCCACTGAGCGCGATGTCATGGGCCTGCTCCAGTGCGCTCTGGTAGTCGCGCACCGTGTTTTCGAGATGCTGCTCGACCGCCGCGGAGCCCGCCAGCGCCGCGGCATTGAGCCAGCTCGACATGGCGATGATCGCGAGCGACCCCGCGAACGTGGCCAGGGTCAGACCGATGAAGCCCGAGGCCGTCCGCATCGAGGGCAGCAGGCGCAGCATGTAGCTCCAGAAAACGAAGATCCCGACCGAGACGGCGATCGAATAGGCAAGCGCCGCGAAGAAGCTGATCGCGCCGTTGTCCTCGAGCAGCGAGGAAACGCCGAGATAGGTGTAGATCCCCGAGGCCGTGGCCAGGACCCCGAGCGCTGCCGGGGTAAAACTGTCGAGCCAGGCCAGATGCCCCTCGAGCTCCTTTGCCGTCCGCAGGCCCTTGGCCTCGTCCGCCGTGATCCTCGTGCCGTTCTCTGCCATGTCTCTTCCCGCTGCCACCCGTCAAACCCGGCCATCTTCTCGCGATGGCGGGAACCGTTAACAAATAGTATCGCAACGGGATTATGGAAGCAGTCCGAAAGTTTGGCTGCCAGAACAGGGGCGGCAAGGTTCACAAGGACCCGCCCACCGGGTGAACAAAATCGTCCCAGAACCAGAGGAGTCCATTCTCCGTGCGGAGCGGGATTGCTCCTCTCGTCGGAAAGGCCTGCCTCTCGTGAGCCGCGTCGCACTCGGAGGTGCCCGAAGCTGCTATTCAGGCAGCACAGCGAACGGCCGGAAGGAGCCCATTCTACCAGATGCTGCGCTGTTAACGAGCGGCAGCTTTGCGCAGCAAGCGGACTTTGCTAAGTACATCGATTGAACCGGGCCGAATTCGTCCAGAATCGCATAGACAGATTGCGCTGTCAAAACGTTGACCTTGGTTTCCCTAGTAAAGCTAACATGCCAAGCTCCAAGACTGCCTTGAAAACCTCAATTTGGAACCTTCCAAATAAGCAAACTGAAACAGCATGACAAACTCTGTTTCGGCGTGTACGATGGTTTGATGAGAGCCAGAGCTAATGATGGAGGTTTTGCTTGTCAGGTACTGCATTTTTTGTGGATGGTACTCCACAAAAACGGATTTTCAGATCGATTATTGCTGACTATGGCCTTCAGACATCGATATGTGAGTTAGTCGATAATGCGATCGACCATTGGACCTCTTTGGACCGCGCTGTTGAATTGCACGTTAGGCTATTTCTCAACGTCGATCGCCAACTAATCACTGTGAGAGACAATGCGGGCGGCGTCCCTCCTGACCAAATACAATTATTGATTTCACCTGGCGCGTCTCGTGACGACTCTAGTCGCCAATACATTGGCAATTTTGGTGTAGGAGGCAAAAGAGCCGGGATCGCCCTTGGGCAAAGAGTTGAAATTTCCACCCGCCATTTGGATCAAGCATCATTTCGCTTCGTGCTTTCCGACGACTGGCTGGCCAAAGATACTTGGGAGGTCGAAGTCGAGCCAATAGAAAATATTGACCAAGGAACGACGAATGTTGCTATTACCAGTCTGAGGCAAGGCTTCTCGCACCAAGATGTGAAGGCATTAAAGCAGCGGATCGCGGAGGTTTATGCCAATTTCATCGAGTTGGGATGCAAAATTTCGGTGAATGGTGACGAAATTGGGCAGACTAAATTCGACGTCTGGGCTTACCCTCCTGAACATCGGCCGAAACGCTCGCAGTTCAGTATCCGGCCAAGTGACGAGGAAGAAGTTGGAATTACAATCTCTGCCGGCCTCATTCGCGACCGCGATCCAGTCGAGGAAAACTATGGAGTGTACATCTACTGTAACGATCGTTTGATCGTCGCCCACGAAAAGTCATACGAAGTGGGTTTTTATAAAGGCGAGGCTGGTGTGCCGCACCCTGATGCATCATTGGCCAGGGTCATCGTAGAAATGTCGGGTCCGCCAGAATTAATGCCCTGGACTTCCAGCAAAAGTGGTATCAACTGGAGCCATCCAACATTCCTTCAAGTCAGACAAAGAGTCGTCGCGCTCACCAGCTATTTTACCAAAGTATCTCGGCGCCTGAAAAATGTGCGAGAAGAAAAGGTGTTTTCACACACTTCCGGAGAAGTCGAACAGGTAAGCCTTGCTGATGATAGAACTGGAAAGCGAGTTGTGGATTTACCGCTTCCAAGGGGCAGAAAGAAAGCCTATCCAGACTTGATCCTAGACAAGAATTCTAAAGTAATCCTAAAAAGACCATGGACACTCGGTTTGGTGGAATCCATGGGCGTTGTAGACACAATATCTAGGAAACGTCTGCAAACTAAAAACCGTATCTCTTTGGTGATTCTTGACAGTAACCTGGAGATTGCCCTTAAGGAGTTCATAGTTCATCGCGCCGACTTGTTTCGTCCTGATAAGTTCAATGACGCGAAGCTATTGGAATTATTTAAGAGAAGGCATGAGGTTATAAATACTGTGAAGCCGCACCTTTCTGTTTCTGAACCAGATTGGGACAAAGTTCGACATTACTATGACCGTCGAAACAAGTTGGTTCACGAGCGCGCAACCCTCCAAATTACGGATGCGGAACTTGCTGACTATCGCGCTCTTGTCGAAGGAGTTTTAGGCGAGCTGTTCGATTTAACGTTCTAGCACTCCACTGCGTGGCTATCGTAGGTGGGCTCGATGCCTAAATTTCGTTCCTGAAAATCTATGGTGAAGTTCCCGCTTCACGGGTCATGTCACCATGTCCGCTTCGGCCTGGGAGGAGCCGTTAGGTCGGATCTGGTGAACGGCAATAAAGTCCGCTAAGCGGACGCTCGCGGTCGTCGTAGCGAATGGCCCTTATGCGTAGCGAGTCCGGCCAGAGGCATGGTTTCTGACAAGCAGGGCGGAACCATGTGGCGTTACCGCAAGCTGGGCGGCAATCGACACGCGGCCATGCATGGCAGCACTGTCACCCTTCATCGTGAAAGTTCGCCGGGCCAGGGAGCAGCTTGTCTAGAAGGGGTTTTTCGGCGAACGGTCCTCGGAAAGGGATCCGTGGCGACGTGCAACGAGCAGTTCGATGGCATCGGCCAGATGCACTTCACCGATGTTGTAGTCGCCCCGCTCTACCCGAATGCGATGCGCCTCGATCATCACATCTGCATGGCGGCACCCCTCGGGAGGCTCGAAGCGGTAGGAGGCAAGTTCGATCAGCAAGCCCATGGGATCCTTGAAATAGATCGAATCCATGAAGCCCCGGTCCTTGGGTCCCGAATGGTGGATCCCGCGCGCGTCGAGCCGCTCCACCGCCTGCCGGAAGGTCGCCTGGCTGACCGAGAACGCGAGGTGATGGACGGCTCCGATCTCGGTGGAGGTCCGCTTGGGGTCGGGTTTGCGGGATTCGTCGGTGAAGATGGTGATTAGCCGCCCGTCGCCGGGGTCGAAGTAGATATGCCCCTCACCCGGATTGTCGAGGTTCGGCTGGTCGAAGATGAACGGCATCCCCAACACGCCCTCCCAGAAGTCGATAGATGTCTGCCGGTCCGCGCCCACGAGCGTGATGTGATGCACCCCCTGCACCTGCAACTTTCGTATGTCGTTGGTCATCGGCTTCTCCACCTCGGCCTTGCGGCCCCTACAATCCGTTGAGCGGCACCTTCAGCACCGCGTTTCCGTCCTTGTCGCGCGGCACCGAGCCTGCGCGCATGTTAACCTGCAGCGAGGGAATGATGAGCCGCGGCATCTTCAGCGTCTTGTCGCGCTCGGTGCGGAACCTGATGAATTCGTCGCGGCCCTTGCCCCCGCCGACATGTATGTTGTGGGCCTTCTCCTCGCCCACGGTCGTCTCCCAGCGGATATCGCGCCCGTTCGGTCCGTAGTCGTGACACATGAACAGCCGCATCTCGTCGGGAAGGCTCAGCACCTTCTGGATGGAATCGTAGAGCTCGCCGGCGTCTCCGCCGGGAAAATCCGCCCGCGCCGAGCCGCCATCGGGCATGAAAAGCGTATCGCCCACGAAGGCCGCGTCGCCCATCACATGGGTCATGCAGGCGGGCGTATGGCCGGGGGTCGCGATGGCAAGACACTCCATCCCCCCGATCCGATAGCGGTCGCCATCCTCGAAGAGCCGGTCGAACTGCGAGCCGTCGCGCTGGAACTCGGTACCCTCGTTGAAGATCTTCCCGAAGGTGTCCTGCACAAGCTGGATCTTCGCCCCGATACCGATCTTGCCACCAAGCTTTTCCTGAATATAGGGCGCGGCAGAAAGGTGGTCCGCATGGACATGCGTTTCGATGATCCATTCGAGCGTCAGCCCCCTGCCCTCGATCTCGGCGATCATCGCGTCGGCATGGTCATAGGTGATGCGTCCGGCGGCGTAGTCGATGTCCATCACCGAGTCGACCACCGCGCAGGCAGAGGAACCGGGATCCTTCACGACATAGCTGATGGTATTCGATTCGCTGTCGAAAAAGGCCGAAACCTCGGGATGCACTGTCATGTCTACGGGGTATCCGGTCATCTCTGGCTCTTCCGCTGGATTGGTCCAGAAGGTTATGTGACAACTCGCGGCTCCCGGGCAAGCGCCCGGTCCGTCTTGAACCTATTCGAAGAGCCGGCCCGTTAAAACAGGTTTTCGGCACAGGCCCTTGACTGTGTCCCTGTCCCGGCGAATGTTCCGTGGGCGCTTCGGGAGGGGTGGTCGGGCCGCTTCGGTTTGCCGACGGCCAGCGGACAGGGGATGGAGAACGCCATGACGGGAAGGCTTGCGGGCAAGACGGCGCTGGTGACGGCTGCGGGACAGGGTATCGGCCTTGCCTCCGCGCGGGCCATGGCGCGCGAGGGCGCGCAGGTGATCGCGACCGACATCAACGCCGATACGCTGGCCGCTCTGGCGCCGGATGTGGCCGAAACCCGCCTTCTGGACGTGCGCGACCGGGACGCGGTCGCGGCCTTGGCGGCGGATATCGGCGCGGTCGACGTGCTGTTCAACTGCGCGGGTTTCGTCGCGGGCGGGACCATCCTCGAGTGCGACGAGGATCAGTGGGCCTTCTCGCTCGACCTCAACATGACCGCCATGTACCGCATGTGCCGGGCCTTCCTGCCCGCGATGATCGCAAGCGGCGGCGGCTCGATCATCAACATGTCCTCGGTGGCCTCCTCCATCCTCGCCGCCCCCGGGCGCTTCGTCTACGGCGCGAGCAAGGCGGGCGTGATCGGGCTGACCAAATCCATCGCCGCCGACTTCGTCCAGAAAGGCGTTCGCGCCAACTGCATCTGCCCCGGCACCGTCGAAAGCCCCTCGCTCGAGGAACGGCTGAAGGCCACCGGCGACTACGAGGCGGCCCGCAGCGCCTTCGTCGCGCGCCAGCCCATCGGACGCATCGGCAAGCCCGAGGAAATCGCCGCGCTCGTCGTCTATCTCGCATCGGACGAGAGCGCCTACACCACCGGCGTCGCCCACGTCATCGACGGCGGCTGGGCCAATATCTGAGGAGACGACATGAAACTTCTACGACACGGGGAACGCGGCGCGGAAAAGCCGGGCATGAGGGCCGAGGACGGAACCGTCCGGGATCTTTCCGGCGTCATAGACGACATCGCCGGCGATGTGCTGTCCGAAACCGGCCTCGAGAAGCTTCGCGGCATCGACCCGCACACGCTTCCGGTCGTCGATCCGGCCGCGCGTCTCGGGGCCTGCGTTGCCGGAACGGGCAAATTCATCTGCATCGGTCTGAACTACGCCGATCACGCCGCCGAAAGCGGGCTGGACGTGCCGCCGGAGCCGGTCATCTTCATGAAGGCGACCTCGGCGATCTGCGGGCCCACGGATCCCATCATCATTCCGCACAAGTCCCAGAAGACCGACTGGGAGGTCGAGCTGGCCGTGATCATCGGCAAGACCGCGAAATACGTCTCCGAGGAGGAGGCGATGGATTACGTCGCAGGCTACGCCGTTACCAACGACGTCTCGGAGCGCGAGTTCCAGATCGAGCGCTCGGGCACCTGGACCAAGGGCAAGAGCTGCGACAACTTCGGGCAGATCGGTCCTTGGCTGGTCACGAAGGACGAGGTCGCCGACCCCCAGGACCTCGGGATGTGGCTGACGGTAAACGGCGAGAAGGTTCAGGACGGATCGACCAGGACCATGGTCTACGGGGTGAGGTTCCTCATCTCCTACCTGTCGCAATTCATGTCCCTGCAACCGGGCGACATCATCTCGACCGGAACGCCTCCGGGCGTCGGCATGGGATTCAAGCCGCCGCGCTACCTCAGGGCGGGCGACGTGGTCGAACTGGGCATCGAGGGCCTGGGCGAACAGCGTCAGGAAGTGATCGCGGACTAGCAGCGGGCGGACGCGGCGGATGCGCCGGGGCCCGGCCGCCGGTCTGCCGCAGACACGCGCTCTGCGGCAGCCCAGCTGTCGGCGCCCGGACCGCGGCAAACCAACCCCACGTTGCAAGTTCGCGGGCGGAACCCCGCCCTGTCCTTGCGGAATGGAAATATTGTCTCGGCGGGGGCTTGCGGCGCCGGGGACGCCGCGCCATGTGAGCAGCCGGGCGGCTTCTGACGCAGGACTTCCTGCGCACGCCCGGTATGGAGAGGTCGCATGGTTGCCAACCTGCGGTCACGAATAAAGCCGGATCTTCCAGGACATTTTGCACGCGAACGGGGAGGCAGCCTGCCCTTCACCCGCTTTCGGCTCATAGGTTTCGCCTTTACCCTCGCGCTTCTGCTCGCGACAGGCGCTTCGCTGGCGCTGCGAGGCCTGGATCTGGGGCTGGACATGACAGGGGGAACGCTCCTCGAGGTCCGCTCGGACAGCGTCATCGACGCTGGCACGCTCAGGGCCCGGCTGCTGGCGCAGGGTGTCGAGGGCGCCGGCGTCCAGCTTGCCGACGACGGCCATTCCGCCCTGCTGCGCATCCCGCCAGAGGCGGGTCGGGCGGCGGATACGGCCACCGACCCGGTCGAACGCGTCCTCACGCCTGACATGAAGATCGTGAGCGAGGCGCATGTGGGTTCGAAAGTATCGGCCGAGGTTTTCCGCGACGGCCTGACCGCCAGCCTTGCCGCAGTCGCGGCCATCGGGATCTACATCTGGCTGCGCTTCGACGCGAAGTTCGGCGTCGCGGCTTTCCTGACCACGCTGCATGACGTCATCCTGATCCTCGGCCTCTTCTCGGTGACCGGGATGTCGTTCGATCTGACATCGATCGCCGCGATGCTGGCCATCGCCGGCTATTCGATCAACGACACGGTCATCGTCTTCGACCGGGTGCGCGAGGTTCTGGGAAAGTGCCGCCATCTGAGCGTCGAGGCGGCAATCGACCGGGCCATCACCGGCACGCTGAGCCGGACCCTGATGACATCGGGCACGACGCTCGCGGCGACCGTGTCGCTCATGATCTTCGGAGGGCCGGTGCTTTTCGGTTTCGCCGCCGCGGTCACCTTCGGCATCGTGATCGGCACCTATTCGAGCATCTTCGTCGCGGCCCCCCTGCTCATTCACATTCCCGGGCAACTGCCCGGACGCGCGCCGGAAACCGGCGCGCCCGTCGATCAACTCTGATCCTGCCGGAGCAATCATGATCCTTTCCCTTCTCGGCATCGGCGGCGGTGTCGTGCTGCTGGTTCTCGGCGGTCATTTCCTAGTGCAGGGGGCCGTCGCGCTTGCCCTGCGCCTCAGGGTCTCGCCGCTGGTGATCGGTCTGACCATCGTGGGCTTCGGCACCTCCATGCCCGAGCTCGCAACCAGCGTTCAGGCTGCCTGGCGCGACGCCCCCGGCATCGCCGTGGGCAATGTCGTCGGCAGCAACATCTGCAACATCCTGCTGATCCTCGGCCTCAGCGCGCTGATCTTCCCCGTGACGGTCGATCGCAAGGGCTTCCGGCGCGACGGAGCCTTTCTGGTTGCCGCCACCGTCCTTGGCGCCGGACTGGTCGCGACGGGCATGCTCGACCGGCTGTTCGGCCTGCTTCTGCTTGCGGGGCTGGCGGGCTACATGGTCCTCGCCTTCCGGACCGAGGCGCACCCCCAGATCGACGACACGGAGTTTTCCGCCTCCCCCGCCCCGATGGGACGCGCGATCCTGGAAGCCCTCGGAGGCATTCTGGCGACGATCCTCGGGGCGCACCTTCTGGTAAGCGCGGCCGTCGACCTCGCCCAGTCGGCCGGGATCTCCGAAGCCGTCATCGGGCTGTCGATCGTGGCTGTCGGCACGTCGCTGCCCGAACTCGCGACCTCGGTGGTGGCGACCTGGAAGCGGCAATCCGATGTCTGTTTCGGCAACATCGTCGGCAGCAACATCTTCAACATCCTGGGCATTCTCGGCACCACGGCGCTCCTGTCGCCGATCACGGTGCGCGATTCCGTGTCCGTGACCGATCTTGCGGTCATGCTCGCCGCGACGCTTGTCCTTGTGCTGGCGGCCCTTCGCGGAAGGATCGGGCGCTGGGTCGGCGCCGGGTTTCTTGCCGCATATTGCGGCTACATGGGCTGGCTTGGGGCGGGCATTGTGTGACGTCCGCCGCAGGGAAGAACAGGAAGGGTTGCGGAGAATCTCATATTTCATTAATTCATGAAATATGGAATCATTGCTTCTCAACCGCCTTGACGCGCTGGCCCATCCGCAGCGGCTCAGGGTTTACCGGCTGCTCCTGCGACGCTGGCCCGACGAGGTGCCGGCGGGCGAGATCGCCGAAGCCCTCGACCTGAAGGGCAGCACTTCGTCGGTGTATTTCTCCGCACTTCTGCGCGCGGGTCTGATCGCGCAGCGGCGCGAGGGCGTCCGGCTTTACTACCGCGTCGCGATGGAGGGCGCGCGCGCCGTCATGTCCGATCTCTTTCTCGACGCCTTTCAGGGCCGCGCCGAGCTGTTGCCCGACGTCAGGGAAAGCAGCGCTCCGGCGACCGGCAGATACCGGGTCCTGTTCCTGTGCACGGGGAATTCCGCCCGCTCCATCTTCGCCGAAGCCCTCCTGCGCGACATCGCTGGTGACCGGTTCGAGGCGTTTTCGGCAGGAACCGCCGAGAGGTCCGAGCTCAACCCGGTCGCAATAGAGATGCTGCGGCAGAAGGGGCATGACATCTCACCGCTGCGCTCGAAGAACCTGAAGGTCTACACCGGGAAGGACGCCGTGCGTTTCGACTTCGTCTTCACGGTCTGTGACCTTGCCGCGAACGAGGAATGTCCGGCTTGGGAAGGCCAGCCCATCTCGGGCCATTGGGGCATGCCGGACCCGGTGAAGGCCCAAGGCACCGAGGCGGAACGACGGCTCGCCTTCCAGAGCGTCTATGGCAATCTTCGCAATCGCATCGCGGCCTTCGCGGCCTTGCCGATAGACACACTGGACCGCGCATCGTTGCAACATGAGGTCGACCGGATCGGGCGCATGAACCGCGAGATGGCCGGAGACGCTGCATGACCACCTACGCGATCAACGGGCTTGGCCGGATCGGAAAGCTCTCCCTGCGCCCCCTGCTCGAGCGCGGGGCAGACATAGCCTTCCTCAACGACGCTGTGGGGGATCCCGCGCTGCACGCGCACCTGCTCGAGTTCGACTCGGTGCACGGGCGCTGGCCCGCGACCATTTCGGCCGACGAGAGGTCGATCACCATCGACGGCAGGCGGCTGCCGGTTCATGCGGCGCGCCGGATCGAGGATCTGCCGCTGGACGGCGTTGACGTCGTCATCGACTGCACGGGCGCCTTCAAGTCGCAAGCCCATCTCGCGCCCTATTTCGCAGCCGGTGTCCGGAAGGTCGTCGTCTCTGCCCCTGTGAAGGATGGCGATGCGGCGAACATCGTCTATGGGGTGAACCATGCCGCCTACGATCCGGACCGCCATCGCATCGTGACGGCGGCGAGTTGCACCACCAACTGCCTTGCGCCGGTGATCAAGGTCCTGCACGAGCAGATCGGCATCCGCCATGGCTCGATCACCACGATCCACGATGTCACGAATACCCAGACCATCGTCGACCGCCCCGCGAAGGATCTGCGTCGCGCGCGCTCGGCACTCACGAACCTGATCCCCACGACGACGGGATCGGCGACAGCCATCACGCTGATCTATCCCGAGCTCGCCGGAAAGCTGAACGGTCACGCGGTCCGCGTTCCGCTGCTGAACGCCTCGCTCACCGACTGCGTCTTCGAGATGAACCGCCCCGTAACGGCGGAGGAGGTCAACGCCCTCTTCAGGCGCGCCGCGGAAGGTCCGCTGAGCGGCATCCTGGGCTTCGAGGACCGCCCGCTGGTATCGTCGGATTTCACCAACGATCCGCGCAGCGCGATCGTCGACGGGCCCAGCACCATGGTCGTGAACGGCACGCAACTGAAGGTCTATGCCTGGTATGACAATGAATGGGGCTACGCCAATCGCCTTGTCGATGTCGCGATGATGGTCGGAGCCGCGCTGTGAAACGACCCGAGGGTCTGGCCGCCTATGTGGCGGTGACAGCGGCCTATTGGGCCTTCATGCTGACGGACGGCGCACTGCGGATGCTCGTGCTGCTGCATTTCCACACGCTCGGCTTCTCTCCGGTGCAGCTTGCCTGGCTTTTCGTGCTCTACGAGATTGCGGGGATCGTTACCAACCTCTGCGCAGGCTGGATCGCTGCGCGCTTCGGTCTGACCCGAACGCTTTATGCCGGACTTTGCCTGCAGATACTGGCGCTGCTTGCGCTCGCCCGGCTCGATCCGGCTTGGTCGGTCGGCGCGTCCGTCATCTACGTGATGCTCGTCCAGGGTGCCTCGGGCGTGGCGAAGGATCTCGCCAAGATGAGCTCGAAGAGCGCCGTCAAGCTGCTGGCCCCGACCGAGGAAGGCGGTCTGTTCCGCTGGGTCGCGCTGCTGACCGGATCCAAGAACGCGGTCAAGGGCGCGGGTTTCCTTCTGGGCGCGGGCTTGCTGGCGCTGGCGGGCTTCGTGCCGTCGGTGCTTGGCATGGCGGCGATGCTCGCGCTCATCCTCGCCGCCGTCGCGCTGCGGATGCCGCCGGGCCTTCCCGCCGGGCGCAAGGACGCGAAGTTCCGCGAGGTTTTTTCCAAGAACGCCGATATCAACTGGCTGAGCGCGGCGCGGCTGTTCCTGTTCGGAGCGCGCGACGTCTGGTTCGTCGTGGGCATCCCGGTCTATTTCTACGCGGTGCTCTCAGACGGCAGCGCAGCCGGCAACCGGACCGCCTTCTTCACGATCGGCAGCTTCATGGCCGTCTGGACCATTCTCTACGGCTTCGTACAGGCCAGGGCTCCGGCGATCCTGCGCGCCCGGACCCTGACCCCCCGGGCCATCGCGCTGAATGCCCGGAGCTGGGTCGCCGCGCTTGTCGCCCTGCCCGCCCTTCTCGCGGCGCTGGTGTGGCTTTCCGCAGGGCCCTCCGGCTGGCTCACGGTCAGCCTGATCGCGGGGCTGCTGGTCTTCGGCGCCCTGTTCGCGGTCAACTCCGCGCTCCATTCCTACCTGATCCTCGCCTTCACCGACGCGCGCCGCGTGACAATGGATGTCGGGTTCTACTACATGTCGAACGCGGCCGGTCGCCTGCTTGGCACCGTTCTGTCCGGGGTCACCTACCAGCTTGGCGGTCTTGCCCTATGCCTCGCCACGGCCGCGATCATGCTCGGGGCAAGCTGGCTCGCGGTGCGGCGGCTCGGCGGTCAACGAACCCGTCCCGCGACCGCGTGAGAGCACGCCCGGGCCGAAAGGCGCGGGCGCGCGAAGGCGTCAGCTCAGATGATAGGTCTCGGGTATGCCGTAGACGGGCGTGTCGATTCCTTCCATCCGGGCCTTGAGCTGCAGGGCGAGGAACTGCGAGTAGTGCCGTGACTGGTGAAGATTGCCACCATGCAGCCACAGCCCCTCCTGCCGGGTCGGCTTCCACATGTTGCGCTGCTCGCCCACCCAGGGGCCCGGATCCTTGGTGGTGTCGGATCCCAGCCCCCAGACCTTGCCGATCTTGTCCGCCACCTCCTGTCCGATCAGGTCCGCGACCCAGCCGTTCATCGAATTGTACCCGGTGGCATAGACGATCAGGTCGGCGTCGAGATGGGTGCCGTCCTCGAGGATGACGCCGGTCTCGTCGATCTCCTTCACCTGCCCGCGCTTCAGCTTTATCTCGCCGTCGATGATCAGCTGGCTGGCACCGATGTCGATGTAATAGCCGGACCCGCGGCGCAGGTACTTCATGAAGAGCCCGCTTTCGTCGTCGCCCCAGTCGAGCCAGAAGCCCGCCTGTTCGAGCCCGTCATAGAAGTCCGCATCGCGTTTCTTCATCTCGGCATAGGCCGGGATCTGGAATTCGTGCAGGATCGCGTAGGGCAGCGAGGCGAAGATCAGGTCGGCCTTTTCGGTGGTCACGCCGGCATTGACCGCCTTCTCGGAATAAAGCGCGCCGAGCCCCACATCCATAAGGGTGTCCGAGCGCACGATATGGGTGGAGGACCGCTGCACCATCGTCACGTCCACGTCGTTCTCCCAGAGCGCCGCGCAGATGTCATGGGCCGAGTTGTTCGAGCCGATCACCACCGCCTTCTTGCCCTTGTAGCCATCCGGGCCGGGGTGCTGCGAGGAATGGTGCTGGTCCCCCCTGAAACTGTCCATGCCCGGAAACTCCGGCATCCGCGCCTTGCCCGACATGCCGGTCGCCATGACCAGCTGCTTCGGCTTCAGCGTCACTTCCTCGCCGTCGCGGTCGACGATCACCGTCCATTCCTTGGTTGCCGGATCATACCGCGCAGACCTCGCCGTGGAGCGGGTCCAGTAGTTCAGCTCCATGACCTTCGTATACATCTCCAGCCAGTCGCCGATCTTGTCCTTGGGCGAGAAGACCGGCCAGTTCTCGGGGAACTTTATGTAGGGGAGATGATCATACCAGACCGGATCATGCAGGCAGAGCGACTTGTAGCGCTTGCGCCAGCTGTCGCCGGGCCGGTCGTTCTTCTCGACGATGATGGTCGGAATGCCGAGCTGGCGCAGGCGTGCGCCAAGACCGATGCCCCCCTGTCCGCCGCCCACGACGACAACATACGGCTGGGTCTTGTAACCCAGCTCTGCCTCCTCCCGCTGGCGCTCCTCGAGCCAGCTCTCGCGGTTCTTGCCCGCCCCGTG
Organism: Sulfitobacter sp. LCG007; assembly: GCF_040801785.1. NCBI lineage: Bacteria > Pseudomonadati > Pseudomonadota > Alphaproteobacteria > Rhodobacterales > Roseobacteraceae > Roseobacteraceae bacterium LCG007. Next base: position 985,817 of record NZ_CP161805.1, on the reverse strand, counting down.
CTTCGCCCCGAGCGGACGGGCGAAACCCTTTGGCTCCTCGTGACCCTTGAGCTCTACCATCGTGGTCAGCAGCGTCCAGATGCGGCCATCCCTCAGTCGCATCAGACCGTAGCCCCGGGCCGCGGCGGTCTCGAAGCTGATCCAGGCGGTGATCACCCCGCCGTCCTCGGTCGGATCCTCGCCCTCGGCGATCCGCCAGCCGGTGGGCCTCGTCGCGGCGAGCTGGTGCCTGAGCATGTCGGCCACCGCGTCGCGGCCTTCCACCGTCTTGATGTTCCAGGTGAAGCTCACCAGATCGCGCCAGTAGCAGTCCTCGTTGAACATCTCCGTGACGCGGGCAATGTCGCCGGCTTCCAGCGCGGCCCCGAAATCGTCGAGAAACTGCGTCACGCGGGTCTCGATTGTCGTATCTAGCATCGGTTTGCTCCTCCCAGGCTGAACGTCCGCTGCGGTCAGGATCGCAGCGTTTGCGCCGATCGCATAATCAATTTTCGCGCAGGCGCCGCGGCGGGCCGCGGGCCGATCAGGCCGCGGGAGCCTCGGCGGCGCGCGGCGGCGCCGCACGCCCGGCGGCGGGAAGCGGCCCGCAGGCGATGCCGAACCGCGCCTGCACCCGGTCGAGCGCGGCGCGGCCATGGGCCAGATAGCGTTTCTGGTTCAGCTTGATGTCGACCAGCCCCGCGACGCGGCGCGGCAGCGGAAACCAGCGGTCCAGGTCGACGCCGCATCCCATCAGCACCGGCAACGGGAGGCAGGCGATGCATTGCACGACATTGGTCCAGGTATGGGTGATCGAGGCCATCTGAAAGGCCTTCGCGTCCAGTTCGTAGAGCGCCTCGAGGTCAAGCTCGTAAAGCGGCAGGTCGCGCAGACGGTCCAGGAACATCAGATGCGTCAGGAAATAGGCCGGCAGCGTGGACTGGAAGCAGACCGCCGATCGCGGCGAGACGGTGATGACGGCGCCATGCTCGGACAGGAAGGGCTCTCGCGGCTTGCCGGAGTGAAGCACGTGGCCGGTGCAGTTCACGAAGATCGTGCCCGGGCGGATCGGGCGCGCGGGGCCAGTGCGCAGATGCATCATCGGCCCCTCGGGCGTGTCGGTGACATCCACGAGATAATTTGGCACGAATTTGTCGACCGCCCGCGCGACGGCATCGCATTCGCCCTGCGATAGCAGCGCGTAGACAAACCGTTCGCCCCGCCCGTCCGGGCTGATCGCGAAATGCTTGCGGAAGTACTCGAAGACCTCGCGCTCGTTGTCGCCGTCGAAGCGCCGCGCGATCTTGCCGAAGAAGCCGAGAACCAGTTGCCGGCGCCACCAGCGTCCCAAGCCGTCGGGCAAGATCCGCTCACGGTCCGCAAAGAGCGTGCCGCGTCCGGTCAGCATGGTGATCGGCCCGACATCGCTTCGACCGCCAAGCGATTGCGCCAGATCGAGCGCGGTCTTGCCGCCGCCGACGATCACCACCGGCGCCTTTGGTGCCTCCGATACCGCCTCTTCGATGGCTTCCGGCGTCGTGCTGGTGACGGCACGCGACGACAGCGTCAGCGGAGACAGCGCCTGCACATCGAAGCCCTGGGCCTGGATGAGACGCCGGGTCACGAGGTGGCGCGGCGTACCGCCTTCGCCGACGGGTACGCAGTGCACGTGAACCCTCGGGCCTTCGGCAGTGATCACTTCCTCCCACCCGGTCAGTTCCTGGCCGAAGAATTCGGAAAGCCCGACCCTGTCGCGGAAGCGGTCGAGGCAATGGCCCATGTGTTCGAGGATCTCGGGCTTGCGGGCGAGGTACCCGCGGGGACGTTGCAATTCCCACGGCAGGTCGGCGGCGGTGAACGTCTGATAGGGCTGGTGCAGGCGGACGTGGCCATAGACCGAGTTCCACATGCCGCCCGGACCGGGACGACGGTCGACAAGCGCGACACGGTCCTCGGGCCCGAGATAGCCAAGCGCCGCTCCCAGAGCGTTCAGACCGGCCGCGCCGGCGCCCACTATGACGAGATCGTAGCAATCGGAGTAGTTGGAAATGGGCGGATCAAATGTCACGTGCCGCTCCCGGCAGAATGGAACGCGCGACAAAAGGCGCGTGACACATGGTACCGCAGGATCCGGAAATTGCAATCTCAGATAGAAAATTAACCGCCTGACGGCACGATCCTTGCGATAGAGAGCGTGAATGTCTCGTCCTGGTCGAAACGGAACGGCGCCCTCAGGACCTCGTGTTCCTGCAATGACCACTCCGGGCGATCGGGGAAATGATCCGACAGGCGGCGCAGCCCTTCCTCAAGCTCCGGGCCTTTCCAGACAAGCACATAGTCGCCCGAGGGATCGGGCCGGACCTTCGGATATGCCTCGTTGATCAGATCGAGGTCGGGATCGACGTAGAGGATGTTCCCGGCCAGCCACTGATGCGCGATGATGGCGGTGTCGGGTGTCGGCAACCGTGACTCGATCTCGGGCACAAGCGTGGCGAAGGGGGCCGCGACATCGGCGTCTCCCTCGTAGAAATGCACGGGAAGCCCCACGACGAAGAGGGCCGCAAGCGCAGCATACACCTGCGCCAGACGTCTGTGCCCGGTGCCGGTGATGCGCGGCAGCAGCCACAGCACAAGGACGGGCGCCGCGAAGATCAGCAGCGGCTGCATCCAGCGCTCGCGGAAGTTCGTCACGCCGGCAAGCACGATGCCGAGATAGAGAAGACCAAGGCCGCACAGGATCAGCCGGCGCATGAGCCGTTCCAGATCGCCCGCCGGAGCCGAAGCCCCGGTCCTGCAGAAGGCCCACAGCAGCACGCCGACAACAGCGGGCAGAATCAGGAAGTTGCGAAGCCCCGACCCCACCGCGAGTAGGCCGCGCAGGATGCGCTCGATCGGATCGAGGTGCTCTTGCACCCGCAGCTTCGTCGCCGTCGCGAAGGCGATATCGGGATTTGCGTAGATCCACAAATAGGGCCATGCGACGATCGCGACGGCGATGGCCAGCGACAGCATCAGCCTCGGATCGGCGATACGTCCGCGCAGGCCGGGCATGGTCAGCATCGCCATGATCGCAGCTGCGGGCATCAGCACGAAATTGTACTTGGCAAGCCCCCCCGCGCCGAGCGCGAGCCCCAGGCACAGGAAACCCGGTGTGCTCGGCCGCCGCGCGATCCACCAGAGCACCGCCAGGCTGACCACCGCGCAGAAGCTCACCAGGACGGAATGGGTCAGCGATCGCTGGCTTTCCCAGCCGATCTGGGGGAGCAGGATCAGCGACGCGGCGCCAAGTCCCGCCCGCCAGGGTTCCACACGCGTCCGCAATATCCCGTAAAGGCCAAGAACAATTCCGCAAAGAAGCGCGTTCTTCAGCAGCGCCATTCCGAAAAGGGACGCGCCGGTGAGAAGGAAGAGGCTGTGCTGCAACCAGGCATAAAGCGGCAATTGCGGGCCGTATCCCCAGCGATACTCCTGCGCGACAAGGAACATCTCGGCCTCGTCGAGCCCCAGCGCGCCACCGAGCGCCGTGCGGTAAACCGTATGAAAGGTGAAATAGGCGACGATGACCGCCGGCCACGAAATACCACGCGTCACGGAACTGCGCACCGGCCGGTTGAGATTGCAGCCCCTGTGGCTAGGCTGTATTCGGGGCATGGTGGCTGTGCGGGATTTCGGACCATTCCTTTCGCCTGCCTGTTTGGCGCAGCGCCGGAAATGTCCTTATTCACGAGATATGCCTCGACATGACCGAAGTTTCCATTGTCGTTCCCATGAAGAACGAAGCCGGCAATATCGGGCCTCTCATCGACGGGATTGTCAAGGCCTGCTCGGGCGGACCCGACTTCGAGGTGATCGTCGTGGACGACGGATCGACGGACAGTTCGGCGCAGGAGGTCGCTAGCCGGTCCGCAGCGGATCCGCGCATCAGGCTTCTGCGCCACGATCGCAGCGGCGGACAAAGCGCGGCTGTCCACAGCGGCGTCATGGCGGCGCGGGGTGCGATCGTGTGCACGCTCGACGGCGACGGACAGAACCCCCCCGAGGAGCTTCCCGCGCTCTATGCCCCGTTCTTCGCCCCCGACGTCCCTCCTGCGATCGGCCTCGTGGCCGGCCAGCGCGTCGGCCGCCAGGACAGCATGTCCAAGAAGCTCGCCTCGCGCCTCGCCAACGGGCTGCGCGGCCGCCTGCTGCGCGACGGGACCCGCGACACGGGCTGCGGGCTCAAGGCGTTTCGGCGCGACGCGTTTCTCGCCCTGCCCTATTTCGATCACATGCACCGCTATCTGCCCGCCCTCTTCAAGGGCGCGGGCCATGACGTGGCGCATGTGGACGTGTCCCACAGGCCCCGTACCGAGGGGCGATCGAAATACAACAACCTGCAGCGCGGACTTGTCGGAGCGGTCGATCTCTTCGGCGTCATGTGGTTGCTGCGGCGCGCCAAGAAGGCGCGCGTCAGGGCACAGGAAAGGATCGAACCATGAATGAAGTCTTCGAATTCCTCCATGTGGAAACGATGGCCGAATTCGGCTGGGTCATGTTCGGCCTCGCCGGACAGCTTCTGTTCACCGCACGGTTCATCGTCCAGTGGGTGGCATCGGAACGCGAGAAACGCTCGGTCATCCCGCTTGCCTTCTGGTATTTCTCCGTCGGCGGCGGACTGATCCTGTTTGCCTACGCGCTCTATCGCAAGGACCCGGTCTTCGTGCTCGGGCAGTCCATGGGCCTTTTCATCTACCTTCGCAATCTCTGGCTGATCCATGCGGAGCGGCGGCGCAACAGCCTGCTCAGTCCCACTTTGCCCGCCGACCGGGCCGGAAAGTGACGGGCAAAGGGGCTCCCGCTGTCCGCTCCCGGAGCACGCCGACGCGGTGAAGCCCGAACACGCGGTAAAGGCTGACCGAGATCAGCACCGCGAAGAGTGCCGCGAAGATCACGTCACTCAGGAAATGGGCGCCGACCGCGATCCGCAGCAGCGCCGCGAGCGCCGTGAGCGACACCGCCAGCCGGATGGCAGGACGACGGCTGGACTTTTTCAGGCAGGGCACGACAAGCAGCAGAAACAGCATGCACAGCGTCACGATGCCGCTCGCCTCGCCCGACACGAAGCTGCAATTGCTCTGGCACTGATCGCTCATCGTCAGGGCCGGCGTGAAGATCAGGTCCCCATCGAAGAACGTGATATCCCTGGGGCGCGCCCTGCCCCAGTGTTCCTTCAGCAGCCTGTCGACCAGCAGTCCGCTGTCGAGCGCGAAGCAGCTCAGGGCGAACAACGCCGCGCGCGGGCGTATCGGGCTCCAGCGCGGGCGGATGAGCTCGATCACCAGCAGGACGATGGCAAACACCCCGGCGAGGTCCATCGCATTCCAGAACCCGCGCCGCAGCAGTTCCATGAACGCGACGCGCGACAGCCAGAAGCCGTCTTCCGGATCGTGAAAGATGCGGCTGAAGGCAAGGTCAAGGCCGGGAAAGAGGCTGAAGACGAAGGCGGCCAGCCCGGTGAGGGCGAGCGTGAATGCAAGCGTCCGGCTTAAGGTCGCGCTTGAAACCATCGGCTCAGTTGCCTCCCCTGTAGCACCTCGCCGGCACCCTTGCCGCGCGCAGGGTCTTGTTGGTGTAGGCGCCGGAATCGAGCGCTTTCTCTGCAAGCATCACGACACCCGGACACTCCGGCGCCGCCCTGAAGCTCAGCAGAAGTGTATCATCTTCAAGGTGCTCAGGAACGGCAAACCGCTGCTCGTAATAGTTTTCCGGCGCACCATCGGGCGGCGTGGCAAAAAGGTCGAAATCCGTATCGCGCAGGCTGTAATGGAGGTCGGCCAGTAGATCCCTCTGATCCGAAACGATCGTGCCGATCCCGTTCTGCCTCGCGATATCCCCCGCCCAGCGGCTGACATCGGAGCGGCCGAGGTAGCGCTCGAACAGCGGCGTGCCGCCGGGCAACGTCACGCGTTCCGGCATGGCAAGCAGGACCGGAAGGGCGAGCGCGAGACAGAGGTTGAGCGCCTGCCCCGCCCAGAGCCAGCGCGGTCGCCCCGCAAGCATCTTCACCGCGAGAATGGTGCCGGCGACGTAGGCCGCCACCGCCCAGTTGGCATAGGCCCGGCTCATCAGCGCCTGTCCCGTGACAAGCAGCACGACGGGCATCGCGAACATCAGCAGCGTCAGCGCGATACCCGGCAGACGCCGGTGGAAGGCCAGCCAGCAGGCCCGGAGAAGCGCGCCGAAGAAGACAGGGCCGACGACGGCGAATTGCGAGAAGAAGAACTCGGCGGCCCTGTCCCAGTGCAATCCGCCTCCCGACCAGTTGGCGTTGTCCGCCGTGTGCCGGAAGGTGACGGCCTGATGGCCGGCGTTCCAGATCAGGTTCGGCGACAGGACCAGAAGCGCCGTGCCCAGAAGCAGCAGCGCCAGACGGACCGGCGGGCGTGCCGCAGGCTGATGCAGCGCGGCAAGTCCCATGCCGATGCAGAAGTAGATCGCGGCGTATTTCGACAGAAGCCCGACCCCGAGCGCGAGGCCCGCAATGACGGCATCCCCCGCCCTGCGCGTTTCGAGCAGACGCAGATAGCGCCAGAGCGCCAGCGCGAGGAACGGCAGCATTACCGTGTCCGTCGAGAGCATGAAGGATCCGACGCTGGACATCGGCAGCGCGACATAGATCGGCCCCACCCAGCGCGCGACGGCCTCGCCAAAGACCTCGCGGGCACAGAGCATCAGCAGGATCGCCGTGAGCATATGGAGAAGCGGCGCAGGCAGCCTGACCCAGAAAGCAGCAGAGGAGCCCGAAACCTCCGTCACCAGCCGGATCAGCCAGCCGATCATGGGCGGTTTGGAGTAGTAGCCGAAGTCGAGATTCCGGCCCCAGAGCCAGTACTGCGCCTCGTCAACGAAAAGGTCGGTGCCGTTCCAGGCCAGCCAGACCACCCGCCAGAGCGTCACGCCGGCGATGATCGCGAATGCGGTCACAAGACCCGATCGCATTGCGCTTGCGGACGGGCGCCGGCCCGGATCGGAGTTTCTTGCCACCCTGTCGCATCTCGCGGTCGCTGGACGTCGGGGCGCTTCTATCACCTGCGCCCGGCCCGCGCGAGGCGCATCGAACGATTGGCCCCGAAGGCGACTAATCGTCTTGCGCCCTTTCCTGCACGCCGCTAAAAGCCGCCCAGCGTCATCGCACCGAAATGCCCCGCCGGGCGCATCGTCGCAATGCCGCACGCCTTCCCGGCGCGCAAGGGAAACGGGGCCGCTGTAGCTCAGCTGGTAGAGCACGTCATTCGTAATGATGGGGTCGGGGGTTCGAGTCCCTTCAGCGGCACCAATATTTTCCCGTTCATGCCAATCAAATGAATGCTTTACGGGTTATCCGGTTACCTCAGAGGTAAGACAAGAGGTATCACGCATGGCCTTTGCTGTCCTAAGGGCAAGGGCATTCATCCTCATGGCCAGATACGTTCATCAGAAGCAGGCTGGAGGTGTCTTCTACTTCCGTCGGCGCATCCCTGATGACGTGCCAAAGTTCCAGCCATGACTGTGCGTGAGACATATCTCAAGATGCGCCGATCTACAGGCTCCGCAATACCGGGCAGATTCTACCGGAATTAGGCTGACGTTTTTTTGGGCAACGATCAGCCTGACTCCTTGCCGACGCAAAATCCGTGAACACCGTGAAAGTCCAGCGCAACGTCGGCCATTGACTTGAGTCGCTATCATCAGATCTAATGAACAATGGGGCATTGCTTGGCCGCCGAATGGCCGGTCGGTTGACGACCTGCTTTCGGGAATAAATTTAAAGGAATTCGAAAATCATAACGGATTGATACAATGATGAACTTTCACGGCGACGAGATAGACCGACCCCGTTTCTTCTTCATATTCTCCCCGAATAATTCGGGATCAACCGTTCTCTCTCAGTATGTCGCGTCGCAGATCGGCGGCTATCTGCCACCATACGGAAACAACGAAGGTCAGACGGTTCCGTCCGTCAATCGCATCATGCGCAAAGGCCAGTGGACAGAAGCCGAATATGACTGGCCGTTCATCCGCAGCGAATGGGAACGGCTCGCGAGGGGGAAAAGCTTCATCGAGGGATCACCGCCGAATCTGATGCGCTTTCGCCAGATCGCGCAAACCTTCGGCACGGACTCCACCGCTATCTCCTCCATCTGCTCACCTTACCAGCAGATCGCGTCTTGCGTCAGGCGGTACAAATCACCGCCTTTCAACCCCGCTGACCTTGTGCCGCTTTGGGTCATGAAGGCAGAGAAGATAAGCGAGTTTCGGGAGACCTACGATTTCCCCGTCACGAACTACCAGGAATTCACCGCGGACCCCGAAAGCCTGAATCGCTCCCTTGGGATTCCCGTCGTCGATGCCGAGATAAATGGAAAGAAGGGCTCCGGCGCGCGGGGAATACAGGACCAGAGCGCCACCGCGATCCTGTTCCTGACCGACCCCGAGATTGAGGCCGTCACAAAGGCTCTCAGGCCTCACAGGGGGCTTATGGACTACTTCGGGCTGGAGGCACCCGAAATACCCAGAGAAGGCCACCATCTCGCCGCACAGCGACGCGCAGACTGGAACGCGAGGGGGAGCGCGAAGCCGGGACTTCTGCGCCGCATCTATTGGCGGTTAGCGGTTGCCCGTGGCTCCGGCATAGCTTCCCGAGCCAGAGCCGTTCTGGATCAGTTCTAGCACGCCCGTTTCATACCAAATAGCTGCGTTCAGACTGGCCGAAATGTTGTCGACGCTGATCGTCGGGAAGGATCCGCTCAGGGTATCCACGTCGATCACGTTGATGCAGTCCTCCGGCACATCTTGCAGATTCATGGCGAAGGCTCCGAAACGCTCCGGATACACGCCGTTATCGCCACCGGGCACTGCGATACCGAAATGATCGCCGTGGGAGATGCTCGCCGCACAGAGCGTGTGGCAGCCAATATTGCGCGCGTCGCCAACCGGATGCAGGGATAAGCCATGGTCAGCGTGCAGGGGCCTGTCGTCTGCTGCCACACGCCGCGAAGTCAGAGCCCAAAGGCAACGGGTGGGGAGACTTTTCAAACCAGAACGCACGCGATCCTGGAATGGATTGCCGACCTGATCGGCGTCACCGCCAACCAACTGGCGAGCGCAAAGAGGAAGTTGGCATGAGCGCGTTCATTCCTGTGCCGGGCCAGTAAGTTGAACACCGGCAGGTATGGATTGCCCATGCGCGATACATGCGAACCGCCCATCCAGAATTGGTGGATGATTTGAGCACATCAATTGTCGACGAGAAAACGCCAGTTCATCTCGAAAAGGCAGCCTGGGCTTAGGGTCAGGTTACACGAATGGTCGCACACACCCAGCACGCATCTTGCAAATATTTTCAGTTTCAGTAGGTTAAAGACCCACTCAGACAGAAACGTCACCCCTCAGCAGCACCAACTTCTGTTGAGGCGCGGCGATTTACGAGGCGCATGGGAAATTTTGGGGACGTTCCCGTCATGTCCTTGGGAACTGCGGTTTCCACTGCCCTCGCCCTTGCCATCCGCGCTGCGGCCCGGGCGGCACGAGCACCGCAGAACGCCGCACTTCCGGACTGCGATACTCATTCAGATCCTGGAGGAGGAGCAAGAGAAGTACCCGTCAGGGCTTCCATATACAGCGCTAGAACGTGTGTTTGAGGTTCATCAAGCATGGTTAGCCGAGCAATAATCTTGTCTGTCAGGGTGTAGGCAGGATCGTCCGGCACCCGATACCCGAAAAATCGCCGGATATTGTCTGCTTCTACAGAGGACAGCTTCCTCTTTTCCGGACATAACCAGAGACATCTTGGCTTCGGTCATACCTGGTATGTTCTCCACGAGCCTGACGCGAGGGATGCGTATTAGGCGACATTGCTCATCTATCCAGCTCACCCGCATGTTCAAAGATCTATCAGAAGCCGACAAACTATCATATTTCGATTTTCAAAAGGAAGAAACTTGACTTTCAAAGTACCGAGAATCGGAAGTCAGGCTAACGCAGGCAAGAAGATTTCCAGCGAGCTCCGGTCTCTTCTCGAAAGACGCCACATTTCCCGCCGATGTGTGATCTCTTCGGTAAACCTGCTTCCGAAGCTGGCCGTACGGCAAGGAAACTGTGGCCAGGCTGGCGTGGATAAGTCCAAGAAATCGGGGGATATTTGCGCCGATCGCTGCTAAACCGCGAAATACGCAGGTATCCCTTCAGCGGCACCGGCTTCGGACACACAGTCTTCCGGATTGCGGTCCCTTGCAGCGCGATTCGCGTCCTTGGCCGGGTCAAGTACACCTTCCCGTGGCGCCTGTTGCGGTTATGCTACCCATGCGACATACGAACAACCGAAGAACCACTACAGGTTGATACTTCAGCCGCATGAGCCATCGCTCGTTGACTCTCGAGCCTGCGCCTCTGCCAAATGACGACCGGGTGGGTATCTCATATGAGGAGCGGGGATTCATGCCTTCGTTTGTATTCAAGTATTTCACTTTGTTGATTTTGGGCATCTGCTTCCAATCCGCCTCCGCGGCGACCTACAGCTACGGGTTCAGCAGTGGCTCCAGCGATTTCGAACGCTCGCTGATCTTCTCGAGCCAGCCTCAATCGCCGCTGTCCGTCGAAGCCCGGGCGGGCCGCATCCTGAACGACGGTACGTTCGAGATGGGCAAGCAGGTCATCAGGCAGAAGGCCGGAAGCGGCCTCGGCGTGTGCGGTCGGGGTTTGCGCCCGTCGACCGTAGAGCGCAAGTGCATCGGAAAGCAGCCCGGAGTCGACGGCGGCAAGAGACGCGACATGCTCATCCTCGACTTCGGCACCAACGTGACGATCGAGAGCCTGTCCTTCGGCGAAATCGGCAAACCCTATGTAAAATGCCTCAATCGCGGCTGCACCAAGACGCGGACCTTCACCAGCAGCTTCCAGCTTTATACGCTGTCGTCGATCGGCTGGGAGATGCTGCTGGACCGAACCACCGCCTCTCCGTTCGTGAGCCTGCCGGAATACGACCCGAGTGCGATTTTCGGAATCGTCGCGCGCAGGGGCTTCGACAGCTTCTATGTCGCGGGCGCACAGGTATCCACGGACAATCCATATGCCGCTCCGAACGCGATGCTTCCCAGGCCGCTTCCCATACCGCCCCAGCCGAGCGATGTCCCCTTGCCCGCATCGGCGATGTCTCTCATCGCGGCGTTCCTGCTGCTCGCGGGGGCGGTCGGCCTGCGCAGGTCGGCCTGAGGCTGCCTACTTGCCCGTCGCGGCGGTCGCCTGCCTGAGAAAGGCGATCAGATCCGCCCTGTCTTCGGGGGCCGTGATGCGCTGCATCGGCATCTTCGAGCCGGGGATGTAATGATCCGGGCCCAGATCGAAGAGGCGGTCGACGGTCTCTTCGTTCCAGACGATCCTGGCATTTTCCAGCGTCTCGGAATAGGCGTAGCCTTCGACACGCCCCGCAGGCCGCCCGAAGAGGCCGTGAAGCGTCGGGCCCGCGCGGCGTTCCCCGTCCGGCCCCAGCGCATGGCAGATCGAGCATTTGCGCTGGAACTGCCGCTCGCCGTTGGACATCGCGGCGGGCGGCCTGAGGAAAGAGCGTTGCGTGCCGGCCATGACGGCGGGGCTTTCCAGACCGGCGAGGGGCCAGCTGTAGAGCGCGTTGTCGAGGCTCCCGGCGTGGATGTTTCGCCCGTCCGGCGAAAAGGCCAGCGCCCAGACCGGACCGGAGAGCGTGGCGCGGAAGTCCTCCGATATGCGCCACTCGAGGGTATCGATCATCATGATGTAGCCCTCGGCGTCGCCGACCGCGATGCGATGCGCGGGTGCGCTCGATGCCATGGCGAGAATCGGGCGGCGGTCGAGCGTGAAATCGGCCATGGCTTCGCCATCCGGCAGCGACAGGACGCGGGTGCCGCCATCGACCGCGCCATAGGCAATCCAGCTTTCATCGGGCGCGATGGCCAGCGTGTTGACGCCGAACCCGTGGCGCACGAGCGGGCGGATCGGATCGCCGGTCGTGGCATCCCAGACGCGTATGGTTCCGTCCGCCGAAGCGCTGTAGAGCCGCGCGCCATCGGGCGAGAAGGCCACGTCGTTGACGCCGCCCCCGTGGCCCTCGAGCGTCAGAGGGGCGCCCGTCCCGCTTAGTGGCCACAGGCCAAGCGTGCCGTCCCAGCTTGCCGACGCGACCCGCGTGCCATCCGGCGACAGGGCGAGGCGGATGACCTTTCCCAGGTGCCGGCCCAGTTCGCGCGAGGTGCCGCCGGCCACGTCCCAGAGCAGCACGCCGAAGTCATCCCCCGCCGAGACCACGCTGCCCGGGCCGACGGATATCACGGCGTTGACCGCGGCCGCGTGTCCCTCGAGCCAGAGCGGTTTCCCGGATTTCCAGACGCCGACCGAGTTGTCGAAACTCGCCGTGAGGATGGTGCCGTCGGCGGCTGTGGCGACGCCCTTGACCGGCCCTCCATGCCCCTTGAGGGTGAAGAACTCCTGCGCCGGCAGCGGTGTGGCGTTCAGCACGATGAGCAGGGCGAGCAAAGCGCGTTCGGGACCGCAAATGGCCCACCCCCGGGCCAGGACAGGCTTGAACGCACGCCGCAAGGCCGACACTCGCTTTCCTCCCTGTGCAAACGCGCCCTTATGGAAGGAACCTAGGGCAGGATGCCCCGCCGGTCCAACGGGAAGTCAGCCGAGCAGGAAGGCATAGGCGAGAACCCAGAGCGTCAGCAGCGCGCCGATCAGCAGCACGTAGATCCCGTTCCAGCGGATTCCCACATGCCACGCACTGACCCCGGCGAAGGAGCCGACCAGAAGCGTGGTGGCTGTGAAGGGCGAGCAGACGCCGCTGACCGCCCATCCGGCGGCAATCGCGGTCACGATGGCGGTCGGGCTGACCCCCATCTGCGCGGCGTCCGGGATCAGCGGCGCGATCAGGGTCACTGCGAGGATGGGGTTCATGCCGAGTTGCCCGAGGACCGGAAGAAGCCAGACGAAACCTGCCAGCACCAGCCAGGGCGGCAGTTCTTCGGGATGGAACCCCGACCCCGCCACCACGGGACCGAGAAGCGGCGCGCCCACCGTGCCGATGTAACCCGCCATCATCAGCAGCGTCACCTCGCCGCGATAGCCCGGCAGGTCCCGCCCGAGATAGTCCGCGACGCGCGCGGCCGGCGTGGTGTCGAGGTCTCCGCCGGCATGCTGGATCGCGGCCCAGCCAAGCGATATCAGGGGCACCACCACCATCACGATGCCGACGACCCTGACACCGCTGAGGGAATGAAGCGCGCCGACGCTGAGCGCCATGAGCATCAGCAGAACCAGCAGGGGCGTCATCAGCGCCCACGAGCCCTCGACCGGGCGGGAGGGCGGTGTCGGGCCGGTGAGGCGGGGCTTGAATATCCTGTCGAGCGCCCATCCGGTGACCAGAACGATCATCGCGGACACGAGGCCCGGGAGCGCGGCGTCGGACCAGCGCGCTCCGGGGATCAGGGCGGTTGTGACGGCCATGGCGAAGGCAAGCGGGGACCAGGGCAGCGACGCGATGAAGCCGCGCTGGATGGCAAGCAGCATCCGCCGCGTGCGGTGCCTGCGGATCTCCGGGTCCGCCTCGGCCGCGGCGCTTGTCGACGCCAGACTGCCCAGCAGAGAAATCGCGCCGTAGTTCAGCAGCAGGGCGAAGAGATGTCCTCCGACGCTCAGCGCGGCGTAGCGTCTTCCGGGTGGCTGCAGGGCGAGGAAGGTACCTCCCGCCCGGATCGCAGGCGAGGTCTCGGCCACGTTTCGCAGGGTGGACAGCGCGGTGAAGAAGGCGGCGATGAAGGCCGCCGACCCCAACCCCTTGCGCGCGATCGCGACCCAGTCCTGCCCTGAAAGCGCCAGCAGCACGGTCAGCAGCACCCCGATCGCCAGGAAGGCAAGGCGCCCGGGACGCACGCGCAGGCCGAGCAGGGCAAGCACCGCGAGGACGTCGAGCGGGACCAGCATGGGTGGCAGGGTGCCGCCCCATTCGACGATCGCGACGAGGACGGTCAACAGCACGAGAAGGCAGGCGGTCAGACGATCGGCGAGCAACTGGGGAAACATCAGGAAATCCCGGCGACCCGGCGCCGCGGATCAAGACAACTACCGGGCCTATTCCAGATCGCCGTTCCGTTCAAGTCGCCCCGTCGCACGCAGGCCCCACGGCAACATGCCCGGACGACATCGGCACACGCAAAGCGGGCATGATGACAACCAATTCCATTCAAGATAGCAATGGGGAAACGTCCCTTGCGGCCCCGGCAATACCATGCGGCTCAGCCTTCCGGAAAAACTCGTTTCGCTGTGTATCCTTCTGTCGTTCCTCGCGCTTGCGATCATTGTCTGGTGCTGGACCCAGTCCGGGCGTGATCACGGGCACGCTGAGCATATCCTCGACACACCCCGAACGCTCCGGACGATCCTCGATGCCGAAACCAGCGCGGGACGGATCGCCCAGTTCGAATCCGGCGCGCCTGTCCTGATCCCCACGGGCGTCTTCATCCAGTCGCTGGTCTTCCAGACCTCGACCAACATCAACCTGACGGGTTATGTCTGGCAGGAGTATCCGCTCGACTTTCCCTATCGGCCGGGGATCAATTTCCCCGAGCAGATCGCATCGGGCGACACGGTCATCGAAGAACAGTACCGGCGCCAGATCGAAATCGATGGCGAGCCGCGCCAGCTCATCGGCTGGTATTTCGACGTCACTGTTCGCCAGCCATTCGACTATTCGCACTATCCACTGGATTTCCTGACGGTCTGGCTGCGGATATGGCCGCTGGATTTCGACAATTCCGACCGGATCCTGCTGGTGCCGGATTTCGACGGCTACGCGGATCACACGGCGCCGGTAAAGGGCCTCGATCGCGATATCGTGACGGATGAATGGCAGATCGACGAGACTTTCTTCAGCTATCAGGAAATTCCCTACGATACCCTCTTCGGCTACCCTTTCGACCATCCCGGCAATCCCGCCGAGACCTACTACGACCTGTACTTCAACCTCGGCGTCCAGCGCGCCTTCGTGAACGCCTTCGTGGTCAATCTGGTGCCTCTGGTCGTCGTCGCCCTCCTGCTCTTCGCAACGGTGATGATGACCTCGCGCGACGAGACCCAGTCGGCACGGTTCGGCTTCAACACGTCGGGGCTGATCGGGACCTGCTCGGCTCTGTTCTTCGTCGTCATGCTGAGCCACATCCAGGTGCGCCAGCTCTTTCCCGGATCGAGCCTCGTCTATATCGAATACTTCTATCTCGTGATGTACGGCATGATCCTTCTGACCGCGCTCAATGGCTATCTGTTTTCCCTCATCAGCCTGCGCAATCTCTGGCTGCTGCATTATCGCGACAACTTCGTCGCGAAGATCACCTTCTGGCCGGTGCTGCTCTGCACCCTCGCCGTGATCTCGCTTCTGACCCTCTGACGAAGACGAACCCGATCAGGCGGGGGCTTGCGCGGCGTCAGGATCCGGTCAGACTGCCACAAGGCGGGAGCGGGGAGGATCGGGATGAGCGGACAGGAAGGCAAGGTGATCATCACCTGTGCGATCACGGGCGCGATCCACACCCCTACGATGACGCCCCATCTGCCCATCACCCCCGACCAGATCGCGACCGAGGCCATCGCGGCCGCTGAAGCCGGGGCCGCGATCCTGCACCTGCATGCGCGCGACCCCGAGACCGGCAGGCCCGACCAGACACCCGAGGGCTTCGCGGCTTTCCTGCCGCGCATCAAGCAGGCAACCGAAGCGGTGGTGAACATCACCACCGGCGGCAGCCCCTACATGAGCGTCGAGGAGCGCGTTCTGCCGGCGGCACGATTCAAGCCGGAAGTGGCCTCGCTCAACATAGGGTCGATGAATTTCGGGCTCTATCCCCTGCTGCGAAAGTACAAGGATTTCAGGTTCGAGTGGGAACGCGCGCATCTGGAAGGCTCGCGCGATCTGGTGTTCCGCAATTCGTTCAAGGATATCGAGTACGTGCTCGAGACCTGCTACGGCAACGGCACGCGCTTCGAGTTCGAATGCTACGACATCTCGCATCTCTACAACCTCGCTCATTTCGCCGAGCGCGGTCTGGTGAAGCCGCCCTTCTTCGTCCAGTCGGTCTTTGGACTGCTCGGCGGGATCGGTCCGCATCCCGAAGACGTGATGCACATGAAGCGCACCGCCGACCGGCTTTTCGGCGCGGACTACCGCTGGTCGGTGCTGGGTGCCGGGGCCAACCAGTTCCGCATCGCCGCACAGGCAGCAGCGATGGGCGGCAACGTGCGCGTGGGGCTCGAGGACAGCATCTGGGCCGGCAAGGGGCAGCTCGCCACCTCCAACGCGGTGCAGGTGGGCAAGGTGCGCCAGATCATCGAGGGGCTGGGGCTTGCGGTCGCCACGCCGGATGAAGCGCGCGAGATCCTGTCGCTCAAGGGTGGGGATCAGGTGGCGTTCTGATGCCGCTATCGCCTAGCGGTCGTGCATCCCCATCCCGTCGAGGATTTTGGGCGTTGCCTTCTCGATCCGCGACCTGCGGGTGTCGGATTGCTTTGCCTGCGCGAAATGAAGCACCCAGCCGCGCTGTCGGCCCGGCGTCAGGGCCTCGAAGGCCTCTTTCAGGGCTGCATCCGCCTCCATCGCCTCGATCAGTTCATCGGGGTAGTCGAAATCATCCTTCGGCAGATCGACCTTCGCCCCGCTGCGTTCAAGCGCGATGGCCTCGGCGATGTAAGCCTTCAGGGCAGTTCGCGCGTCCTCTATCGCCGCGAGATCGGTGAATTTCGCCATCCGCACCGACCGGGTATTGGCGCCCGGCGCGATCAGCAGACCGTGCCTGTCCTCGAGCAGGACACCCTTGAAGAATCCTGCGGCGCAGTAGGATCTGGTGACGGCCACATTGCAGATATTCGCCCCATCGACGGTGTAGACCGGCGCCCGCCACTTGAAGGCCTCG
Organism: Sulfitobacter sp. LCG007; assembly: GCF_040801785.1. Lineage (NCBI taxonomy): Bacteria > Pseudomonadati > Pseudomonadota > Alphaproteobacteria > Rhodobacterales > Roseobacteraceae > Roseobacteraceae bacterium LCG007. The sequence continues at coordinate 968,892 of NZ_CP161805.1, read as the reverse complement.
ACAAGCTCGGTCTCAAGAAGGATTGCCCGCAGCGCCCGCGCCTCGGCCTGCCAGATATCCAGCCTGTCGAACCAGACTCCGCACCGGCGATCCGCTTCACCCATTGCCGTGTCTTCCCTGTGTTCGGTCACCCTCGCGGATGCCAGGCCCTCCTCGCCGGCCCGGCAGCAACTTCGGGGACACTGGTTCAGTGATTGTGCCGGGGCAGCTTCTCCGCGATCCGGTGGAAGCCTTCGGCCGATTTCATCGTGGCACCGTCGGAAAGCTGGCTCGCCTCGGCGCGGTAGATGCGCTGCCAGGGCGTGCGGTCCTCGGGCACCGGCGGCGGGGCCTCGCCCTTGCGCCGCTCGATCTCGTCCGCATCGACCAGCGCATTGCAGGTGCCCGCGTTCAGGTCGATTTCGATCATGTCGCCGGTCCTGAGCCAGGCAAGCCCGCCGCCCGCGGCGCTTTCCGGAGAGGCATGCACGATGGAGGGGCTGTCCGAGGTGCCGGACTGGCGCCCGTCGCCCAGCGTCGGAAGGCTCGCGATGCCCTGTTTGAGCAGAGCGTCGGGCGGCTGCATGTTGACCACCTCGGCCGAGCCCGGCCAGCCGAGCGGGCCCGAACCGCGGATCACGAGGATGCAGTCGGCGTCGATGTCGAGTTCCGGATCGTTGATCCGGGCGTGGTAATCCTCGGAGCCGTCGAAGACGATGGCGCGCGACCTGAACACGTTCTCGCGCCCGGGTTCGGACAGATAGCGTTTGCGGAACGTCTCGGAAATCACCGAGGTCTTCATGATCGCGAAATCGAAGAGGTTGCCCGACAGCACCCGGAAGCCGGCCCGTTCCATCATCGGCTCATCGTAGCGCCGGATCACGTCGCGATCCGTGGCCTCGCGCCCCTCGAGATTCTCGCCGATGCTGCGGCCCGTGATGGTCAGGCAGGACGTGTCGAGCCTGCCCGCCTGCATCAGCTCCCACATGATCGCCGGAACCCCGCCCGCGCGGTGATAGGCCTCGCAAAGCCATTTTCCCGCCGGCTGGACATTTGCGAGCAGCGGAATGTCATGGCCGTGGATCTGCCAGTCCTCGCGTTCCAGCGTCACCCCCGCATGTAGCGCCATCGCGGCGAGATGGGGCTGGGCGTTCGTCGATCCGCCGATCGCGGAATTCACGCGGATCGCATTCAGGAAAGCCGCGCGGGTCAGGATCTGCGAGGGGCGCAGGTCCTCGAAGACGATCTCGACCGCCCGGCGTCCGGTGCGGTAGGCCATCTGGTGGCGTTCGCGGTAGGCGCCCGGGATCGCGGCGCAGCCCGTCAGCGACATGCCCAGCGCCTCGGCCATGGCGTTCATGGTCGATGCCGTGCCCATGGTGTTGCAATGGCCCACCGAAGGCGCGGAATCGAGCGCCTGCTGGAGGAACTCCTCCTTGTCGATCTGCCCCGCGGCATAGGCCCGCCGTCCCTTCCAGATCGCCATGCCGCTGCCGGCAAGCTGTCCCTCGTGATGGCCGTCGAGCATCGGACCGCCCGACAGAACGATGGCGGGAATGTCCACAGTCGCCGCCGCCATGATCGCGGCGGGCGTGGTCTTGTCGCAGCCCGTGGTCAGCACGACACCGTCGATGGGATAGGCGTGCAGGATCTCGACCAGGCCGAGATATGCGAGGTTGCGGTCCAGCGCGGCGGTAGGGCGCCGGCAGTTCTCGAAGATCGGGTGGGTCGGGAATTCCATCGGAATGCCGCCCGCGTCGCGGATGCCGTCGCGGGTCCGGGCGGCAAGATCGAGGTGGTGGCGGTTGCAGGGCGACAGGTCGCTCCCCGACTGGGCGATCGCGATGATCGGGCGGCCCGAACGGAGCTCCTCCGGGGTCAGGCCGTAGTTCATGAAGCGCTCCATGTAGAGCGCGGTCATGTCGGCGTGATCGGGATTGTCGAACCAGTCCTGACTGCGCAGACGTCTCTTCCCGGTCATTTCAGCAGCCCCCGACCCGCCAGGTTTTCCATCAGCGCGCGGGTTCCGAAGGTCCAGGGCGGCAGGGCATCGCAGGGTCTCACGGTGTTGACCAGCCGTCCCAGCGGATCCGCCGATATCGCTACCACGTCGCCGGTGTGATGGGTAAAGCCGAGGCCCGGCGCCTCGCGGTCCTTGGTCGGCGCGAACATCGTGCCGAGGTATAACATGAACCCGTCCGGGTAGCAGTGGCTGGCGTTGCAGGTCTGGGCAACCAGATCGGCGGGCGCGCGCGAGATTTCCGACATGCGCGAGACATCCGAAAGCGTGAAACCGTCCTCGCCGTGAATATCGAGGCCCACGGTCAGCTCCGACACGTCCTCGAGCGTGAAGCGATCGTCGAAAATGCGGATGAAAGGGCCGATGGCGGCCGAGCAGTTGTTGTCCTTGGCCTTTCCGAGCAGCAGGGCCGAGCGGCCCTCGACGTCGCGCAGGTTGACGTCGTTGCCAAGGCTCGCGCCCCGGATCGCGCCGGCGGAACTGACCGCGAGGACCACCTCGGGTTCCGGATTGTTCCAGCTCGATGCCGCATGCACGCCGATATCGGCCCCGCATCCCACGGCGGACAGGGGCTGCGACTTGGTGAAGACCTCGGCATCCGGGCCGATCCCGACCTCGAGGTATTGCGACCAGAGGCCAAGCTCCTGGAGCCGTTCCTTGGCCGCGGCGGCCTTGTCCGAGCCCGGCACGACGCCGCGCAGGCTGCCGCCCAGCACCTCGGCGATCTCGTGGCGCAGCGCTTCAGCCCGGCCCGGATCGCCCTTGGCGCGCTCCTCGATGACGCGCTCGATCATCGAGCCCGCGAAGGTCACGCCCGCCGCCTTGATCGCCTGCAGGTCGCAGGGCGCCAGCAGCCGGCCGCTGGCCCCCTGCCCCGATCCCGTGTCGAGAAACCCGTCGAGAGGCCCAAGCGATGGGTAGTCACCTTCGAGCAGGGACAGCAGGTCGTCGCGCTCGAGCAGGCCCGATACGGTCGGTGAAATCCCCGAGAGGTCGAGCACCTCCGCCTGACGGATCAGCACCGGGCAGGGTCCGCCCTCGGCTTCGCTCCAGACCCGTCCGACGAGGATCGCAGAAGCATCCCCGGGAAGGATATCCGAAGCGCCAAGGGTCGCGGTGGTTCTTGTCATGGTCTGCGCCCTCCCCCGGCGCCGCGTACGGCTGCCATTCATCAGCAACGGGGGGGCGATCTCAAGCCCGAATTTGCCGCAGCTCCGGGCAAGTGGTGGCCAGCAGGGGATGGCGGGCGCAGCTTGGCAAATTTTTATTTGAGCGCTCAAAAAAATAAAGTTACGCTGATGCCGACCGAGCAAAGGAACGCCCCGATGACCGCCTCCCATGCCGTGGACCTGCCAAACGATCATGACCGCAAGGGTCTGCCCGCCTGGAGCTACTTCAACACCGAGATGCTGGAGATGGAGAAGGACCTCCTTTTTCGGCGTCACTGGCAGTTGATCTGCCACGTCAACGATCTGCCAGAACCGGGCGATTTCATCACAATGGACTGCGTGGGCGAACGCGCGCTGGTGGTCCGGGGTCAGGACGGCGCGGTGCGGGCGTTTCACAATCTCTGCCGGCACCGGGGATCGCGCGTCGTCGCGAAGGAAAGCGGCAATTGCCGCAACTCGATCATCTGCCCCTTCCACGGCTGGGTCTACAACCTCGACGGGACGCTGCGCGGCGCGGCGCAGCCCGACAAGCTGCCCCCGCTCGATCCCGTGGCCTTCGGGCTGAAGCCGATCGAGATCGACATATGGCACGGTTTCGTCTTCGTGCGCTTCCAGCCGGGCCCCCAACCGTCGATGAACGAGATCCTTTCGCGCTTCGATAGCGAGATCGCGCAATACGATCTTGCCAGCCTCATGCCATCCGGTGAAGGCTTCTATTCGGAGACGGCGGAGGTGAACTGGAAATGCGTTCGCGACGTGGACAACGAGGGCTACCATGTGCCCATGGCGCATCCGGGCCTCGACGACCTCTTCGGGCAGCACTACTACGACGAAGAATTCGACGGCGGTGCCTCGCGGTCCTTCTCGATCTTCCGCGAGGGGCGCAACCGGCTCTGGAGCGTGCGGGCCTACAATTCGATCCTGCAGGCGCCGGACCGGCTCGACGACGAACACAAGCGCGCCTGGCTCTATATCGGGATCTTCCCCAACGCGGTCTTTGGTCTTTATCCGGACTGCGTGAAGTTCTACCAGGAGTTTCCGGTCGAATTCGGCAGAACCGTGCAGCGCGGAACCACCTACCGCCTCGCGCAGGAAGACCGCCGCACCCGCATCAGCCGCTATCTTTCCAGCCGGATCGACAGGCTTACCTCGGAAGAGGACGAGGAACTGGTGCGCTGGGTCTGGGAAGCCGCATTCTCGAGCGGCTACGACGGTGTGATCCTGTCGGACCTCGAGAATACCGTGCGCAGCTATCACGACGCGCTGCGGGCCCACTTCCCCGTGCTGAAGGAGGACGAGCCGCCCAGGGGCGAGGTTGCGGCGCGCAATGCCGAACTGCTTGCGGCGCGGCAGGCGGCCGAGTGACCGAGGACGCCACGCGGACGGGGTCTGCCGCCTAGTGGCGCGTCGCTTCGACAGGGAGGCACTGCAGGGCGTGCGGCTGATCAGCCCGACTTTCGCCTATGTCCTGCTGATGCTCGCGGCCCCGTTGCTGATGGTGATCACCTTCAGCTTCTGGACGCAGGACTACCTGACCGTCGACACCACACTCACTCTGGACAACTACCGCGAGGCCTGGGGAACCGAGATTTACCGGGTACTGATGTGGCGCTCGATCAAGATCTCGGTGATCGTCACGCTGGTGACCGTGATCCTGGCCTTCCCGGTTGCCTATTACCTGTCGTTCCACGTCCACCGGCGCAAGGCGCTCTGGCTGTTTCTCATCACCGTGCCGTTCTGGACCAGCTACCTGTTGCGGGTTTTCCTGTGGAAGGTGATCCTCGGCTATAACGGTGTGCTCAACTCCGCCCTGCTGGGCGCGGGGTTCATCGACCAGCCGCTGACCTTCATCCTTTACAACCTCAACGCCGTCGTGATCACGCTGGCGCATGCCTGGGCGCCCTTCGCGATCCTGCCGATCTTCGTGGCGCTGGAAAAGATCGACCGGTCGCTGCTCGAGGCCGCGCAGGATCTCGGCGATGGGCCGGTCCCCCGCTTCCTGCGCGTCACGATGCCCCTGGCCATGCCCGGAATCGTCGCAGCCACGCTGATCGTGCTGATCCCCACGGTCGGGGATTTCATCACCCCGCGCCTTGTCGGAGGCACGGACGGGCTGATGATCGCCAACATGATCCAGATCCAGTTCGGCAAGGCCAACAACGCCCCGCTGGGGGCGGCCCTTGCCGTAACGTCGATGCTGGGGGTCGGGCTGATCTCGGTCATGATCTTCCTTGTCGGCAAGAAACTCGGAGGGCGCGTGCGATGAGGTTCCTGCAGGTGCGATGGCTCGCGGTCTATGCGGTCATCTACATGATCTTCCTCTATGCGCCGGTATTCCTGCTGCCCCTCTTCGCCTTCAACACCTCGACCATCGTCGCCTTCCCGCTGACGGGCTTCACCACGGACTGGTTCCTCGATCTGTGGCGCACCGAGACGTTGCATGTCGCGCTCGAGAATTCGCTGATGGTGGGCATCTCCGCGGCCTTGCTGAGCACGCTGCTGGGCGCCTTCGCGGCCAGGGCCGCGGCACGCTACCGCTTTCCCGCCAAGAACGGAATCATGGGATTGATCATGCTGCCGCTGGTGCTGCCCGAGATCATCATCGCCGTGGCGTTGCTGGTGATGCTCAACCAGCTTGGCCTTCCGCTTTCGCTCTGGACCGTGATCGGAGGGCATGTGCTGATCTGCACCCCCTTCGCCATTGCGGTGCTGAGCTCGGCCTATCGCGGGCTCGACCCCGAGCTCGAGGAAGCCTCCTTCGATCTCGGCGAAAGCCGTTGGGGCACGTTCCGCCGCGTGACGCTGCCGCTGGTCATGCCCGGAGTGATCTCGTCTCTGCTGATTACCTTCACGATCTCGCTCGACGAATTCATCATCGCCTTCTTCCTGACCGGCACCGACGCGACCCTCCCGATCTACATCTGGAGCCAGCTGCGCTTTCCCTCCAAGCTGCCCTCGGTCATGGCGCTGGGAACGATCATGCTGACCGCCACGATCCTGCTGCTGGTGCTGGCCGAATGGCTGCGGCGCCGCGCCGCCGCGCGGCAGGGATCGCAAATGCCGCTGACGGGGGTCTAGAGACATGACGGATTCAAGCGTCGTGACAGGGGCCACGATGATCGACCTGCAGGGCGTCGTGAAACGCTTCGGCACCGTCACCGCCCTGCACGGGATCGACGCGAAGGTGCGCGAGGGCGAATTCTTCTCCCTTCTCGGACCGTCCGGATGCGGCAAGACCACGCTGCTGCGCATGATCGCGGGCTTCGAGCCGCCCTCGGAAGGGCGCATCTTCATCGCCGGAAAGGATATGGCCGGGATTCCGTCGAACGCGCGGCCCACCAACATGGTGTTCCAGAGCTATGCGATCTTCCCGCATCTCAATGTCGAGGAGAACGTGGGCTACGGGCTCAGGACCCGGAAGATGCCTCGCGCCCAGATCCGCGAGGAGGTGCAGAAGGTGCTCGATCTCGTCGACATGGGCGGGTTCGGCCGCCGCAAGGCGCACGAGCTTTCCGGCGGCCAGCGCCAGCGCGTGGCGCTGGCCCGGGCGCTGGTGATGAAGCCGAAGGTGATCCTGCTCGACGAGCCCCTTTCGGCGCTCGACAAGAAGCTGCGCGACCAGATGCAGGTCGAATTGCGCGCGCTCCAGCGCTCGACAGGCATCACCTTCATCCTCGTCACCCACGATCAGGAAGAAGCGCTGATCATGTCCGATCGCATCGCGGTGATGTTCGAGGGCCGCATCGCGCAGCTCGACACCCCGGAAGGGCTTTACCGCCGTCCGGTCAGCAAGCGCGTGGCAAGCTTCATCGGCGTGATGAACTTTCTGTCCGCGAAGGCCGTGCGGGAAACCGGTTCGACCGTCACGCTCGAGATCGCGGCGCTCGGACAGGTCGATGTCCCGCAATCGCACCTTCCCCAGGGCATGAGAGCGGGCGCGATCGACACAGTCGGGGTCAGACCGGAGATGCTGACGATCCTGTTCGACGAAAGCGCGCCCTCGCAATTCCGGACGCGAGGCACGGTCACCGACACACAATACTACGGCGACATGACCTATTATTCGGTCGCGCTGGACGGCGTTGAAGCGCCGGTCACGATTTCCATGCGCAACACGGCCGGCCGGTCCGTCGCAAAGCCGGGCAGCGAGGTCAGCGTCGGCTGGGGCGCGGACTCGATCGTGATCTTCGGCGGATGAAATGGGCTCGGCATCGGAGGCACCCGCATGAATGACGTCCAGGACCTTTACGACGACCGGCACATGGCCCTTCTCGAAGCGCTCTGGGGTGAGGGCTACCTGTCGCCAGGCGGCCCGGAGGAAGTCGCGCGCGTGGTGGCCGGGGTGCCGCTGCAAGGTCGTCATGTACTCGACATCGGTTGCGGCTCCGGCGCCATCGCGCTCTCCCTCGCCCGCGATCACGGGGCGGAGAAGGTGACCGGCATCGACGTCGAGACACCGGTGTGCGAGGCGGCGCGGCGGCGCGTCTCAGAGGCCGGCATGACCGAGCGCATCGAGATCCTCGAAGTGGTTCCCGGACCGCTGCCCTTTCCGGACAGCAGCTTCGATGTGGTCTTTTCCAAGGATTCGATCATCCATATCCCCGACAAGGAGTTCCTCGCGGCAGAGGTCTTCCGGGTCCTGAAGCCCGACGGCTGGTTCGCGGCCTCCGACTGGCTGATCTCCCATGACGGGGCGCCCTCGGCCGAAATGGCGGAATATGTCGCGCTTGAAGATCTCGATTTCGCCATGGCCTCACCCGCCCGCTACGCCGCGGCACTCGAGGGCGCCGGCTTCGAAGAGGTGCGCCTGACCAACCGGAATGCCTGGTACACGCAGATCGCCAAGGCCGAGCTTGCCCGGCTGACCGGGCCCGAAAGAGCCGGTTTCGAGGCGGCCTGCGGCGCGGATCTGGTGGCGCAGAACGTCAGGACATGGACGGCCATGGTGGCTGTGCTGGAAACGGGCGAACACTGTCCGCACCACCTGCGGGCGCGCAAGCCCGGCTGACACCGTCCTGTTTCCGCCCGACCGCCAGTCCGACCGCGACACCCGGGTTCGCATCCGGAGAGTCGGGTCCGACCATGACGACGAAACGCGTCGCGATGCAGGCGGCAATTCCCGGCACGCCACTCCCACATGCAGGCTGATGTGATCCCCGGAAACGCCCCCGTTCCAGCTTAGAGTTTTCCGGGCGGAATCCTTGGCTGGGAGAGGAGTGGAAACGCATGAAGGCATCGAAGTTCACGGACGCGCAGAAGGCGTTCATCATCAAGCAGGCGGAGGATGGCACGCCTGTCGTGGAGGTCTGCCGCAAGGTGGGGATCAGCACGGCGACCTTCTTCAATTGGAGGAAGAAATACGCGGGATTGATGCCGTCCGAGATGAAGCGGCTGCGGGAGCTCGAGCAGGAGAACGCGCGGCTGAAGAAGATCGTCGCCGATCTCGCGCTGGACAAGGAGATGTTGCAGGATGTCATCAAGCGAAAGCTTTGAGGCCTGCCCGGAAGAGGACGCTGGTCGACGAGATGCGGGCGGATTGGCAGGTGTCGATCCGCCGCGCCTGCGAGGTGATCCGGTTCGATCCAAGGGCCTATCGCTACAAGTCTCGCCGGCCTGGACAGGCCGCTTTGGAACAGCGGATCCGAGAGATTTGCCAGACCCGTGTCCGCTTCGGTTACAGGCGGGTGCATGTGCTGTTGCGCCGCGAGGGTTGGGAGATCAACGCGAAGAAGACCTATCGCATTTACAAGGAGTTGGGCATGCAATTGCGGAACAAGACGCCGAAGCGGCGGGTAAAGGCCAAGCTCCGCGACGACCGGAAGGAGGCCGTCGGGCCCAACGATATCCGGGCGATGGACTTCGTCCACGATCAGCTCGCGACGGGGCGCAAGCTTCGCGTGCTCACGGTGGTGGACACCTTCTCGCGCTACGTGCCGGTGCTCGACGCACGCTTCACCTACCGCGGCGAAGACGTCGTCGCGACCCTCGAGCGGGTGTGCAAACGCAGCGGTTATCCAGCCACAATCCGCGTCGATCAGGGCAGCGAGTTCATCTCGAAGGACATGGACATATGGGCCTATGCCAAGGGTGTGACGCTGGACTTCTCGCGCCCCGGAAAACCCACGGACAACGCCTTCATCGAGGCGTTCAACGGGCGCTTCCGGGCGGAATGCCTGAACAGCCACTGGTTCATGAGCCTTGAAGATGCCGCCGAAAAGCTGGAGGCTTGGCGTAGAGACTACAACGAAGAAAGACCGCACGGGGCCATCGCGAACAAGGTCCCGGCAGACCTGATCAAATCAGCTCACGACACCAGCCCGTGAGCCTGATGCAAGCCCGGAAACTCTAAGGACGGCCGAGGGCGCGTCGGGTAGCACATCAAACCCTGAACAGAGCCAACCTATAAACGCGGACTCAATGGGGAGAAGGTCAGGCCGCCGCCACGCGCCCTGTCCAGCGCGCGGCGGCGGCCCGGCGCTCCGGCCTCGCGCTCAGAAACCGGCCTTGATCAGTTCGAACTCCGCGATCATCTTCTCGCGCATCTCGGGCGCGGGCGGGGCCTGCCAGAGCGTGTGCTCCATCAGCGACTCGTTGCTGTCGAGGCCGATGGATTTCAGCATCTCCTGATCCATCTGCGCCATCTCCGCGGCGTTCGAGTGACCATAGCCCCAGGACTCGACCATGTAGTCCGCGGTCCGCGGCTCGAGCCAGGCATTGATGAAATCGTAGAACTTGTCGTCCGATCCCTCGCCGTCCTTCAGCTTGACGTATCCGCAGACCCAGCTCGATGCACCCTCGTCCGTGTCGCGCTTCATCTCGATGGGCAGGCCCTCGGCTCCCATCGTCGCCGAGGTCTCGTTCCAGGCCCAGGCCAGTTCGACCTGACCCGACTGCATCATCTGCGCCAGCGAGGACGAACTGTCCCAGTAGCTCAGAACGTTCTGATGCACCCGTCGCAGAAAGTCCGACGCCTTCCGGAAATCCTCGTCCGTCGCCTTCGTCCAGTCCATCGTGCCCGTCGCGAGAAAACCCAGCGCATAGGCATCGTCCACGCTGTCACCGATCGAGACCTTGCCGGCCATCGACGGATCGGCGAAAATCTGGAGCGACTTCACCTGATCCTCGCCGAGCTTCTCGGCGTTGTAGGTCAGCGCGGTGTTGCCCCAGTCCACGGGCACGAAATAGTATTCCCCGTCCTTCCTGTAGGCCTCGATCTCGCGGAAATCCTTGTTGAGGTTTTCCCATTCCCTGATGCGCGAAGTGTCGAGCGGTTCCAGAAGGCCCGCCTCCATCCATTTCGGCACCGATTGCGAACAGGGATGCGCCGCGTCGGCCTTGAAGCCCGACCGCAGCTTCTGGAACGCCTCCTCCTCGTCGCCGAAGAAGGCGAATGTCGGCGGCTGGCCATGCGCCTCGGTGTAGGCGGTGTAGAATTCCGGATCCTCGTAGCCCGCCCAGTCGAAGACGGTCAGCTCCGGATCCTGCGCGGCGGCTGTCGCCGCCCAAAGCGCCGTGGCCCCGGCAAGCGCGAGGCCCATGTGTGTCAGTCTGGTCATTCGTATCTCCCTGTTTTCCTGTTGCAGCGCCCCTTTCAGGGTCTTTCTGGTGGTGAAACGGCGAGACCGGATCGCGCTGGCGGACAGGTCTCGTCCGCGCCTCCGAACAGGTCGGGAAGAACCGGTACGCGGCCCCTGCACTGGTTAGACATTGGCCATCGTCCCGGTGACCTCCTGAAGCGCATCTTCGAGGATTGCGAACATTTCGTCGAGTTGCGGAATCGTGATCACCAGCGGCGGCGAGAAGACGGCCATGTTGATCAGCGGGCGCACCAGCAACCCGCGCCGGTCGCAGGCCTCGTCGAGCAGCGCGCCAAGCTTGCGTTCCTGCGCCAGCGACGTGCCGGGCGTGTCGGGACGCCCCTCGATGCAGGCCAGAAGGCCCATGCCGCGCACGTCGCCCACGATCGCAAAGCGCGAGAGCGCGCGCAGGCGTTTCTGGAAATGGGGCGTGATGGCGCGGACGTGTTCCAGAATTCCATCCTGTTCGAAGATGTCGATGTTCTTCAGCGCGGCGGCGCAGCAGACCGGGTGACCCGAATAGGTGTAGCCGTTGGAGAAAAGCACCTTCTCGTCCGGCCCGGTCATCCGCTCCATCACCCGGTCCGAGATGATGCAGGCCCCGAGAGGCAGGTAGCCCGAGGTCAGACCCTTGGCGCAGGTGATGATGTCGGGTTCGATCCCGAACACATCCTGCGACGCGAACCAGTGGCCGAGCCTTCCGAAGGCCGTCACGACTTCATCGGAGATGTAGAGTATGTCGTGGCGCCGGCAGATCTCGAACGTGCGCCGGTGATACCCCTCGGGCGGCACGATCACCCCGCCCGAGCAGAGGATCGGCTCGGCGATGAAGGCACCGACGTTTTCCGGTCCGGTTTCCTCGATCATCCGCTCGAGATCCGCGACCTTCGCGTCGCACCATTGTTGCGGGCTCATCCCCTCGGGCCGGATGTAGGGGTTGATGTCGGGCAGGAAGCGCACCAGACGCTTTTCGACGTCGAAGCGGCTCTTGTCGCGTTCCTTTCCGGTTACACTCGAAGCGAGGTAGGTCGAGCCGTGGTAGCCCTTCTCGCGGGCGATCACGATCTTCTTCTCCGGGCGGCCCAAGGCGTTGTTCATGAAATGCATCGTGCGCAGCGCGGTATCGACCGCGGTCGAGCCGCCGGTGGTAAAGAAGACGTTGTTCAGATCGCCCGGCGCGAGATCCGCGATCTTGCGCGCCAGCAGCGTCGCGGGATCGGTCGTCGTCGTCCAGGGCGAGGTATAGGGAAGCCGCATCACCTGCTCCGAGATCGCGTCGGCCATTTCCCTTCGACCATATCCGATCTGGACGCACCACATGCCACCGGGCCCGTCGATGTAGCGCTTGCCATCCGCGTCCCAGAGATAGATGCCCTCAGCGCTTTCGATCGGATGGTAATCCGCCTCCTGCCAGGCATCCATGGCGGTCCAGGGATGCAGGTGATGGGTGCGGTCCCATTCGCTGAGCTCGTCAGGCGACGGGCCGTTGGCCAGCGGCTGGGCGTCGGTGCTCATGCTCATCTCCTTCAGAACGCTCCCGGCGGCGTCGCGCGGGCACGGGGCGGTGCAAAAAAAGGTTTCGTCTCGATGGTCACGGGAACGAGGCGGCGCTCCCAGCGGCCTTCCTCGTTCACGTAGATCTCGGCCTTCAGACCCTTCGTACGGGTCTGCCCCCAGGGCGCTCTCAGTTCGGCCAGCGCGATGTTGCGCTTGGCGGTCGGAGACCAGACGCCCGATGTCACATGCCCGACCTCGCGGCGCCCGGCATAGATCAGGGCATCCTGCGCAGGCTTGAAGCCGCCGATATCTAGCCGCACGAGCGTGAAGCGCTGCTTTTTCCCGCGCTGAGCGAGCAATGCGCGACGCCCGTTGAAATGTCCCTTGTCCCAATGCACGAGTCGTCCGAAGCCAAGCTCGAGCGGCGTGCGACCCCGATGCAGGCGCGTGGCCGCGTGGACCGGCTGGAAATCCCGGCCCGCCGCCATGAAGCCGGCCTCGATCCGGGCGATCTCGAGCGCCTCGTAGCCGGTGGCGCGAATTCCCCAGGTCTGCCCGGCCTCCCAGAGCCGGTCCCACAGCGCGCCGGCCCTGTCCCAGTCGGTCCAGAGTTCGTAGCCCAGATCGCCGGTGAAACCGGTGCGCGAGACGGTGAGCCCCGGCGCGACCTCGCGAAGGTCGAAGGGCCGCAGGTCGGCCAGGTCGAAGCCCGCATCCTTCAGCAGCGAAAAGGAGGTCGGTCCCTGCAGCGACAGCCCCGCGAGGGAATGGCTTTGATCCTCGATCTCGACGTCGAAGCCCCAGGCCGCGTCGCAAAGCCAGGAATACATCGGTTCCTGGCAGCAAAGGCGGAAATCCGTGTCCGAGAAGCGGAAGAGCGTGCCGTCGTCGATGACCATCCCCTCCTCGTCGCACCACAGCACATAGCCTACGCGGTTGTCGGCGATCCTCGCCACGTCGCGGGTCACAACCCGGTTGATCATCGCGAGCGCCTGCGGCCCCCTGATCCGGTACTTGTGCATGGGCGAGACGTCGAACAGCGTCGCCTGATTGCGGATCGCGAAATACTCGAACTCGGCCGTGTCGAGAACCGAGGGCGACAGGTATCCCGCCCAGTCCATCCAGCCGCCGGCGCGGCTGAGCGCCTGAAGACGGTCGTGCACCGGACCGGGGATCAGGCCCAGCGGGACCGGGAGCGTGGTCTGGGTCGTATCCTTCATGCGGGTACCCGCGCGGCGAGTACCTGGCGCGCCGCGTTACGGCCCGGCGCGCCCGTGAGGTCGCCGCCGGGATGGGCCGACGACCCGCAAAGCCAGAGGCCGTCGGGACCGAAGGCATAGCGTGACATGCCGTTGACCGGACGCACGGTCAGGAGCTGGTCGATGCTCATCTCGCAATGATGCCAGTGTCCGCCCGGGGCGCCGGTGCGGGTCTCGATATCCGCGGGGGTCAGCAAGTCGGAACGTTGCACCAGACCGGAAAGGCCAGGCATGAACGGCGCGAGCGCCTTCATGACGGTATCGCTCAGCGCCTCGCGCGCCGCCTCCGTCCAGCCGCCTTTCGGTGCGTGGGGCACATACTGCACGACAATCGAAAGGATATGGCGGCCGTCGCTGCAAAGCGAGGGATCGCTCAGGGTGGGTATCACCGCCTCGATCACGGGGGCGACAGATGCCTCGCCATATTTCACCGGATCGAAGGCGCGCTCGACATGGGTGGCGGAGGGCGCGAGGATCAGCCTGCCGGCCCTTTGCGCAGCACTCAGACCGGGCATGTCGGGCGGACCGGAGAGCAGCAGGTTCAGCTTTGCCACCGTCCCCTTGCTGCGCAGGTTGCGCAGACGCCGCGTCGCCTCGATATCGAAGTCCGCCGGCCCGGCAAGCGCCATCGTCTGGGCCGCCCCGAGGCTAGATAGCACTGCGGGTGCCGGGATCTCGGAACCGTCTTCCAGCCGCACGCCGCGCACCCGTTCGCCGTCGAGCCGGACCAAGGCCACACCCTTGCCGCAGCGCAATTCAGCCCCGGCTTCAACCGCTTTTCGTTCAAGCGCCCGAATGTAGGCACCGATCCCGCCCATGGGCAGACCGGCGCCTCCGCCCCGGCCCATCCGGTAGAGCAATGTGAAGACCGATCCCGGTCCGCGCGGACCGCTCCATGCCCCGCGCACCGCATCCGCCGCGAGCAGACCGGCGGCGGGACCGTCGGACAGGTCGTCCAGCACCAGGTCGTAGGCGTTCGACAGGATGATGCGGAGAAACTCGCGCATGTCGTCACGGCCCAGCCGCTTGAGGTCCAGCCCCAGACGCGCCATGCCGCCGATGTCGCGCACCGCGGCCATGTTCGCCAGACCCTCGGCAAGCGAGGGCGGCGGAGCATCGGCAAGCCGCGCGAGCAGCGCCGCGAAACGGCGCAGCCGGGCATGGAGCGCCTCGAATGCAGCCGCTTCGGGATGCGCGGCGCCATCCGCATATCGCAGGCTGTCGCCCGTGAGCTCGATATGCCGCCCGTCCGGCGCAAGGCCGATGGTCGGCAGCGGCTTTATCTCGAGGTCGAGACCGAGCTCGCGGCTGACGACCGGGCTCAGGTTGTAGAGCAGATGCGCCATCTCGGGCATCCGCGCCCCGTCCCATTCGACCTCGCGCGCCATGCCGCCGATCTGCGCGGCCTTCTCGATGACGCAGACGGAACGGCCGGCCCTGGCAAGCGTGGCCGCTGCGACCAGCCCGTTATGACCCGCCCCGATCACGATCGCATCGTATCGCGTGCTCATGCCGCGACCTTCCGCCAGCGTCCGCCCCCGCGGCGCAGGATTTCGCGGGCGGCATTTGCCCCAGGCGCAGCCATCACACCACCCCCGGGATGGGCCGACGATCCGATCAGGTAAAGCCCGTCGATGGGCGAGGAATAGTCCGAATATCCCGGCACCGGGCGGTTGAAGAGAAGCTGGTCGAACGTCAGTTCACCTTGGAAGATGTTGCCTTCGGTCAGGCCCACCTCGCGTTCGATGTCGAGCGGCGTGCGCACCTCGGCATGGAGGACATGGTCGCGGATATCCGGGCAGGCCTGCTCGATCTTGTCGAAGACGCAATCGGCGAGCTTGGCGCGCTGATCGTCGGTCCAGTTATCGCCTGAACGGACCCCGTCGACCTCGAGATCGTAGGGCGCGTATTGCACGAAGACCGTCATCATGTGCTTGCCCGGCGGCGCCATCGTCGGGTCGATCTGCGAGGGGATCAGCATGTCGAAGTAAGGCTCGCGCGACCAGCGCCCGGCCTTCCAGTCGTCATAGCCCCGCTCGAGTTCGGCCAGCGTCCGCGAACAGTGCAGGTCGCCCCGCAGGAAGGGCGCGTCCTTCGGCACGGAGGGAAATTCCGGCATGGCGTCAAGCGCGATGTTGAGCTTGGCCGACGACCCGCGGATCTTGAACCGCTCCACCGACCTGACGAAATCGCCTGGCAGCGCGTCCCGGTCGACGTGACGCAGGAAGGTGCGCTTCACATCCATGTTCGAGGCCACGACGGGCGCCTTGAAGACATCGCCATTCTCCAGCGCGACCCCGGTGGCGCGCCCATCCCGCACGAGGAACCGCTCGACCCCCGCGCCGGTCCGGATCTCGCCGCCCGCTTCCTGGAAGGCCGCTGCGAGTGCGGCGCTGATCGATCCCATACCGCCCCGGGCAAACCCCCAAGCCCCGATGGAGCCGTCGACGTCGCCCATGTAGTGATGCAAGAGCACATAGGCCGTCCCCGGAGAATAGACCCCCAGCCCGGTTCCGATGATGCCAGACCCGGCAAGATGCGCCTTGATCAGGTCGCTCTCGAAATGCGCGTCGAGGAAGTCGCCGATGGACATGGTCCAGAAGCGGATCGTCTCGCCCAGTTCGCGCGGCCCCAGCGCGTGCACCTTCTTCATCATGAAGGCCAGTTCACCCAGATCGCGCGGGCGCAGCGAGGTGGGATCGGGGGCGTTGCGCAGAAGGAACGGGCGGATGAAGCGGCATTGACGCATCACCGTCTGCGCGAAACGACCGTACGCATCCACGTCGCGCGCCGAATGCCGCGCGATCTCGCGTCGCAGGGCGTTGTGGTCCGAGTAATAGGCGAAGTGATCGCCTTCGCCGTCGAAGGTCGCCCCGCCCTCGTAGGGGATCACCTGAAGACCGAAGCGCGGCAGATCAAGGTCGCGCACGATCTCGCGGCGCAACAGCGAACATACATAGGAGCAGTTGGAATAGGTCCAGCCCTCGTGCAGCGAACGGCTTACGGCAGCGCCGCCGACCCAGTCGTTCTTTTCTACGATCAGAACCTTAAGCCCGGCCTTTGCAAGATAGCAGCCCGCCGTCAGCCCGTTGTGACCCGCACCTGCGATGATCGCGTCATACTGTCCCGCGCCGCCCACCCGTCGCCCCTGTCCGTTGTCGCCCTCCGTCTTAGCGAAACCCTTCCTGGCGGTAAAGTTTTTTTGAGCGCTCAAATAAAAATTATCGGAATGACAGGACCGCGCGATTGTGGGATCAAGTGCATTCCCGCCACTTTAAGGACACGCTAATTGGCCGAGGCCTCTGACCCCGTCGACAACCAAGGTTCGAGACCGCGCAAGGAGCGCAAGGAGAATGCGGACCGCCGGCGGCGGCAGCTTCTCGATGCGGCGCTGCGGTCGATCAAGCAGCATGGCCTCGCCAAGACGACACTGGCGACGGTGGCACAGGAAGCCGGCCTTTCGCAGGGTGTCGCGGTGTTCTACTTCAAGTCCAAGAACAGCCTTCTGGCCGAAACGCTTCGGGCGCATTACGCGGCCTATACGGAAACCTGGCAGCGCGCGCTGGAAGAGGCGGGGGCGGATCCGCTCGACCGGCTGCAGGCGCTCATCCGGGCCGACTTCGCCCCGCATGTCTGTTCACCCGAGGCGCTGTCGATCTGGTTCGCCTTCTGGGGCGAGCAGAACTTCACGCCGCAATATGCCGAGATCTCGCGCGATTTCGACACGCTGCGGACAGAGGCGATCCGCCAGGCAGTGGCGGATCTTTTCCGCGGGGAAGATGAGGCGACGACCGACCGGATCTCGGACTGGATCGACAGCCTGACGGACGGCTACTGGCAGTACATCCACCTGTTTCCCGGGCGCCTGTCGCCTGAGGCGGCGATCGCTTCGACGCTGGCGATGATCACCCAGCTTCGCCGCAGCCACGGACACGACATCGACTAGGGTCAGCACGCCTGGCCACAGCCTTTGCGATTGGCAAGCGGTCCGCGCAAACGCTAGGCTCATCGCGAGGAGTGGGGGCCCCGCGGACCCCGGGGAGCGGCATGGGGGGAGACATGGCCGAGACGCAACGCAAGCTGATCAACGATCCGGATAAGCTCATCGAGGAACTCATCGCCGGGATGGTCTCGGCCCATCCGCGCCACCTGACGGTCGAGGGCGGGACAGGCCGGGCGATCGTGGCCCTGAACGGCCCGCGCGACGGAAAGGTCGGCATCGTCGTGGGCGGCGGATCGGGTCACGAACCGGCCTTCGCGGGCTATGTGGGCAAGGGGCTGGCCGACGCGGCCCCGCTGGGCAACATCTTCGCCTCACCCTCGCCCGCGCAGATCGCGGATGCCGGGCTCGCCGCAGATGGCGGCGCGGGGGTGCTCTTCCTTTACGGCAACTATACCGGCGATGTGATGAATTTCGCCATGGCCGAGGAGGCGCTGGCGAAACGGGGTGTCACGGCGCGCAGCTTCGTGGTGACCGATGACATCGCCTCCGCCCCCGTCGAGCGGGCGGAGGAACGGCGCGGTATCGCGGGCGATTTCTTCGTCTTCAAGGTCGCGGGCGCGGCTGCGGATCTCGGCCTGTCCCTCGAAGAGGTCGAAAGGGCGGCGCAGCGCGCAAATGCCGCGACCCGGACCATGGGCGTCGCGCTGTCGCCCTGTTCGATGCCGCAGACCGGCAGGACGAATTTCGAGATTCCCATCGGCGAGATGGAAATCGGCATGGGCATCCACGGCGAGCCGGGGATCGAGCGCATCCCCGCCGAGGGCGCGAACGCCGTCGCCGATCGCCTGCTTGGACCGATCCTCGAGGAACTGGCACCGCGGGATGGCGACCGTGTCGCGGTGCTGGTCAACGGGCTGGGCGCGACCACGCTGCTGGAACTTTACCTGCTGCACCGGCGCGTGGCCGAGACGCTGGCGGACAAGGGCGTTGCGATCCATCACAGCTGGGTCGGCGAATACTGCACCTCACTCGAGATGGGCGGGGCCTCGGTCACGCTGATGAAGCTCGACGCCGAGCTGACCACATGGCTGGATCATCCCTGCGACACCCCCGCCCTGCGCGTCGGCGCGAGCGCGCCCGCGCAACAGGGGCGGCGAAAGGGGCTGTCCCGGGCAAGCGAGACAGAGACCGCGCCGGTCGAGCGCAACGACCTCAGGATCGACGGCACGGTGACGCCGGGCATCTTCCGCGCCATGCTGGACGCGTCGGCCCGCGCAATCTTCGCCGAGGCCGACCGGCTGAGCGCGCTCGACGGGGAAATCGGCGACGGCGATCACGGCGTCACGATGGAGATCGGCTGGAAGGCGGTGCGCGAGGCGCTGTCGCAAGTGCCGGCCGACGCGCCGCCCACCCAGGTTTGCGGGCTTGTCGCGCAGGCCTTTCTGGACGCGGTCGGAGCCTCTGCCGGACCGCTCTACGCCTCGGCCTTCACAAGCGCGGGCGCAGCGGTATCGGACCGGCTGAACCTCGATGCCGGGGCGATGGCCGCATGGCTCGAGGGGATGGCGTCCGGAATCCGCAGACGCGGCGGGGCAGCGCCGGGCGACAAGACCATGGTGGACGCCTGGGTGCCGGCGGCGGCGGCCGCGAAGGCGCGGCTCGGGGACGGTGGATCGGTGGCAGAGCTTCTGGACAGGGCGGCTGCCGCGGCCGAGATCGGGGCGGAGTCCACGCGCGACATGCAAAGCCGCCTCGGACGCTCGGCCAGGCTCGGCGCACGCTCGGTGGGCCATGTGGACGCGGGCGCGGCATCCGCCGCGGTGATGATCCGGGCCTGGGCGCGGGCCGCGCGGGAAGCCGGTGCCTGACCCTCAGGCCCTGTTGTACTTCGCCCCGACCGCGTCGATCGCCCGGACGTTGCCCGCCGAGCGGCCCTGCGGATCGAAGGCGGCGGCAAGAAAGGCATCCGCGATGTCCTTGGCCAGTTCCGGGCCGATCACCCGCGCCCCCATGGTGATGATCTGCGCATTGTTCGACGTGGCCGCCTTGCCTGCGGAATAGGTGTCGTGGCACTGGGCCGCCCGGATGCCCGCCACCTTGTTGGCCGCCATCTGCACCCCGATCCCCGTCCCGCAGACCAGGATCGCGCGCTCGAACTCGCCCGCCATGACCGCAGAGGCGACCCGGTCCGACAGGTTGGCATAGAACGGATCCGGGCCGGCCTCGGTACGCGACATCTCGGTCACGTCATGGCGCGCGGCGAGATGGTCCGCCAGCACTCTGGCAAGCGCCTCGCCGGCGCTGTCACCCGCAACTGCGATCTTCATGGCAAATCCTCCCGCATCAGAGAACGGCGGCACATCTGGCCAGTATATCGAGATATCCGCGTGCATCCCATGCCGCGCGTCCGATGAAAAGGCCGTCCACGTTGGGGCATGCGATCAGTTCGGCGCAATTCTGCGCCGTGACCGATCCCCCGTAGAGGCAGGGGATACGCCGCCCCAGCACCGTTTCGGCCAGATCCGCCATCTCGCCCAGCCGCGCATCCGCGTAATGCGGGCTGGCCGGGACACCGCCATCGCCGATGGCCCAGACAGGCTCGTAGGCAAGCAGGATCTGCGCATCGCGCGGCGCGTCCGCGAGCCGGTCGAGCGCAGCGCGCACCTGTGTCGCCAGCACCTCCGACGCCCTGCCCTCCTCGCGCGCCTCGAGGCTCTCGCCGACGCAGATCAGCGGGGTGAGTCCGTGGCGCACGGCGCTCTCGGCCTTCAGGCCCACCGTCTCGTCGGTCTCTGCGAAATGTGCACGCCGTTCTGAATGGCCGATCTCGACCATGTCGAGACCGCAATCGGTCAGCATCGGCGCCGAGATCTCGCCGGTCCAGGCCCCCGCATCGGCCCAGTGCATGTTCTGCGCCCCCACCCTGACGGAGGTGTCGTCAAGGCGTGACCTGACCGCGCGCGCGACGGTGAAGGGCGGCATGACGAAGCGCTGGATACGCGGATCGCAGGCAGCGTCGGGCGCCATCAGCGCATCGGCGAAGTCCAGCGCCTCGGACAGGCCCTTGTTCATCTTCCAGCTCGTCCCGATCCATACCCGGGGCGCGCCGGTGCTCATTGCATCACCCGCACGGTTGTGCCGCTGCGCCCGCTCTCGGTCAGCGCGTCGATGAGCCGGTGCACCTTCAGCGCCTCAGAAGCTGTCACCATCGGGTCGCGGCCCTGTCCGATCGCATCGGCGAAGTCGCTCCAGACCGCCAGATGACAGGCATGCGAAAAGGCCATGGGGTCGGACCCGGTCCCGCCCGGCCCCTCGTCCGGGGCGATGTCTTCAACGCCTCCGTCCTGCCGCCGCATCAGCATCTGCGTGCCCTTCAGCATCAGCACGCCGCCCTCGCAGGTCAGCACGATCTCCTCGGGAAAGCCCGGAAAAGCTGCGGTGGTGGCCTCGACCGTCCCGAACGCGCCGTTCTCGAACCGCAGGGCAGCGCTGACCATGTCCTCGGCCTCCATCCGGTGCAGGGGCGTCGTCGTCACGAAGCCCGAGACCTCGCGCACCGGCCCGGCGAGGCTGAGCATCAGGTCAAGCGTGTGGATCGCCTGCGTCATCAGAACCCCGCCGCCGTCGCGCGCATAGGTGCCCCGCCCCGGCGCATCGTAGTACGACTGCGGCCGCCAGAGCCGGATCGTCGCGGAACAGCCGAGAATGCGGCCGAGCGTGCCGCCCGCCAGCAGTTCCGCGGCCCTGACGGCCGCGGGGCGGAAGCGGTGCTGCAGGACCACTCCGGTGCGGATGCCCGCGGCCTGCATGTCCTCTGCGAGCGCCTGCGCCCGCGCCGTAGTGATATCGAGCGGCTTTTCCAGCAGCACATGCTTGCCCGCCCGCGCGCAGGCCCGTCCGATGTCGCCATGCGTGTCGGGCGGTGTCAGCACGCCGACCGCATCGATGCTGTCGTCGGTGAGAATGGTCTCGAGACTGTCGCAGACCGGAAAGCCGTGGCGGCGGGCGAATTCCTCGCGCCGCGCAGCGGTGGGGGCGTAGGCGTTGACGACCTCCACCGTCTCCGAGAGATCGCGCAGCGCCGCGGCGTGGGGGGCGACGGCCATGCCGAGCCCGACCAGCGCGATGCGGGTCCGGACCATGCCGGTCAGGCCGCGGGAAACCGCGCCCGCAGCGCGGCAAGCGCCTGAACCAGCAGGGCGGAGTCGACGCCGACCGCCGAGAAGGCCGCGCCCCGCTCCATCGCGCGCCGGGTGATGGACTCGTTCAGCGACAGGATGCCGAAGGGAACGCCCAGATCCGCGAGGGTCGCATAGGCGCCCTCCATGACCTTCTGCACCTCGGGGTGATCGGGCTCGCCGGGGTAGCCCATGCTGGCGCTGAGATCGGCTGGCCCGATAAAGACCGCGTCCACGCCATCGACGGTGGCGATGGCTTCGAGATTGTCGATGGCAAGCCTGGTTTCCGCCTGCACGATCAGACACAGCTCTTCGGAGGCGCGCTTGATGTAGCCCTCGACCTTGCCGAACCGGCTGGCCCGCGTCAGGCCCGCGACGCCGCGCACCCCCGCCGGTCCGTAGCGCATGGCCGCCACCGCGGCCTCGGCCTCCTCGCGGGTCTGGATGTAGGGCAGCAGCAGGGTCTGCGCGCCCATGTCGAGCACGCGCTTGATCATGACGGTATCGTTGGCGTAGGGGCGGACGACGGCCGATACGCCCGGATAGCCTGCGATCGCCTGAAGGGCGGGCAGGACGTCGCCAAGCTCGATCGGTGAGTGTTCGGTATCGACGAGGACCCAGTCGAATCCGCTTGTCGCAAGCAGCTCGGGCGCGGTGTTGCCGGTCAGGGAGTTCCAGATGCCGACGAGGTGCGGCCCCTCCGCGAGCCGCGCCTTGAAGTCGTTCTTCGGCATGTCCATGAGCCGTCTCCCCTAGCTTTCCTCACCCGGCACGACCCGCGCGCCACTGGCCGCAGAAGTCCTGATCGCGAGCAGAACTGCAAGCGATTCCATCCCGTCGCGCCCCGAGCACACCGGATCGCAGGCCCCCCGGATCACCGCGTCGAAGTTGCGCATCTGCGCAACCAGCGGGTCTTCGGTGCCGCGCAGGAGGGTCGTGCGGCGGATCGGCTTCCACCAGTCGCGGCTGCCTCCGTCATCCCATTCCTCTCCCTGCGGCAAGGCAAGCGCGCCATGCGTCCCGCCGATCCAGAGGGCGTTCTCGGAGGTCGGCGGATAGGTTTCATTGTCGCGCGCGGTCAGTTCGAAGGACCAGGGCGCGACGATCGCGTCAGAGGCCTGCAACGTGCAGATCGCACCGCTCTCGAAGGTCAGGAGCGCCCCGCAGGCATCCTCGATCGGATTGCCGCGCACGGCGTTCGACATCACCGCCTGAACGCCCTGCACATCGCCCAGCAGGTAGCGCATCAGGTCGATGTCGTGGATCAGGTTCATGAAAGTCGGTCCTGCCCCCGGCGAACGCCGCCAGGGGGTTTCGAAATAGGCGTCTGGCTTGGCGATCCAGAACATCCCGTGCGCCGCCACGATGCGACCCAGCGCGCCTTCCCCGATCCGCGCCCGCGCCGCCTGCACCACCGGCAGGTGCCGCCGGTGATGCCCCGTCAGCACCGGCACACCGGCCGCCTGCCCGGCGGCGACGATCCGGCGCGCGGCGGCCAGCGTGGTCGCGATCGGCTTTTCGATCAGCACCGGCACGCCCGCCGAGATGCAGCTCATGGCGCCTTCCGGATGATGCGCGTTCGGCGTCGCAAGCACCACGCCCGCGGGCCGGGCTTCGAGACCGGCCTCGAGCGACGCGTGATGGGGGACTCCGTAGCGCCTCGCGATGTCCGATGCACCCGGGGCCGGGTCGATGACCGAATGGATTTCCAGCCCCGCCAGCCTGAGCGCGCCAAGATGGCGCGTGCCGATCAACCCCGCCCCGGCGACCGCAATTCCTGCCATGTTCCGGCCCTCCCCCGGCCCCCCCCGCACGATCCTCGGCCGCCGGAATACACCATGCAAGCCCCGAGCGGCCCCGCCCCGCCGTGACTGCGGACCATCATGCGCTTCCGAATGGTGGGTTGAGGCCAGTCGCACCTGCGGTGTAACGTCCGGGTGAGCCGGTGAAAAACTGGCGACCAACCAGAGTCAGGGAGGACTCAGCAATGCCTATCACCCTCGCGCGCCGGGGCGTTCTCGCCGCCGCCGCCGGCCTCGCGCTTGCGACCGCGATGCCCGCCCTCGCACAGGACAAGGTCACGCTGCGCATGTCGACGCCCGCGACCGAAACCGACCAGCGTTCGGTTGCGCTGGCCGAGGTCTTCGGACCAGCGGTATCCGAATTCGCCACCTACGAGCCGCATTACAACGCGTCGCTTGTCGCCCAAGGGTCCGAACTCGAAGCCATCGCCAATGGCGATCTCGAGATGTCGATCACGTCCGCGCAGGAGCTTGCGACCTTCTTCCCCGAGTTCTCGATCTTCGCCACCGGATACGTGCACCAGTCGGCCGAGCATCAGGTCGCCGTCTTCAACGACCCCCTGATGGATCCGTTCAAGCAGAAGGTGGAGGACGAGCTGGGCGTCAAGCTGCTGGCGGTCATGTATCTCGGCAAGCGCCATGTGAACCTGCGCCAGTCGAAGGACGAGCTGACCGTCACGACGCCCGACGATCTTTCCGGTGTGAACCTGCGCATGCCGGGCACCGATGCCTGGCAGTTCCTCGGCAAGGCGCTTGGCGCGAACCCGACGCCGCTTGCCTTCACCGAGATCTATACAGCGCTTCAGACCGGCTCCGTCGACGGGCAGGACAACCCCCTTCCAACGGTGGTCGATTCCAAGTTCTACGAAGTCACCGGGCAGATCGCCCTGACCGCCCATCTGGTGGACCTGAACTACATCGCCTTTTCCAAGGCTGTCTGGGATGAAATGACTCCCGAGCAGCAGGCAGCGGTCGAGAAGGCCGCCGTGGATGCAGCGGAAAGCGCGCGGCAGGGTCAGATCCGGAAGGAAGAGGAGTTGGTGTCGTTTCTCGAGGAGCAGGGGCTCGATATCTACGAACCCGATCTCGCGGCCTTCCGCAGCCATGTCCAGCAGGTCTACAAGGAGTCGGACTTCGCCGACGTCTGGCCGGAAGGCGTGCTGGACAAGATCAACGCCCTGGGCAACTGATCGCATTCGCGGGAGGTCCGTGTGACATCATCGATGCGATGGGTCTCCCGCGTCACGCATGGCGTGGCGGCCGCGATGATGGCCGCCATGTTCGCCACCTTCATCGTCCAGATCGCCGTGCGCTACACCGCGCGCGTCCCCGCCATCGCCGAGGCCCTGCCCTTCCTCGAGGCAAGCCGCTACGGCTGGACGCTGGAATTCTGCCTTGTCCTCTGGGTCTGGCTGGTCTTCTGGGGCAACGCCTTCATCGTGCGTGAAAGCGATCACGTCACCTTCGACGTGCTCTACGACCATGTCCGGCCCGGCGTGCGGCGCTGGTTCGCGATCATCGGCGCCGTCATCATCTGTGCGGGCCTGCTCTGGTCGCTCGAACCGACCTGGTCGCGCTTTACAATCCTGCGCCTGAAGCAGACGGCCACGCTGTCGCATCTCTTCGGAGACTGGATCCGCATGCGCCACGTCTATGCCATCTACGCGCTCTTCCAGATCGTGGTGGCCCTGCGCTACGCCTGGCGTGCTGTCTTCGTCTGGCGCTACGGCGCGGACGTTCAGGGCGCGCACGCCGAGGGACGGCTCGACGAATGAGCGTTGAATTCCTCTATTGCCTCGGCACCCTCTTTCTGCTCGCGGCCATCGGCGCGCCGATCGCCTATGCGATCATGATCGCCTCGTTCGTCTATCTCGCCAGCGTCGGTCAAAGTATCGGCATCGCGGGAAAGACGATGATGGACGGGCTCTACAACAGCTTCATCCTGCTTGCCGTACCGCTCTTCATCGTCGCCGCCAACATCATGAACGCCGGCAGCATCAGCGACCGGTTGCTGAATTTCTGCGTCGCCCTCGTCGGCCGCTTCCGGGGCGGGCTGGGTCATGTGAACGTGGTGGCATCGCTGATCTTCTCGGGCATGTCAGGTTCGGCCGTGGCCGACGCCGCGGGCATCGGCAAGATCATCATCGGCATGATGACCCGCTCGGGCCACTATACCCCCGGCTATGCCGCCGCGATCACCGCCGCCTCGGCCACCATCGGCCCGATCATCCCGCCCTCGATCCCGATGGTGCTCTATGCGCTCGTCTCGAACAGCTCGATCGGCTACCTCTTTCTCGGCGGCATCGTTCCTGGGCTGCTGATGGGCGTGGTGCTCATGGCGATGAATGCCGCGATTTCGCGCCGGCGCGGATTCGGGCTCGAGGACCCGGTGCCGCTGTCCGAGCTTCCGGGCAATTTTCTCAACGCCTTCCCGGCCCTGCTGATGCCGGCGATCCTGCTCTACGGGATCTACGGCGGTGTGACCACGCCCACCGAGGCCGCGGCGGTCGCCGCCGCCTACGCGCTGATCCTCGCCGCGCTGTTCTACCGCGCGCTCAGCCTGCGCGCCCTCTACGGCATCCTGGTCGAGAGCGCCCGGTCCTCGGCCGCCGTCGGCATCGTCATAGGCGGCGCGCTGATCCTGAACTACATCGTGGCGTCCGAGAACATCCCCGCGATGATGGCGCAGCTTCTCGTGGGCCTCGACATCCCTCCGCTGCTCTTCCTGCTGGGTGTCAACGTGGTGCTGCTGCTGCTCGGTTGCCTGCTCGACGCCACGACGCTGATCCTCGTCATCATCCCGCTCTTCCTGCCCGCCTGCCGCGAGCTCGGCATCGACCTCGTCCATTTCGGGGTGGTCGCCGTGGTCAATTGCATGATCGGCCTCATCACCCCGCCCTACGGAATCCTGCTGTTCGTCATCAACGGGGTCACGCGCATTCCGCTTCTCGACATCATCCGCGAGATCTGGCCCTTCCTGATCGTGCTGATCCTCGCCCTGATCGCGATGATCCTCATGCCCGGCATCGTGCTGTTTCTGCCCCGGCTGATGGGCTACGAGGGCTGAGCGCGCGCGACCCTTGCATCTGGCGCGGCCGTCAGCGCCGCTGACCCTCAGAGCGCCACGCGTCCCCACAAATGCGCCTGAAACAGGCCCGCAGCACATGCTTCGACGTCACGCCTTTACTTCGTACGTATCTTTATTATATGGGTCCGTATGAAACCCGAAGAAGTATCCGAAGCCATGCGTTCGATCGCCCTGCGTCTGCAGGAAACGTCGTCGCTCATGAAGCGCGAGTTCGAGCGCGTCGCAAAGCCGCACGGCCTCACGCTGACGCAATGGCGCGTCATTGGCGAGCTGTCGCGCACCGGGGCAATGCGCCAGGTCGAGCTCGGTTCGGCCATCAACGCCTCGGCCATGACGGTCAGCGATGTTGCCGACCGCCTCGAGGCCGCCGGCCTCGTGGTGCGCGGCGTCGATCCGCTGGACGGGCGGGCCAAGACCGTAGAGCTGAGCCCACAGGGCAGGGAGAAGCTTGTCCGCATGCGCGAGATCTCGGCGGGCGTCTTCGACAAGGCACTCGCGGGAATTGCGCCCTCGGACATCGAGGCGATGACGCGGGCGCTGGCAAGGATCGTCGAAAATCTCGAGGACCGCTGAGCGGTGGATGAAGGACCGATTGTGATGAACGCGAAGACAGGCAATATCGAAGCCGATCCGCAACACCCGATGAACCGGCAGGCGGATGCGCAGCAGGCGCCCGCGAAACGGCGGAACGGACTGCGCCGGCTGCTCATGGCGGCGGTTCCGCTTGCCTTCGCCCTCGCGGGCCTCGGGTTCTGGCTGTTCGGCGGACGATACGTGACCACCGACAACGCCTACATCCATCAGCCCATGGTCGCGATCTCGGCGGATGTGAGCGGGCGCATCGTCGAGGTCGACGTGACCGAGAACCAGCAGGTCGCGACCGGCGCGACGCTTTTCCGGATCGATCCCGAGCCTTACCGGATCGCGCTTGACAAGGCCGAGGCATCGCTGGCGGCGGCGCGGCTTGGCGTATCGCAGACGCGGGCCCAATACGCCACGGCCGAGGCGCAGCTCGCCGCGTATCAGAGCGTCATGGAGGTCCAGAACCGCGAGCTCGACCGGCAGAAGGCCCTTACCCAGCGCGGTGTGGGAAGCGCGGCGGATTTCGACGAGGCGACGGTGGCCCAGCTTGCCGCGAAGAACAACGCGGCGGTCGCGCGCCGCCAGCTCGAGGCGGCGGCGGCTGCCCTCGGAGGCGATCCGCAGGCCGACACCGACAGCCTCCCCTCGGTCAGGGCGGCAATCGCGGCCCGCGACGCGGCGCAGCGCGATCTCGACAAGACCGTGGTGAAGGCCCCGCTGCCCGGCGTGGTGGCGCAGGTCGAAAGCCTGAACCCGGGCCAGTATGTCGGCGCCGGGACCGAGATCGCGACTCTGGTGGACGCCGGCGACATGTGGATCGAGGCCAACTTCAAGGAAACCCAGCTTGACGGCATCGCCCTCGGCCAGCCCGTCACGATCGAGATCGACGCCTATCCCGATCTCGAACTTCACGGCAGCGTGGAAAGCTTCGGCGCGGCCACGGGATCGCAGTATTCGCTGATCCCGGCCCAGAACGCGACGGGCAACTGGGTCAAGGTAGTCCAGCGCCTGTCGGTGCGGATCCGGATCGAGGATGCCCCCGCGGACACGCTGCGCGACGGGATGAGCGTCACGGTCAGCGTCGACACCGGGCACTCGCATCTGGATGACCTGATGTGAGCAGCGCGCCCGCCCTCTCGAAGCCCAACATGGTGGTGGCGGCGCCCGGCTGGCTGACCGCGACCATCATGCTTGCGACCGTGATGCAGGTGCTCGACACCACCATCGCCAACGTCGCCCTGCCCCACATGGCCGCGAGCCTCAGCACCACACAGGACGAGATCACCTGGGTGCTGACCTCCTATATCGTCGCCTCGGCCATCGCCACGCCGCTGACCGGCTGGGCCGCCGACCGGCTGGGGCGTCGCACGGTCTTCGCGGTCGCCATCTCCGGCTTCACCCTGGCCTCTCTGCTCTGCGGTATCGCCACGAGCCTGCCCGAGATGGTCGTCTTCCGCATCTTCCAGGGCGTCTTCGGAGCGGTGCTGATCCCGCTGGCCCAGGCCATCCTTCTCGACATCAACCCGCGCGAGCGCATCGGTCAGGCGATGGCGATCTACGGGGCGGGCATCATGGTGGGGCCGATCATCGGGCCGACCCTTGGCGGCTATCTGACCGAGGTCTTCAACTGGCGCTACGTCTTTCTCATCAACCTTCCACTGGGCATCATCGCCCTGCTGGGGATCCTCACCTTCCTGCCTCGGGAAGAGGCGAAACGGCGCCGCTTCGATTTCACCGGTTTCGCCATGCTCGCCATCGGCGTCGGCGCCCTGCAGCTCATGCTGGACCGGGGCGAAAGCGCCGACTGGTTCAACTCTCTCGAGATATGGCTCTACCTTGCCGCCATGATCTCGGGCCTGTGGGCCTTCATGGTCCATTCCCTCATGGCCGACGACCCCTTCATCGACCTCGCCATGTTCCGCGACCGCAACTTTTCCATGGGGCTGATCTTCATATTCATTGTCGGCCTCACACTTTTTTCCGGCCTCGCCCTGTTGCCCCCGCTGCTGCAGAAGCTGATGGGCTATCCCGTGATCACCTCGGGTCTCGTCATGGCGCCGCGCGGCGTGGGCACGATGATCTCGATGCTTCTCGTCGGCAGGCTCGTGTCGCGCTTCGATCCGCGCGCGCTGGTGCTGGCGGGCCTCGGCCTGACCGCCTGGTCACTGCACCTGATGGCCGGTTTCGACATCCAGATGGACAGCCGGCCTGTCATCGTCAGCGGCGTCATGCAGGGCCTGGGACTGGGATTTGTGTTCGTGCCGCTCTCGACCCTGACCTTCGCCACCATCGACCAGAAGTATCGCGGCGACGCCACATCCCTCTTCAGCCTGGTGCGGAACGTAGGCTCGGGCGTCGGCATCTCGGTCGTGACGGTGGTGCTGTCACGCATGAGCACGCTCAACCACGAGGAACTGGCGGCCCGTATCACCGCCCAGTCCGAACCCGTCCGGCATCTCATGCCCCGGCTTCTCGACGGATCGCCGCTGCAGGCCGCGATCGCCGACCAGCTCGTCAGCCAGCAGGCCGCGATGATCGGCTATGTCGACAACTTCCTGCTGATGATGGTCTTCACGCTCGTGGCGGTGCCCATCGTCTTCCTGCTGCGCCGGCCCGGTCCCGCGGCGGCCGCGCACCCCCCGGAACCCGCAATGGAATAGGCGGCCCCGCGAAGGGCCGCCCGAGGCGCGACTATCTCATGGCCTTGCGTTCGGAGGCGAGCCCTTTCGCAATCGCGACGCACATCAGCAGCAGCACGATCGTGAAGGGCAGTCCGGTCGAGATCACCATGGACTGAAGCGACTGAAGCCCGCCGACGCTCAACAGCAGCACGATGGCGACGGCGCCCTCGAAGATGCACCAGAAGGCGCGCTGCGGCACAGGAGCGTCCACCTTTCCGCCCGCCGTGATCGTGTCGATCACCAGCGAACCCGAGTCGGAGGACGTCACGAAGAAGACCACCACGAGGACGATACCCACCAGCGAGGTGATGCTCGACAGGGGCATGACATCGAGCATCTTGAACAGCTTCAGCTCGAGCGCCGCATCCTGCGCCACGGTGTAGCCCTCGGCGACGACCTGATGCAGGGCCGTGCCGCCGAACACCGACATCCAGAGCACACAGACAAGCGACGGGATGA
The DNA here is from genome assembly GCF_040801785.1 of Sulfitobacter sp. LCG007. Classification (NCBI taxonomy): domain Bacteria; kingdom Pseudomonadati; phylum Pseudomonadota; class Alphaproteobacteria; order Rhodobacterales; family Roseobacteraceae; species Roseobacteraceae bacterium LCG007. The sequence continues at coordinate 938,658 of NZ_CP161805.1, read as the reverse complement.
GCAGCACGCAGGTGATGAACTCGCGCACCGTGCGCCCCCGGCTGACCCGCGCGATGAACATGCCGACGAACGGTGACCAGCTGATCCACCAGGCCCAGTAGAAGGATGTCCAGCCCTGGCTGAAGTTCACGTCCTCGCGCCCGAAGGGATTTGCGAGCGCCGGCAGATACTCGACGTAGGCGACCAGCGATCCGACGAAGAGCTTCAGAAGGTAGATCGTGGGCCCGGCAAGAAGCACGAAGATCAGGAGAAGGAAGGCAAGGCCCATGTTGATCTCGGACAGCACCTTGACCCCGCCATCGAGACCGCGCAGCACCGAGATCAAGGCGATGGCGGTGATGCCAGAGATCAGGATGACCTCGGTCGTGGATCCCACGGCAATGCCGAAAAGCTCGTTCAGCCCGGCGTTCGCCTGGGTGGCCCCGAAACCCAGCGATGTCGCAAGGCCGAAGAGCGTGGCGAAGACCGCGAGCGTATCGATGATGTGGCCCACCCAGCCCCAGACGGCATCGCCGAAGATCGGATGGAAGGCCGAGCGGATCGTCAGGGGCAGACCCTTGTTGTAGCTGAACAGGGCCAGCGAAAGGGCCACGATGGCGTAGATCGCCCAAGGGTGCAGTCCCCAGTGGAAAATCGTCGCCGCCATGCCGAGCCGGACAGCCGCGGCCTCGTCTCCGGCCGCGCCGCCGAGGGGCGCCCAGTCCGTGCGAAGGCCGTTCTCTTCGGCGACACCGCCCATGGAGGACGAGAAATGGCTCATCGGCTCGGAGACGCCGTAGAACATCAGGCCGATGCCCATGCCCGCCGCGAACAGCATCGCGAACCAGCCGACATAGGAATAGTCCGGCGTCGCGTCCGATCCGCCGAGGCGCACGTTGCCCCACGGGGTGACGATCAGCACGAGGCAGAAGATCACGAATATGTTGGCGGCGCCCAGGAAGAACCAGTCGAAGCCCTTCGTCACGGCACCGAAGAGCCATCCGAAAAGCGCGTCGGACTGTTCCGGCAACGCGAGTGCGTAGAAGACGAATGCCACGATGGACAGGCCCGAGATCAGGAAGACCGGGTTGTGGATATCAAAGCCGAAGGGGCCGACATTGCCTTCGACGTTATCCTGTCCCACCTCATACTCGGTCTCGATTGGTTGCGCCGACCCTTCCGGGTCCGGAATTCCAAGCCCGTCGGTCTCGGATGTCTGCTCGGCCATGGGGCCTCCTCTCCGTTTTGCCTATGTTGCGTACGGTCGTCCGCGTCAGCGAACCGGCAGGACAGATGCCGTGGCCCGGGCCGGATCGACGGGTACGACGATCGTGTCGAGCATTGTCCCTCCTGTGTCCGGTCCCGAGGACCGCATGTTTCCGGGTGGCGCGATCAACGGACCACCGCCTTTTCTGCGCGACTGCACTGTCACCCAGCCGCTGCCGGACTCTCGCATTTTTGCCCCCGCCTTGCAAATCCTTATGCCAAATCATCTTTTTTCAGGGGCCGCCGCTCCTGACCGGGCTCGCGCGGGTGAAATCCAGCAACTTATAGGGTATCCTTCGGACCTTAATTCTCTTAATTCGAGTTTTTTTCCGTTGCTAAGCGGCTTCCGCTACGTCAATTTTGACCTGTGAGACAGGGGCGAATGGTGGTCCATCGTGGGAGAAGTTTCATGACATCGAACTGTTCAGGAAGGGCGTTGCGACTGGTCGCGACCCTGACACTTGCGGCAATGGCAGGCGGCGCGGCCCTGGCGCAGCAAACGGAAAAACCGAATATCCTGGTGATCTGGGGCGACGATATCGGGCAGACCAACCTGTCCACCTACAGCTTCGGGCTGATGGGCTACGAGACGCCCAACATCGACCGGATCGCAGCGGAGGGCGGCAAGTTCACGGACTATTACGCAGAACAGAGCTGCACGGCGGGCCGGTCCACCTTCATCACCGGCCAGTCGACCCTTCGCACCGGACTTTCCAAGGTCGGCCTGCCGGGCGCGGATGTCGGGCTTCAGGCGGACGACGTGACGATTGCCTCGGCCCTCAAGGATCTCGGTTACGCCACCGGCCAGTTCGGCAAGAACCACCTCGGCGACAAGGACGAGCACCTGCCGACGAACCACGGCTTCGACGAGTTCTTCGGCAACCTCTACCACCTCAACGCCGAGGAGGAGCCCGAGAACTTCAACTACCCGGTCGACCCCGCCTTCCGCGAGCAGTACGGCCCGCGCGGGGTCATCCGCGCATCCGCCAGCGGCGAGATCGAGGATACCGGCCCGCTGACCCGCAACCGCATGGAAACCGTGGACGAGGAGACCTCGGCCGCCGCCATAGACTTCATGCGGCGCAGCGTCGATCAGGGCACCCCGTTCTTCATCTGGATGAACACCACCCGGATGCATTTCCGCACCCACGTGAAGGACGAGAACCGGAGCGAGCCGGGGCTGACCGCGCTGACCGAGTATGCCGACGGCATGATCGAGCATGACGGAATCGTCGGCCAGATCCTCGATGCGCTGGAGGAGACCGGCGTCGCCGACAACACCATCGTGATCTACTCGACCGACAACGGCCCGCACCAGAATTCGTGGCCGGACGCCGGCACTACTCCGTTCCGCAGCGAGAAGAACACCAACTGGGAAGGCGCCTTCCGCGTGCCCGCCATGATCCGCTGGCCCGGCAGGATCGAGCCCGGTACGGTCAAGAACGGCCTGTTCTCGGGCCTTGACTGGTTCCCGACCCTGCTGGCAGCCGCCGGTGACGCGGACATAAAGGAGCGCCTGCTCGAAGGCACCACGATCGACGGCTCGGAGTACAAGGTCCATCTCGACGGCTACAACCAGCTGCCGTACCTGACGGGCGAGACCGACGAGAGCGCGCGTGACCGGTTCTTCTACTTCAACGACGACGGCGCCCTGGTGGCGGTGCGGTACGAGAACTGGAAGTTCGTTTTCCAGGAGCAACGCGAAACCGGCACCCTGAACATCTGGGCCGAGCCGTTCACGCCGCTGCGGGTGCCCAAGATCTTCGATCTTCGCTCCGACCCCTACGAAAGGGCGGACGTCACCTCGAACACATATTACGACTGGCTGCTGGACCACGCGTTCCTGCTGGTTCCGGCTCAGGTCGAGGTTGCGGACTTCCTCGGGACGTTCGTCGAGTATCCGCCGTCACAGAACCCCGCGAGCTTCTCGGTCGACCAGATCCAGGAGCAGCTGGAACAGACGCTCAGCGGCATGGCGCGGTAGCCGCTCGATCAGGTGGCCCGCGGGGAGCGCTTTTCTGCGCGGGTCATGCATCTGCCAGACATTCGGAGATCACCATGCGGGCCATCCTTCCAGCCGTGCTGATCGTCTTGCCGACGCTTGCAGGGGCAGACCCCCTTCCGTCGTGGAACGATACCGACGCCAGGGCAGAAATCATCGCCTTCGTCGAGAGCATCACTGACGCGGAAGCAGAGACCTATGTGACGCCGGCCGACCGCATCGCGGTCTTCGACAACGACGGGACCCTCTGGGCCGAGCAGCCGGCCTATTTCCAGCTTTTCTATGCGCTCGACGTCCTGCGCGAGAAGGCCGCCGCCGATCCCTCGATCCTGACATCCGATGTGCTCAGGGCGGCGAACGAGGGGGACATGGCGGGCATGCTGGCCGAAGGGGAAGAAGGGCTGATCCAGATCATCGACATTTCGCATGCGGACATCACGCCCGAGGATTTCAAGGCTTCAGCGCATGACTGGCTCACGACGGCGCAGAATCCGGCCACCGACATGGTCTTCGCGACAATGACCTACCAGCCGATGGGAGAACTGCTGCGTTACCTGCGCGACGAGGGTTTCACCACCTACATCGTCTCGGGCGGCGGGATCGATTTCATCCGGTCTATCGCGGAGGAGGCATATGGCATCCCGCCCTGGCAGGTGGTCGGCTCGGAAGGAAACACCACCTACAGCGACGAAGGCGGCACGCCGACGCTGACCAAGGACGGCGGGGTCAGCTTCATCGACGACAAGGAGGGCAAGCCCGTGGGCATCATGCGCCACATCGGGCAGCGGCCCATATTCGCCGCGGGCAATTCGGACGGCGATTTCGCGATGCTGCGATGGACGACCGCCGGGGAAGGCCCCCGCTTCGGGATGCTCGTTCACCACACCGACGGCGAGCGCGAGTTCGCCTACGACCGCGAGGGCGCTATCGGCGTGCTGGCCCGCGGGCTCGACGAAGGACCGGGGCTCGGCTGGACGATCGTCGACATGAAGAACGACTGGGGCCGCATCTGGGCAGACCGGAACTAGCCGGTCGTTCGCCCCCTGCGCGCGGGATCGCTTTCCGGCGGGACGGGCGCCGGAAGCCCGCAGATAGAATCGGGAACGCTACCGAATGTGATGGAGCTGCCGGTGCGCCTGACCGCCGGGAAATCCATTCCCACACCTCTGCTCGGCGAGCCTATCGCAAGGCGGCGCCTTCCTTTCGGATCCGGTCTGGGCGCGTCGCGAGGATCTAGACGTAGCCGCGCCACCAGAGCCAGAGCACGAAGGCTCCGGCGATCAGCAGCAGATCGAACGCGATCACACTCAGCCAGGCCAGAAACCTGTCGCGGCGCACCGCGGCCCCGTCGATCTTCCTGAGATGATCCCTGAGGTCGCGCCAGGCGGTATCGAGTGCGGCGCCTTCCAGCCGCCGCGCGAGTTTCGGGTTCCGGCCCATGCGCTCTGCCTCGGCGATCAGGTCGGCCTGGCGGCGCAGATGTCGCGGCAGCCGCCGCCGTACGCGGCGCAGGGCCGAGCCGAAATCGCGGCCGCCGACGCCAAGCCGCTCGTTCAGCAGATGGCGCAGCGCCTCGGCGCGGTGCTCGATGTTCATGTCCCCCGTCATCGCCGGCACAATAGGGCAGGCCCCGCCGGCGGCGCAATACGCGAAGCCCCGCCTGCGGCGGGATATCGGGGACCGCGCCTTTGGCGGGATATGCAAAGCGCGCCTCCGGCGGGATATGCAAATCGCGCCTCCGGCTAGATATTTAAACCGCGCCTCCGGCTAGATATTTAAACCGCGCCTCCGGCGCGAGGGGGTCTGGCCAGCCGCGCCGGGACAGGCTAGCGATGGCACATGCTGGCATATTCGGAAACCGGCGCCGAGGACGCGCCGAAGCTTCTCATCGTCCACGGGCTGTTCGGTTCCGGGCGCAACTGGGGTGTCATCGCCAAACGGCTCTCGGATGCCTTCCGAGTCATCACCTGCGACCTGCGCAACCACGGCGCAAGCCCGCAGACGGACACCCACAGTTACGAGGATCTCGCCGAGGATCTCGCGGAACTGATCGAGCATGTCGGCGGGCGGATGCATGTGGCGGGCCATTCCATGGGCGGCAAGGCCGCGATGGTGCTCGCGCTGCGCCATGCCCCGCTGGTCCGCCGCCTCATCGTGGCCGATATCGCACCGACACGCTATTCCCACAGCCAGATGCACTATATCGATGCGATGCGCGCCGTGGACCTTTCGCAGGTCACCCGACGCGCGCAAGCCGAAGCGCAGCTCGCCGATGCGGGAGTCGAACGCGCCCTGCAGAGCTTCTTCACCCAGTCCCTCGACATTCCCGGCAAACGCTGGCGACTGAACCTCGACACGCTGGCGCGCGAGATGGACGCGATCATGTCCTTCCCGGAGATGGACGCGCAATACGAGGGACCCACCCTGTTCCTGTCGGGGGCGGACTCGGACTATGTCTCGCCCGACCACCGACCGCAGATCAAGGCGCTGTTCCCCGCCGCCCGTTTCGAGAAGATCCCCGGCGCGGGACATTGGCTGCATGCCGACAAGCCGCGCGAATTCGAGGCCGCATTGCGGGCCTTCCTGACCGCCGGACGCTGAACATGCGCCGCCGTCCCGGAGACCCGCCGTCTCGGACGGGACCGGATCGGCCGCGCGGATGATTCGGTCATACCGTCCCGAGAGGGGATTTCGCTGACACCGCGTGTGCAGGCACCCTGACCTTGCCCGTCGCGGAGAGGATTCTCGACCGGGAGTAGCACTGTGGCACCCGCTGGGCGTGCATGTTAGCCTTCGACGCCCTATTATGTTGCAGCACGATGCCACGCCCTTTATCTACCTGCTCAATTCTACCGTCCGGATTTTGACGCAGGAGATAAGATGTTTCGCATTTTTCGTTCCGTGACCGCAGCCGCGGTTCTGGCCGCTGCTCCCGTCGCCTCGCAGGCCGCGAGCGTCGATGCGCTCGAGATGCTGGCGACATTCAATTCGATAGCGCTCGGAGATTACCAGACCTCGAGCCACACCGAGGGTCCGGCCTATGTCGGCGGCGACTTCATCTCGGGCGCTACGGACGTGAATGGCGACGGCAGCCCGAACGGCCGCGTGGGCGACATCGAGGCGGCCCTTGTCGTCGGCGGCGACGTGGTCGGATCGAACACCAAGATCCAGAACGGCGACGTCTATCTCGGCGGGTCCGGCAGCGTCATCAACAACTCGGGCGGAACGATCACCTACGGCAGCGTGCCGGTCGCGGACGTCACTGCCGCCTTCCAGAGCCTCTCTGCCCATCTGGCCAGCTACGATACGGACACGCCGGGCGCCTCCGCCGATGCAAGCGACATCAACCAGAAGAAGATCGTCAGCGGCGCGGGGGGCAGTGGCCTTCTCAGCAATTTCGCCGTTCTGAACCTCGATGCCAGCTTCTTCGATGGCGGCTCGCTGAGCCAGTTCAGCATCGACCCGGGCGTGACCCTGCTGATCAACGCATCGGGCACCAACGTGACTCTTTCGGGCAACTTCAACGCCATCAGCGACCATGTGATCGTGAATTTCTTCGAGGCGACCACACTGGCCCTGAGCAACGGCAACTTCGGCTTTTCCATTCTCGCCCCGCTGGCGGATATCTCGAACGTCGCCTCGGGCATTTACGGAACGATGGTCGGCAAGAGCATCACCTCGAGCGCCGAAATCCGCCGCGGCTTCAACGGCGAACTGCCGCCGTCCAGCCCCCCGCCGGTCCCGCTGCCCGCCGGCCTTGTGCTGCTGCTCTCCGGGCTCGGCGCTTTCGGCGTTGCCCGGGCGCGCAAGGCCGCCTGACCCTTCCGGAAACGGCTTCGAAACCGACAGGCCGCCCCGTCCAGGGGGCGGCCTTTGCCATTTCACGGACCGCGACGCGGGACCGCGGATCTTTACCACGAAGCGCTGCGCTTCGGCCCTTGCGCCCCCGCGATCCATCCCTATAACGCAGACAATTTGCACGCTGCGAGGGGTCCGGGAAAATGCCGAAGAGAACCGATATCAAGTCCATCATGATCATCGGCGCCGGCCCCATCATCATCGGACAGGCCTGCGAGTTCGACTATTCCGGCGCGCAGGCATGCAAGGCCCTGAAGGAAGAGGGCTACCGGGTCATCCTGGTGAACTCCAACCCGGCCACGATCATGACCGACCCGGGCCTTGCCGACGCGACCTATATCGAGCCGATCACGCCCGAAATGGTCGCCAAGATCATCGAGAAGGAACGGCCCGACGCGCTGCTGCCCACCATGGGGGGCCAGACGGGTCTGAACACCGCGCTGGCCCTGGAAGAGATGGGCGTGCTCGAGAAGTTCGGTGTCGAGATGATCGGGGCCAAACGGGCCGCTATCGAGATGGCCGAAGACCGCAAGCTCTTCCGCGAAGCGATGGACCGGCTCGGGATCGAGAACCCCCGCGCCACCATCGTCACCGCGCCCAAGACGAACGGCAAGAAGGACCTTGCCGCCGGTGTGCGCATCGCCCTCGAGGCGCTCGAGGACGTCGGGCTTCCGGCCATCATCCGCCCCGCCTTCACCATGGGCGGCACGGGTGGCGGCGTGGCCTACAACCGCGACGACTACGAACGCATCTGCCGCTCGGGGATGGACGCCTCGCCCGTGGGGCAGATCCTTGTCGACGAAAGCCTGCTGGGCTGGAAAGAGTTCGAGATGGAGGTGGTGCGCGACACCGCCGACAACGCCATCATCGTCTGCTCGATCGAGAACGTGGATCCCATGGGCGTGCATACGGGCGACTCGATCACGGTGGCCCCGGCGCTGACTCTGACGGACAAGGAATACCAGATCATGCGCAATCACTCGATTGCCGTGCTCCGGGAAATCGGCGTCGAGACCGGCGGCTCGAACGTGCAATGGGCGGTCAATCCCGTGGACGGCCGGATGGTCGTGATCGAGATGAACCCGCGTGTCTCGCGTTCCTCCGCGCTTGCCTCGAAGGCGACGGGCTTTCCCATCGCCAAGATCGCGGCCAAGCTTGCAGTGGGCTATACCCTGGACGAGCTTGACAACGACATCACCAAGGTGACGCCCGCCTCGTTCGAGCCTTCCATCGACTACGTCGTCACGAAGATCCCGAAATTCGCCTTCGAGAAGTTTCCCGGTGCCGAGCCACTGCTGACCACGGCGATGAAGTCCGTCGGCGAGGCGATGGCGATCGGGCGGACAATACACGAGTCGCTGCAAAAGGCGCTGGCCTCGATGGAATCGGGGCTCACCGGTTTTGACGAGATCGAGATCCCCGGCGCGCCCGAGAAGGCGGCGGTCGTCAAGGCCATCAGCCGGCAGACCCCCGACCGGATGCGCTGCATCGCCCAGGCCATGCGGCATGGGCTGAGCGACGACGAGATCCACGGCGTGACAATGTACGACCCGTGGTTCCTCGCCCGCATCCGCGAAATCGTCGACACCGAGGCCGAGGTGCGCGCAAACGGCCTGCCGTCGACGCAGCACGGCATGCGCCATCTCAAGATGATGGGCTTTACCGACGCGCGGCTCGCCACTCTGTCCAACATGAGCGAAGAGCAGGTCCGGCAGGCCCGGCTCGACGCCGGTGTGGTGGCGGTCTTCAAGCGCATCGACACCTGCGCCGCCGAGTTCGAGGCACAGACGCCCTACATGTATTCGACCTACGAAGCCCCGGTTTGGGGCGAGGTCGAATGCGAGGCGCGCCCGTCGGATCGCAAGAAGGTCGTCATCCTCGGCGGCGGTCCGAACCGCATCGGGCAGGGCATCGAGTTCGACTATTGCTGCTGCCACGCCTGCTACGCGCTGACCGACGCGGGCTACGAGACCATCATGGTCAACTGCAATCCCGAGACCGTCTCGACCGACTATGACACCTCGGACCGGCTCTATTTCGAGCCGCTGACCTTCGAGCATGTGATGGAGATCCTGCGGGTCGAGCAGGAGAACGGGACGTTGCACGGCGTGATCGTGCAGTTCGGCGGCCAGACCCCGCTGAAGCTCGCCAATGCGCTCAGCGACGCGGGGATCCCGATCCTCGGCACCACGCCAGACATGATCGACCTTGCGGAGGATCGCGAGCGCTTCCAGGACCTTGTCAACCGGCTGGGGCTGAAGCAGCCGCGCAACGGCATCGCCCATTCCGACGCCGAGGCCCTGCAGATCGCCGACAGCATCGGCTTTCCGCTTGTGATCCGTCCCTCCTATGTGCTCGGCGGCCGGGCGATGGAGATCGTTCGCGACATGGCCGGGCTCGAACGCTACATCCGCGATGCGGTGGTGGTGTCGGGCAAGAGTCCCGTCCTGCTCGACAGCTACCTCTCGGGCGCGGTCGAACTTGACGTCGATGCGCTTTGCGACGGAACGAATGTTCATGTGGCGGGCATCATGCAGCATATCGAAGAGGCGGGCGTCCATTCCGGCGACAGCGCCTGTTCGCTCCCGCCCTACTCGCTCGCCAAGGATGTGATCGCCGAGGTCAAGGTGCAGACCGAAAAGCTGGCCCTTGCCCTGAACGTGGTCGGGCTCATGAACGTTCAGTTCGCCGTGAAGGCCAATGCCGAAGGCCAGAACGAGATCTACCTCATCGAGGTCAATCCCCGCGCCTCGCGTACCGTGCCCTTCGTTGCCAAGGCGACCGACAGCGCCATCGCCTCGATCGCTGCGCGGCTGATGGCGGGCGAGCCGCTGTCGAACTTCCCGCTGCGCCCGCCCTATGACGCGAGCGCCGCATATGAAGACGTGCTGCCGCTGGGCGATCCGATGACGCTGGCCGATCCGGATATGCCCTGGTTCTCGGTCAAGGAGGCGGTGATGCCCTTCAACCGCTTCCCTGGCGTGGATACGATACTGGGACCCGAGATGCGCTCGACCGGCGAAGTCATGGGATGGGACCGCGACTTTCCCCGCGCCTTCCTCAAGGCGCAGATGGGCGCCGGCATGACCCTTCCCAGCAAGGGCTGCGCGTTCCTGTCGATCAAGGACGACGACAAGACCGACGACATGCTGACCGCCGCCCGCATCCTGCTGGACCTCGGTTTCACCATCGTCGCGACCCGTGGCACCGCCGCCTGGCTTTCCGAGCACGGGCTCGCCAGCGAGGTGGTCAACAAGGTCTACGAGGGACGTCCGGACATTACCGACATGCTGAAGAACGGCGAGATCCATCTGGTGATGAACTCGACCGAGGGCGCGCAGGCCGTCGAGGATTCGAAGTCGATCCGCTCCATCGCGCTTTACGACAAGATCCCCTACTTCACCACCGCGGCCGGCAGCCATGCCGCCGCCCTCGCGATCCGCGCGCAGGCCGATGGAGAGGTGGGGGTCAAGGCGCTCCAGTCGTGAAAAGGGACGCCCGGGCATGAAACCGGGCGTCCAATGGTGCGAGGGAACGCTTTATCTGACTTGCTGTTGCGCTCCGCCCTTTCCGGGGCGGTATCGTTTGAGTTCAAGCGTTAAAGCCGGAGCCTTGGATGCTGTGTCCTGATATGGGCGGACATATTTGTCGGTATTGAGGCGGTACTTGGGCAATCGGCGGCTTTTTGCAGGATGGTCCCCGTTACTCCGCTCATTCGCCTTTCCCCCCTGAGGCGCGACCTTTCGGCGCAAGGGCGCAATTCCGTGCTAGCATGACAGCTCATGCCAAAACCGGAGATCCGACATGCGCCAATCTGCCCCGATCGCCGCGGTTGCCCTGCTGGCAGCCTGCGATCCTGCACCCGCACCTCAGCCCGCCACCGGTCCGCTGCCCTTTTTCGGGACCGGTTACCGCTTCGTGGACGACACCTGTCGCCGGCTGGGCGAGGACGACTATACCAACCAGTTCCTCGACGATTCGGCCGATCTTGTCGGCTGCCCGGAGGACATGGAAAACCTCGGGGTTTTCGTCATCGACACCGGTGCCGTCGAAGTCGCCCGGCGCGACGGCTACGTGATCTATTCGGTGCCGCAGATGTAAGGATTCCCGCCGCGCTGCGGCGGAGAACGAATTAGCCACGATTTTAGATATTAAGCCGATGGCAGGGGGTTGCACGCTAGGAAGGGACAGGGACGTCCCGATGTTTCTAGTGACCGGCCTTCCCGGGGCCGGTGTGGGTGGGTCCGCGCGCGTTTCCGCCGGGTGGGACCGGCGGGCCGGAGCGATCCGGCAGCGAAACGCGCGGACCGTCCTTGCACCGCCATTATCCGGGGCTTGTCCGCCCCTGCCGGCTGGCCTATCCCGGCCCGCATGGCCAAGCTTTACTTCCACTATTCGACCATGAACGCGGGCAAATCGACCGTCCTTCTGCAGGCGGCCCACAACTACCGCGAACGCGGGATGACGCCCTATCTGATAACGGCCCGCCATGACGGGCGTGCGGGCCATGGACGCATCGCCTCGCGGATCGGCATCGGGCAGGAAGCTGACACGTTCGACGCGGGCGAGGAGCTTTTCGACAAGATCGCCGCGCGGCTCGAACGGGGTCCCGTCGCCTGCATATTCATCGACGAGGCGCAGTTTCTCGAAGAGCCGCAGGTCTGGCAACTGGCCCGCGTCGTCGACGACCTGAACCTGCCGGTGATGTGCTACGGACTGCGGGTCGATTTCCGCGGCCGCCTTTTTCCGGGATCGGCCACCCTTCTCGCCCTCGCCGACGAAATGCGCGAGGTCCGCACCATCTGCCATTGCGGCAAGAAGGCCACCATGGTCGTCCGCCTCGGCCCGGACGGAACCGCGCTGCGCGACGGTGCGCAGGTGCAGATAGGTGGCAACGAAACGTATGTGTCGCTCTGCCGGCGCCACTGGCGCGAGGCGGTGGGCGACAAGTCTGCCATCTAGACGGGGTTGGGAACACTCTCGCCCGCGAAGAAGGCCCGAAGGTTCTCGACGCTCATGAGCCCCATGTCGGTGCGCACCTCCAGGGCGGCGGTCCCGATGTGTGGCAACAGGACTACGTTCTCGAGCGCCTTCAGCGCGTCGGGCACCTTCGGCTCGAATTCGTAGACGTCCAGCCCGGCGCCGCCGATCCGGCCCTGCTCGAGCGCCGCGATCAATGCCGCCTCGTCGACGACATTGCCACGCGAGATATTGATCAGATGCGCATGCGGCGCCATCTCGGCCAGCACCCCCGCGTCGATCAGGTGATGGGTCTCGGCGCCCCCCGGCACCGCCAGCACGAGAACGTCGACGGCGCGTGCCAGCGCGGCCAGGCTGTCCTTCCGCTCCGCCGGAAAATCGAGCGTCTTGGCCGAGCGCGAGTGATAGGCGACCTGCATCCCGAACCCGTAGTGGCAGCGCCGGGCGATGGCCTGACCGATGCGCCCCATGCCGACGATCCCGACCGTCCGTCCGCCCAGATGCATGCCAAGCAGCTGCGTCGGGTGCCAGCCCTCCCACTTGCCGGCCCGCACCAGACGCTCGCCCTCGCCCGCGCGGCGGCAGCTCATCAGGATCAGCGTCATCGCGGTATCGGCGGTGGCATCCGTCACCGCGCCGGGCGTGTTGGTCACGACGATGCCCGCGGCCTTCGCCGCTTCGACGTCGATGTGATTGAACCCCACGCCGAAATTGGCAAGGATCCGGCAGCGCGGTTCCGCCACATCCGCAAGGACCTCGGGCGTGAAGAGATCGCCCAGGGTCGGGATCGCCCCGTCGAAGTCGCGCAGGGCGCGCCGCAACTCATCGCCGTCGAGCGGCGCGGTTTTCTCGCGCACCTCCACATCGAAATGCTTCGCCGCCTCGCGCCGGACCGCTTCGGGCAGCGGACGTGTCATCCAGATCCGCATCAGAACATCCGTCCTCCGTCAGGTACGTCCTTGTCCGGCCGAAGAAGCACCACTTCCCCGTCCGCATCCGGCACGCCGAGCACAAGCGCCTCGGACATGAAGGGCCCGATCTGGCGCGGCGGGAAGTTGACGACGCCAAGGACCTTGCGCCCCACCAGTTCCTCGGGAGTGTAATGCACCGTGACCTGGGCGGAAGACTTCTTTTCGCCGATCCCGGGTCCGTAATCGACCCAGAGCTTGATGGCGGGCTTTCGGGCCTCGGGAAAGGGTTCGGCCCGTGTGACCGTCCCGACGCGGATATCGACCTTCAGGAAATCCTCGAACCCGATCTCAGCCATTGGCAAGCTCCCGCGATCTGTCCGCGGCTGCCTTCACCGCGCGCCGCAGCAACGCCGGAAAGCCGGCCCGGTCATCCATCAGCACCTCGAGCGCCGCCTGTGTCGTGCCGTTCGGCGATGTGACGTTGCGCCTGAGCTGCGCGGGATCTTCATCCGCCGCCATCGCAAGCGCCCCCGCCCCCGCCACGGTCGCTTTCGCAAGCTTCAGGGCGAGCTCGGGCGCCAGCCCCTCCGCCTCCCCGGCGGCGGCCATCGTCTCGATCATGTGGAACACGTAGGCCGGGCCAGACCCGCTCACGCCCGTCACGGCATCGATCTGCGCTTCCTCGGAAAGGCGCACCACCTGCCCCACCGCCGAGAGCAGCGCCTCGGCCTCGTCCAGCGCCTCGGTCCCGGCCCGCTCGTTGCCGACGATCGCGGTGATGCCCATGGATATCGCGGCAGGCGTGTTCGGCATCGCGCGGACCACCGCGGTTCCGGGCCCGAGGATGCGCTCGAAATAAGCGATCGTGGTGCCGGCCGCGATGCTCACGAAGACGGTGCCTCCCCCGCCCATCGCGCCAAGGGACGGCAGGGCCTCGGCCATCATCTGCGGCTTCACCGCCACGATGACCACCGCCGGAGCGGCAGGCAGCGCGACATTGAGGTTCACGCCCGTCCCCCTGAGCCAGTCCGAAGGAGCGGGATCGACGACCCAGATCGCCGAGGGCGGCAAGCCCTTGCCAAGCCAGCCCGCCAGCATGGCCGATCCCATCTTTCCGCAACCGAGCAGGACAAGTCCCTGCTCGGCGATGCGACCCTGCTTCATGACGAAATTCCCCCCGGACCGCTTTCCTGTTCGGGGGTCAGTCTTAGGCGCGCCCGTAGGCTTCGGCAATGGCGACCTGAAGCGCCTGCTGCGGAGTCCGGTCCGCCCAGGCAAGCAGCTGCAGCGCGGGGTAGTAGCGCTCCGCGCTCATCACCGCCGCGCCGATCATGGTATCGATCTGCTCGGCCGAGGCGATGTGGCCGCCGGCGAGGACAAGCCCGTAGCGATAGACCATGAGCTTCTGATCCGGCCAGAACGTGAAGGCCCCGGCCCAGCACTGGTCGTTGATCAGGTTGAGCAGGTGATAGAGTTCCCCCGTCTTCTCCTCGGGGGGCTCCATGTCGAAGGTGCACACCATCCGCAGGGTTTCATCATAGGCGGACCAGGCAAGGGTGAGAGAATAGGTGCGCCACTGGCCCTCGACGGCCATGGCGATCTGCTCGTCCGAGATCCGGTCGAAATCCCACTCGTGATGGGCGGCCAGGTTCTCGACGATGTCGATGGGATGAATGTCTTCTTCCAGATACTGCTCGGAAAGGGCCATGACGCCACCTCTCGTTGTCGCTCTAGCGCTGAGGTACCGAAACGGCCCCAATGCTAGGTGCCTGTTCTAAAGACCGGGGCGATCCCCCGTGTCTATACCAGATATGGTGCGACCTGCCGGACTCACTTGCAAGTCTTATTCTGTGGATTACTCCAATAAGTTGGGGATTGAATTAACGCTGCCGAAAGGTGGTGCGGAACCCCGGCGCAAGTGCCGACGCGACCTGTGCCCCCGGAAGTCCCACGCAGGCGGGCGCCTGCTTCCTTTGCTGCCCAAATATCCCCGCCGGAGGCAGCGCGCGCCAGCGCGCTTCCCCCTAGCGTGACAGCCGCGCGAGGATGCTCTCGGCGGTCACGACGCCCACAACCTGCCCGTCCTGCTCGATCGCCATGCCCGTGCCCGATCCGCCAAGCCGGCCGATCAGCTCGCGCACCGGCGTTTCCACCCCGACGCGGGGCATGCCTTCCCGGCCGGGGCCCGCCACCGCGCCCATCACGTCGCGCGCCGTCAGCACGCCCAGCGGGTTCATGTTGGCCACGAACTCCGCGACGTAATCCGATGCCGGGGCCGAGAAGATATCGCGCGGCGTGCCGCATTGCACGATGCGCCCGCCTTCCATGATCGCGATCCGCCCGCCCAGCTTGAAGGCCTCGTCGAGGTCGTGGCTGACGAATATGATCGTCCGCCGGAGGTCGCGCTGAAGGTCCAGCAATTCGTCCTGCAGCCGCGTCCGTATCAGCGGGTCGAGCGCCGAGAAGGGTTCGTCCATCAGCAGGATGGGCGCTTCGGTGGCGAAGGCCCGTGCCAGCCCCACCCGCTGCTGCATCCCGCCCGAGAGCTCGCCCACCTTGCGACCCGCCCAGTCGGCAAGCCCGACGAGCGCCAGCTGCCTGTCGGCGCGCTCCAGCCGCTCGGACTTCGGCACGCCGGACAGCTCCAGCCCCAACGCCACGTTTTCGCGCACCGTGCGCCAGGGCAGCAGCCCGAACTGCTGGAACACCATCGAGACGCATTCACGCCGCACACGGCGCAGATCGGCGGGGCTCGACTGCGCAACGTCACATGACCAGTCGCCATCGAAGATCCGCACCGTTCCGCGCGCGGTCGGGTTCAGGCCGTTGACCGCCCGCAGCAGCGTCGACTTGCCCGAGCCCGAGAGGCCCATGAGCACGAGGATCTCGCCCTCGGCCACGTCGAGCGTGCAGTCGTGTACGCCGAGCACCTGATCCGTCTCGGTCTGAATCTCGGACCTCGAACGGCCCTTGTCCATCAGTGGCAGGGCCTTTTCCGGCCGGTCCCCGAAGACGATGGAGACATTGTCGAATTCGACCGCGTTTTTCATTTGTTGCCCACCCGCAGCATCCGGTCGAGCATGATGGCCACGACGACGATGATCAGCCCGCTCTCGAATCCGAGACCCGTGTTGACCTGGTTGAGCGCGCGCACCACCGGAACCCCAAGACCGTCCGCGCCGACGAGCGCGGCGATCACCACCATCGAGAGCGACAGCATGATTGTCTGGTTCAGCCCCGCCATGATCTGGGGCAGCGCATAGGGCAGCTCGATCTTCCACAGCGTCTGACTCGGGGTCGCCCCGAAGGCCTCCGCCGCCTCGAGCAGCGCCGTGGGGGTCGATGAAATCCCGAGCTGCGTCAACCGGATCGGCGCGGGCAGGACGAAGATCACCGTGGCGATCAGGCCGGGGACGAGGCCGATGCCGAAGAAGACGATGGCCGGGATCAGGTAGACGAATGTCGGCAGGGTCTGCATCAGGTCGAGCACGGGGCGCATCCACGCATAGAGCTTCGGCCGATGCGCCGCCGCGATGCCGATGGGCACGCCGACGCCCATGCAGACCACGCAGGCCGACAGCACCAGCGTGAGGCTTTCGGTGGTCTCCTCCCAGTAGCCCTGATTGAGGATGAAGAGAAAGCCCAGCACCACGAAGGCGACGACCTTCCAGTCGCGCTGGATCAGCCACGTCAGGGCCGCGAAGACCATGACGATCAGCAGCGGCGGCGGCGACTGCAGGATCCACAGGATCCCGTCGATCAGGTGCTCCATGGCGATCGAGAGCGCATCGAAGAACCATGCGCCGTTGATCTGGAGCCAGTCGAATACCGCCTCGGCGGCGTCGTCGACCGGTATCTTGCTGTCGGTAAGCCAGTTCATGGACTGCGTCGGCCCCTTCGCCTGTCATCCCGCGCGGGATGCGCGACAATCATCGTTTCCCGGCAACGCGGGAAGCCTGCCGGATTTCCGTTCGACCGGATCGGGCCCGCGGCGTTCTCAGCGAGGGGAACGCCGCGGGCCGCGCGTCAGCCTTCGATGGCGTCGGTGACGGCGGCCTTGGCGTCGCCGCCGTCCTTCGTGGTCACACCTTCGAGCCACGTATCGAGCACGCCGGGATTCTGTGCCAGCCAGGCTTTCGCCGCTTCCGGCGGATCCTGGCCGTCATCGAGGATCGCGCCCATGATCTCGTTTTCCATGGCCAGCGTGAACTCGAGGTTTTCGAGCAGCTTGCCCACGTTCTCGCATTCATCGACATAGCCCGCCCGCGTGTTGGTCAGCACGCTGGCCCCGCCAAGGTTCGGGCCGAACCAGTCGTCGCCGCCCTCGAGGTAGGTCAGATCGAAATTGGCGTTCATCGGATGCGGCTCCCACCCGAGAAAGACCACCGGTTCACCCCTGCGATCGGCGCGCGACACCTGCGCCAGCATCCCCTGCTCCGAGCTTTCGACCACCTCGAACTCCTTGAGGCCGAAGGCATCTTCGTCGATCATCGACTGGATCAGGCGGTTGCCGTCATTGCCCGGCTCGATGCCGTAGATCTTGCCGTCGAGTTCGTCCTTGTGCGCCACGATATCCGCGAAGGTTGCGATCCCGAGATCCGCCGCAGCCTTGTTGACCGCCAGCGTGTACTTCGCGCCTTCGAGGTTGGTGCGCACGGTATCGACGGTGCCCGCGTCACGGTAGGGCGCGATGTCGGCTTCCATCGTCGGCATCCAGTTGCCGAGGAAAACATCGACGTCGCCATTGGCAAGCGAGGTGTAGGTGACAGGCACCGACAGGATCTTGATGTCGGTCTCGTAGCCGAGCGCGTTCAGCACGACGGTCGTCGCCGCCGTCGTCGCCGTGATGTCGGTCCAGCCGACGTCGGAGAATGTCACGCTCTCACATTGCGCCGTGGCGATTGTCGCGCTCATGGCCAGTGCAATGGCGGATGTCGTCAGTCTGATGCTCATGGCTGGGTTCCCCTGTTTATCGACGTCCATTCTTGATACCGCACAATAAAGCGTTTCCGGTCCGGTATTTGCAATCGCGAATTCCGCCCGGTCCGCGAAGGCTGCCGGGTCCCCGCAGCTGCCCTCTCCCTGAGGTTGCGCCGCAGCCGGGACCGATCCCGTGGCGCACAAGAATCGGGCGTTTCCCACTCTCGGCGGCGGCAGCCTCGCCGCACATGCTGGCAATGTCGCGCGGCTGCGTGTGATAGTGTCGGCACCGCAACCCCACAGCCCGAGACCCTTCGATTGCTGATGACGCCCGCCACACCACTGGACCAGCCGCGCGCCATCGGCCAGGCGCGCCTTTCCGCCAAGGCGCGCGACGGGGGAAGCCATATCGACACGCTGCACCAGTCCGGGGCGCTGAAGCTGCTGTTTCCCCGCGCCCCATCGGGGCTCACCGCCATCGTCGTGAACACCGCGGGCGGGATCACGGGCGGAGACCGCTTCGAGATCGCCGCCCGCGCCGGGGACGGCACCGACCTGACCCTGACCACGCAAGCCGCCGAGCGCATCTATCGCGCGCAGAACGGCCAGACCGGGCGCGTGACAACACGGCTCGAAGCCGGTGCCGGGGCAAGACTGAACTGGTTGCCGCAGGAGACAATCCTCTTCGAGGGCGCCGCGCTGCGCCGGTCGCTCGCAATCGAGCTTGCCCCCGACGCGCGCCAGCTGATGGTCGAGCCGCTGATCTTCGGGCGCGCCGCCATGGGCGAGGATCTGCACGCGATCCGCTTCGATGACCGGGTCGAGGTGCGGCGCGCCGGGCGCCCGATCTTCCGCGACGGGCTGCACCTGCACGGCGATGTCGCCGCGCAGCTTGACCGTCCGGCCATCGGCGGCGGCGCGCGCGCGATGGCGAGCCTGCTTCTCTGCGCGCCCGACGCCACGGCCCATCTGGATGCGATCCGGGGATTGATCGCGGGCAACGGGGGTGCCACGCTGCTGTCCGAGACGGTCCTGCACATGCGCTTGCTGGCGCGCGACGGCTTCGGGTTGCGCCAGTCGCTGCTGCCGGTGCTGGACCGCCTGACCGGACAGGGACTTCCCACAAGCTGGAGACTATAGACCGCATGCAGCTCACCCCCCGCGAAAAGGACAAGCTCCTGATCTCGATGGCCGCCGAAGTGGCCCGCCGACGCCTTGCACGGGGCGTCAAGCTGAACCATCCCGAGGCCATCGCGCTGATTACCGACGCGGTGGTGGAAGGGGCCCGCGACGGGCGCTCGGTCGCCGAGATGATGGATGCCGGAGCGCGCGTGGTGACGCGCGACCAGTGCATGGCGGGCGTGCCCGAGATGATCCACGACGTCCAGGTCGAGGCCACCTTTCCAGACGGCACCAAGCTTGTGACCGTCCACAACCCCATCCGCTGACCCAAGTCACAGGAGCCCCAGACCTTGATCCGACCTTCCGCCTTCCTCGCCACGATCTTCGTCGCCGCCCCCGCATTCGCCCATGAGGGCAGCCATATGCATCTGCACCCCCACGCCGACAGCCCGGCCTGGTGGCTGGTGGGTGCGGGACTGATCGGCGCTGCCTTTGGTGCCTTCCTCATGGGCCGGCGAAAATGATCCCCGGAGAGATCATGGTCGCCGAGGGCGACATCACCCTGAACGAGGGCGCGGAAGCGATCACCCTGATGGTCGCGAATACCGGCGACCGTCCCGTGCAGGTCGGTTCGCACTACCATTTCGGTGAAGCGAACCCCGCCCTCGACTTCGACCGGGAGGCCGCGCGCGGCCGCAGGCTCGACATCGCAGCCGGTACCGCGGTGCGGTTCGAACCCGGCCAGCGCCGCGAGGTGCGCCTGATACCCTACGGCGGCAAGCGCCGCGTCTACGGTTTCAATCAGGCGGTCATGGGAGAGCTCTGACCGCGTCATCCAAGGGAGAGAGAGAATGTGCGACGTGTGCGTGATGAATGCGGTAAAGGACAGGATGCTGTCCCGGCGCGACTTCTTCCGGGCTTCGGCCGCCGTGGGGGCCGCCGCCACGATCGGCGGAATTGTCGCCGCCCCGCCGGCTCTGGCCCAGGGCCATTCCAGGATCGTCGACATGACGCACAAGCTGTCGCCCCGCTTCCCGACCTTCTTCGGTGAGCCGGGCATCTCGATGGAGCAGCAGTTCTTCTTCGACAAGGACGGCTTCAATCTCTACGACCTCACCATCAACGAACACACCGCCACTCATATCGACGCGCCGCTGCATTTCTCGGCGGACGGGGCAAGCGTCGACGAGATCGAGGTCGCCAACCTAGTGGTGCCGCTCTGCGTCATCCACATTCACGAACGCGCGGCCTCGGACCCCGACGCGCAGGTGACGCCCGACGACATCAAGGCCTGGATCGACGCGAACGGGCCGATTCCGGACAAGGCCTGCGTGGCGATGCATTCCGGTTGGGAAAAGAAGGTGGAGACCGACAGCTACGTCGGGCGCGACGACAAGGGCATGCATTTTCCGGGGTTTCACATCGAGGCCACGACGATGCTGCTGGAAGAGACCACCGCCAGTTCCATCGCCGTGGACACCCTGTCGCTCGACTTCGGGCAGTCGGCCGATTTCGCGACTCATTACGCCTGGCTGCCGTCGGGGCGTTACGGGATCGAGAACATCAAGAACCTCGCCGAGGTGCCCGAGGCCGGGGCGACGCTTGTCGTCGGCGCACCGAACCATGCCGGGGGGACCGGCGGTCCCGCCCGCATCTTCGCGATGGCCTGATGCATTTGCGCGGGCCCCATATCCGTGTTGCGGCCCTTGCGGCCGCTCTCCTGCCCGCCAGCCTGAGCGCGCAGGACTGCGCCAATCCGGTCACGCAGATCGACATGAACGCCTGCGCCCAGATCGCTTGGCAGCAAAGCGACGCGACGCTCAACCAGCTCTGGGCGCGCGCGAAGCCCTTGGCCGACCAGATGGGGCTTGGCGCACAGCTTCTCGATTCCCAGCGCGCCTGGCTGAGCTACCGCGATGCGGCCTGCGGCTTCGAGCAGGCGGTTTTCGGAGGCGGCTCGATCGCGCCGATGGTCTATTCCAACTGCATGAAGCGCCTGACGGACCGGCGCAACGAGGACCTGCGGGGGATGGTCAATTGACCGTAACGGCCGTGAGTGATGAGGTCGCATCGCCCGAGGTGAGGGCTGTCTTCGATGACATACGCGCCATGCGCGGGACCGATTTCATCAATAATTTCTGGCGCTTTCTCGCCAATGACCCCGATCTTCTCGCCGCAACATGGGCGCGGCTCAAGCAGGTCATGGGACCCGGCGACATCGACCCTCTGACCAAGGAAATGATTTACATCGCGGTCTCGGTGACGAACGGTTGCGGCTATTGCGTCAGCTCGCACACCGCTGCCGCCCGGGCCAGGGGAATGACCCCGGCACAACATGGAGAACTTCTTTCGGTGATCGCGATGGCGAGCCAGACGAACGCGCTAGCTACAGCGCTGCAAGTTCCCGTCGATCGCGATTTCATTCCCCAAGGATAGCCCATGGCCCGCTTCCCCACCCCCAGCCCCTCCGACATGTTTCAGGCCGCCTGGCAGGTCGGCATGCTCGCCGCAGAGACCCAGGCGGTCATCGCCATGCGCCTCTGGGGCTTCGCCGGCCTCTGGAACGTCACCCCTTACGAAAACAGGCGCATGGTCAGCGAGAAGGCGGGCGCGATTACCCAGGCCGCCCTGAACGCGAGCTTCGCCGCGATGCAGGGCAAGCCGCTCGACGTGGTGCTGACCAGCGCCATCCGCCCCCTGCGCCAGAAGACCCGCAGCAACAGCCGCCGCCTTGCCAAGCGAGGACCCCGAACGGCATGACAGGGCAATTCGACCGTGATTTCGCCCTCGCCGAGTATCGCGAGCTGGGCCAGACGATGCGCCAGTACATCGGCGAGATCACCTCGACGGAAAGGCTGGCCGTCGCCGGAGCCGCCGCCGTCGCGTCGTTCTCGGTCAGCGGCATCAGCGAGGGGCTCGAGCGCGCGCAGATCTTCATCAGCGCGATACCGTTCATCGTCCTGTCGCTGGCCGGTCTGCGCTGCCTGACGCTTTACCTCGTCATTGTCAGCTCACTCAATCACCTGACGCGCCTCGAGAACGAAGTGCTCTCGAACCTTGCCCTCGGCTTCAACCGCAATGCCAACGAGGGCGGCATTCTGCGGCGCGCGATCGAGGCGACATCGGGGGCCTACTGGCTGTTCGCATGCCTTTCGGCCCTCGCCTTCTGGCTTTACGTGAACGACATTCTCTGAAGGATCAGGACGCATGCCCGCACAGATCTCCCGCGCCGACTATGCCGCGATGTTCGGCCCCACCACGGGCGACCGGGTCCGGCTGGCCGATACCGACCTGATCATCGAGGTCGAGCGCGATCTGACGACCTACGGCGAAGAGGTGAAGTTCGGCGGCGGCAAGGTCATCCGCGACGGCATGGGCCAGAGCCAGGTCAGCCGCGCCGACGGGGCCGTGGACACCGTCATCACCAACGCGCTCATCGTGGATCACAGCGGGATCTACAAGGCCGACGTGGGTCTGCGCGGCGGGCGCATCCACAAGATCGGCAAGGCGGGCAATCCCGACACGCAGCCCGGCGTCGACATCATCGTCGGCCCCGGCACCGAAGCGATCGCGGGCGAGGGCAAGATCCTGACTGCAGGGGGCTTTGACAGCCACATCCATTTCATCGCCCCCCAGCAGATCGAGGACGCGCTGCATTCGGGCATCACCACGATGCTGGGCGGCGGCACCGGACCCGCGCATGGCACGCTCGCCACCACCTGCACGCCGGGGCCCTGGCATATCGGCCGGATGCTTCAGGCGCTCGACGCCTTTCCGATGAACTTCGGCATCTCCGGCAAGGGCAATGCCTCGCTTCCGGGTGCGCTGGTCGAGATGGTGCACGGCGGTGCCTGCGCGCTGAAGCTGCACGAGGACTGGGGCACCACGCCCGGTGCCATCGACTGCTGCCTGAGCGTCGCCGACGACATGGACGTGCAGGTGATGATCCACACCGACACGCTGAACGAATCCGGTTTCGTCGAACATACGGTGGCCGCCATGAAGGGCCGCACGATCCACGCCTTCCACACCGAGGGCGCGGGGGGCGGTCATGCGCCGGACATCATCAAGGTCTGCGGCGAGGAATTCGTGCTGCCGTCCTCGACCAACCCGACCCGGCCTTTCACCGTCAACACGCTCGAGGAACATCTCGACATGTTGATGGTCTGCCATCACCTCGACAAGTCGATCCCCGAGGACGTGGCCTTCGCCGAAAGCCGCATCCGGCGCGAGACCATCGCGGCAGAGGACATCCTGCACGACATGGGGGCGTTCTCGATCATCGCCTCCGACAGCCAGGCCATGGGCCGCGTGGGCGAGGTGCTGATCCGCACCTGGCAGACCGCCGACAAGATGAAGAAGCAGCGCGGGCGGCTGGCCGAGGAGACGGGCGAGAACGACAACTTCCGGGTCCGGCGCTACATCGCCAAATACACGATCAACCCCGCCATCGCCCACGGGATGAGCCACGAGATCGGCTCGGTCGAGGAAGGCAAGCGCGCGGATCTCGTGCTGTGGAGCCCGGCCTTCTTCGGTGTGAAACCCGAGATGTCCCTGATCGGCGGAACCATCGTCATGGCCCAGATGGGCGACCCCAACGCCTCGATCCCGACGCCTCAGCCGGTCTACACGCGACCGATGTTCGGGGCATTCGGTCGCTCCGTCGAACGCTCGGCCATTACCTTCGTCTCCGCTGCCGCCGAGGCGGACGGCATCGGCAAGCGCCTCGGCCTTGCCAAGGACGTGGTGGCGGTCACGAAGACCCGCGGCATCGGCAAGCGCGACCTGATCCTGAACGACGCGCTGCCGAAGATCGAGGTGAACCCCGAGACCTACGAGGTCCGCGCCGACGGAGAGCTTTTGACCTGCGTGCCCGCCGACGTGCTGCCGATGGCGCAGCGGTATTTCCTGTTTTGAGGGACGCGAAGGATACTGAGAACGCAGTGCGTCATGTCGCTTCGAAAGATCGAATATTGCCGAAACCAATCCTTCTGCCAGCGAGCTTTGAATTGGCCGTCGAGCAGATTTGGAAGAAACGGGTATCTCGAGATACTTTAACGCAATTCCCATGAACTCTTTGCAGACCAAGCTCGACTCTCAGCGCCCGGCGGCACGCCGGGCAACCCCCGACCGCCCCCACGGGCGGGGGCTTCTGCCCCCACCCGCGGCCGGGGACCGCCCTTCCCGCGAGAGCCCATGCTGACCGCCCACAAGATCACTCACTCTCACGAAGTCACCGAAACCGTCACCCTGGACTACGACGCCCGGTTCCTGCGCCGGAAGGTGCTGACCATGGATGGCGGGGCGAAGCTGCTGGTGGACTTGGCCCAGACCACGTCGCTAAACCACGGGGATGCTCTCGAGGCCACCGATGGTACCCTCATCGGCATCCGCGCCGCCCCGGAGCCGCTGCTCGAGATCACGGGCGACGCCCTGCACCGCATCGCGTGGCACATCGGAAACCGCCACACCCCCTGCCAGATCGAACCCGCGCGCCTGCTGATCCAGCGCGATCACGTGATGGCCGACATGCTCGCGCGGCTCGGCGCCCATGTGCATGAGGTCGTGGAGCCCTTCACGCCCGAAGGCGGCGCCTATGGGCACGGGCGCACCCACGGTCATGATCACAGCGCGCGACATGGGCCGGACGGGCATGGGCATGACCATTCGCATTCCGCCGATCACGAGCACGACCACGACCACGAACATGGCCATCACCATTTCCACAGTCATGAGCACTGAAGAGGATTGCGTTCTCACGCTGCAGCAATGGCTGTCCCCCGGCTTTCCCGTCGGGGCCTTCGCCTATTCGCACGGGCTGGAACAGGTGATCGAGGCCAGGGGCATCGCTGACGCCGCCGATCTCGGAGACTGGCTGTCGGCCCTTGTCGCCCACGGGAGCGGGCGCGCCGATGTGGTGCTTCTGGCCGCTGCCTGGCGCGCAACGCCGGACAGTCTGCCAGGCATCGACGCCGCCGCCCGTGCCTTCGCCGCCTCCTCCGAGCGGCTGCTCGAAACGACGGCCCAGGGGGAGGCCTTCGCCCGAACGCTCGATTCCATGACGGGCAGGCAGACCGAGCCGTTCGCCTATCCGGTCGCCGTGGGCCACGCCGCCGCGCTCCACGACCTGCCGCTGGGGCTTACCGCGCGGATGTATCTGCACGCATTCGCGGCCAACCTCGTCTCGGCCGCCGTCCGGCGCGTCCCGCTCGGCCAGACGGAAGGCCAGATGGTTCTGGCAGGGCTTGCGCCGTTGATCCGCGCGGTCGCGCAAGAGGCAATCGCGAGCGATCCGGACGACCTTGCGTCCCATTGCTTCGCTGCGGACATCGCGGCGATGCACCATGAAACCATGTATTCGAGGGTATTCCGCACATGACCTCTCCCCTGTCCACCCCCTCGGGCGCCAGCCCCCACGGCCCTCTGCGCATCGGCATCGGCGGCCCGGTCGGTGCGGGCAAGACCACGCTCACCGCGGCCCTTGCGAAGGCCCTGTCGCGCGACCATTCCATCGGCGTCATCACCAACGACATCTACACGCAGGAAGACGCCGAGGCGCTGATGCGACTTCAGATCCTGCCGCAGGACCGGATCATCGGAGTCGAAACCGGCGGCTGCCCGCATACGGCGATCCGCGAGGACGCCTCGATCAACCTCGCCGCCGTAGCCGAGATGCGCAGGCGCCATCCGGAGGTCGAGGCGATCCTGATCGAAAGCGGCGGCGACAATCTGTCGGCCACCTTCTCGCCCGAGCTCGCCGACGTGACGATCTACGTGATCGATGTCGCCGCAGGCGAAGAGATCCCGCGCAAGGGCGGGCCCGCCATCACGCGCTCGGATATCCTGATCATCAACAAGACCGACCTCGCCCCGCATGTGGGCGCATCGCTCGAGGTGATGGAACGGGACGCCACGAAAATGCGCGCCGGTCGGCCCTTCGTCTTCGCCGCGCTGCGCCATGGAACAGGGGTCGAGCGCATTCTCGACGAACTGCGCGCTGTTTCCGGGCTCGGGCTGACCGAAGCAGCGGGCTGACAGACCAAGCGAATGAGAGTTTCGGGTAATTTTTCCGGATTCAACGATAATCTGGAAATAATTTCTTTCATAACTAGCGCCACAGGCAATTCTGACTGAAGATTTCAGGGCTTTCTGGCACACTTGGCGAACGCAACCTCGCTCGGGGAGCCAGCCATGACCCAGCACGCCCGCAAGCCGTCGTCCTATGCCCTGTCGGACCGCTACACCAGGGCCGAAGGGCGCGTCTTTATGACCGGCACGCAGGCGCTGGTGCGCATCCTGCTCGACCAGGCCCGGCGCGACCGGGCGGCGGGGCTGAACACCGCCGGGTTCGTCTCGGGATATCGGGGCTCGCCGCTTGGCGGGGTGGATCAGGAGCTCTGGCGCAACGGCAAGCTGCTGCAGCAGGAGCGCATCAAGTTCCTGCCGGCCGTCAACGAGGATCTCGGCGCGACCGCCGTGCTCGGCGCGCAGCAGGCTGTCCTCGACCCGCATTGCGAGGTCGAGGGCGTCTTTTCCATGTGGTACGGCAAAGGGCCCGGCGTCGACCGCTCCGGCGATGCGCTCAAGCACGGCAATGCTTACGGATCGGCCCCGAAGGGCGGCGTGCTGGTGGTGGCGGGCGACGATCACGGCAGCGTCTCGTCTTCCATGCCGCATCAGTCAGACGTCGCCTTCATGGCCTGGTTCATGCCGACCCTGAACCCCGCCTCGGTCGCGGAGTATCAGGCCTTCGGCGAATACGGGTATGCCCTCTCGCGCTTTTCCGGCACCTGGGTCGGTTTCAAGGCGATTTCGGAAACCGTCGAGTCGGGAATGTCGGTCGAGCTGAGCCCCGACCGCGTGTTCACGCAACCCGACATCACCGTCCCGCCCGGCGGGCTGCATGTGCGCGTGGCGGACCTGCCCTCGCCGGAGATCGAGACGCGCATCCGCCACAAGCTTGCCGCCGTGCAGGCCTTTGTCGAGGCCAACCCGATCGACCGCGCCATCTACGGCATCACGGACGCCACCTTCGGCTTCGTCTCCACCGGCAAGGGGCATCTCGACCTGATGGAGGCGCTGCGGCTGCTGGGGCTCGACGAGGCGCGCTGCCGGACGCTTGGCATCGACATCTACAAGGTCGGGATGGTCTGGCCGCTCGCCCATAATTCGGCGCTCGATTTCGTCACCGGCAAGCGCGAGGTGCTGGTCGTCGAGGAAAAGCGCGGCATCATCGAAAGCCAGTTCAAGGAACAGTTCTACGACTGGCCCGGACGCAAGCCCGAACGGATGGTGGGCAAGTACGACGAGGCGATGAACCCGCTGGTCCCCTGGACCGGAGAGCTTTCGCCACGATTGCTGCTGCCGATCATCGCCGCGCGCCTCGATGCCTTCTTCCCCGAGGAAGGCTTTCCCGCGAAGGCCAGGGCGCTGACCGAGACCGTGCCGCAACTCCTGTCCGTCAAGGGCGCGACACGGACCCCCTATTTCTGCTCGGGCTGCCCGCACAACACCTCCACCCGCGTGCCGGAAGGCTCGATTGCCGCCTCGGGCATCGGCTGTCACGTGATGGCAAGCTGGATGGACCGCGAGACGGTGGGCTATGCCCAGATGGGCGGCGAAGGCGTGCCATGGATCGCCCAGTCGATGTTCAACGGCGGCAAGCACATCTTCCAGAACCTCGGCGAGGGGACATGGTATCATTCCGGCGTGCTGGCGATCCGGCAGGCGGTCGCGGCGAGGACCAACATCACCTACAAGATCCTCTACAACGACGCGGTCGCCATGACAGGGGGCCAGCCCGTGGACGGTCCCGTCTCGGCCGCCGCCATCGCCCAGAGCTGCCGGGCCGAGGGAATCGCGCGCATTGCGGTCCTGTCGGACGACATCGGCAAGTTCGACCGTGCGGAGTTCCCCTCAGGCACGAGTTTCGACGACCGCTCCCGCCTCGACGCGATCCAGCGCGAGCTGCGCGAGATCCCGGGCGTCACCGCGCTGATCTACGAACAGACCTGCGCCACCGAGAAACGCCGCCGCCGCAAGCGTGGCAGGATGGAGGACCCCAAGCGCTTCGTCATGATCAACGAGCTCGTCTGCGAAGGCTGCGGCGATTGCTCGATCGCCAGCAACTGCCTGAGCGTGGAGCCGTTGCCGACCGAGTTCGGCACCAAGCGCAAGATCAACCAGAATTCCTGCAACAAGGATTACGCCTGTCTCGACGGTTTCTGCCCCAGCTTCGTCACCGTCGAAGGCGCGACGCGGCGCAGGAAGGCGGGCGCGGGGTTCGACGTCGCGGCGCTGACCGCTGCCCTGCCGGATCCCGAGCTTCCGACGCTCGAGGCACCTTATGATCTTCTCGTCACCGGCGTCGGCGGCACCGGCGTGATCACCGTTGGCGCCGTCATCTCCATGGCCGCGCATCTGGAGGGCAAGGGGTCGAGCGTTCTCGACTTTACCGGCTTCGCTCAGAAGTTCGGTACGGTGCTGGGCTATGTCCGCCTCGCAGAGCGCCCCGAGCTGGTTCATCAGGTCCGGATCGACGAGGCGCAGGCCGATGCGGTCATCGGCTGCGACGCGGTCGTCTCGTCCGCACCCAAGGCCTCGGCGCATTACCGGCGCGGCACGCGCATGGTGCTGAACCTGGCCGAGATGCCGACAGGCGATCTTGTGCTGAACCGCGACGCCGACCTCAGGATCGCCGAGCGCCGCGCGGTCATCGAGGGTGCCGTGGGGGCGGAGAACCTGTCCTCCTTCGACGCCAACGCGATGGCCGAGGCGCTGCTGGGCGATTCCGTCTATGCCAACATGATGATGCTGGGTTTCGCCTGGCAGAAGGGCCTCGTCCCGGTGGGGCTCGAGGCGCTGGCGCGGGCCGTCGAGCTGAACGGCGTGACCCCGGAGCGCAACATGATGGCCTTCTCCTATGGCCGCGTGATGGCGCAGGCCCCGGAAAAGCTGCGCACTGCCCTGCCCGATGCGGCAGTGCCCGACGATACACCCGAAGCCGTGATCGAGCGGCGCGCGGCCTTCCTGACCGACTATCAGGATGCCGCCTACGCCGCGCGCTACCGCGACCGGCTGGCGGCCTTTCACGCCGCCCTGCCCGGCGACGCGGCGGATGCGCTGTGCGCCGCCGCCGCAAGGTCGCTGTTCAAGCTGATGGCCTACAAGGACGAATACGAAGTGGCGCGACTGCATCGCCTGCCCGGCTTTGCCGAGCGCATCGCGGAGAATTTCGAAGGCGACTACAGGGTGCACCACCACCTCGCCCCGCCGCTCCTGCCCGCCCGGCGAGACGCGCGGGGACGGCCGAAGAAGCGGCAGTTCGGTCCCTGGATGAACGCCGCCTTCGGTCTGCTGGCGCGGATGAAGTCGATCCGGGGACGCTGGTACGACCCCTTCGCCTATCACCCCGACCGACGGCTGGAACGCGATCTCATCGGCTGGTACGAGACGATCCTCGCGGAACTTCCCGCCCGTCTCGGGACGCTGGCGCCCGATGCCGCGCTGAGGGCGCTATCCGCACCGATGGATATCCGCGGCTACGGGCCGGTGAAGGAAAAGGCGGCGGCAGAGGTGAAGGCCGAAGTGGCGGCTCTTCTGGGCTGAACGCACAGGATCACTGAAGGCGCAGGCCTTCCGCCAGAGGCCAGCCGTTGAGGAACTCGCGGGCGTCCTGCACGCCCTTCCCGGCGCGCTGGAGGCGCAGCAGCTCGACCGCACCGGTGCCGCAGACGATCCGCAAGGGATCGTGGAGGACCGTACCGGGCTCTCCCCTACCCTGCGCCAGGCGGCTGCCGAGCACCTTGATGCGGGTGCCGTTGGCCTCGAACCAGGCACCCGGAAAGGGCGCCATGCCCCGGATCTGGCGGTCCACTTCGGCCGCGGGGCGTGTCCAGTCGATGCGCGCCTCCGCCTTGTCGATCTTGGCCGCGTAGGTCACGCCCGCTGCCGGCTGCGGTTCAGGCACGAGGCTGTCCAGACGCTCAAGCGCCTCGACGATGAGCCCGGCGCCCAGCATGCCGAGCCGGTCGTGCAGCACCTCCGTGGTCTCCTCCGCGCCGATCGGCGTTTCGCCCCGAAGCAGCACCGGGCCAGTATCGAGCCCGGCTTCCATCTGCATGATGCACACGCCGGTCTGCGCGTCGCCGGCCATGATCGCCCGGTGGATCGGCGCGGCCCCGCGCCAGCGCGGCAGCAGGCTCGCATGAATGTTGAGACAGCCATGTGTCGGCGCATCCAGCACCGGCTGCGGCAGGATGAGGCCATAGGCGACCACAACGGCGACATCCGGCTTCAGCGCCGCAAAATCGGCCTGAACCTCCGCGCTCTTCAGACTCACCGGATGGCGCAGCTCGATCCCGAGCGCCTCGGCCCGGACCTGTACCGGGCTTGGCCGGTCCCTTTTGCCACGCCCCGCCGGACGCGGTGGCTGGCTGTAGACGCAGACGACGTCATGGCCCGCCCCGACCAGCGCGTCGAGCGCCGGGACCGAAAATTCCGGTGTGCCCATGAAAACCACGCGCATGACGATCTCCCCAGCGACGGTGGGCTGGAGCCCACCCTACGGGAGCTGCCCGTAAGGTGCGCCCCGGCGCACCGTCAGTTCCCAAGTTTCCGCGCCCGGCGCAGCAGCATGTCGCGCTTCACCTTGCCGAGGCGGTCGAAATACATCCTGCCCTGCAGATGATCGATCTGGTGCTGCACGCTCGTAGCCTCCAGTCCGACGAAATCGCGCCGTGTCCAGACTCCGGTCTCGTCGAGGTAGCGCACCGTCACGCCCCGCGGGCGGGAAATCCTGGCCGACACCCCCGGCAGGTTCGGGCTGCCTTCCTCGTGTTCGCGCATCACCGCCGAGGCGTCAAGCATCACTGGATTGGCCAATCGGATGCGCCGATCGCGCGCCTCGCTCGCATCCACCACAGCCAGCTGCAGCATGACCCCGATCTGCGGCCCCGCGAGGCCAACGCCCGGCATCGCGTCCATCGTCTCGATCATGTCCTCCCAGATCGCGCGGATCTCGTCGGTGATCTCTTCCACCGGCGCGGCTGGCTTGCGCAGGCGGGGATCCGGCCAGGGCAGGATGCGCCGGCGTGTCAAGCCGAACCCGTCTCGTAAGCCCGCAGCATCTCGTCCCGCACGTCCGCCCCGACCCGGTCGAGCGTCACGATCCCGTCGAGGTGATCCGTCTCGTGCTGGATGCAAACTGCCGCAAAGCCGTCGAATGTCCCTTCGCGCCGCTGCCCGTCCAGGTCCGTCCACGCGGCCTTCACGCGCGCCCAGCGTTCGACCTGTGCCGTCACGCCGGGAATCGAAAGGCAACCTTCGGCTCCGGTCCGCCGCTCGGGGTCGAGCGGCGTCACATCCGGGTCGATGAACACCATCGGTTCGGCCGCTCCGTCCTTCCAGGCCACGTCCATCACGAAGATGCGCTTCAGAACGCCCACCTGCGGACCCGCAAGCCCGCGCCCGGGGGCCGCATACATGGTTTCCAGCATGTCGGCGGCAAGTGCGCGCGTCTCCTGCGTGACCTCGCCCACCGGCGCGCAGGGCACCGAGAGCCGCGCATCGGGCCAGAGCAGGATCGGCAGGACGCTCATCCCCGCGCGAGCTCGCGCTTCATCTTGACCATCTTGCGGGTGATCATCTGGCGCCGCATCGGCTTGAGGTAGTCGATGAAGAGCTTGCCGTCGAGATGGTCGATCTCGTGCTGCACGCAGGTCGCCCAGAGCCTGTCGAAGGTTTCCTGCCGCTCCCTGCCCTCGGAATCGATCCAGCGCACCTCGACCTCCGCCGGACGCGTGACCTCGGCGTATTGCTCGGGAAGCGACAGGCAGCCTTCCTCGTAGACGCTGGCCTCTGGCGAGGATGCAACGATCTCGGGATTGAACATGACGAGCGGGCGCGGCTTTTCCCTGTCGTCCTTGACGCAGTCGAGCACGATGAGCCGTTGCAGCACCCCGACTTGCGGCGCCGCAAGTCCGATGCCCGGCGCGTCATACATCGTTTCGAGCATGTCCCTGGCAAGCGCCCTGAGATCGTCGCTCAGATCGTCGACAGGGGCCGCGGCCTTCTTGAGCCGGGGATCGGGAAAAAGGATGATATCGCGCTTCATCCGGCCGATTTAGGCGATGCCGACGCCAACCGCAACATGCAGGCCTTGTGCCTGCCGGCGTCCCGGTTAGGCTGGCGAAAAATTCAAGGATACGGGTCATGAGCTTCGACGAGATGATCGAGCGTCGCGGGACGCATTGCGCCAAATGGGACAAGATGGAAGCCGTCTACGGCGTGCCCGCCGACAAGGGCATTGCGATGTGGGTGGCGGACATGGACTTCCGCCCTCCGCAGGTGGTGCTGGAAAAGCTGCAATCGCTCGTGGATCACGGCGTCTTCGGCTATTTCGGCGATGACAGCGCCTACAAGGATGCGATCATCTGGTGGATGGAGCACCGTCACGGCTGGAAGCCCGAAGCAGACTGGATCTTCACGACACATGGCCTCGTGAACGGAACCGCGCTGTGCATCGACAGCTTCACCTCTCCCGGCGACGGCATCGTGCTGATGACGCCGGTCTATCACGCCTTCGCGCGTGTCATCAAAGCCGCCGGGCGCGAGATCGTGGAATGTCCGCTTGCGCTCGAAAAGGGCCGCTACGTCCTCGATATCGACCGCTGGGACGCAGCCATGACCGGCTCGGAAAAGATGATCATCCTCTGCTCGCCGCACAACCCCGGCGGCCGGGTCTGGAGCAGGGAGGAAGTGGCAGCGGTTTCGGACTTCGCGCGGCGCCACGACCTCGTGCTGGTCTCGGACGAGATCCACCAGGACATCATGATGCCGGGGAACCGGCATGTCCCCGCGGCGACGGTTCCAGGCGTGACAGAGAAGCTCGTGATGATGAGCGCCACGACCAAGACCTTCAACATCGCGGGGGCACATGTGGGCAATGTCATCATCGAGAACCCCCGGATGCGCGATCAATTCGCCGAGCGCATGGCCGCGCTGGGTCTTTCGCCCAACAGCTTCGGCCTGCACATGGCTACCGCCGCCTACAGCCCCGAGGGCGCGGCCTGGGTCGATGCGCTATGCGGCTATCTCGACGGCAACCGGCGTCTGTTCGATGCGGCGATCGGGAAGATACCGGGCCTTGCTTCCATGCCGCTCGAGGCGACCTATCTCGCCTGGGTCGATTTCTCGGGCACGGGAATGGCGCGCGAGGAATTCACCGCCCGCGTGGAGAAGTCGGCGATGATCGCTGCCAACCATGGGACGACATTCGGGACCGGCGGAGACGACTTCCTGCGCTTCAACCTCGCGACACCGAAAGCGCGGATCGAGGAAGCTTGCGGCAGGCTGGCCGAAGCCTTCGCCGATCTCCAGTAGCGCAACCTGGCCCAATGCCGGTGACGATGAGCCGGCGATCAGGCCTGTCTACGGTCCTGCCCGATCAGCGCGACGGGCGCCTCATCGGCAAGTTCGAAGTCGAGCGCCGGTCCGCCCTGTATGGCTGTCGCGCGCTTGAATTCGAATTTCCGTTCTGCACCCTCGGCGTCGCTGGCCACGACAAGACACTGGAAAAGATGCTTCGCCCCGTCGAAGAGATCGACAAAGCCGCGCAGACCCGGTGCCGATCCGGCCTCCATCGCGAACCCCGTCTTCCAGTACTTCAGGACCGGATAGCTTCGGCCATCATGCTCTATGCGCAGGCGCGAACTTTTTCGCAGCGCCGCGATCCGGGCCTGATCGAGGCCCGCCTGAATTTCCTTGGACAAGAACGCTTCCATCGCAGATCCCCCCGGCCTGTACCGGAAGAAGTGCCACAGACACGATGAAAATCAAGTGAACTTTGCCGACAGCCTTAACTTCATGTGCGGTGATGCAGGCGGCTTGCGCGCGACGCGCTGTTTCATCGGCGTCGTTCGAGCCTAGTTTCGTCCCGAACAGAATGGGAGATGGAAATGGGTTTGCTGGTCGACGGTGTCTGGAAGGACAAGTGGTACGATACGTCCGAGTCCGGTGGAAAATTCGAACGCGACGAGGCCAAGTTCCGCAACTGGGTGACTGCCGATGGCGGCGCGGGACCCAGCGGAGAGGGCGGGTTCGCGGCTGAATCCGGGCGCTATCATCTTTACGTCAGCTTCGCCTGCCCCTGGGCGCACCGGACGCTTATATTCCGCGCCATCAAGGGTCTCGAGCAGCATATCGGGCTTTCGGTTGTCCATCCCGACATGCTTGAGAACGGATGGAGCTTCGGCAGGGATTTCGAGGGCGCGACAGGCGACACCCAATTCGGCCTGCCCTACGCCCGCGACATCTACACGAAGGCCAAGTCCGATTTCACCGGCCGCGTGACGGTGCCGATCCTCTGGGACAAGACACGCGGCACGATCGTTTCCAACGAGTCCGCCGAAATCATCCGGATGTTCAACTCGGCCTTCGACGGCATCACCGGCAACGATCTGGATTTCTGGCCCCGGGATCTGCGCGAGAAGATCGAGCCGGTCAATGCGCGCATCTACGACACGCTGAACAATGGCGTGTACAAATGCGGTTTCGCCACCACGCAGGACGCCTACGACGAGGCCGTGCATCCCCTCTTCGAGACGATGGACTGGCTAGAGGCCCATCTCGGTGAAAACCGGTACCTGATGGGCGATCGCATTACCGAAGCGGACTGGCGGCTTCTGACGACGCTTCTGCGCTTCGACAAGGTCTACTATCACCACTTCAAGTGCAACCACGCGCGGCTGGTGGATTATCCGAACCTGTGGGCCTACACGCGCGAACTGTACCAGGTGCCAGGAGTGGCGGAAACGACGCATTTCGACCATATCGTGCGCCACTATCACTACAGCCACGATACGGTGAACCCCCACCGCATCGTGCCGATCTGTCCGGATCCGGATTTCATGGCGCCGCATCATCGCGGCTGAAGGGATCGAAGCCTGTGGTAGGGTGCGGCAGGCCGCACCTTACGACTCAGGCTGCGCCGCGCCGGGAGGGTTTGCCGTAATGCTCGACCATAGCCACAAGATCGTCCGGCGGCGTCTCGCTCTGGACGAAGGCACAGGCGTTCGAAACCAGCGAAAAGATCGATCCGTCCGAGAAGAACGACGTGTTCGTCACGAAGATGACCTGCGCCGACGGGAGCCGGTAGTTCGCATAATCCGCCACTGCCAGCGCCGATCCATCCTCCAGGATCAGGTCCAGAATGATGACGTCGGGCGACGAACCGGCGAGATGCTCGATGGCAGAGGTCTGACCGTCCGCGCGGGAAACCTCCATGCCACGTCGCCGCAGGTGGTTCTCCCAGATTTTTCCAAGCTCCGGGCTGCTTTCCACGATCAGTACCTTCATCTCGCCTCCCGGCGCAGGATTCGTCCCAATCGACACAACATCTTCACTTGTTCGTCCCATATCGTTAATTTTGGCTTAACCAATTTTCGTTTTCGTTAACTTCGTTGACCCCGGGGGTTGAAAATCGCGTCGCGAAAGGCTCTTTCCGGCGGGGCGCGGCACCTGTACGCCGGGAGGACTTATGAACGGCACGCAGCGGGACCATGGAGGCGGACTGGATGTCGCCGTCTTGCGCTTCGGGGGTGTCCGGTCGGACTGGTGCGATCTTTCGACAGGGATCAACCCGCAGCCCTATCCGGTTCCGCCGATGACGCCCGACGCCTGGAGCGCACTTCCCGATGCCGACGCGATGTCACGCCTGATCCGGGCCGCGCGCGCGTACTGGTCGGTGCCGGATCAGGCGGCGGTGCTGGCAGCGCCCGGCGCGTCGGTCCTCATCGCCCAGATCCCCCTGCTGGCCGACCCCGGAACCGTCTCGATCCGCGCGCCCACCTACAACGAGCATGCCGCGGCCTTCAGCGCGGCGGGGTGGGAGGTGACGGCGGGATCCGCCGGCGATGCCCAGGTCCTGGTTCATCCCAACAATCCCGATGGCCGCCTTTCCTCGCCACGTGACCTGCGCGCCCCGATCTGCATCGTCGACGAAAGTTTCTGCGACATCCTGCCCGGAGCCTCGATGATGCCGGCGGCCCGGCGGCCCGGCGTTCTGATCCTCAAGAGCTTCGGCAAGTTCTGGGGTCTCGCGGGACTTCGGCTGGGATTTGCCATCGGCGATCCCGGCCTTGTCGCGATGCTTTCCGAGCGCATCGGACCCTGGGCGGTTTCCGGCCCGGCCCTCGAAACGGGAGCGGCAGCGCTCGAGGACCCCGCCTGGTCGGCGGAGACAAGGCTGCGGCTTGCGAAGGATTCGACGCGGCTCGACGGGCTGATGCGCCGGGCCGGGGCTCATCTGCAAGGCGGAACGCCGCTCTTTCGCCTCTATGACGTGCCGGATGCCTCGGAGTGGCAGGAACAGCTCGCCTCGCATCGGATCTGGTCGCGGATCTTCCCCTACTCGGATCGCTGGCTCCGCCTCGGTCTGCCCCACCCCGACCGCTGGGCCCATCTCGAAGCCGCCCTGAGATGAGCACGGCGGCGATGCTTGCCTGCGCCCTGCTGCTGGACGCGGCACTGGGCGAGCCGAGATGGCTCTGGGACCGCCTGCCGCACCCTGCCGTCCTGATGGGCCGCGCGGTGGGAGCCTGCGACAAGGCGTTCAACAGAGGCGGCGCGCGCCGTCTGAAGGGGATTTGCGTCGTATTCCTGCTGGCGGGGGCGGCCTGGATTCTGGGCCGCCTTCTCGAGACACCGGGTCCCCTGATCGCGATACCGGTCGCCGCGATCCTGCTGGCACAGCGAAGCCTCGCCGATCACGTCCGGCAGGTCGCGGACGGGTTGCGCATGTCGCTTGCCGAAGGCCGCCGCTCGGTGGCCCGCATCGTCAGCCGGGACACCGGCGGGATGGACGGGACGGGGGTTGCCCGCGCCGCGATCGAAAGCGCTGCGGAGAACTTCTCGGACGGGGTCGTGGCCCCGGCTTTCTGGTTCCTGATCGGGGGGTTGCCTGGGATCCTGATCTACAAGCTGGTCAACACCGCCGACAGCATGATCGGCTATCGCACGGCGCGCCACGAATCCTTCGGCTGGGCCGCGGCGCGCCTCGACGACGTGCTGAACCTGATCCCCGCGCGCCTCACCGCGCTGCTGATACTGCTGATCGGCCGGGTGACGGACCGGCGCGGCATCGTGGCCGACGCCCGGCGGCACAAGTCGCCCAACGCCGGCTGGCCCGAGGCGGCCGCGGCGCGCGCGCTCGGTGTCGCCCTCGCGGGCCCGAGAAGCTACGGCGGCGTTTCGACGGAGTTTCCCTTCGTGAATGCCGCCGGACGCCGCATGCTCGGCCCCGAGGCGATCGACGCCGCGGTCCGCCTGCTCTGGCGGGGCTGGGCGGCGCTTGTGTGCCTGGTGCTGCTCGTCGCGTTCATCGCCTGATCGCGGTACGGGTACGTAGGGTGCGGCCTGCCGCACCGTGGGTTCAGGCCACCAGTGTTTCGGCGCGCTTGAGATCGACCGACACCAGCTGGCTCACGCCCTGCTCGGCCATCGTCACTCCGAACAGGCGATCCATCCGTGACATCGTCACCGCGTGATGGGTGATGATGAGGAACCGCGTTTCGGTCTGGCGGCACATCTCGTCCAGCAGATCGCAGAAGCGCGTCACATTGGCGTCGTCGAGCGGGGCATCGACCTCGTCGAGCACGCAGATCGGCGCGGGATTGGCGAGGAAGACCGCGAAGATCAGCGCCATGGCCGTGAGCGTCTGTTCCCCGCCCGAGAGCAGGGAGAGCGTCGCGAGCTTCTTGCCGGGCGGCTGGCACATGATCTCGAGGCCCGCCTCGAGCGGGTCGTCGCTGTCGACCATCACGAGATTGGCCTCTCCTCCCCCGAAGAGATGGCGGAACAGCATCGAGAAGTTCGAGTTCACCTGCTCGAAGGCGGTCAGCAGCCTTTCGCGTCCTTCCCGGTTCAGGCCCGCGATCCCGTTGCGAAGGGTCCTGATGGCCGCTTCGAGGTCTGCCTTCTCGGTCGTCAGCGTGTCGTGCTCGACCTGAACTTCCTGCGCATCCTCCTCGGCGCGCAGGTTGACCGCCCCAAGCGAGTCGCGTTGACGTTTCAGGCGGTTCACCTCGGCTTCCAGGTGGTCGGCCCGCGGCATGTCGTCGGCAGGCACGCCAAGCCTGGTCAGCAACTGGTTCGGCGTCACCTGACTGTCCTCGGCGATGCGCTCCGCCGCCGCCTCGGCCGATTCCCGCGCCGCATCCCGCCGCGCCTCGGCGCCGGCGCGCGCCTCGCGCGCCTCCGAGGCCGCCCGTTCCGCCTCGCGTTCCGCGGTGGCGGCGCTGCGCAACAGGCTCTCGCCCTCCGACAGCGCATCCGCGGCCTTCGCCTTGCGCGATTGCTCCCTTGCGATCCCCTCGGCAAGTTCCGCGCGCCGTCCGGCGATCTCGCCCGGCACCGCCCGCGCCGTCCCGAGTTCGGCCTCCGACGCCGCCTTGCGTTCGACGAGTTCTGCCATGCGCTTCTCGGCCGTATCCAGCCGTTTGCGCCAGTTGCCGGTCTCCCTGTCGATCTCCTGCGCCCTGCGCGCCCGGGCCTCGCCCTCGCGGCGCAGCTCGTCATGGGCCGACCGGCGCGACATCATCGTGATCCGGGCGGCCTCGACCGTCATCCGCAGGTCGTCCATCGCGCCGCGCGCGGCGGAAAGATCCCCCAGATCCGCCAGCGCGCGTTCCGCTTCCAGAAGGCGCGACCGCGCGCCCATGGCCTCTTCCTCGTGTCGCTTCACGGCCATGCCGAGCTCCGTCAGCCGTCCGCGTGCGAGTGTCTGGTCCGCCTCGGCCCGGCTGAGCGCCCGGCCGGCCTCGGCCACCTGCCGGTCCGCCGCCCGCCGCGCCTCGCGCGCCTCGCGGTCGGTCCGGGCGTGTTCCGCCAGCATCGCCTTCAGCGTGTCATGGGCGCCCTGAGCCCCGAGCGCCTTCTGCGTGGCCTGTTCCAGCGATTGCTTGAGCTCTTCCAGCCGGTTGAGCTGCTGGAGCCGCAGCGCCGCGGCCGAGGGCGCGTCCTCGGCGCCCGAGCGGAACCCGTCCCAGCGCCACAGGTCGCCCGCGCGCGAGACGAGGCGCTGGCCGGGCTTCAGCGCCGCCTGCAGCAGCGCTCCGCGCGCGGCGTCGACAAGCCCGATCTGGCCGATCCGCCGCGCCAGCACCTCGGGCACGCTAACGTGCTCCGCCAGCGGCGTCGCGCCTTCGGGCAAGGACTGCTCTGCATCGTAGCGCGGCAGGATCGCCCAGCCCGTTGCCGCATCCGCCGCGACCTGCGGCATGCGCAGATCGTCCGCCAGAGCCGCCCCCAGCGCCTTTTCATATCCGGGCGCGACCGAGAGCAGGTCAAGGATCTGCCCGCCCTCCGCCGTATCCCGCTGCAGCAGCTTCGCCAGCGAGGATGTCTCGGCCCGAAGCGCGTTGGCTTCGCCCTCGGCTTCGGAGTGTCGCGCGCGCGCCTCCGCCTCCCGTGACTGCGTATCGACCAACGCCTCGTCGGCGGCGATCAGCGCGGCCTCGGCCAGTTCCGCCGCTGCGACCGCCGCGGACGAGGCAGCCTCCGCCGCCTCGAAATCCGTTCCGGCCTTCGCCACCGCCGCCTCGCTGGCCTCGAGGGCGCCGCGCGCCTTCTGCGCCGCTTCCCCGGCCCGAGCCTCGGTCTTCCGGCTGTCCTCGAGGAGCCGTTGCGCCGAGCCGTGCCGGGCGGCCAGGCGGGCTACATCCTCGGTCATCTCCGCAAGATCGTGTTCGCGCGTCTGCAGCACCGAAGATGCCTCCTGCGCGGCGTCCGACGCCTCTGCCAGCCGCTCCTCGTGGCCCTCGGCGGCTTCCGCCAGCTCGGCCGCCTCGCGCTCGAGCCGTTCGATGGTCTCGCCGGCATCCCGGTTCAGCCCGCCTTCCCGCTCGATATCCCGGGCCAGCTGCGCAATACGTCCCTCGAGTGTCGCGAT
The DNA here is from genome assembly GCF_040801785.1 of Sulfitobacter sp. LCG007. NCBI lineage: Bacteria > Pseudomonadati > Pseudomonadota > Alphaproteobacteria > Rhodobacterales > Roseobacteraceae > Roseobacteraceae bacterium LCG007. The sequence goes on along the minus strand of NZ_CP161805.1, from coordinate 898,673 downwards.
CAGGTCATTGGCACGCGACTCTTCTTCCGCCAGGGCATCGCGTTGCACCAGCAGTCGCTGCAGGATCGCCCCAGCGACCGCGTCCTCCTCGCGCAGCGCCGGAAGCGCTGTCTCCGCCGCCTCGCGCGCCTTCGATGTCTGCCGCACCGCGACCTCGGCCTGTGCCGCCGCGTTCACCCGGGCGCGCAGCTCATCCTCGGCCCTGGAACGCGTCTCGTCCGCCTCTCGCCAGCGCCGGTAAAGCAGCATCCCCTCGGCCCGGCGCAGCTCGGTCCCTATCTCGCGGTATCGCGCCGCCGCACGCGCCTGCCGGGCAAGCTGGGCGAGCTGGGCGGCAAGCTGTTCGATCACGTCGTCGACACGCAGCAGGTTCGCTTCCGCCCCCTTCAGCTTCAGCTCCGCCTCGTGGCGACGCTGATAGAGTCCCGAGATTCCCGCAGCCTCTTCGAGAATGCGCCGCCGGTTCTTGGGCTTGGCGTTGATCAGCTCCGATATCTGGCCCTGACGCACCAGCGCCGGGCTGTGCGCACCGGTCGAGGCATCGGCAAAGAGCATCTGGACGTCCCGCGCCCGGACATCCTTGGCTCCGACCTTGTAGGCCGATCCCGCATCCCGTGTGATTCGCCGGACGATCTCCAGGCTGTCGCTGTCGTTGAACCCTGCCGGCGCGAGACGGTCGGAATTGTCGATGTGCAGCGCGACCTCGGCGAAGTTGCGCGCCGGACGTGTCGCGGCACCGGCAAAGATCACGTCCTCCATCCCGTCACCGCGCATCGCCGTGGGACGGTTCTCGCCCATGACCCAGCGCAGGGCCTCCAGCAGGTTCGACTTCCCGCAGCCGTTCGGCCCCACCACCCCGGTCAGACCCTCCGCGATGATCAGGTCGGTGGGATCGACGAAGCTCTTGAAGCCGGTCAGTCTGAGTTTCGAGAAGCGCAATGGAGGGTCCGGCCTTTCGGTTTAAGGGTTCGGGAAGACTGCTACCGCAGGTAAATGCTGTCAACCTCGAGATACCACAAGCTGCGCTTTGATCCGGGTTATCCACAAGATGTTGACCTGCGGGACGTGACAGTCGCCCTTTCCCGTCATGGGACGGCCCGGCATTCATAGACGGGGTAGGTCAGGGGCAACCTGTCATCCGGAAAGCGGCCGAGTGGCGCGCATTCGTGGATCGGCGCTGGCAGAAGCCGGTCGTCGGGAGGCGGTCCGTCACCGCAGTCGAGCAGCCCTGTCGCCACCGCCTGGTCCCCGCGCACCTCGGTAACCGCGCAGCCCGACACCAGCGACATGGCGCGCGCAGCCTGCAGCCCCAGCGGCCCGAGCCGCGGTGCGTATTGCGGATTGACCCGCACCGCCTCTGCGAGCCTTCCCCGCACCCTGACATCGAACACCGATCCGCCGCTCTGGACCCGTGTCGTCCCTGACCGTTCGAAATAGGGTCCCGGCACGGCGCAGCTGCCAAGCAGCGAAGCGGCAAGGAGGCCTGTCAGCGACATGCGGGCGCGGATCATCCCGGCATCCTGCCGGAATCTTGGTTAACGCTTCGTGAGCCGGGGGACGGCGTCGCGAGAAAGAAAAAGCCCCGGCGCGGGCCGGGGCTCATGGGGTCGGGAAGGGACCCGTTTCAGTGAAGCTTCGCTTCGACCTGCGCGATGGAGGCGTCGATGAGCTTGTTGGCGTCGCTCGCCGTCATCTGGCTGGCGATCACTTCGCGTGCCGCGGCGATGGCGACCGCGATGGATTGATCGCGCACCTCCCGCACGGCGGCGGACTGGGCGCTTCCGATCTGCTCTTCCGCAGCTGCCATCCGGCGCTCGAGAGACTTGGCCAGATCGGCGCGGGCCTGCTCTGCCGCAACCTGCGCCTCCTCGCGGGCATGGGCCACGATCCGGTCAGCCTGCCCCTGCACTTCCTTCTGCTTGCGCTCATAGCTTGCCAGCAGCGTCTGCGCCTCTTCCCGCAATGCGCGGGCTTCCTCGAGTTCCGAGCGGATGCCATCGGCCCGCTTGTCGAGCATGGCGCCGATCCGGTCGGGAACCTTGAAGTAAACGAGAACGGCGATGAACAGCAGGAAGGCCAGCAGCACCACGAAATCGGTGTTGTGCAGCGAGAAGAACGGACCCGTTGCAGCCGCAGCCGGGCTGGCCAGTGCAAGGCCGCCGGCCGCCGCGATCAGGTTGCGTGTGATTGCCATGGCTCTCATCCTTTCAACCGCTCGGAAACCGCGGCCTCGATCGCCTTGTCGTCGACCTTTCCACCCAGCGCCGCAACGATTTCCCTGGCGGTGTCGGTCGCCACTTCGCGCACGGCATCAAGCGCGCCGGCGCGGATCTCGGCGATGGCCTTCTCGGATTCCGCGGATTTCGCCGCGATTTCCTCGTCCGCCTTGGCAATGGCCATGTCGAGGTCGGCCTGGATGTCTTCCTTGGCCTTCGCGACGATGGCATGGGCCTCGGTGCGGGCATCCGCAAGCGCCTTCTCGTAAGCGGCCTCGGCCTCGAGCGACCGCGCCTTGAGATCCTCCGCAGCGGCGATGTCGCTGGTGATGGTGCCCTGACGCTCGGCCAGGACGGCACCGATGCGCGGCAGCGCGATCCGGGTGAGGATCAGGTAGATGACGACAAGGGCAACGACCAGCCAGAAGATCTGGTTGGCCCAGGTCGAGAAGTCGAGTTGCGGCATGCCGCCGCTTGCCTCGGTGGCAGAATGCGCATCGACGCCCATCGCGTCGGCAAGACCATCGCCACCATGTGTCGTTTCAGTTGCCATCTCGGCCTCTCCTTCGAAACTCTGCCCTTCGGCGGGACGGATGCGGTGCACCCGCCCCTCGCCGGGAATGTCGTTCCGGAAAGCTTAGACGGCGAACATCAGCAGCAGGGCGACGAGGAACGAGAAGATCCCGAGCGCTTCTGCAAAGGCGATGCCGATGAAGAGCGTGGCGGTCTGGCTTGCGGCCGCCGAGGGGTTGCGCAGGGCGCCGGCCAGGTAGTTGCCGGCGACGTTGCCGACCCCGATCGCTGCCGCGCCGGAACCGATTGCCGCGAGGCCTGCGCCGATATGTGCGAGTTGCCCTTCCATGAGATGTCTCCTTGCGATTGGAAGTTTGCTGTAAGGTGCGCCCCGGCGCACCGTTCTGGTCTCAGTGATGCGGGTGCAATGCGTCCTTGAGATAGACGCAGGTCAGAATGGTGAAGACGTATGCCTGGATGAAGGACACCAGGACCTCGAGGCCGTACATCGCCGTGATTGCGACGACCGACACGGGCGAGATCACCGCGATGGCGGCAAAGCCTGCAAAGACCTTGATGACCGCGTGCCCTGCCATGACGTTTCCGGCAAGCCGGATCGAGTGGCTGACGGGGCGCACGAAATACGAGATCAGTTCGATGATGGCCAGCACGGGACGCAGCGCAAGCGGCGCCGAAGCCACCCAGAACAAGCTCAGGAATTCAGTGCCGTTCTTGACGAAGCCCAGCACCGTCACGGTCAGGAAGACCGCCAGCGCCAGCACCACCGTCACGGCGAAATGCGATGTGGGCGTGAAGGCCATCGGCAGAAGCCCGAGGAAGTTGGCGCAGACGATGAACATGAAGAGCGTCATGACATAGGGGAAATACTTGACCCCCTCCTTGCCGCAGATGTCCTCGACCATCTTGTAGACGAAGCCGTAGGCGAGCTCGGCGACCGACTGGCTGCGGCCCGGCACCATGGCGCGGCGCGAGGCGCCCCATACCAGCAGAAGGAATGTCGCGAGCACGGCAAGCGCCATCCAGACGGTGGCGTTGGTGATCGTGTACCATGCCACCTCGCCATGGCCGAAGAACGGCTTGACGATGAACTGGTCCATCGGGTGAAAAACCAGTCCGCCTGCTTCCTCTGCGTGGGCCTCTGTCGCCATCTGCGGCTCCCCTGTCACATGGCCCGCCGGGATCGCTCCCGCGCGGCCGTCTCAATCTTCCGCGGCCTCGTCGGCCAGTTTCCGTTCCTGGATCTCCTGCGCCGAGCGAAGCATCGTCTTCACCCCGGCCGCGAGCCCCAGCATCGTGAACAGCACCATGAATATCGGCAGGGTCCCCAACAGGTAATCCAGCCCGTATCCGATGCCGAAACCGATCCCCAGACCGGCCACGAGTTCGATCACCATCCGCCAGGCAAGCTGCGCCTGGGAATAATGCTCATCCGCGCGAGGTTTAGGGTCCAGCGCCTTCCGGGCGGCTGCGAGGCGGCTGTCGAGCTCCTCGAGGCGCTTTCGGTCGGGATCGGACACGCAATGTTCCCCGCAGAATGTTCAGGGCATGTGCTACCCATGCCGCGGCGCCGAGTCAACCGCCGCCCGCCGTTTGAAGACTTGATGATAACGCATTGTTCTGAATTTATTTTTCCGAACCCCTCACTTGCGCGATCTCGGTGCCGAAGGTCCGGCTCGGACGCCCGGGGCCGCGCGGACATATTCAATCGCGCGGTTGAACGTCCTCACGCCGCGCCCGCGCGCAGATCGGCGGTCTCGTCGAGCAGCCAGTCGCGGAAGAGCCGTACAGGCTTGCGCCGCAATGCACCGTCGGCATGGACGATGTAATATCCGCCATCCCTGATCCCGATATCCGAGATCTTCACGAGACGCCCGCTGGCCAGATCCCCCGCAACGACCTCGGCGGAACAAAGCACAACGCCCATCCCGGCCACCGCGCTTTCGATGGCGAGCATCGGCTCCATGCGCCAGGCCGGCTCGGCCACCTCATCCGGCGCGACCTTGCCGGCAAGCGCGAACCATTGCGCCCAGTCGACGCTGTTGCGATCCTTCAGGAGGGTGTGGCGCAACAGGTCCCGAGGGTTGCGCAGGGGCAGTTCCACCAGTCCGGGCGCCGCGAAGGGATGGAGCGGGGCGTCGCTCAGCAGCGTTCCGCCTGTGCGCGCCCGCCCCGCACCGAGAAAGCGCAGGGCGAGGTCTGCCTCGTGACGCGCGAGATCCGCCAGGACATCCGACGCCTCGATGCGCACCTCAATCTCCGGGTGCAGTCGCGCGAATCCTGCCAGTCGCGGGACAAGCCATCTCAGCGCGAACACGCGTTCGCTGCTGACAAGGATCGCCCCGGCCGGGCGCGCCATGACGGTTTCGGTCGCCTCGGCGATGGCGTCGAAGGCCGGCGTGATGCGCTCGAGAAAAAGCGCGCCCTCCCGCGTCAGGACCAGACCGCGCGACTGCTCGCGGAAAAGCTGCGTGCCGAGGCGGTCCTCCAGACCGCGGACGTGTCTGCTGATGGCGGAGTGGCTCACGCGGAGTTCTTCAGCGGCGCGTGTGAAATTCTCGTACCGCCCGGCCGCCTCGAAGGCGCGCAGGGCGTTGAGCGGAGGAAGCGTGCGGGGCATGACAAAACCTGTGCATTTTTTGCACAACTCATGTCAAGCAAATGTCGTGGTGCGGGCGCCGCGATACGCCAATATCCCTGCTTGAAAAACTTCTTGCAGGAAGGGAGACTGGCGATGTCCCGCAACGAGGCACCCCGGACCACGGCAGGCTACCGTTCGTATTTCTTGCAGATCGCGACCTGGTGGCGGTCGCTGCAAACCCTTCGGCTGCGGTGGAAGCGGCAAAGAGGTTCCTGCGATCTGGACGCACATCTTGCCCGCGACATCGGCTGCGATGCACACGACTGCTGCCAGAGCAAAGCCGCCGCAAGGCCGATGTTTTCGCGGGTATGGCGACATCGGGGACTTTGAAAGGGTTTGACGCGGTGGCGCCTGACGATATCACGGGACATGTCCCGTGATATCGACCAGATTTTCGCAGCTCTCGCCGACCCCACCCGCCGCGCGATCCTGACCCTCCTGCTGGAGGACGACATGGCGGTCACAGACGTGGCGGAACCGTTCGACATGTCGCTCGCCGCCATCTCGAAACACCTGATGGTCCTGACGGCGGCGGGCCTCATATCACAGGAAAAGCGCGGACGCGTGAAATGGTGCCGGCTCGAGCCGGACGCCATGCGGTCCGTTTCTGTCTGGATGCAGGGGTTCGGTCAGTTCGAGCCGATCCACCTCGACGCATTCGAGCGGTTTCTCGCGCGCGAACTGCCTGGCTCAGAAGGCGAGGCTCAGCACGGCGACGACGACGACGATCAGGCCGACGATATAGATGACGTTGTTCATGAGATTACCCCTGATGTTTGATGCCCTCTGCGGGGCGGCAGCCACGCCTCAGCGCAGGCCGAGCAAGCTTAGAACGGCCAGAACGACCACGATGAGACCGATGATGTAGATGATGCTGCGCATTGCAGGGTCCTTTCTCTTGAGTAACCCCAAACCCGCGCGCTCACGAAATTGTTCCCGCCGCGATCTTCTTCCTTGATCCGCCGGCCGGTCCGGCATCTTTCGCGGTGCCGGAGCGGTGCCTTTCAGGCAGCTGGGCGGGGAACCGCTTCCTCGTCGCGCAGAAGAAGCGCCAGTGCCAGCGCGGTGAGCCCCACCCCGACAAAGACTTCCGGACCCGGGCCGCCCTGGCCGAGCGAGACCTGCCAGAGGATCACCCAGCTTGGCGTGAGATAGGTATAGGCCATCACCTTGGCCGACGGCAGGCGAAGGGTTGCGAACTGGAGCAGCACGAAGGTCGCCGCCGAGGCGAAGACGGCAAGATAGCCGATGGCGACCCAGACGATCCCCGGAAGGGCTGTCCACTGCGTCGCGCGGATCTCGGTCCAGCCGAAGACGGTAAGCAGAATCCCGCCCGCCACGAGCATGCCGAAGGTGAATACCACGGGAGGCTCGCCGCGGTTCAGCTTGCGCACCATCGGCGTGTAGATCGCATGGGCGACGCAGCCCAGAAAGTAGATCGCCTCGCCCTTGCCGATCTCGAAGGCGCGCAGCGCCGCCGTATCCCCCCGAAAGATCACCCACAGGGCGCCCGCCCCGCCGATGGCCAGCGCAAGCGCCATGCGCGGCGTCGTTATCTGCCGCAACAGCAGCCAGCCGAACAGGGCCGTCACAAGCGGCGTGAGGGTGAAGACGGCGGAGGCGCTGACCGGAGGGGCCGTCTTCAGCCCCTCGAACATCAGTACGAAGTAGATCGCGAAAAGCCCCCCCAGTACCGCGTAGCGCCAGGGTGCGCGGAAGGCCGTTCGCGGCAGGCCCGTGGTGGCCAGTGCCGCGGCACCGATGATGCCGGCAGCGAGCCAGAAGCGGACGGCATTGAGAGCAGCCGGCGCGATCTCGTTGGCGGCCAGCGATCCCAGCGAGAACGATCCGGCCACGAGCGCGGAAAATGCCAGCATCGCCGCGTGGCCCTGGTGTTGGGGTGTCATAGCTGCCGGTCCTTCACCCAGGCCTTCAGGAAATTGAGAAAGGCCTGGACCTTTGTCGTCCTGTGGAGATCCACATGGGTCACAAGCCAGAGCGGAGAGGACCACTCGGGCATCGGCGCCATCACCTGAACGAGATCCGGCTCCTTCTCGGCCTCCGCCACGACCACGAAGCCGAGGCCGGCGCCCGCCAGGATCGCCTCGTACATCGCGCGCATGTCGGTGCTGCGGAAGGTTATCGACTCGGCGGGCACCTGCGCCCTGAGCCATCTCGCGAAGGGCGCGCGGCTGTCGATATCGTCGATGCAGACGAAGCGGTGCTGCGCCAGATCGCCGACGCCCGCCGGGCGGCCATTGCGGGCGACATAATCGCGCGAGGCATATAGCGCGATCTCCTGCGTGCAGAAGGGCTGCACCACATTGTCCGGCTGATCGGGCGCGTTGCCGGCGCGGATCGCCACATGGGCCTCGCCATATTCCAGCCGGAAGAGGCGGTCGCCGGTGAGGTAGCGCACGATGAGCTCGGGATGGATCGCCTGGAAACTGGCAAGCACGGGGGCGATCTGCGGCGCGAGATTGCCAAGCGAGGTGACCACGAGCTCGCCCGAGACATCCGTGCCACGGCCCCTGATCCGGCTCGCGAGCTGGCTGAACTGGTCGTCCGTCGTCTGCGCGACCCGCAGCAGATCCAGCCCGGCTTCGGTGGCCGTGTAGCCGCGCGCATGGCGCTGGAAAAGCTTCACGCCCAGAGAGGCCTCAAGCGCGTCGATATGCCGGATGACGGTGGCATGATGCACGCCCAGGACTTCGGCGGCTCCGCTGACGGTCCCCAGTCGGGCCACCTGGAAGGCGGTCCGGATCTCGTCCCAGTTCTCCATTCGATCTCCGCCGGAATATATGTGCAGCAGCCCACAGACACTGTTGAATCTGGCAAATTGCGTTCGTACGCGCAATTCCCATTTGTCGCCGGACAGGGCGAACGCCCACATCGATTGTCAAAGGGACTTCGAACATGACACGTACCATTCTCCATATCGACACGTCGGCACGTACCGAGGGGTCGGTTTCCCGCAAGCTCAGCGCTGACGTCGTCGCACGGTTCGAGGGCGCGAAGGTCATACGCCGCGATCTGGCGGACGGCCTGCCGCTGCTCAACGAAACCTGGATCGGCGCGAACTTCACGCCGGGCGAAGCGCGCGACGCGGCCCAGAAGGATGTGCTGGCGCTGTCCGATGAACTCGTCGGCGAACTGGAGGCGGCAGACATCGTCGTGATCGGGCTTCCGATCTACAATTTCGGTGTGCCCGCGACGCTGAAGGCCTGGGTCGATCTCGTGGCCCGCGCCGGCGTGACCTTCCGCTACAGCGAGCAGGGTCCCGAGGGTCTGCTCAAGGGCAAGCGCGCCATTCTGGTGTTCGCCTCGGGAGGCACCGAGGTCGGGTCGTCGATGGATTTCGCCTCCGGATTCCTCCGCCACATCCTCGGCTTCATGGGGATCACGGATGTCGAGATGGTCGCGGCCGACCAGCTTGCCGTGAACGCGGACGCCGCGATGGATCAGGCGAAGGCGCAGATCGGACAGATCGCGGCCTGACCGCTTCCCGCACGGGGAAGCAGGGTTTTGCAGGCAATGCGGCCGCCGCGATGATCCATCTCGCGGCGGCTGCAGTTCCTGCCCTCTTCCGGTGTCGTCGCGCCCGCGTCGCTTGCGCCGCCGAATTGGGGTGCGAGCGCATTTCGTGAGTGGGTGGCGCGGTATCTGCGACGTCCTTCGGATTCAGGAGAGCTCGACTTCCAGCGCGGCTTCCGCCGCTTCTGCGCCCAGCCCCTGCGCCCGCGCGTACTCGATCACCGCGGCACGCCAGCGCAGCGGATTTTCCATGCAGGCAACTCCCGCGCTCGATGCCCCCCGGACGAGCGCCAGAGCCCGCAGTCGCAATTCAGCGACGCTTTGCTCGAGCGCCCCGGTATCGCCGACAAGCCGTTCGAATCCGGCGCCATGCTGTCTGGCCAGGATCTTCCTGCGCTCGGCAAGGATCTCGCGCGGGGGGTTCTCGAGCAGTTTCAGGCGCAGGGCCCTGTCGAAGACCCATGCCTCGAGCATCTTGACGTGGACCCATTCGCAGCGTTCGCTCCAGAACGGATCGGAGATGCCGCCTTCCACCAGCTTCTGGACGATCCAGGGGAAGCCGACCTTCGGCAGCCGTATTCCAAGGGCCGACGCGCCGACGTAGCGCCAGGGTCCGTGGTCGCAGTCGATATCGATGAGGAACACCAGGGGTGCTTCGGGATCGAGCCCGTTCAAATCAATGGTCGTGTAATCCATCTTCCGCCCCTGTCGCCTTGCGATTTGCTATGCATTTTGCAATGCGGAGCAGATGGAGCATTGCATTGCGTATTGCAATGCTGGTTGCATAACGCAAGGGAAGGACGTAGCGTCACGCGGCGAAGAATGCCGGAGACTTGCAAAATGGCCCTGCCGAACCTCACGATGCGCACAGCCACAGAGCATCACGACCTGCTGCGGCGGGTGAACCAGCGTCTCCGCGACGATGTGGGGTTCGCGCAGGTCCTGAGCGATCTGGTGAACGACCCCGGCCGCACCGACTTCATCCCCCGCGATGAGCTCGAGAACCGCTTCGACAGCATCGAGGAGGCCGTGAAGCACATCCAGTTCCGCCTCGACCGGATCGGCCTCTGACCCGGCCGGCTTGACAGAATCTCCCCAGGCGCGTATCGCCCGGTGCAAATCTCCGGAAGCTTCAGCCTTCCGGTCCCCGGCCCTATCGGGGATCGCCCTCCACCAGCGCGTCGCGCCCGTGGGGGCGTGTGTCGTTTGTCTCGTTGCCGGGGCGCGACCGTTCTTTCCGGGGCCGTGCGTTTGAGTTGTACCGCGGTCGCGCCTACATCTGGGAGGCACCGCAACCGATAGGAAGGGGGCCCGGAGCCCATGTTTGAAAGCCTGTCAGACCGCCTTAGTGGCGTCTTCGACCGCCTGACGAAGCAGGGCGCGCTTTCCGAGGAGGACGTGAGGACCGCCCTGCGCGAGGTCCGCGTTGCCCTGCTGGAGGCGGATGTCTCCCTCCCCGTCGCCCGCGATTTCGTCAAGGCGGTGCAGGACAAGGCCACCGGACAGGCGGTGACGAAGTCGATCACACCGGGTCAGCAGGTCGTCAAGATCGTGCATGACGCCCTGATCGACACCCTGCGCGGCGAGGGTGAGCCCGGAGCGCTGAAGATCGACAATCCGCCCGCGCCGATCCTCATGGTCGGCCTGCAGGGCGGCGGCAAGACGACGACCACCGCCAAGCTCGCCAAGCGTCTCAAGGAACGCGAGGGCAAGAAGGTCCTGATGGCCTCGCTCGACGTGCAGCGCCCCGCGGCCATGGAACAGCTTGCCATCCTCGGGACCCAGATCGGCGTCGACACGCTGCCCATCGTGCGCGGCGAAAGCCCGGTCGCGATCGCAAAGCGCGCCAGGACCCAGGCGTCCATGGGCGGCTACGACGTCTACATGCTCGACACCGCCGGGCGGCTGTCCATCGACGAAGAGCTGATGGCCCAGGTCGAGGCGGTCCGCGACGTGGCCAACCCGCGCGAGACCTTGCTGGTGGTGGACGGTCTGACCGGGCAGGACGCCGTGCACACGGCGCAGAACTTCGACGAGCGCATCGGGATCACCGGCGTGGTGCTGACCCGGATGGACGGCGATGGACGCGGCGGTGCCGCCCTGTCCATGCGGGCCGTCACCGGAAAGCCGATCCGCTTCGTGGGTCTGGGCGAAAAGCTCGACGCGCTGGAGACATTCGAGCCCGAGCGCATCGCGGGCCGCATCCTCGGCATGGGCGACATCGTGGCGCTGGTCGAGAAGGCGCAGGCCACGCTCGAGGCCGAGCAGGCCGAGCGCATGATGAAGCGCTTCCAGAAGGGTCAGTTCAACATGAACGACCTGAAGATGCAGCTCGAACAGATGATCAAGATGGGCGGCATGCAGGGCATGATGGGCATGATGCCCGGCATGGGGAAGATGGCGAAGCAGGTCGAGGACGCCGGTTTCGACGACCGGATGCTGCGCCAGCAGATCGCGCTGATCCAGTCGATGACGAAGAAGGAACGCGCCAACCCGCAGATCCTTCAGGCCAGCCGCAAGAAGCGCATCGCGGCGGGATCGGGCATGGAGGTCTCAGAGCTCAACAAGCTTCTGAAGATGCACCGGCAGATGTCGGACATGATGAAGAAGATGGGCAAGATGGGCAAAGGCGGCATGCTGAAACAGGCCATGAAAGGCATGTTCGGCGGGAAGGGGCCAGGCGGCATGCCCGGCATGGACCCTTCGCAGATGGACCCCAAGCAGCTTGAGGCTGCGGCCAGGCAGCTCGGCGGCAAGATGCCGGGCGGCATGCCGGGACTGGGCGGCGGCGGCATGCAGCTGCCCTCGGGCCTGTCGGGCTTCGGCAAGAAGAAGTGACTGCCACCGCCGTCCATATCCCGGTCCTGCGGACCGAGCGCCTGATCCTGCGCGCGCCGAAGCTGTCGGACTTCGAGCATTGGGCGGCGTTCTTCGCCTCCGAACGCTCGGTGCACGAGCGCGGGATGATGCCGCGCGCGCAGGCATGGCGCATCTGGTCTTCGGACGTGGCGATCTGGACATTGCGCGGCTATGGCCCCTTTGGCGTCGAGGACCGCACAACGGGCAGCTATGTAGGCGAAGTCGGAATATACGAACCCGACGGTTACCCCGAACCGGAGCTGGGCTGGTTCGTAACGCCCGAAGCCGAAGGCCATGGCTATGCCGCAGAGGCCGCACGCGCGGTGATGCACTGGGCGCACGACAGCCTCGGCTGGTCGCGGCTGGTCAACATCATCGACCCGGCCAACGACCGCTCCATCGCGCTCGGCCTGCGCATTGGCGGGCACATCGACCCCGACGCGCAGGGCGAGGATCCGGGCGACGTGGTCATCGTGCATGACCTCGCGAAGGTGGCGGCATGAGCGACTGGCGAACCCCCCTGCCCTGCGAGACCCCTTCCGAGGGCCCTGCCCTGCATCTGTCGGCCCGCGTCGCGGGCGAGATACCGGAGATCTGGACCGAACGGCTGCTGCTCTGCGCCCCGCGCATCGGCGACTTCCCGGCCTATGCCGCCATCGTCTGCGGCGAGCGCGGTGAGCATTTCGGGCCGATGACGCGCGAGGACGCCTGGCGCGACTTTGCCCAGATGGTCGCCGGCTGGACGCTGCGCGGCCACGGTCTGTGGACCGTGACCCTTCGCGGCGACGCGACCCGGGTGGGCTTCGCCCTGCTCGGGTTCGAGCCGGGCGACGAGGAGCCGGAACTTGGCTATCTGCTCTGTGCCGGCGCGGAGGGCGAGGGCTATGCCACCGAGGCGGCCGAGGCGGTGCGCGCATACGCGGCGCGCGAACTTGGCTGGAGCACGCTTGTCAGCTACATCAACCGCGCCAACGCGGCCTCGATCGCCGTGGCCGAACGGCTTGGCGCGCGGCTCGACCCCACCGCCCTTGCCGACGACACGGACACGCTTGTCTACCGTCACGACCTCACCCGGAGGGCGGCATGAGCACGGCAGACATCCCGGTCATCGAGACGCGGCGTCTGGTCCTGCGCGGGCCTGAGCCCGAGGACTATCCCGACTTCAAGGCCACCTTCACCAGCTATCGGGCGCGCTTCATGGGCGGGCCGCTGAACCCCTACGAAGCGTGGATGCTCTATGCCGCCGAGATCGGGCACTGGCGGATCCGGGGCTATGGCATGTGGATGATCCAGGACCGTGCGTCCGGTCAGACCTACGGCATGGCGGGCGGCTGGAAGCCTGCGCAATGGCCCGAAAGGGAAATCGCCTGGGTGATCTGGCCCGAGGTCAAGGGACGCGGCATCGCGCTCGAAGCCACCCATGCGGCGCGGCGGCACTACTACGATCGGCAGGGCTGGGAGGGGGCGGTGAGCTACATCGACCCGAAGAACCTCGACAGCATCCGGCTGGCCGAGCGCCTCGGCGCGGTCAGGGACCCGGAGGCCAGGACGGTGGACGGCAACGATGTGGTCTACCGCCATCCGGCCCCCGCCCGGTTGAAGGACAGCCAACTGGCCCATGGCATCGAGATGGAGATCGGCCATTACGCCGACCCGAAATTTCACCCGGAGGGATGGGCACTTGACTGAACGCTTTACCCTTCCCAGCCGTCGCAGGACCAGGCAGAACACCGGAGAGCGCCCATGACGCAGGACGTTACAACCCGCGCGGCGGAGCTTCTGAAGGAGCACCGCGCGAGCATCGACCGGCTTGACGCGATCCTCGTCTATACGCTGGGCGAGCGCTTCAAGCACACACAGGCCGTGGGGAAACTCAAGGCCGAACACGACCTTCCCCCGTCCGATCCGGCGCGCGAGGCGCAGCAGATCGCACGGCTCGAAGACCTGGCGGAACAGGCCGACCTCGACCCCGAATTCGCCAAGGCTTTCCTGGCCTTCATCATCCAGGAAGTCATCCATCACCACGAGAAACACCAGAAATGACACCCCCTTCGGGACGGCCCTCAAGCCGGACCAGACAGCCATCCAAAGGAGATACCGAATGGCAATGAAGATCAGACTCGCCCGCGGCGGTTCCAAGAAGCGCCCGCATTACGCAATCGTCGCCGCCGACAGCCGGATGCCCCGCGACGGGCGCTTCCTCGAGAAGCTCGGAACCTACAACCCGCTGCTCGCCAAGGACAGCGAGGACCGCGTGAAGTTCGACCAGGAGCGCGTCCAGTACTGGCTTGGCCAGGGCGCCCAGCCGACCGACCGTGTTGCACGGATGCTCGAAGCAGCCGGCCTGAAGGACAAGACCGAGCGCAACAACCCCAACAAGGGCACGCCCGGCAAGAAGGCGAAGGAACGCGCGGACGCGCGCGCCGCGAAGGCCGCCGAGGCGAATGCACCGACAGAAGAGCCCGCCGCCGAAGAGGCAGCGACCGCAGAGTAAGACGTGGCTGGCCGCGCCCCCGGCGGGGTGCGGCAGACACCTGCGCGCGGCCCGTGTCCGGACGGGCCGCGTTTCCCGGCCAAGCGTCAGGCAGACCGATGTTCCGCCCCATCCGCACGCTCATGCTGATCGGCGTGGCCTTCCTGGCCGGGCTCTTCACCGAGCGCGCGAACCAACGCGAGTCCTGCCTCGAGCGCGGCGGGGAGATGTCAGAAGGCCTGTGCCTGGGAGTGGAAGAATGAACGACGACAAGGTCTGCGTCGGAGCCATCGCAGGGTCCTACGGCGTGCGCGGCGAGTTGCGCGTCAAGAGCTTCTGCGCCGTTCCCGAGGACATCGAGGGCTACAGCCCGCTGAGCTCCGAGGATGGCGCGCGCCAGTTCCACCTCGCGCTGCTGCACCCGATAAAGAACGGGTTCGCCGCGCGCATCGCCGAGGTCGCGAGCAAGGAAGAGGCCGACGCGCTGAAAGGTGTCCGCCTTTTTGCCGGGCGCGACCGGCTTCCTGCGCTTGGCGACGACGAATACTACCATGCCGACCTGATGGGGCTCGCGGTCTTCGACACCGGAGGCACGGCGCTCGGCACGGTCAAGGCGGTGCTGAACCATGGCGCTCAGGACATTCTCGAGATCCTGAGGCCCGGCTCATCCGAAACGGTCCTGCTGCCCTTCACGCTGTCCGCGGTCCCGACCGTCGACCTTTCCGCCAGGCGCATCGTCGCCGACCCGCCCGAGGGGCTTTTCTGATGGCGGACCCGGCCCGGTCCCATGGCCGCAAGGCGATCCGGCCGTCGCTGAAGCCGCGCGAACTGATGGAACCCGTCCCCGACCTCGCCGGGGTCTGGCAGGCGCGCGTGCTGACGCTTTTCCCCGAAGCGTTTCCGGGCGTGCTGGGGCACAGCCTGACCGGCAAGGCGCTGCAGGAGGGGCTCTGGCAGCTTCATACCCACGACCTGCGCGCGCATGGCATCGGAAAGCACCGAAACGTCGACGACACCCCGGCCGGGGGCGGCGCCGGCATGGTGATGCGCGCCGATGTGCTGGGTCCGGCGATCGAGGCGGCGCAGGCCCATGCCGTGGGGCGCTGGCCGGTGCTCTACATGTCCCCGCGCGGCCGGAGGATCGACCAGCAGATGGCGCGCGATCTCGCGACATGCTCGGGCGTCACGATCCTGTGCGGGCGCTTTGAGGGTGTCGACGAACGCGTTCTCGACCACTACCGGATCGACGAGGTCTCACTGGGTGATTTCGTCCTGACCGGCGGGGAAATCGCGGCACAGGCCCTGCTGGACGCCACCGTCCGCCTTCTGCCCGGCGTGCTCGGGAATGCCGCGAGCACACAGGAGGAAAGCTTTTCCCATGGCCTGCTCGAACATCCCCAATATACCCGCCCTGCCGAGTGGGAGGGCCGCGCCATCCCCGAGGTCCTGATGTCGGGCAATCACGCCAGGATCGCCGCGTGGCGCGCCGAGGCGGCAGAGGCCCTGACCCGCGCGCGCCGCCCCGATCTCTGGGAGGCGCATCGCGCCCGCCAGCCCGCGCCGGCCTCGCGCCGCTCGCCCCAAGACGAGGGTTGATCCGGCCCGTTTTCCCGCCTATACCCCGGCCGTTCGGAATCGCCCTGGCGGCTCCGGGCCCGTCTGCATTGACGACATGCGACCGGACCGTCTTCGATCCGGCCCGTCAAGGCGGCAGCAACCGACAAGAAACGACGTTCGATATCTCCCGCGCGGGCCTCCGAGGACGCCCCGACCGAAGACGGAAGCTCTGGAACGCGCACATCTTCGCGGCACGAACCGCGAGTACATAGGAGAAGGTCAAATGAACCTGATCGCACAGATCGAGGCGGAACAGATTGCCGCCCTGGGGAAAGAGATCCCCGACTTCCGCGCAGGCGACACCGTCCGCGTCGGCTACAAGGTGACCGAGGGTACGCGCACCCGGGTCCAGAACTACGAGGGCGTCTGCATCGCGCGCAACAACGGCAGCGGCATCGCCGGCTCGTTCACGGTGCGCAAGATTTCCTTCGGCGAGGGCGTCGAGCGCGTCTTCCCGCTTCACTCCACCAATATCGACAGCATCGAGGTCGTGCGCCGGGGCCGGGTTCGCCGCGCCAAGCTCTACTACCTGCGCAGCCGTCGCGGCAAATCCGCGCGGATCGTCGAGAATTCCAACTACAAGCCCAAGTCGGGCGCAGACGCGTAAGGAGCGGGCGCATGAAATCCGAAACCCATCCCGAATATCACCTCATCGACGTCAAGCTGACGGACGGCACGGTGGTGCAGATGAAATCCACCTGGGGCAAGGAAGGCGATACGCTCTCGCTCGACATCGACCCCTTGTCGCATCCGGCCTGGACGGGCGGCACCTCGCGCCTGATGGACACGGGCGGCCGGGTCTCGAAGTTCAAGAGCAAATACGCTGGCCTCGGCTTCTGATCCGACGCGTCCAGGACAATGCAGCAGGCGTGGAGCTCTCTCCGCGCCTGTTTCGTTTTGAGGCTTTGGTAAGGGAATCATGACCATAGTGCGAAGACGGCGGCGCGCACGAAAGGGCAGATACTCGGTGAACCAGCAGACCCCGCCAGCCCGCATCCTGCTGGGCCAGGCCGACCGCCTCAGGCGGCAGGGCGACGCCGCCGCGGCGGCGGACCTCTATGGCCAGATCATCTCGCGGTTTCCGGGCAATGCGCGGGCCCGCGCGGGCCTGGCCCTGATCGAAAACGATGAAATCCGCAGCGTGCCGCAGGGAAGGCTTGACGCCGTGGCGACAGCCTTCGCGGAAGGCCGGCTCGAGGAGGCTCTGCAGATGGCCGAGGCGCTTGCAGGCGGCGGCCAGCTCCACCCCGCCCTCATCGACGTCATGGGCGCCTGCCACCTGAGGCTCGGACGTCCCGAGGCCGCAGTGCAGGTCTACGAAAGGGCCCTGCCCGCACATGAGACCGCAGCGCTCTGGTCGGCCAAGGCCCAGGCGCTTCATGCGGCGGGGCGTCCGGGGCGCGCCGCCGCCGGTTTTGCCCGCGCCGCCGCGCTGGAACCCGGAACCGCCGTCCATTGGATCAATCTCGCCGCATGTCTTCTCGAGACCGGGGAACCCGAGCAGGCGCTTGACGCGCTGCAGCGGGCGCTCGCCATCGCGCCAGCGGATCCCAATGCCCTGACGCTGCGCGGCCGGATCGCGCTGAACCTCGGCGATGCCGACGGCGCGCAGCAAGCCTTCGCCGCGGCGCTCGAGGCGGATCCAGCCAACACGCGAACCCGCAACGAACTCGCGATACTCGCCCGCGCGCTCGGCCGGCGCGACGAAGCCATCGCGCAGTACGAGGCCGCGCTCGAGCGCTACCCGGACAGCCCTGTCCTGCACCGCAACCTGTCCGAGATTGCCGAATTCGACGGCCCGGGCGACCCCAGGATCGCGCGGATGGAAACGCTGCTGGCGCGGGGGGACCTGTCCGGCCCGGATCGCGCCCAGCTTGGCTTCGCACTCTTCAACGCCTGGGATCAGGTCGGTGACACGGCGCGCGCCTTCGACTTCCTGCGCGACGCAAATGCCCTGCGCCGGGCCGAGCTTGGATACGACGTCTCGCGCGATGCGGCCCTGTTCCAGTGGCTCAAGACGCTGGGCATTCCCTGCGCGCCCATGGGCGAACCCGCAGTGCGTCCGGTCTTCGTCACCGGCCTTCCCCGTTCGGGGACGACGCTGACGGAACACATGTTGAGCCACGGGGCGGATGTGCGCCCGGCCGGCGAGCTGAGCCTCGTGAAATCCGCTGTCGCCCCGATCCTGCGCTCGCTCAGGGACGGCGGGCGTCAGGGGCTGGGCCTCGACGAGGTACTCGACCTGCAACGCATCCTGCGCAATCGCCTGGCGGAATATGCCGCGGGCCACGCATTCATTGTCGACAAGATGCCGCTCAACTTCCGCTGGATCGGCTTCCTGCGCGCGGCGCTTCCCGAGGCGCGCATCGTGGTAATGGACCGCGATCCGATGGCGCTTGGGTGGTCGCTCTATCGTCAGTGCTTCGGCGGTGCGGGAAACGGCTTCGCCTACGACCTCGACGACATCGCCTGCTTCCAGGCTCTGGCGCGCGATCTCGTCGCGCATTTCCGCACCCAGGACCCGGAGCGTATCGTGATGGCCGATTTCGCTGCCCTGACGGCGGATCCGATGACGGCCGGACTGGCCCTGCGCCGGGCCTGCGGAATACCCGACCCTGACGAGACACTGGGCGTGCCCGACATCACCCGACCGATCCTGACCGCCAGTGCCGACCAGGTACGCAAGGCAGTCGACCCGGGCCGGGACAACGGCTGGCGACGCTACGCGTCGCAACTTGCGCCGCTTCGTGCGGCACTCGACCAACTCGGGGCCGCCGGTCTCTGAAATATTTGCGCCACGGCCGGCAAGCGGTGACCAAATGTCAACCGCTCGCTGCGACCCTGATCAGGACCGACCCGGAACGGAGCGACAGAGTGAACCGCGACCGCAAAAAGGCAACCGACCCTTCCGGCCTCATGCGTCGCGCGGAAACGGCACGGCGGCAGGGCGAGCCTGCACAGGCGGCGGGACTCTACGCCGCCGTGCTTGCGCGCTACCCCGCCAACCGGCGCGCAAGGAACGGGCTGCGCGCCCTTGGCGCCCCCGTCGCAAGGCAAATCGCCGCCGCCGCGCAGGCCCTCGAGGCGAAAGGCAGGCACGCCCGGGCAGAGGAGCAATGGCACCTCGCCGCCCTCATCTGCCCCGAAAGCATCGCAATCGCCGTAGCGCTGGCGCGTTGCCGCCAGAGGCTGGGACGGCTCACCGCTGGCCTTGAGGGCATCGCAAAGATCCTTGCGATCCATCCTCACGCGCCCGAGCCGCTTGACATGCGCGGCTGCCTGCTGCGCGATCTCGGCCAGTTCGATGCGGCAGAGCGGTCGTTCGAGGAGGCGCTGCGCGGCACCCCGGGCGATGCGGCACCGCTCAATCACCTCGGGACACTGGCACAGGCGCGCGGCGATCTCGTGACGGCAAGTGCCTACTACCGCCGCGCGCTCGCCTGCCGACCCGACGCCGCAGACCTGCACGCCAATCTGGCTGCCGTGTCATCCTACGTGTCGGGAGACCCCCACATAGCGGAGATGGAGGCATTGCTTCCCGAAGCAGCGCCCGCCGCGCAGGCCGCGCTTCATTTCGCGCTTTTCCGCGCGCACGACGCCACCGGAGACAGGCAGCGCGCCTTCGACCATCTGATCGCCGGCAACGCCTTGCGCAAGGCCGCCATCGGTTACGATATCGCCCGGGACGCCGTGATTTTCGGCCAGCTCAAGGCGATGCTGTCGGCGCCTGTTCCGGACATCCGCCCCGGGCGGCCCGGCGCATTGCGACCGATCTTCGTCGTCGGACTGCCCAGGACAGGCACGACGCTGGTCGAGCGCATACTGTCGCGCTGCGAAGGGGTTCAGGCGGCGGGCGAGCTTTCGGTGGTCTCCCATGTTGCCGAGGAACTCCTGGCCGATGTCGCGGTCCGTCCCGATCCGGCGCTCACCGCCGACAATCTCGCAGGGTTCCGCGACCGGGTCCTCAAGGATCTCCGCATCCGTTCCGACGGCGCGCCGGTCATCGTCGACAAGATGCCGCTCAATTTCCGCTGGGCCGGCTTGATCTGCGCCGCACTGCCGGAGGCCCGCATCCTGCGGATGGAGCGCGCGCCCATGGCTGTCGCATGGTCGCTCTATCGCAATTCGTTCGCGGGCCCCGGAAATGGCTATGCCTACGACATGGCAGACATCGTCGCCTACATGGCGCTGTTCCGCGACCTTTCAGCCGCGTGCGAGGCCCGCTTTCCCGACCGCATCCGGGCGGTAGACTATGCCGCCCTCGTGGAGTCGCCCGAGACCTCCGCCCGCGCCCTGCTCGATCATTGCGGCCTGCCCTGGAGCACCGCCTGCCTGACCCCCGCCAAAACCGACCCACCCGCGCTTACTGCAAGCGCCGTCCAGGTGAGACGCCCGATCTATCGTGGCGCGGACGACGCCTGGCGGCGCTACGCGTTCGCGCTACGGCCCCTTGTCGAGGGCCTGAGTGCGGCCGGATTCGAAATACCTCGTCAAGAAAGGCAATCTGTAGCGCTCTCGGATCCCTAAGCCGCTTTCCAAGGTAGGATAGTCAACATATAGTTGATGCCACACAACAACGCCGGATGACGGCGGGCGGGCAGAGGGTCGGACATGGCACATATCATCGTCGTCGGGAACGAAAAGGGCGGCGCGGGGAAATCGACGGTCTCGATGCACCTGGCCACGGCCCTCGCGCGCATGGGTCACAAGATCAGCGCCCTCGATCTCGACCTGCGCCAGCGCACCTTCGGGCGATACTGCGAAAACCGCGCCGAGTTCTTGCGCAAGGCCGGGTTAACCCTGCCGAGCCCGCAGATATTCGACCTGCCCGAAGTAGCCCCCGAGGCGCTTCAGCCGGGCGAGAATGTCTATGACCATCGCCTCTCGGCGGCCATGGCGCAACTCGAGCCGCACAACGACTTCATCCTGATCGACTGTCCCGGCTCGCACACCCGCCTCAGCCAAGTGGCGCATTCGCTGGCCGACACGCTCATCACGCCGCTCAACGACAGCTTCGTCGATTTCGACCTTCTCGCGCGTATCGACGAGTCGGGCGACAAGATCCTCGGGCCTTCGGTCTATTCGGAAATGGTCTGGAACGCCCGGCAACTGCGCGCCCAGGCCGGGCTCGCGCCAATCCGATGGATCGTGGTGCGCAACCGCATGGGCGCGCAGCGCATGGTCAACAAGGAGAAGATGGAGCGTGCGATCAAAAACCTCTCACGCCGGATCGGCTTCAACATCGCGCCGGGGTTCAGCGAGCGTGTGATCTTCCGCGAACTCTTCCCGCGCGGGCTTACCCTGCTCGACCTGCGCGACATCGGGGTCAAGCAGCTCAACATCTCGAACGTCGCGGCCCGCCAGGAACTGCGGGACCTCGTCAAGGCGCTGCAACTTCCCGGCGTGACAGTCGACTTCTAGACCCCGGTCTCCGGCAGGGAGGGCCCGGCGCTTCGGCGCAGCTTGACCACGTTCGACAGGAAGAGGGCGCCGACAACGATGGCGCCTCCCGCCAGCGCATGAGCGCCCGGATCCTCGCCGATCACGCCCCAGGCCAGCAACGGAGCCAGCACGGATTCGAGCAACACCAGCAGCGCGATCTCGGCCGAGGCGATGTAGCGCGGGGCCAGCGCCAGCAGCATCGAGCTGAACAGAATGCAGCCTCCGTGGGCAAGCACCAGCGGCACCTGCGCCGACGGGACCGAAAGCGGCGTGGCGACGGGCAGCAGCAGCGCCGCAGCGGCCATAAGCGCCAGCGCGACGCCGGGAACCATCGACACGTTTCGGACCCGGCGGGCGGCGGTGAGTCCGGCGGCGAAAAGCGCGGCGGTCCCGAGGGCGAGCGCGTCGCCCGCGAGGCTCGAATGCGCGGTCCTCTGCGATCCGTAGGCGATCACGGCCAGTCCGGCCATGACCGCCGCCATGGTGATCCACATGCGGCGGCTGATCGGCTCGGCAAGGAACAGGCGGCTGAAAAGGCTCGCGAAAAGCGGCATGGTGGCGATGATGAAGACCACGTTCGCCACCGAGGTGAGGCTGACCGCGAAGACGAAGAGCAGGCCGCTGCCACCCACGCCGACCATGTAGATCGCGCCGTAGCGTCCCGTCGCCAGCATCTCCCGAAAAGGGGCGGTGCCGCGCCAGGCGAGAAGTCCGGCACAAAGGCCGCCGCCCGCGATCAGCAGGCGCCAGAAGGCGGTGGTGGCGGCATCGGCCGAAATCAGGCGTACGAAAAGCGAATCCGGCACGACGAAGAGCACGCCGAGTACCGTGATGAGAAGGCCCTTGAGGTGATCCGTCATGGCGGCTGGAGCTCAGGCAGAGCCGTCGCTCCGCATGAGCTTCAAGAGCACACGCCGCAGCATCCGGTTCTCTTCCGCGCTCAGGCGTTCGGCAAGGCTGTCGTCGTAGCGCGCCGCGACCCCGCGCAGTTCCTGATAGGCCGCACGGCCGCGCGACGTGAGTTCGAGGTGCTCGATACGCCTGTCACTTTCATCGGGCAGACGGTCGATGAAATGCCGGTCGGAAAGACGCTGGACCGCGCGGCTGATCTTGGTCTTGTGCATGGTGGCCGCCTGCGCGATGGCGCTGGCGGTCATGCGGCCGTGGATCCCGAGGTGAAACAGCACGCGCCATTCGGTCCGCAGCATTCCGTACCTGTCCTTGTAGACCTGCTGGAATTCAAGACTGCAGGCCTCCGCCGCCTGGTTCAGCAGGTAGGGCAGGAACTGGCGCGGATCGAAGTCGCTGCGGTCAGGCATGATCCCTGATACCGGCGATTGGTTACACAGGCAACTGTTGCGGGCGCAACGGTGGCGTCGCGCTTGCATCGCGGCAGGCGGGCAGACCCCGGACAGGTCACAGTTGATCGCGGGGCACACCGCTCAGGGTTGACGCGGGGCCTTGCCTTGCCGACACTTGACCCGCCTTCCATCAGCCGGAACGCGAGAAGAAAAAACTCAAAGCGCATCACCTTCCGGGTCGCGGATCCGGAGACGCGACGTCTGGGCGCCGCGCCAATAGAGAGGAAGATAATGACATTTCTGACCCGCACGGGAAAACCGTTGCCCAAGTCGGTCGTTGACTCGGCCGCAAAGGTCGGGCCGGACGACATGAGCCGGCGCGAATTCATCTCCCTTGCCTGCGCCTTCGGGGCGACCAGCGCAACGGCCTATGCGATGCTCGGGCTGCCGAGCCCGGCACGCGCGCAGGGTACGCCGAAGGAAGGCGGCACGGTGCGTTTCCAGATGCTCGTGAAGGCCCTCAAGGATCCCAGGGCCTACGACTGGTCCGAACTCGGCAATGTCAGCCGCGGCTGGCTCGAGTACCTGGCGATATGGGAAAACGATGGCTCCTTCACGCCTGCCCTGCTGGAAAGCTGGGAAGTGAACGATGACGCCACCGAATATACCCTGAACGTCCGCAAGGGCGTAAAATGGAACGATGGCACCGATTTCACCGCCCGGGACGTGGCGCGCAACATCGAGGGCTGGTGCGACAAGAGCGTCGAGGGCAACTCGATGGCCGGCCGTTTCGCGACGATCATCGACGACTCCACCGGCAAGGCGCTCGACGGCGCGATCCAGGTGGTCGATGATCACACGGTCAGGCTGACGCTGCCGAATCCGGACATCACGCTGATCCCGGGCATGGCCGACTATCCCGCGGCGATACTCCCGGAAGGCTTCAGCGCCGACACCATGATCGAGAACCCGAAGGGCACCGGCCCCTACCTGCCTGAAGTCTTCGAGGTGGGTGTCAAGGCGGTTCTGGTGAAGAACCCCGACCACACATGGTGGGGCACCGAGGTCTACGGCGGGCCCTATATCGACCGGCTTGAGTATATCGACTACGGCACCGACCCTGCTGCCTATGTCGCTGCGGCCGAAGCCGACGAGATCGACGCGACATACTCGGTCGAGGGCGAGTTCATCGAGGTTTTCGAGACGCTTGACGGATGGGTCGAGAATACCATCGCCACCGGCGCCACGCTCGTGATCCGGCCCAACCAGCTTGCCGAGATCGACGGGAAGCGCCCCTACGAGGACGCGCGCGTGCGTCAGGCCATCACCATGGCGGTCGACAACGAGATCCTGCTGGAACTCGGCTATGGCGGACGCGGCATGGTGGCAGAGAACCACCACATCGGGCCGATGCATCCGGAATATGTCGAACTTGCCCCGCGCACCGTCGACCCCGCAGCCGCGAAGGCGCTGATGGAAGAGGCCGGCATGGGCGATTTCGAGCATGAGCTGGTCTCGATCGACGATGCCTGGCTGAAGGATTCGACCGACGCCGTCGCGGCCCAGCTGCGCGACGCCGGAATCAACGTCAAGCGCACCATCCTGCCCGGTTCGACCTTCTGGAACGACTGGACCAAGTACCCGTTCTCCTCGACGAACTGGAACGGGCGGCCGCTGGGCGTGCAGATCTGGGCGCTGGCCTATCGCTCGGGCGAGGCGTGGAACGAATTCGGCTGGTCCAACCCGGAGTTCGACGCCCTGCTGACCGAGGCACTGGCGACTGCGGATGTCGAGGAGCGCAAGAAGATCGTCGAGAAGGGCGAGATGCTTATCCAGAGCGAAGGCGTGACGATCCAGCCCTACTGGCGCTCGGTCTACAACTTCACCAAGGAAGGTCTGCTCGGGGCGGGCCACCATATCGGGTTCGAATATCACCCGGCGCGGATGGCCTGGAGCGCCTGATCCGCGAAGCCCGTGAAAACGTGACGACGAAAGGCCGGCCCAAACGCCGGCCTTTCTTCATGTCTCAGCCCTGCGGTGCGTCGAGGAACCTCTTCCGGGTGATCACGGTCAGCAGCTCGTTGAGCGAGGATGAGACGCTGCGGTTGGACGTGTTGACCTGTGCCTCGGCCCGTTCATAGAGCGGCGCGCGCGCGGCCAGGAGGCCCCGCAGATGTTCCATCGCCGCCGGATTGCCCTGCATCGGACGCACGTCGCCCTGCGCGCGGACCCGCTCCATGTGTTCCGCAGGGGAGGTGCGGATCCAGATCGTGTGAAACCGCTCGAGCACCTGCCCGAAGGTCGATTCATTCTCGACGATGCCCCCGGCCACGGCAAGCACGAGCCGATCATTGGCGGAAACGACCCGTGCGAGGGCCTGCGCCTCGAGCGTCCGGTATCCGTCCTGGCCATAAAAGGCCATCACCTCGGAAAGCGGCATGCCGGTATCGGCCTCGATCTCGCGATTGAGTTCTATGAAGGGCAGCTTCAGCGCCTCGCCCGCCAGCCTGCCCAGGGTCGACTTGCCCGCCCCGCGCAGGCCGATGAGACAGATCCGCCCGGCCCGCAGCGCGGCGGGATTCTGCGCGGCCAGGACCGCGCGCACCTTCTCCTGGACCGGCGCCGGAGCGCTGCGGTAAAGCATGGCCACGCGCCGCACGTCACGCTCCCACGGCAGATCCTCCGCAAGCAGCGTCTCGATCCGCAGGTCGAGCGCCGTGGCGATGCGTTGGAGAAGCGCGACCGAGATGTTGCCCTCGCCCGCCTCGAGCTGCGCGAGGTAGCGCGGCGAAACCCCGGAGAGTTCCGAAAGCACGCGGCGCGGCAGGCCACGGGCCTTGCGAACCTCGCGCACCCGCATCGCAAGCCGCGATATCAGCTGCGCCGAGGCATCGTCGGTGTTGCTGCTGTCGGGCATGAACCGAAACCTTGGTGAAATATACTGCAAAACTATGCGGCGCCGCCGTGCTCGGCAAGGCATATCGGGCCGCAAGCTCGCAGTATCGCGCAGTTTCAGGCAGCGACCTCAGTACGTCTCGACATGATAGCGCCCCTGCGCGCGCATCTCGTCGCGCAGCGCGGTCCAGTCTCTGCCGTCCCCGCGCGCGATGTCGCGCAGCGCCTCCTCAACCCCCTGCTCCATCGCCTTCAGACCGCAGATGTAGACATGCGCCTTCGGACTTCGCAGCACCTCCAGCACATGTCCGGCCTGCTCCCTCAGCTTGTCCTGCACGTAGTGCTTGGGCTCGTCAGGCATGCGGCTGAACGCGAACTCCTTGCGCATGAAGCTGTCGGGGACCTTTCCGAGGGGGCCGAAATAGGGCAGGTCGCGCGGGCTGCGGGCGCCGAAGACCAGGGTTAGCGTATCGCGTGACTTCGGCATCTCACGCTGGCGCCGCATGGTGAAGGCGCGGAACGGCGCGGATCCCGTCCCGGTGCAGATCATCAGCAGATGCGCCTCCGGATCGGACGGCATCAGGAATGTCGCGCCGAAGGGGCCCGTGACCTGCAGCTCGTCCCCGGTCTTGAGATCGCAGACGAAATTCGAACAGACCCCTTGCGCTTCCCGTTTGACCGTCAGCGAAACGTTGTCGTAGCCGGGCCGTTCGCCGTCCCGCGGGCTGGAAACCGAATAGAGCCGCGGCAGGTGCGGCTTGCCCTCGCCATCCACCCCGGGCGGCACGATGCCGATGCTCTGGCCTTCGAGGACCGGGAAGGGCTGGCCTCCGAAATCGAGGATGATGTGGCGGACGTCGCTGTCGCTTTCCGCATGGGTCAGGCGATAGTTGCCCTGAACCTTCGCCGTCGCCGGCTTGTCCATCGTGTAGAGATTGATCGTGGGTTTCGCGGCAGTGGCCGGTGCCTTTGCCTTGCCCCCGGCCCCCTTGTGCGCCTCCGCCAGCAGGGCCGCAACCGCCGCGTCATGGGCGTCAGCTCCGTCCCCGGTGCTATCGCTTGCCTCGATCTCCTCCTGCGCAGGCAGTGCTTCCCAGCCGTATTGCTCTTCCAGCGAATAGGGGCTTTCGACCACGCGCCATTCGTCGATCGAACCCGTCGGGCAAACCGGAATGCAATCCATGCAGAAGTTGCAGAGATCGGGGTCCACCACGACGTTGTTGTCGTCGTGCTGGATTGCCTGGACCGGGCAGGTCATCTCGCAGGTGTAGCAGCGGATGCAGATCTCGGGGTCGATCAGGTGCTGTTTGAGGGGTTGCGTCATCTAAGCATGTCGGATCGATGCAGCACGGTATCCGGCACGACGGACAGCTCGATCACGTCGCGGCAGGTTCCCTTGCAATCCCTGCATCCAAGGCAATCGGGACGCGGCAGGGTCATGGGTGCGGCGCGAAGCGTGTTCTGGGTCTGCATCTTTCCGATCTCCTCCTGAGGTCACGGGCGCGTGACAGGGGCAAGGCTAGCCCAGCCCCCGTCAAGCTTGCGTTGATCTGCGTCAAGCCATGTGAAGCTGGACGTATTCGAAGTCGCCAGGCTTGTTGTCGATGCCGACCTTGGGCGGGGCGATCCACGAAGCGTACCTGCCCGGCTCGGTCACGGGTTTCATCAGCGACTGGATGAAGTCGCCGTTCGCCTTCGTGGGCAACCATTCGTCCCGGCGCCGTTCCCATTCCTCGCGCGAGACGATGTCGCCTGCGGGCGTCACCGCGACGGTGCTGAAAACACCGATCTGGCGGTGGAAACCTTCGTGTGGCAGTGCCAGCTGGAAGTCGATCCCGGCCTTTTCGATGATCTTGTTCCAGCGCCCCACCCCGCCGGCGGCGTCGCGCACATAGTCATCGCGCAGGCGCATGTTGATGGCGGTGAGCGCGGGCACCTCCTCGGTCAGGATCTTGCCGTCCACGACGGACGCGACCTTGTAGGTATCGCCCGTCAGCTTGTGATCGTCGTCGATCCGCTGTTCCATGAAGCGGCCCTTGATCCCGGCGTTGAAGGCATTGGCCGCGTTCGTCGACACCTCCTGCCCGAACAGGTCGAGCGAGAGCGTGTAGTGCAGGTTCAGCTTCTTCTGGATCGTCGGAAGGTCGATCACACCAAGATCGCGCACCTTGCCGATATCATGCGGGTCGCTGATGCCCGCGCGGTTCATCGCCTCGACCGTGGCCTGGATCGTGCGGCCCACGCCGGTCTCGCCGACGAACATGTGGTGCGCTTCTTCGGTCAGCATGAAGCGGCAGGTCCGGCTCAGCGGGTCGAAGCCCGACTGCGCCAGCGACTCGAGCTGCATCTTGCCGTCGCGGTCGGTGAAATAGGTGAACATGAAGAAGGACAGCCAGTCGGGGGTCTCTTCGTTGAAGGCGCCGAGCATCCGGGGCGCCTCGTCGGAACCGGACGAGCGGACCAGCAGTTCGTTGGCCTCTTCCCGACCGTCCCGCCCGAAGTATTTCTGCAGCAGATAGACCATCGCCCACAGATGGCGCCCCTCCTCGACGTTGACCTGGAAGAGGTTGCGCAGGTCATAGAGCGACGGTGCCGTGAGGCCGAGAAAGCGCTGCTGCTCGACCGATCCCGGCTCGGTGTCGCCCTGGATCACGATCAGGCGCTTTAGCATGTTGCGGTATTCGCCGGGCACTTCCTGCCAGGCCGGTTCGCCCACATGTTCGCCGCAGGGAATGCGCCGGTCCTCGACTTCGGGGGCCAGCAGGATGCCCCAGCGGTATTCCGGCATCTTCACGTAGTCGAACTTGGCCCACCCCTTGGGATCGACGGATACGGCGGTGCGCAGGTAGACCATGCTTTCCTGGAACTGCTGCGGGATCAGGTCGTTCCACCAGCTGATATAGCCCGGGTGCCATTTCTCCAGCGCCTTCAGCACCTTCTTGTCCGAGCTGAGATTGACGTTGTTGGGGATCTGCGTGTCGTAGCTGACGTTGATCAGGTCGAGCATGGGACGTCTCCTTGTCGAGGCGGTGGGTCCGGACCCACCTTGCGGGGGTTGGGGACGGGGATCCTTGCCCCGCCCGGCGCGTTCAGACGCGCTGCATATCGTATTCGCCGCGCTGGCCCGTTCCGTAGCGCTTCAGCGCACCGGCGGGGCCGACGGCGTTGGGGCGCTGGAAGATCCAGTTCTGCCAGGCCGTCAGGCGCCCGAAGATGCGCGTCTCCATCGTCTCGGGTCCGGCAAAGCGCAGGTTGGCTTCCATCCCGGTCATCGCATCGGGCGAGAAGCTTGCGCGCTCTTCCATGAACAGGCGCACTTCGTCTTCCCAGTCGATATCGTCATAGGCGTAGGTCACGAGGCCCAGTTCCTCGGCCTCTTCGGCCTCAAGGGGCTCGCCAAGGTGCTTCTTCAGCGCCTCAAGATGCTCGGGTGTCGCCAGAAAGCGTGTCGCCAGCCGCGTGAGGTCGTTGCCCATCGGATACTGGCCGAAGTTGCCCTCGGACAGCGTGACGGCCGCCATATGGCGATTGTCGCCCTCGAATGCCTCCAGCATCATGTAGCTGCGGTCCACGGCCCAGAGCAGTTCGGCCAGCACGCCGGAGAAGCACGATCCGTGCTCTACGATCGCGACGAGGCTGCGGGAGGTCATGTCGACACGCTTCAGGACGCGTTTCCAGTAGGCAAGCACCTCGTTGGCTAGCCAGTGATCGCGGTTGTCCAGCAGGAGCGCTTCATGGGCGAGCACCCTTTCGCCCTCTCCCTGGGTCTGGAAGGCGATCAGCCCGAGCTCGTCCTCGTTGGTGCGCAGGTGCAGGATCGCGTCATCCAGCTCGCGCGCGCAGCGCAGCATCCAGGCCCCGGCGCCCTGCGCGGTGAAGGCCTCCATGTCGGCGGGCGCATCCTCGTCCGGCCCCTTGACGGTGATCGTCGCACGCCGGGCGTCGCGGTCGATGGCTACCTCGACACAGGAATAGGTGACGGCATCGTCCGAGAAACTGCGGGTCAGAGGCGTCAACTCGATCCCCTGCGCCACGTCCGGCTTATCTGACGCCGCGGCGAATTCGCGCGCGCGCTCTGCCACCGTGTCATCGAATTTCGAGTTCGCGATGACCTCGTCCACCAGGCGCCAGTCGAGCGCCCGCTTGCCCTTCACACCTTCCTCGACCGAGCAGAACACATCCGCGAGGTCACGGCGCACCTTGCGCTTGTCCGTCACGCGGGTCAGCCCACCGGTACCCGGCAGCACGGCCAGCAGGGGCACTTCCGGCAGTGCAACGGACG
Organism: Sulfitobacter sp. LCG007; assembly: GCF_040801785.1. Classification (NCBI taxonomy): domain Bacteria; kingdom Pseudomonadati; phylum Pseudomonadota; class Alphaproteobacteria; order Rhodobacterales; family Roseobacteraceae; species Roseobacteraceae bacterium LCG007. Next base: position 868,882 of record NZ_CP161805.1, on the reverse strand, counting down.
ACGTGCTGTCGTCGGTCAGCATGATATGGTTGCAGGCCAGGGCAAGCTCGTAACCGCCACCCGCGCAGGCGCCACGGACCGCGCAGATGTAGTTCTGTCCGGAATCCGCAAGCGCGGCCTCGAAGGTGTTGCGTGTCTCGTTGGTGAACTTGCAGAAGTTGACCTTGTGGGCATGTGCGGCCCCGCCAAGCATCCGGATGTTCGCCCCGGCGCAGAAGACCTTCTCCTTGGCCGAGCGCATCACGACGACCTTCACCTCCGGATGCTCGAACCGCATGCGCTGCACCACGTCCGCCAGTTCGATATCGACACCCAGATCGTATGAATTCAGCTTGAGCTCGTAGCCGTCGAAAAGCCCGCCCTTCTCGTCCACATCCATTGACAGCCAGGCAACGGGGCCGTCGTATTCGACCTTCCAGTGCTTCATCGCCTTGGCGTCGACCTGGAAATCAATGCGCTTGGTCACGGCAGCTCCTCCTGCAGGCACCTTACCGGCGCCGGTCCCTGTTCGGTACTATAATTCATTTCTGCGCAAACCAGAACGCAATATTTCGCCCCATTTCGTCCTATTTTACGCATTATATTGCTTATTTAGTGCCGTAGAGGTCTCTTCGAGCATTTCCGCGACCGTGCCGACGCGCAGTCCGAGAATCACGGCATCCCCCGGGCAGGACGCAAGATGACCGGCGGTGATGCCGCACAGCCTGCGCGCCGCGCCGGGTCGGTCCATGCGCAATTTGAGCCGGGCGTTGGCGAGCTGGATGAGCGCCTGCACCATGGAACGCTCGGGACTCGGGTCCGGTGTCCGCATCCAGACCGGTTCGAGCACCTCGTGGCATTCCCAGTAATACCCTTCCTCCAGCCAGATCAGGCCGGTGCGGAAGGCTTGCGTGCGGTGAAGCACGTCAAGGGACACGCCTTCCACGGAATCCTTCACCGCATCGAAACGCCCCTCGGGATGGCGGGCATTGCGTCCCGGCACATGCGCAAAGGGCGGACGCAGGGGGGCGGATCCCGCGGGCTCAGGCAAATGCCACCGGCTCCCGTTCCAGCCGCAGCAGGGTCTCGCAATAGGAGGCGATGCCCTCGATCACCGCGTCGCTGCATTCCAGATGCGGCGCATGGCCGGCACCGGGCAGGACCAGCACCTCGAGGGGCGAATATATGCGGGTCTCGATCTCGCGGATCTGCGCCATCGTGCCATAGGGATCCGCATCGCCCTGCACCGCCAGCACCGGCACACGCCAGTGGTCGATCGCATCTGCGATGTTCCAGGTCTCGAAACCGGGATCGGTCCATGCGCCATGCCAGCCGTTGAAAGCCATGTCCGCATCGACGTGATATTTCGCGAGCTTTTCGCGCAGATCGCCCGAGCGATAGGCCTCGCCAGCCGCCCGGATCGCGGCCAGTCCGCCGGGTTCGGTGAAAAAATGCGGGGCAATCAGGATCAGTCCGCGCACGCGCATGTCGCTTACCGAGCCCGCGTAGATCGCGGCGATGCTCGCACCGTCCGAATGCCCGAGCAGGATCGCCTGCCGCACCCCGGCGAGGTCCAGCAGCGGGCCAAGCACGCCGGTCGCCTCCCGGGTCATGTAGTCGAGCGGGCGCGGCAGGTCGACCGGGTCGGACTGCCCGTAGCCCGCCCGTGAATAGGCCAGCACACCCATGCCCGTCGCCTCGGAAAGCCGCTGAGGCAGGTCGCGCCAGAGGGCCACACAGCCGAGGCCCTCGTGCAGCAACACCAGGGTGGGCGCGGCGTCGGGGGGCGGGCCGAAACAGGCAACCTCAAGCTTCCTGCCCCCTATCGTGACGCTGTTTGCACCGCTGCCGTTCCAGTCCATCATGCGTTCTCCCTCAGCTTGAAGCGCTGGATCTTGCCGGTGGCGGTCTTCGGAAGGTCGTCCACCACCTCGATCCAGCGCGGGTATTTCCATTTGCCGATGCGTGCCTTGACATGGTCCTTCAGCGCCTCTTCGATCCCCGAGGCGTCCGCACCGTCAAGCACGATGAAGGCCTTTGGCTTTTCAAGCCCGTCGGCGTCGCGCGCGGGCACGACGGCTGCCTCCAGCACCGCCCTGTGGCTGGTCAGCGCCTGTTCGACCTCGAAGGGCGAAACCCAGATGCCCGAGACCTTGAACATGTCGTCGGTACGTCCGCAGTAGACATAGCGCCCGTCCGGGCGGCGTTCGTACTTGTCGCCGGTTCGGGTCCACACCCCCTCGAAGGTCGCCCGCGACTTGGCGCGCTGGTTCCAGTATCCGCCCGCGGCAGAGGCGCCGTTGACAAGCAGCTCTCCCACCTCGTTGTTGCCGACCTCGCGGCCTTCCTCGTCCAGCAGCCGCACCGCGTAGCCCGGCACCGGCAGGCCCGACGTGCCGTAGACCACTTCGCCGGCGCGATTGCTCAGGAAGATGTGCAGCATCTCCGTCGAGCCGACCCCGTCAAGGATGTCGACGCCGGTATGGGCGCGCCAGCGGGTGCCGATGTCCTCGGGCAGGGCCTCTCCGGCCGAGATGCAGCGGCGCAAGGGCACCTGCGGGACACCCGTGCGGTCCATCTGCGCGACCATCGCCGCATAGAGCGTCGGCACGCCGCAGAAGATCGTCGGGCGCTCGGCTTCGAGGTTGGCGATCATGTCGACCGGCGTCGGGCGCCCCGCGAAAAGCACGGTGGTCGCGCCGACCGACAGCGGAAATGTCATCGCATTCCCGAGCCCGTAGGCGAAGAACAGCTTGGCCGCCGAGAGCACCGTATCATCCTCGCGGATTCCCAGTACCTGCGCCCCGTAGCTGTCCGCCGTCGCGCGCAGGCTGGAATGGACGTGATGCACGCCCTTCGGCGCGCCGGTCGAACCGGAGGAATAGAGCCAGAAGGCGATCTCGTCGGGCGATGCCGGAGCGGTCTCGATCGCTTCCGCGCCGTCAAGGAATGCGTCTAAGCCCCGCGCGCCTTCGGGAACCGTGTCGCCACCCAGGACGATGATCTGGCGCAGGCAGGGGCTTTGCGAGGCCGCCGGCGCGACCGTCTCCCACAGGGAGGCCGAGACGAACAGAACGGCGGCACGGCTGTCACGCAGGATCGCGTCATAGACAGGCGTGGCCAGCAGCGTGTTCAGGGGCACCGGGACAACCCCGGCCTTGAGCGCCCCGAAGAAGATCTGCGGAAACTCGATGGTATCGAGAACCAGCATGGCGGCGCGTTCCTCTGGCCGGATCCCGGCCCGCAGGAGCGCCCCGGCTACCCGCGCCGAGCCCTCCGCAAGGTCCGCATAGCTGAGAGTGCGTCCGCTGCCGGCCTCGCGATAGGCGCATTTGGCCCCGCGCCCCTCCCCCACGTGCCTGTCGACGAAATAGCTGGCGGCATTGTCCGCGCTGGCTGTCATGTGATCCTCCCCAGATTCACCGATGCGCCTGCTTTATCCTGCACCTTCCGCCGAAAGGCTGCAAGATTTTGCTAAAGGCTATGCATTTTAACGCACATCGGGCCCAATCCTGCCCGCCCGCCGTACCAGCGGGAAGCGCATCAGGGGATCAGGAAAAGCGTGATCGCCGGGAACAGAACCAGGATCGTCACCCGCACGATATCGGATGCGACGAAGAACATGACCGCCTTGTAGGTCTCGCTGATCGGGGTTTCGCGGTCCATCGCGTTGATGATGAACAGGTTCATGCCCACTGGGGGCGTTATGAGGCCCACCTCCACCACGATCAGCACCAGGATTCCGAACCAGATCGCCACATGCTCGGCGCTCATGCCGAAATCCATCGCCGAGATCACCGGGAAGAAGATGGGCACCGTCAGCAGGATCATAGACAGGCTGTCCATCAGACAGCCGAAGACGAGATAGAATGCGAGGATCAGGGTCAGCACGAACCAGGGCGAATAGCCCTGCGTGAGCACCCAGTCGGCAAGGAATTGCGGCACGCCCGACAGTGCGAGAAAGCCATTGTAGAAGGCCGCGCCCAGGATGATGAAGAAGATCATCGCGGTCGTCCTGGCGGTGCCGAGCAGGCTTTCCGCGAAGACACGCCAGTTGAGGCTGCGCGACAGGAGCGCGACGATACCGGTGCCCGCCGCGCCGATGGCGGATCCTTCGGTAGGGGTGAACCAGCCCAGATAGATGCCGCCGACGACCAGCGTGAAGATCAGCAGCACCGGCCAGGTGGCGCCAAGTGCGGCCCAACGCTCGGACATCGGCTGGGGAGCGCGGGTTCCGGCGGAATCGGGGTAGAGCCTGACATAGATCGAAATGGTCAGGATGTAGCCCACCGCTGCGAGAACACCGGGGATGAAGGCCGCGAGAAACAGCTTGGCGATGTTCTGCTCGGCCAGGATCGCGTAGATGACCAGGATCACCGAGGGCGGAATCAGGATGCCCAGCGTGCCGCCGGCGGCCAGGGTCGCGGTGGAGAACCCGCCCGAATAGCCGTAGCGGCGCAATTCCGGCAGGGCCACCCGCGACATGGTGGCGGCGGTGGCAAGCGACGAGCCGCAGATCGCCCCGAAGCCCGCGCAGGCTCCGACCGCCGCCATGGCGACGCCGCCGCGCCGATGGCCCAGAAAGCTTTCCGCGGCCTTGAAGAGCGCCGTGGACATGCCCGAGAGCGTGGCGAACTGGCCCATCAGGAGGAACATCGGGATGATCGAGAGCGAGTAGCTCGAGAAGGTGGTGTAGGTTTCGGACTTGAGCTTGGCGAGCAGCGGCGTCGGGTTGCCGCCCATCGCCAGGTACCAGCCGCCGAAACCGCACAGCAGCATCGCAAGGCCGATCGGTGCCCGCAGGAAGATCATCAGCAGCAGGACGGGGAAGGACCAGAATCCGAGTTCGAGATTGCTCACGCAGGTGTTCCTAGTTGCTGGGCAGGATCGGGCGGCCGCCGAGCGCTTCCGCGACCCGCATGGCAGCGCAATAAAGCGCGACGATACAGGTGACGACCGAGGCGGCGAAGCTCGCCGCATACGACCACCAGATCGGGAATTGCAGGAAGAGCGTGGTCTCGCCGTTCCCGACATAACGCATCATACCCTCATAGAGCCGGGCGCTGAGCAGGATCAGGACCGCGGCAAGCACGATTTCCCAGAAGGCGGCGATGACGCGGTTCGCCCGCGGCGACAGGAAAGAGGTGAAGACATCCACGGTCGCGTGACCGCCATAGAACTGGCAGACCGGAAAGAACGAGAAGATGGCAAGCGCGATCCCGGCCTCGAGAAGTTCGTAGCTTCCCCGGATCTCGCCCACGCCGCTGTCTATCAGGGTCTGGGCAGCGCCGCCCAGCAGTCCCTGCATCGTATCGCTGTGAAGCAGCTTGTTGAGCGAGCGCCCGACGATCGAAAGCGTCGTGAGGATGACCAGCGCCATCAGGACAAGCCCGCCGAGTATGGCCGTAGCGCGAGCGAGGAAGACCATCATGCGTTGCATTGCGCGCTCCGGGCCGGGTCGAGGGACGAAGAACCCGCGGCGGGTTGCATGCCGCCGCGGGTCGGTCCGGTTGCGGTTACTCGGTGTACTGGTCGATCAGCGCGCGGGCCTCGTCGATCAGCGCCTGGCCGTCGATCCCCTTGCCGTTCATGTCCGCGACCCATTCGTCGTAGATCGGCTGCGACGCCTCGATCCAGACGCGGGTCTCTTCCTCGTTCAGCGTCACGATGTTGTTGCCCAGATCCACGGCGATCTGGCGCGCCGGCCCGTCGGAATCGGCCTGCGTCCCGCCCGCGAACACCGAGAACTCCTCGCCCGAGTTGTCGTCGATCACCTTCTTGAGGTCATCGGGCAGGCTTTCGTACTTGTCCTTGTTCATGGCCAGCACGAAGGTCAGGACGTAGAGCGCGTTGCCGGTGAATTCGGTGTGATTATGCACAAGTTCCGGCACCTTGAGCGAGGTCGTGACTTCCCAAGGTATCGTCGTTCCGTCGATAACGCCCTTGGAAAGGCCTTCGGGGATCGCCGGAACCGGCATGCCCACCGGCGTCGCGCCGGTCTTCTCGAGCAGCGAGTTCACCAGGCGCGAGCCGCCACGGATTTTAAGGCCCTGCATGTCGGACGGGCTGCGGACCTCCTTGTTGGAATGGATCAGGCCGGGGCCGTGCACCCAGGTTCCCAGGATGTGCAGGTCCTTGAACTCGGTATCCTTCATGTGCTTCTCGAACATCTGCCAGTAGGCGCGCGACGTCGCCCTGGCATCGGTCATCATGAAGGGCAGCTCGAAGACTTCGGTCGTGGGATAGCGTCCGGGCGTGTAGCCGACCACGGTCCAGACGATGTCGGCCACGCCGTCGATGGCCTGGTCCATGAGCTCGGGCGGCGTGCCGCCGAGCTGCATCGAGGGATAACGCTCGACCTTGATGCGCCCGTCGCTGTCGGCCTCGACCTTGTCGGCCCAGACGTCGAGGACAAGCTTGGGAACGTTGGCCTGCGGCGGCAGGAACTGGTGCATGCGCAAGGTGACGTCCTGTGCCAGCGCCGGCGCGGCGCCGAAGCCCACCGCCAGCGCGGCCCCCGCCGCGATCTTGAGAAACGTCTTTCGAGTGATATTCATGTGGTTCCCTCCCTGGGTGGCCAGTCGCGCCACCTCCCAGCGGGCGCTGACTCGTGCTGGTATGCCAAAGTGCTAAGGGCTTAAACGAATGTTGTCACCCGATTTGTTACTTTGATGCATGTTTGGCGGTGGCGCCCTCGATGCGGCCCTGCCTTTCAGCACCACCTGATCCCGTTTAGCGGTAGCTCAGATCCCGAATATCCGTGGTGAGAAGGGGAAAGTCTCCTTTAATACGCATAGGTTGTCACCCACAAGCATAACGCGAACCGAGTCGCAGGATAATGCAAATTGGTCCGCTGGATGCCTCACTGCAGGCCTCGGGCCGCCGCCTCAATGCCTTGCCATCCGGCCGCGCAGCCTGAGAGCATGTTGCACGATATGGCACAAGCTTACGATGCACTCGCTCATGCGAAGAACCAATCAGGGCAGAAACTGCTGAACCCGTGTGGATAGACCAAGCCGGGCCATTTCGATAACCGGCAGCCTCTTCAATGTGCGTAGGATTTGACCACTGCCTCGATAGCGTCAGCATATCGGTAGAGATCGCTTGGAGCTTCGACCTTCATCCTGGTTTCATTCTTTTCACCATCGAAGATGCCAAGGTTCTTGGTAGTAGGAGAGTTGAAGTAGAGGCGGCAGATCGGCTTGCGGTTATTGTCATCCATCAGCACAGCGCAATAGCTCTTGGCATCCCGGATGGTGATCCGATCGACCGGTACGATCCTCGCTGCAATCGCGCGAACAATCATGTACCCTTCGCGCTCTTCATCTGTGGTCGCGATATCGTTTTCATTCACGCTGGTTGGATCGGGCGTCTGGGCGCCTTGCACACCCGCGTCTGATCTGAATGTGATGCTCAGCTTGTCCTGGATACGATCGCGCACAAGCTCATCCAACGCGGCCTGGATCGATGGCTTCAGCTGCTCCAGCACTGCTTTGGTCAGCATGCCCTCGTGAATGTGCTTCCCGATCAGGCGAACGAAGTCTTCTTCGGGGGTTTCCATCTGCTTCTTGAGGTAGTTCGCCGCACTGCGGGTGTACTTCAGATTAGAGGCGGCTTCGATGATTGAATCTATCGCGAAGCTTCCCTTTCGGAATCTGGCAAGCTCTTCGACGTGCGCCCTGTCATATTTCTTGAAGTCGAACTTGAAGAACGGCCTCTTGTCCATGACGTTGGGGCTGTCGGTATCGGAAAAGAACCACATCTCGCGCCCATTGGTCAGTATTGCCAACCGCGCTTCGGTTACGTGGAAATATCGAAAGAGCTGGCTGAACTGAGCGTCCCCTAGGGTGCTCGAGATTGGCTTGACTTCGATTAGCATGGCGATCCTGCCGTCGATCTTTATGGCGAAATCGACCTTCTCCCCTTTTTTGACCCCTACATCGGCAATGAATTCAGGGATGACTTCTTCCAGATTAAAAACATCAAAGCCGAGCGCTTGTATCACGGGCATTACGACTGAAGTCTTGGTGGCCTCCTCTGTGAGCGCCTGACGTTCGGCTGCTTTCGCCCTTGCTGCCAAACCTTCAACCTGAATGATGAAATCGTTCATTTCCCGTCCCAATTTCAATCTCTCAACCGCTTCAATGGGGCGGCTGGAAACGACAAAATACTTCCAGACAATCGGTGGAGCGATGCTAGGCGAGGTCGCCGCCCGTGCATAGACCTGAAGTTGCGTGTCGGGGAGAGTTTGCCAAAGCAGCAGGGGTAAGCTTGGTGGCGTGGGGGAGACTTGAACTCCCGACCTAACGATTATGAGTCGTTCGCTCTAACCAACTGAGCTACCACGCCATGGGCGCTCCGACTATGACAGGCGGTTCGTGCCGTCAAGGCATGAATCGCCCCTCAGGCGCCTCTGACCGCGTCGATCATCCGGGCGACGTTGTCGGGGTCCGCGTCGGGGGTGATGCCGTGGCCGAGGTTGAAGATATGCGGCCCGCCGGAGAAGGCCCTGACGATGCGCTGGGTCTCGTCGGTGAGGGCATCGCCGCCCGTCACAAGATGCGTCGGCGCGAGGTTGCCCTGCACGCAGCCACTTGACTGGACATGCGCCGCCGCCCAGTCCGCATCCACCGAATTGTCGAGCGCGACGCAGTCGACGCCTGTCGCACGCGCAAAGCCGACATAGGCTTCGCCCGCCTCGCGCGGAAAGCCGATCACGGGAATACCCGGGTGGCGTTCCTTGAGGGCCGCGGTGATCGCGCGCGCAGGGTCGACCGCATATGTCTCGAAATCGGCGCCCTTGAGCGATCCGGCCCAGCTGTCGAATATCTTGACGACTTCGGCCCCCGCCTCGATCTGCGCCGAGAGATATTCGATCGTGGCTTCCGTGATGCGCGCCATCAGCGCGTCGAAGACCGGGCGGTTCTCGTCCTTCAGCGCATGGGCAGGCGCCTGGTCCGGCGTTCCGCGCCCCGCGATCATGTAGGTGGCGACGGTCCAGGGCGCCCCGGCGAATCCGATCAGCGCGGTCTCGCGCGGCAAGGCCCCGGTGAGGATGCGCAGCGTCTCGTAGATGGGCGCGAGCGTCTCGTGGACATCGCTCGCCGGTCGCAGGGCCTCGAAATCCGCGGCGGAAGTGACGGTGGACAGACGCGGGCCCTCGCCCGTGACGAACCAGAGGTCGGCCCCGAGCGCCTGTGGCACCAGCAGGATGTCCGCAAAGAGAATGGCCGCGTCGAAGCCGTAGCGCCGGATCGGTTGCAGCGTCACTTCGGCGGCAAGCTCGGGGTTGTAGCAGAGCGACAGGAAATCCCCCGCCTTCGCGCGCGTGGCGCGGTATTCCGGAAGGTAGCGGCCCGCCTGGCGCATCATCCAGATCGGCGGGACGGGCAGGACCTCTCCGGCCAGCGCTCGCAACAGGGTCTTGGTCATCGGGATTCCTCACTCGGGTCTGCACGTTGGTTTCGTTCCGCGGGCGCGATGTCAAGGCATTGCCTTGTCTCGTCAGCCCGCGCCGCGTATTCAGATCGTCATGACATCGCCCCTTCCCACACCGGACCGCCCGCTCAGGATCGGCACCCGAGGCTCCCCGCTGGCGCTGGCCCAGGCGGAGGAGACCCGTGACCGCCTTGCCGCCGCGCACGGGATCGAAGCCGCCTGCTTCGAGATCGTCGTCATCAGCGTGACCGGCGACAGGATCCAGGACAGGCCTCTCAAGGATCTTGGCGGAAAGGGTCTTTTCACGCGCGAGATCGAGACGAGCCTGCTGGATGGCGGTATCGATATCGCGGTACATTCGATGAAGGACATGCCGACCGAACAGCCCGAGGGGCTGGTGATCGACTGCTTCCTGCCGCGCGAGGACGTGCGCGACGTCTTCGTGTCGCACAGCTTCCGCAGCCTTAACGAACTGCCCGCCGGCAGCGTCGTGGGCACATCGAGCCTGCGCCGCCGGGCGCAGCTGCTCAGCCGCCGCCCGGACCTGTCGGTGGTGGAATTCCGCGGCAACGTCCAGACGAGGCTCTTGAAGCTCGCCGATGGGGTCGCGACCGGTACCTTCCTCGCGGCGGCGGGCCTGAACCGGCTGGAGATACCCGACGTTCCGGCGAATGCCATCGCGCCCGAGGACATGCTTCCCGCGATCGCGCAGGGGGCGATCGGGGTCGAGCGCCGCGCGGGCGACGGCAATACAGCGGCGCTTCTGGCGGCGATCCACGACGTGCCGACAGCGCTTCGCGTCACTGCAGAACGCGCGTTCCTCTGGCGGCTGGACGGGTCCTGCGAGACACCCATCGCGGGGCTGGCCGAACTGGACGGCAGCAGCCTGCGTCTGCGCGGCGAGGTGCTGCGTCCGGACGGCAGCCGCGTGGTCACGGGCGAGCGCAGCGGACCAGCCACCGATGGCCCGGAAATGGGCGACGACCTGGCGCGTGACCTGCTCGATCGCGCGGGGCCCGGGTTCTTCGACTGGCACCCTGCCTGAGGTCAAGCCGCGGTCCATCGGAGCTCGCCGATATTGCACTTGCCAGACACACACCCAAGGTTGCATTAATTAACCGGAGAGTACCGCATAGAGGTTCTTTCCGGACGCAATTCTTTTCGGGGTGATTCCATGCAAAAGTCATTGACGGCAGAAGCGCTTGGCACGTTCTGGCTGGTGTTCGGAGGCTGCGGAAGCGCGCTCTTCGCGGCCGCCTTTCCCGATCTGGGAATCGGGTTCGCCGGCGTCTCGCTGGCATTCGGGCTGACCGTGCTGACCATGGCCTATGCGGTCGGAGGCATCTCGGGGGGTCACTTCAACCCGGCGGTCTCGATCGGGCTCACCGTCGCCGGCCGGTTTCCCGCAGCACGTCTTCTGCCCTATATCGCCGCCCAGCTTTTCGGGGCGGTTCTCGCGGCGCTTGCGCTTTACGTCATCGCCTCCGGGCAACCCGAGTTCGCGGTCGGCGGATTCGCCGCGAACGGCTACGGCGCCCATTCCCCGGCAGGCTACAACATGACGTCGGCCTTCCTGGCCGAGGCGATCCTAACAGGGTTCTTCCTGCTGGTGATCCTCGGAAGCACACATGGCCGCGCGCCTGTGGGCTTCGCGCCGATCTCGATAGGGCTGGCGCTCGCGCTGATCCACCTCATCTCCATCCCGATCACCAATACCTCGGTCAATCCGGCGCGCTCCACCAGTCAGGCGCTGTTTGCCGAGGGTGGCTGGGCGATCGGACAGCTCTGGCTGTTCTGGGTCGCGCCCATCGCGGGCGCAGCGCTTGGCGCAATCATCTGGAGATCCTTCGGCGAGACCGACGAACTGGCGGCGCCCGTGGTCGGCAAGGCGCGCGCCTCGACCTGACGGATTGCCGCCGGGCCGGCCGAGGCGCAGTTGCTCTGCAGCTTCACGGATCAAGCGTGATCTTCGTGCCGAGCGTCACGCTGTCGAAGTCCGTGACGAGCAGGCGCAGCCCCACCTGCCAGTCCCCCGCCAGAGGCAGGCTGGCCGGTCCGGCATGCCAGGTGCCATCGTCCGCGGCGGTTGCCTCGAGGCGGATCGGCTCGACTCCGGCCTCGGGCATGCTGAAGGTGACGCGCATGCCCTTCGGGCGCAGATCACCGGATGCCGCCGGCAGGAGTCTGAGCGCAATATCGACGGTTCCGGCGCTGGACCGGGACAGCACCATGTCGACAGCGACGCGGGCGTCATGCAGATGGGCATGAAGCGGCGGATATGCATTGGCGAGCGTGCGCGGCGGCGGTGTCAGGCGAAACCCCGACGCCAGCGCGAGAACGGCCAGCCCGACGAAAAGCTCTGCCCGGATCGTGCGACGCAGCGATCTTGCCGCTTCCGGCCTGCCCTCTGCCAGTGCCGGCGTCAGGACGATGCGGTTGAACCCCGCCAGCGCCAGCAGCACCGTCACCAGTGCAAGCTTCACCCCAAGCAAGGCCCCGTAGGCCGAGCCCGCAAGCGCGGCGAAATCTCCCCCGCTCTGGGACCAGGCCAGCGCCGCGCCCGTCAGGATGAGCAAGGCGGCGAGGGGAATGGCAAGGCCCGAAAACCGGCGCAGCATGACCCCTGCCCCGGCGCCGCGGAGATTGGCGAGAAGTGGCAGCAGGGCCCCCATCCAGAAGATCAGCGCGAAGGCATGCAATGCGATGGCGGGACCGGTCAGCCAGCGCGGCGGGGCAACGGGCGCATGCCCGGAAAGCGCGAAGGACGCCGCGGCCAGCCCCCAGGCGCAAAGCGCTGCGGACCTTGACGGGGCACCAGGAGTGCCGCTCAGCGCGCGCAGGCTCAGCGCCGCCGCGACCAGCGACAGCATCACGGTCCAGCAGAGCGGCGCCGCCAGGGCTGCCCGCCAGGGCGCCAGGGTGAGAATGGACCGGGCTGGCAGGGCCAGCAGATCTAGGCCCTGCGCGCCCATCAGCGCCACCCCGAAAGGCAGGCATATCCAGGCCCCGATCCGCATCAGGCGGGACTGCGCCGGCCCCGTGTTCGCCCGGCTCACAAAGGCGGCAAAGGCCGCTCCCCCGACCGACAGGACAAGCGCCGCGGTCAGGGCGAAGCGCAGAACCGCGACGGCCCCGGCCGATGCTTCGGACTGCGCCGCGGACCCGCGCGGGGCATGGGACGGCACGCCCACATGGAATGTCAGTGTTCCCCCGACAGGATGCCCATCGGCGGAGACGATGCGCCAGGACATAAGATGCGTGCCCACCCCGGCTGCCTTGGGCGCCGCGACGACGACACGGTCGTTCTCGGCCTCACCCGCGACCTCGATCGGAGTGCCGTCCGGCGTGATCCAGTTGAGCAGCAGCGGAGAGACCGGTTCGCTGAACAGCAGCGCAATCTCGTCCGGAACCGCGTCGACCACCGCGCCCTCGGCCGGAACGGACGCGCGCAATTGCGCATGGGCCAGCGCCGCTTGCGGAATGGCGTGAAGGAGAAAGGCCAGAAGGATGAGAAGCCGGCGCATGCGCTGTGATCCCGAGGTGCGGGCCGCGCGGAGACCGATCCGCGCGGCCCGCGTCCGCTGTCAGTGGCCGGCGCCGGCGGGAGTGACCATGACACCCGATGCCGGATCTTCAAGCTCATGCGGATCCTCGCCTTCGGCCGGGATCTCGATCCAGCGGGCGACGCCGTTCGCGCATTCCTGAATCGCCGGTATGTAAAGCATCTTGCCGGCGGGGACCGTGGGGGCGACGAAGGCCCGGAACGCGAACTCGTCGTAATAGGCGTCCGGCAGTTCGCCAGACCAGATGATCTCGCGCACGCCCTCGGTCACTGCCGTGCCGTAATAGTCGTAGCTGTTCTCATAGGCACCGGTCACGGTCTCGAGCGTCCAGCCCGCCTTGACCATTGGCTGGGCGCGAACAAGGCCCTCGGGCATCTGGATGCGGACGCGCAGGGTCGCCTCGCCGCTGCAGCCGTGGGGCACCCGCAGGGTGAACTTCGCGCTCCCGCCCTGCGCCACTTCCTTTTCCGCGTAGGTGGCATGCGCCAGGGCGCCCGATGCCGTCGCGAGCGGCAACATCAGGGCCAGGGCGGTGGTTTTCACAATACGTTTCATGATCGTCTTTCCATGTTTCATTCGTTGGCTAGGGCAATGTCCTGTCCGCCCAAGGTCCAAAGCCACTCGGGCCAGGGCAGAGTTCTCGCCGCGACACTCCGGTAGACACCGGGCAGATCGCCGGCGCGCCTCCTTCGGTCGCAGGCGTAGCGCATCCTGATCCGTTATCGGGATTTCTGCGTCCGGACAGGCAGACGCTCGACGCCGCGAGGCGCGCGGATCAGGGGATGATCAGACTGTGGCGGATGGCGGGCCGCGGGCGGGCGGGGCCTGGGGCAGATGCGACGCGCGCCAGATGACCGGAGGGATGACCCGGGTTACGCGCACCCATGTCAGGCGGTCCGCACCCTCATCGACCGTGGGAAGCTCGACCAGTGCCTTCGACAGGACGCAGGCCGGGCATTCGACCCCGGAGCCGCCATCGTGCGATCCGCCGCAAAGATCGGCAAGCGAACCGCCGGAGGCGAGAAATGCGGCGATTTCGGGGTCGGTGTGCGCGGCCTGCAGGGGCCGGTGGGACGCCGATACGAGGACGAGCATCAGCGCGCAGAGCGCCGAGACGAGATGTCTCCTGAAATCGCCTTTAACCAATGTCATGGCCAAGCGATAGCCGAGGAATTCCCGCGCGGCAATCACGACTTTGAGACCGGCGCGAGCCTGGCGGTTCGCGCGGACCCGCTTCGTCACGGCGCCGGCCGGACAGGGGCCGCCGGGCGCTGACATACCAGCAGCACCGCCCCGGTTTCGTCCCGCCTTGCGGTTCATCCGCTGTTCGGCTGCGGTCGAAGAACGTGGACGGCCGTCGCGTGGATGCATGCTAGAGTGGCCGCGCGAAGCCGCCGCCGGTGCGCGATCGCGCCGGCCCGGCGGAAGCGCTTCGCTGACCAAGGGAGATGAGCACATGACGTTGAAAGAGAAATTCCCGGCCGAAGACTGGGAGGCCGTTCTTCAGGGCCCGATGATGGCCGGGTTTGCCGTTACCGCCGCGGACCCAAGCGGCTTGATCGGCACGGTCCAGGAAAGCGCTGCCATCGCGGCCACGCTCCGATCCGCGAAGGAGGGCGCCGAGGGAGCGCTGGCGAAAGAGGTCGCCGACGGCTATGCAGGATCGGAGGGGCGGACCTCCGCGATGGGCGGGGTGAAGGCGCTGATCAAGGGCAAGAAGCCGCTCGAGGCATCCGAAGCCGCCGTGAAGCGGCTGGGCGAGATCGCGGGCATCGTGGACCGGGTCGCTCCCGAGCATGCGGCAGAATTCCGCGCCTTTCTCATGGCGGTCGCGACGAAGACCGCCGAAGCGGCCAAAGAGGGCGGGTTTCTTGGCTTCGGCGGGGTGCCGATCTCCGAAGCCGAGCACAAGACGCTCGACGATCTGCGTGGCCAGCTCGGCCAGATGGCCTGAGCGGACCGTCACATCCGGGCGCCACGCGGCACGGGACATGCGATGCAGGTGCCACGACCGCGAGGCGGGAGGAGCGCGAGATGACACCGGATCTTCAGTCCGTCGCCGACGGGATCGTGGCACGTCCTGCCCGAGAGGAGGATCGGGGGAAGGTTGCGCACCTGCATCCCCGAGCTTGCCGATGCGGATCCGAACCGCTTCGGACTGGCAATCGCCCCCATATAAGGCGAGATCGTGACGTCCGGAGATGCCAACCTGCCGTGCCCGATCCAGAGCATCTCGAAGATCTTCAGCCTTGCCCTCGCGGTTTCCTTCGCTGAGGGCCTGACTACCTGCAAGATGCCGCGGATGCGTAGGCAAGCCGTTAACGGCCAACACACAGTATCCTGAGGCGATACCCCCTTCTCGGTCTCAGTCACCGACCGGAAGGAGAATGGCGCCGAAGAACGCGGCAAGGGTCTCATGTGCGTCCACCGGCAAGACCGTGGCGACATGCTGGTCGGGCCGGACCACGACCATGCAGCCGCGCGCGCGGTCGATGCCGCGCAGCGCGAATATATCGCGATCCGGCCGGCCATCGGCGCAGAATACCTTTTCGGCATCCCGCAGGCCGTATCGGCCCTTGGCGGGACGCAGCAGGTCGGGCATGAGGACATGCTCGAGCGCACGGAACTGCTGCTGGAAAACCGCGCGCAGGTCGATGACGGCATCCGGATCCTCGCCCTTGCGCGTGTGGCGCAACAGGGGCGACGCGGGATCGTCTTGCAGAAAGCCGCAAAGGCGCGCGACTTCCGCCCTTTCCTGCCCGCGATCGTCCGACCCCGCAAAGACGAAGACCCGCCAGCGTGCGTCGGCTTCAATGGCATGGCCCAGCTCCATCGGCTTGGCGTCGGCAAGCCGGTTGACCGGGGCCGAATGGAACCGCATTCCGATTTCGAAGCCGGGCGCGAGCGCCTGCCATTGCCCGTCGCCGGTAAGGGTCGATGGTTCGTAGCGGATGGTCAGCCCGGCGGTGAAGCGTCCATTGGCGATGAACTCGCGCTGAAACCGCGGCATCTCGCTATCGTTGCTCGTATCATCCGCGCCGCCGACCACCCGCGACCAGCGGTGATCGAACTCCACGAGCCCTTTGGCCGCAGCGCGGCGTTCGGCGGAATAGCTGTGCAGCAGGGCGGGGTCGGAGCGTCCCGCGAGGACGGAAATCAGCTTCCAGCCGAGGTTGAACGTATCGCCCATCGACACGTTCATCCCCTGCCCCGCCTTCGGGCTATGCGTGTGGCAGGCGTCACCCGCGGTGAAGACACGCGGGGTGCGGGCCATCACCTCGTCTTCGGGCACGTCGTCGAACTTGTCCGTCAGCCGGTGCCCGATCTCGTAGATCGACCACCAGACGACCTCCTTCACGTCGAGGCTGTAGGGATGCAGGATCGCGTTGGCCCTCGCCACGATATCCTCGGGGCCGAGACCTCGTTCGCTCACGCGTTCGTCCGGGCGCAGCTTGTCGAGTTCGACGTAGAGCCGCAGCAGGTAGCCGCCCTCGCGCGGCAGCACCAGCATCGAGCCTCCCGTTTCGGAGCGAACGATGGCCTTCATGCGGCTGTCGGGAAAATCGGTGACGGCGAGCATGTCCATCACGCCCCATGCCTGATGCGCCGCGTCGCCGTGCAGCCTGCCGCCGATCGCCCGGCGCACCTTGCTGCGCGCCCCGTCGCAGCCGACCACATAGCGTGCGCGTACCGTCTCACGCTGCCCCGAGCGCGCGGGATCCGTCCGCTCGAGCGTGACCGCCACGGGAAAGTCGCGCGCGGCCGCATCCACCGTCAGATCCGTGGCCATCAGCCCGTAGTCGGGCGTCAGCCGCGACGGCGCATTGCGCATGACATCGAGGAACATGTCATGCACTCGCGCTTGGTTGAGCAGGACATGGGGCATCTCGCTCAGCCCGTCCTCCACATCCTGCACCCGTCCGACCCGCCTTATGTTTCCGGGGCGTTGCGGATCCGGGGCCCAGAACGTCGTCTCGTTGATCCAGATGGCTTCGCGTTTGACCTTCTCGGCGAATCCGAAGGCCTGGAACATCTCCATCGAGCGCACATTGACCCCGTCCGCCTGTCCTTTCTCCATCGGGCCAAGCTTGCGATCGACAACCATCGTGCGGATTCCGGGCGCGCCCGCCAACTGCGCGGCAAGGCAGAGCCCGGCCGGCCCGCAGCCCGCGATCAGCACATCGACCGTCTCGGGCAGCGCCCCGCCGGGGTCCCGCCACGCGGGCGCCGCCGGCTTGCGATCGGGATCCCCGGGATGAAAGCCGTCGAGAAAGAATTGCACGGGCTGACCCTTCACGCTGGATTCGGCACATCTATTGGTATCTGTACATACAATATGGCGTCAATAAAAATAAGTGTACATCTCAAACTCTGTAAATTATTGTTATTTATAAAACTTACATGCGGAAGCGAAGAGATGGACTTGACGACCATGCCCGGGCACCTGATCCGGCGGCTGCACCAGACATCGGTGCAGGTGTTCACCGGCCGCGCACGCGAGGCGGGGCTGGACCTGACACCAGTCCAGTTCGCGGCAATGGGCGCCATCCACGACGATCCCGGGATAGACCAGGCGACCGTGGCCGAGCGGATCGGCTACGACCGGGCAACCATCGGGGGCGTGATCGACCGTCTCGAGACAAAGGGACTGGTGCTGCGCAAGGTCAGCAGACGCGACCGCAGGGCCCGCGAACTCTCGCTCAGCGACAACGGGCAGGCCGTGCTGGCAAGGGCCCGCCCGCTGGTCGCGGCGTTCCAGCCTGAAATACTGGGCGCGCTGGACGCCGCCGAAACGGCGCAGTTCCTCGCGCTCGCCCGGCGCGCGCTGCGCATCGACGAAAGCGGCGGACGGACGGGCTAGCCGGACACCCCCAGCAGCCGCATGGCGTTTTCCTTCAGGATCAGCGGGCGCACCTCGTCCTTGAAATCGGCCTTGTCGAATGCGTCGAGCCATTTCTCGGGCGAGATCATCGGCCAGTCGGATCCGAAGAGCATCTTGTGTTTCAGCAGGCTGTTGGCATAGCGCACCAGGATCGGCGGAAAATATTTCGGCGACCAGCCCGACAGGTCGATGTAGACGTTGGGCTTGTGCTGGGCCACGGCCAGCGCCTCCTCCTGCCAGGGAAAGGACGGGTGCGCCGCGATGATGTTCATGTCGGGAAAATCGACGGCTACATCGTCGAGATGCATCGGGTTCGAGAACTTGAGCCGCATGCCGTTGCCCGCCCGCATGCCCGACCCCACGCCGGTCTGGCCGGTGTGGAAAAGCGCCACGCATCCATGTTCAGCAAGCACCTCGTAGAAGGGGTAGGCCATCCGGTCGTTGGGATAAAAGCCCTGCATCGTCGGATGAAACTTGAAGCCCCTTATCCCGTGTTCCTCGACCAGGCGACGCGCCTCGCGCACGGCCATTTTGCCCTTCCAGGGGTCGATGGAGGCGAAGGGGATCAGGATGTCGTCATTCTGCCTGACAAGCTCGAGGACCTCGTCGTTGGAATAGCGCCGGTATCCCGTCTCGCGCTCGGCATCGACCGGAAAGATCACCGCGGCGATGTTCTGCGCCCGAAAATGCGCGGCCGTCTCGGGGATGGTCGGCGGATGCTCCCACGGCGCGCCGAAGTAGCCCGCCATGGTCCGTTGCAGATCGTCATAGCCGTCATCGGCGTGACAGCCGCAGGGCTCTTCGGCGTGGGTGTGGATGTCGATGGCGCGAACCTTCGAAAAATCGACCATATCTTTTCTCCTTCAGACGCGGATCAACGCCGGGTCTTCGTTGTCGTAAAGCCGCTCCAGCAGATCGGCCCTGCGGGCCACGATCCGGGCGACGTTGAGCGAACCCTTGTCAGTGATCTCGCCATGTTTCAGCGATGGCGGCTCGGCGAGGATCAGCGCCCGCTCGATGCGCTTTGCCGATCCGGTCGCGGCCCTCGCCATGTCGCGCAGGCGCTCCTCGATCCGCGCCTGAAGCGGTGGATCGACGAGCGCGCCGCCCGAGCGATGCGCACGCGCGATCTGGTCGGGCCGCGGAAAGACGAAAAGACCGACGGCGTCGCGATCATGACCGCAGATCACCACGTCCTGCACCAGCCCCCGCAAGGTCTCGAGCGCGGCGATGCGAAGCGTTCCGGCCTGCACCCATGTCCCGGTAAGCAGCTTGAAATCCTCCCCGATCCGTCCGTCAAAGATCAGACCCCTGTCGGGATCGCCCTCGTCGACGAAGCGCACCGCATCGCCGGTGATCAGGAACCCTTCGGCATCGAAGGCCGCCTGGCTTCTGGCGGCATCCTCGAAATAGCCGGGCATCACGTTCGGACCTTTCACGCGCAGTTCGCAGCGCATGTCCGCGTCCGGGATCAGGCGGATCTCGGTTTCTGGCATGGGCACGCCGACGACACCGGAGCGCCCGATGGGCTCGTGGACCATGAGCGTCGCCGGGGCCGTCTCGGTCATGCCCCAGCTCGAGATCATCAGGGGCACCCTGCCGCGCACCTCGCGCGACATGTCCTCCAGCGCCGTCCAGACGTCCTGCGGCAGCGACGCACCGGCGTAGAAGACGAGATCGAGATCCCGGAAGTAGGCATTGCGAAGGGCGGTGTTGACCCGCATTTCCTGCACCAGGAGCGAAAAGCCCACGGGCACATTGAAGGCGAGCGTGCCGGGGCGCTCGGTATTGTTGCGGATCGACGCATCGAATAGGGCCGCGACCGGCTTGCCTTCGTCGATCGTCAGTGTTCCGCCATTGGCAAGCACCATGTTGGTGTTGTGCGACCCGCCGAAGACGTGGTTCCAGGGCAGCCAGTCGCAGATCCGCGGCGGGCGATCCTTTAGAAACGGCAGCACCGATGCGATCTGGGCCTGGTTCGCGCACATCATGCCCTGCGTCGTCAGCACGCCCTTCGGGTCCGAGGACGAACCGGAGGTGAAGAGGATCTTCGCGACCGTATCGGGCCCGACCTCATCGAGCCGCGCGTCCGTCCGGGGCGTGACCGTCTGCTCCAGCAGGGTCGCGAAGGGCGAGGCCCTGCGTGGCGCCCCCTCGGGACGGCTTGCCACGATCTCGACACCGTCGAAGAGCGGGAGGGCGAGTGCCCCCGAAAAACGCGCCGCATCGGAGGCGAAGACCATCGCGGGTCGAACCTTTCCGACCACATAGGCCAGCCGGCAATGCGCCTCGGGCACAAGCGAATATTGCTCGGCGAGCGGAACCGTCGGGACACCGGCATATTGAGCACCCAGAGACAGCAGCGCGTGATCGATGGAGTTCCCCGACAGGATCACGACAGGCGTGTCGGCCCCGAAGTCCCGCGCGATCAGCGCCGAAGCGACGGCTCGGACGCTTTGCAGCGTCTGCGCGTAGGTCGCCTCGCGCCAGCCCTCGCCGGCGCGTTCCGCCAGAAACACCCGCTCCGGCGCCTCGCTCGCCCAGTGGTGCAGCCAGTCCAGGGTGCGCCTGGCAACCTTGTCAAGCGGGACACGCGACGTCAGGAAGATGTCGCCCCCGTCGCGGCGCATCGCAACCGCGTGGGCGCGCATCCTGAGCCCGGTGATGTCGTCGGTCATCATTTCTTTCCTCCCCTTCCCCGAGCGGCGCTTCGCTCGGCCCGCGCCAGAAGATCCTGCAGTGTCGCAATCTCGTCCTCAGCGAGCCGACCCAGGATATCTGCCTCGCGCGCCCGTACCGCCGCTTCGGCTTCCCGCCAGCGTCCTTCACCCTCGGGCGTCACTGTCAACGCGTAGGTCCGCCGGTCGCCCGGAACCGGGCAGCGCTCCAGAAGGCCGGCGCCCTGAAGCTCATCGACAACGACGACGATACCGGAACGCCGGATCCGCAGAACGTCGGACAGCTGCGATTGAGAGATGCCGGGGGACCCTGCCACGACCCCGAGGGCAGAGAAGGTCCCGATGCGCAGCCCGAGCGGCGCAAGCGCATCCGCGACCGCGTCCTGAACCATGAGACAGGCGCGCTTCATCGCGTATCCGGTGAACTGGCGCAGCGCCGCATCGCCGGGGATGGGCGCTTCCAGTCCCTGTGTCGCCTGCGTGACCGCCAAGCTTCCCCTCCTCCCGGCCATCGCGCTAGCGGAATGTCGGCGGGCGCTTCTCGAGAAACGCCTTCAGCCCTTCCTCGGCATCGGCGCTGGTCTGCGAAACCGCAGCGGCAAGGCTTTCCGTGAACAACCCCTCGCCCCGCGGCATGTCCGAGATGCGGGCGATGGCCTGTATCATCATGTAGTTCGACAGTTGCGCATTCCGGGCGATCCGCGTCGCCAGCTCCCGCGCGAGCGTCATCGCCTCGCCTTCGGCAACGGCATAATGCGCCAGCCCCAGGGCCACGCCGTCCTCGGCCCCGTACTTGCGCCCCGTCAGCATCATCTCGCACATGCGGTCGGCACCGAGGATGCGGCCCACCCGCACGCTCGCACCGCCGCCGACGTAGATGCCGCGACGCCCCTCGGGCAGCTGGAAGATGGTCGAAGGTTCGGCAATGCGCACATGGGTCGCCGCGGCGAGCTCGAGCCCGCCGCCGATCACCGCGCCGAACATGGCCGAGACGACAGGCAGCCCCGAGAACTGTACCGCGTCCATCACCCTGTGCCAGTTGCGCGAGTGGCGCATCGTTCCTTCCGCATCGCGCGCCACATGTTCGCTCAGATCCAGACCCGAGCAGAAATGACCGGCGGTTCCGGTAAGGACGACGGCGCGAACCCCTTCCGGCGGATGCGCGAAGAAGGCATCGATGGCCTCGAGCAACGCGTCGCACATGGCGTTGCGCTTGTCCGGGCGGTTCATCGTCAGGATTGCGATCGTGCCCTCGATCTCGACACGCAACACGCTGTAGCCCCGCTTTTCGACGGGTTTATCCTGCGGCATTCCCGATCCTCCCTTAGGCAGCGACAGGTCGCGCATTAACCTGCCCCTTGGGCACCCTGCGGTCAGCGGAATGTTCTGTCAATGAACAATCAATGCCGGGTACGATCGATTTGGTCGCACCCACGGAAAAGGCCCGCGCCGATGGGGCACGGGCCTTCGATCAGATGCAGGTAAGGCGGTCAGGCCTTGATGTCGCCCAGCTTCTGCTTCTCCGCCTCGCTGCTGGCCGCATTGGCAACGCGCTTTGCCGAGCTTTCGGCGGTCTCGACTGCCTTGTCCACCAGCCCGGACGCTTCGGATTCGGCCTTCGCTTTCGCGTCACTGGCAACGTTGCGTGCTTCGGTCGTGGCGGCTTTTGCCACTTCCGTCAGCTTGCGACGCTCTTCCTCGTAGATGCGCTCGGCTTCCTCGAACAGACGGTCGCTGTGAGCGCCCATGTAGTGATCTTCGGTCTTGCTGCGCGGCAGTCCCGCACCGAGGGCCGCACCGGCGGCGACTGCCAGGGCGCCGATCACGAGCGGCTGCTCGTCATAGATGTCGGCGGCACGCTCGCGGCTTCTGCGCGACATTTCCCACGCGGCATCGCGGGCCTCGACGGCGCTACGGCGTGCTGCGAGCACACGCTCGCGTGCCTCTTCGCTCATCGCTTCGGTGCCAGCGGAAAGCCGGCGGCTGAGCTCGGTGGCGCGGCGCGACGTGGTCGACGCGGCGTTGCGCACACTGCGGCGCGCGTTGCGACCGGCGTCCTTGAGGGTGTCCATGGCCGAGGACGCGCTGCCCGAGACCGAACGCCCCGCACGCCGTGCTGCGGATCCGGCCGAGTCGGCTGCGTCGTGGGCACGATCCTTGATGCTGCGGGACGAGCCTTCGTAGTCGGCATCGAACTCGTCATCGTAGAAATCCTCGCCCCACTCGTCGCTGTCGAGGCGGCTGGCCCAGAACGGGTCATTGCTGTGGTCGGCAGCCTCTCCGGCGCGGCCGGCGATGCGACGCGCCTCCGAATGCCGGTCGGTCAGCGGGTAAGAGGACATGCCGCGGCGTCCACCCCTGTAGGCGGTGGAACCGCTCTCTGCCGAAGCGCTCGATCGCGAATTGTTGCCGAACACCATCCAGGCGATTCCGACTGCGGTCAGGCCAAGCGCCATCGGATTGCGCTTGACGGTTTCGGTTACGGAGCGGCCGAAGTCCGCGCCATGCACGCGAAGCTGCTCGGTGAACTGTCGGGCGATCTGGTCGACCGAGAAGCGGTCCTGCAGCTCGTCGAGTGTGCTGCTGAGCCCGGCGCGTTCGGCTTCGATTTCGCGTTCGATCTGTTCGGGGCTGCGAAGGTCATTTGTCATTGTAGACATCCTTTACGGCTTGGGCGTCGCGCTTGACGTTCTTGGCGGTGCGCGACGGCGCGAGATTGTTGAGTTTGAGGTCGTTGATGCCCCTGGACGCCATGAAATAGGCGGAAAGTGCCAAGAACACGCCGACGATCAGAGCCGACCAACCGGCCGGTATTCCGACTTCCGTCAGTGCGGCGACAAGGGCCGCCGTCAGCACGTTGAGCGCGCTGAGGGCGATGATGACGGCACCGACGATCAGGCCGATAGCGGCTCCTGCGCTTTGCAGGCTTTCGTTCAGCTCGGCCCGGGCGAGATCGAACTCCTTTCGGACGAGGCTGCTGACATGCGTCAGCGCATCGGACAGCAGATTGCCGGTCGATTTCGGTGCTTCCAGGCTCATACCTTTGTACCTGCGTAGGCGCCGCCGGCGCGGGCCTGTGCCGAGCCCGGCGCGGCTGTCGTAACCCGAGCGGGTGCAGGTGTGGCCGGAACGGGCGCCGACGTTGCAGGCACCGGGCGGGCCATTTCGGAACCGGTCTCGCCTGATGCGCGCACAAAGCGAGTCGCCGCGAAACCGAGAAGTGCCGCACCGCCGAGGAAGGTGATCGGGTTGCGGCGGGCGAAGGCGTTTACATCGTTGACGATCTCTCCCAAGTCCTTGCCGCGGATCGTGTCCGACACATCGGCAAGGCCGTCCGCAAGCTGGCTGAAGGTGCGCTCTGCGGGCGAGCCGCGCCGCAGGTCCTCGGCAGCAAGACGCAGGGCAGAGGAGACGCCCCTGACCTCGTCGGCCGCGCTTGCCTTTGCATCGCGCGCGTAGTTCGCGGCGCCGGACGTCACGGTCTGTGTGACCTGTTCGGCAATGCCGCGCGCCTTGTCGGCTGCGTCGGATGCGGCGTCTTTCGCGGCGCCGACAGGGTCCGAGCTGATCTTGTCCGCGGCGCTCGATGCCTTCGCCTGGCCTTCCTGGCCGGGTTGGGTCTTGTCTGTGTAAGCCATCATCATGCTCCTCGTGATGTTTCCTGACGGCATCCGCTGCCGTCCGTTCACTGGGTCCCTGTCGCGGTATCGTCGGATAGTCCGTTGCGCTACCGTCTCGGGCTCTGGCCGATGAACCGTTTGCCGTCCCGCGCCAGTTGTGTCCCGTTTCTCTGGATCTGAACGTGGGGCCCTGCGATTTGTTCCGTTACGGCGGGAAACGACGGCTGTCTGACAGCGAAATCTCCGCCCGGCGCGGGACCGCCTTCGGTGCGGCGGCCCCGGCTTTCGCCGGATTTGCGTTGCTGGCCTGCCCGGTGTCTGGGACGATGTCCCCGGTGCAGGCAGGGTGGCATCCCTTCGCCTTGCGCAGACGATTCGAAAAAGGAGGAGCAGGATGGGACGGCGGATCGTGCTTGTGCGGCATGGCGACGGACCGGAAGAGGACCGGGTGGCACAATGGTGCGACGCGGCGGGCTTCGTCGTCGACAGCCGCAAGCCCTTCAAGGGTGACCTGCTGGGACGGCCCGATACGGATATCGCAGCCACGGTCGTCTACGGAGGTCCCTACGAGGTCTACGAAACGCGCAGGTATCCCTTCCTGCACGAGGAATACCGCTGGATAGAGGACTGCCTCGCCGCAAACATCCCGATGCTCGGGATATGCCAGGGCGCGCAGATGATCGCGCATCACCTGGGCGCACGGGTCGGTCCGCAGGATCCCGAATTCTACGAGTTCGGCTATTACGAGATCTCACCGACCGGGGAGGCGCACGGATTTCTGGACGGCCCGCTGACCGTCTGCCAGGCCCATACCCACGGCTTCGATCTGCCCGAAGGCGCGGTCCGGCTGGCAACGGGAGAGAATTATCCCAACCAGGCCTTTCGCTACGGAAATCTGGCCTACGGCGTCCAGTTCCACCCCGAGGTGACGGCGGCGATGTTCAGGACCTGGCAGTCACAGAACGCCGACAGCTTCGGCAGGCACGGCGTGCAACCCAGGCACGAGCAGGACGCCAGCATGGCCCGCCACGACGCGGCGACCGCCGCCTGGTTTCACGGTTTCCTCGACCGCTTCATCGGGCGCCCGACCTGACGTCGACGACTGGCCTAACCGGTCGCGCCGCTTTTCAGGATCGTTTCCATCGGATCGTGCTCCGCCACCAGATGGCCGGGCGCGACTTCCTCGAGCCTCGGCACATAGCCGATATCATCCGTCGCGAGGCGGCTTGGCAGAAAACGCAGGGACGCGCGCGGATCCAGCGGGCTGGGCAGCTCTCCGGGCAGGCGGATGCGCTGGCGGCTGCGCTCGGCCACGGGATCGGGGATCGGCACGGCCGAGATCAGGGACCGGGTATAGGGATGGCGGGGGCTGGCGCAGATGGTCTGTCCGTCGCCCATCTCGACCACGCGGCCGAGGTAAAGCACCATGATCCTGTTCGATACCTCCCGCACCACCGACAGGTCATGCGAGATGAACAGCATCGACATGCCGAATTCGGCCTGCAGGTCCTTCAGCAGCTTCACGATCTGAGCCTGGATCGACACGTCCAGCGCGGATACAGCCTCGTCGCAGATGATGAGCCTGGGCCTGTTGATCATGGCGCGCGCGATTCCGACCCGCTGGTTCTGGCCGCCCGAAAGTTCGTGCGGATAGCGGTTGAAATGTTCGGGACCAAGGCCCACCCGCTCGAGCATCTCGAGCACGGCCGCACGGCGCTCGCGGGCGTCAAGTTCGGGGCGGAAGGTCCTGAGCGGCTCGGCGACGGACGCCGAAATGGTCATGCGCGGGTCGAGACTTGCCAGCGGATCCTGAAAGACGATCTGCAGATCCCGGCGCGCCCTGGCCAGCGCCCGCCTGTCATGCGTGCCAAGCGGCGCGCCAAGCCATGCGACCGACCCGCCGCTCGGCTCGATGAGTTGCAGGACCGCGCGCGCCAGCGTCGATTTCCCGCAGCCGCTTTCCCCGACGATGCCCAGCGTCTCGCCGGGCCCGAGATCGAAGCTCACGCCCTTGACCGCCTCGAGGTCGACCGTGCGCCCGAAGAGACCCCCCTCGGTGCGGATCGGGAAGACGACGGAAAGGTCCCTGACTTCGAGGATCGCATCGGCCTTCGGCAGCGGCGCGGGGACCTCGCCGGCATCGATACGCGGCATCGCGTCGAGAAGCCGCCGGGTATACTCGTTCTGCGGGCGGGCGAAAATGCTCTCCACATCTCCCGATTCCACGAAGTGCCCGTGGCGCATGACCTCGATCCGGTCGCACATGCGCGCCACCACGCCCATGTCATGTGTGATCAGCGCCACCGCGGTGCCGTGGTCCTTCTGAAGCGTCGAGATCAGGTCGAGCACGTCGGCCTGCACCGTCACGTCAAGGGCGGTCGTCGGCTCGTCCGCGATGAGAAGCTGCGGATCGCAGAGCATCGCCATGGCGATCATGACGCGCTGGCGCATGCCGCCGGACAATTCATGGGGAAACTGCGCGAGGCGGCGCGCGCCCTCGGGGATGCGCACCCGGTCGAGCCAGTCGAGACAGTGCCGCCGGGCCTCGGCGCCCGCCAGCTTGCGATGCACCTTCAGCACCTCGCCCATCTGCGCGCCGATGCGAAGATGCGGGGTCAGCGCCGTCAGCGGATCCTGGAAGATCATCCCCACCCGGTCGCCGCGCAGCCGGTTGAGTTGCGCGGGTGGCAGGTTCAGCATCTCCTGTCCGGCCAGCCTGACAGACCCGCTTGCCGTCCCGTTGGGCGGCAGCAGTCCCATCGCGGCGAGAAAGCTCTGGCTCTTGCCGGAACCGCTTTCGCCGACGATGCCGAGACATTCGCCCGGCGCGATGTGGAAGGACACCCCCTTGACCGCCTCCACGCGCCCGTCCGGCGTATCGAAGCCCACGCGCAGGTCCCTGACGTCGAATACGTTCATCTCAGCGATCCTTCGGGTCGAGCGCGTCACGCAGGCCGTCACCGATGAAGAACATGGTGAAGATGATCGTGACATAGAAAAACAGCGGGATGAGAAGCTGCCAGAGCGTGCCGTAGGCCATCGTTCCGGCCCCTTCCGCAATCAGCCTGCCCAGCGAGGTGTGTGGCTCCGAGATCCCGAGACCCAGGAAGGAGATGAAGCTTTCGGTCAGGATCATCTCGGGCACCAGGAGCGACGCGTAGACGATGACCACCCCGATCAGGTTGGGCAGGATGTGGCGCCAGATGATCATCGGCTCGGACACGCCCCCTGCCCGCGCGGCCTCGATGAATTCGCGGGTCTTGAGGCTCATGGTCTGGCCGCGAACGATGCGCGACATGGTCAGCCAGCTCACCGCCCCCAGCGCCAGGAAGAGCGTGAAGAACGAACGCCCGGCGATCACGAGTATCAGGATGATGATCAGCGTCAGCGGAATGGCGAGCAGGATGTCGACGATACGCATCATCGCGCTATCGATGCGCCCGCCGTAGTAGCCCGCGACGATTCCCCAGGCGGTGCCGACGACCAGCGCCATGCCCGCACCGATCAGCCCGACAAGCAGCGAGGTCCGGGTTGCCTGGATCACCCGCGAGTACAGGTCGCGTCCCAGTTCGTCGACACCGAAGTAATGCCCCGTCTCCACGGATGGCGCGCCCATGCCGACGATGTCACCCATCGTGACCCAGTCGATTTCCTCGTTGCTCCAGCGTGCGAAGAAGGGGCCGAAGATGACGAAGAGCACGATCAGCCCCAAGACGACGACGCAGGCCATCGCGGCCCGGTTGCGCCGGAAACGCAGCCAGGCGTCGCTCCAGAGCGAGCGGCCCCTGACGATTGTCGCGGCGCCGACTTCATCGGCGATGTCGCGGGCCTTCAGTGATGATCCGAACATGGCTTGCCCCTCAGTACCTGATCTTCGGATCGAACCAGGCATAGGCCAGGTCGGTCACGAGATTCACCAGCACGGTCAGCGTGCCGTAAAGAATGGTCACCCCCAGCAGCACCGCATAATCGCGGGTCAGGGCAGAGCTGACATAGGCCTGCCCCAGCCCGCCGGTAGAGAAATAGAGGTCGACGAAAACCGACCCCGTCAGCACATAGACGAAGACGGGGCCGAGATAGGAGATCACCGGCAGCAGGGTCGGCTTCAGCGCATGACGCCAGATCACGGTCCGTTCAGGCAAGCCCTTGGCGCGCGCGGTGCGGATGAAGTTGGAGTTCAGCACTTCGAGCATGGAGGATCGCGTGATCCGCGCGATGTTGCCCATGTAGGAGGTCGACAGCGCGATCACCGGCATCACGAGATAGGGCCACTGCCCCCCGTTCCAGCCGCCGCCGGGCAGCCAGCCCAGCCAGAGCGTGAAGGTCAGGATCAGGATCGGCCCCATGATGAAGTTCGGCAGCGCCTGGGCCACGATGCCAAGCGATACAGCGGTATAGTCGATCCAGCTGTTGTGCCGGATCGCCGCGGCGATGCCGAGCGCTGTACCCGCGAGCGTCGCGGCGAGGAAAGCCAGCGATCCGTAGGTCAGCGAGATCGGGAAGCCCTGCGCGATGATGTCGTTTACGTCGCGGTCCTTGTAGACGAAGGAAGGCCCGAAATCGAAGTGCAGGACGATATTGGCGAAATAGTCCCAGAGCTGCTTCCAGAGCGGCTGGTCGAGACCGTAGCGCGCCTCGATGTTGGCCAGCACCTGCGGCGGCAGGGGACGTTCGGCGGTAAAGGGGCCTCCGGGGGCGAAATGGAGCATGAAGAAGCAGGCGACCACCAGAAGAACGAGGGTCGGGACCGCGATTGCGAGACGGCGGATGATGTAGGAGATCATTTGGGATAGCCTGTGGCGCCGCCCCGCGCCGGTAGCGCGGGGCGGAAGGATGCCGTCACTCGGCAATCTTGTAGAGGTTCCTGGAATACCAGTTCTGCTCGACGTTATCGACCGGCCAGTTTCCGACGTCGCTGTCCATCATGTAGACGCCCGCATAGTGGTAGATCGGGATCACCGGCATGTCTTCGGCGATGATCTCCTCGGCGCGGGAATAGAGCGGGGTGGTGTCCTCGGCCGTCTTGGCCTCTTCCAGCACCTTGTCGTACTCCGGGTTCGAATACTTGCCGTCGTTGTATCCCGACCCGCTGTCGAGCAGGTCGAGGAAGGTCGAGGCCTCGTTGTAGTCGCCGCACCATGCACCGCGGGCCAGATCGAAGTCCTGCTGGCCGCGGGTGTCCAGGAAGACCTTCCATTCCATGTTGGAAAGCTCGGTCTGCACGCCCAGCTTCTGCTTCCACATCTGCGACAGGGCCACGGCGATCTTCTCATGCGCCTGATCGGTGTTGTACATCAGCGAGAAGCTCAGGGGATTGTCCGGCCCGTACCCCGCCTGCGCCATCAGTTCCCTGGCCTTCGCATCCCGATCGGCCTGCGTCATCCGGCCCATTTCGGTCTCGGGCGGAGTGAACTCAGCGACGGCCTCGGGCGTGAAGGTGTAGGCCGGAAGCTCTCCGCCCGCCTTGATGTTCGTGGCGACGATGTCCCGGTCCACCGCGAGGGCCAGCGCCTTTCGCACGGCGGGATCCTTGAATGCTTCCGGTCCGGATTCGGACAGGTTGAATGTGTAGTAGTAGGTGCACAGACGCGGAAACGAGATCGCCTCGTCCGGGTATTCCGTCTTCAGGCGCGGGAACTGGCCTGCGGGAACCTCGGTGCGGTCGAGTTCGCCGGCGAGATAGCGGGTCAACGCCACGTTCTCGTCGTTGATGACCAGCGCCACGACCTTGTCCAGGATCGTGTTCTCGTTGTCCCAGTACATCTCGTTGCGCTCGCGCACGGAGCGCTCCTGCGGGACGTGTTCTGTCAGCACATAGGCGCCGTTCGACACGATGTTCTCGGGTCTCGTCCAGTCGTTGCCGAATTGCTCGACCACCTTGCGCGGCGCAGGGAAGGTCGTGGCATGCGTTGTCATCTGCGGGAAGTAGGGAAGCGGCGCAGAAAGCGTCACCTCGAACGTCCTGTCGTCGACGGCGCGCACGCCCAGCTCTTCCGGCGGCACGTCGCCGGCAATGACCTCGGCGGCGTTCCGGACCGACATCAGTTCGATGTACCACTGGTACGGCGAGGCGAGTTCCGGATTGGCGGCCCGTTGCCAGGCGAAGACGAAATCCTGCGCCGTCACCGGATTGCCGTCGGACCACTTCGCATTCTCGCGAAGATGGAATGTATAGGTCAGCTTGTCGTCGGATACGTCGTAGCTTTCGGCCACGCCGGGAACGAGGTTGCCTTGCTCGTCCTGGTTCATCAGGCCTTCGAACAGATCCCGCACGATTTCCGAGCCGGGAACGTCCTCGACCACCTGCGGATCGACCGAGCTGTGCTCGTCCAGGATGCGGTAGGTGAACGTCTGGTCGTCGGCGAGCGGCTCACCCGTGACCGGATGCGTCCCGGCGGCCAGAGCGGCCCCGGCGAGCATGCTGCTCGACAACAGAGCGCCGATGAGAGTTCCTGTCAGTCTGGTCATGATTTTTCACCCGTGATTCTGCCGCCAGGTCCGTGAGTGCGGATCGAGCAATTACGATCGCGGCATGGTAGAAGAAGCCCGGCAGGGTGCAAGACGCCACAAGGATGACGTCGCGCCAAATGGCGCGCGGCTCGGCAGAGGTCCACCGCGGACTGGTCATGCGGCCCCGGCCTGACTCGGAGGGCGGACTGCCCGATACGATACGATCCTTCTTGTCGATTTCGTGCCGTGGGCGGCGGTGCGTCAGGCGCCGGGTGTCAGGTGCCGGATGTCATCCTCGAGGATCTGGCGAAGCTCTGACGTGATCGTTGGCAGGATGCCGAACCATCGCCGGAAACCTTCGGCACCCTGGTTCAGCAGCATCCCCAGGCCTCCGACGGCCGGGTGCCCCGAGGCCCTTGCCTTCCGGACCATGTCGGTCTCGAGCGGCGTATAGACGGCGTCGTAGACCACCGCTCCGGGCCGGAGCGCGCAAAGGTCGAGATCGTTGGGCGGCTGACCGGCCATCCCGAGGCTCGTGGTATTGATCACGACATCCGCTTCCGCCAGCAGTCCGGGCAGATCCTCAAGTCCGTGCGCCGTGACCCCCGCGCCCAGATGCGCGGCCAGTTCCTTCGCCTTCTGCCGCGTGCGATTGCAAATGGCCACACGCAGGCCCCTGTTTCGGAAGGCATATGCCGCGGCCCGCGCCGCGCCGCCGGCGCCGTAGACGAATGCCTGCCCCGCATCCGCGTCCCAGCCGGGAACGGACTCGTCCAGACTGCCGAGGATACCCTGCGCATCCGTATTGCCGCCGACCAGCACGTCTCCGTCCCAGTAGAGGCAGTTGACCGCCCCCATCGCCATGGCCTCGTCCTCGATGCGGTCCACATGCTCCATCACCGCGAGCTTGTGCGGTATCGTCACGTTGGCACCGATGAAGCGCTCGCGCCGGAAGCGTTCGAAGAAGTCCCCGATGGAGCGAGGCGGCACGTCCAGCTTGTCGTAACGCGCGTCTAGACCGTGCTCGCTGATCCAGTAGCCGTGCATGAGCGGCGACCTGGAATGGCCTATCGGATGACCGATGACATAAGCGCGCTTTGTCGTCATGTTTCCCCCGTATGCCTTCGAATTAAGCGAAAGCCGCGCGGAACGAAAGCCCCGAAGCGCTTTGTGTGGCGGCTATCAAAACCGGCGCGAAGGACTATCCTTGCGCGTGACGCATCGGAGTCGCGTCGACCGGACCAGCGACAGGAGGGAGATCGTGATGGCGATTCGCAAGACCGGCGGCCGGGGACGCCGCTATGACAGCATTTTCGAGACCGTAGGCGACACGCCGGTGGTCCGCATCAATCGGATCGCACCCGCGAACGTGACCGTCTACGTCAAGGCCGAGGCCTTCAACCCGGGGGGCTCGGTCAAGGACCGTCTGGCGCTCAACATCATCGAGGCCGCCGAGCGCGACGGTCGGCTGGCACCGGGGCAGACCGTGGTCGAGGCGACTTCCGGAAACACCGGCATCGGCCTGGCGATGGTCTGCGCGGCCAAGGGCTATCCCCTTGTCGTGACGATGGCCGAAAGCTTCTCGGTCGAACGGCGTCGTCTCATGCGCTTTCTCGGCGCCAAGGTCGTGCTCACGCCGCGCGCCCTTAAAGGCTTCGGCATGTATACCAAGGCCAAGGAACTGGCAGAGGCGAATGGCTGGTTTCTGGCGAGCCAGTTCGAAACACCCGACAATGCCGACATCCACGAGAACACAACCGCGCAGGAAATCCTCGCGGATTTCGAGGGCGAAAGGCTCGACTATTTCGTGACGGGATACGGCACCGGCGGCACGGTGACGGGCGTGGGCCGTGTCTTGCGCAGGGAACGCCCCGACACGAAGATCATCCTGACCGAACCCGCCAATGCGGCTCTCGTGGCATCGGGCTATGTCAACACGCGCAACGACGCCCGCCAGCCGACCGAGAGCCACCCCCACTTCCAGCCCCACCCGATCCAGGGATGGACGCCGGATTTCATCCCCTACGTGCTGCAGGAAGCGCTGGACAACGACCTTTACGACGAACTCATTCCGGTCGCCGGACCCGACGGGATTGCCTGGTCGCGCCGGCTCGCGGCCGAGGAAGGCATCTTCACGGGGATCTCCGGCGGCTCCACCTTCGCCGTCGCCATGAAACGCGCCGAAACCGCGCCCGAGGGGTCGGTCATGCTGGTGATGCTGCCAGACACGGGCGAGCGCTATCTGTCCACACCCCTCTTCGAAGGGATCGCCGAAGAGATGACCGACGAAGAGGCCGAAATCTCTCGATCGACCCCCTCGGCGCAGATGGCCGCCGAATAGCGCCGGGCCGGGAGGGGCCTAGAAGGTACGCGCGCCGTTTACCGCCAGACGCACGCCGTAAAGCGAGGTCGTACCGCAGATGTAGAGGTAGTTGCGCTTTTCGCCGCCGAAACAGACATTGGCCACCACCTCGGGCACGCGGATCTTGCCAAGCAGCGTTCCGTCGGGGTCGTAGCAATGGACCCCGTCGCCCGCGCTGGTCCAGATCCTGCCCCCCTCGTCCAGCCGGAAGCCGTCGAACAGCCCGTTCAGACAATCAGCGAACACCTCGCCCCCGCTCAGGCTGCCGTCGGACCCGACATTGAAACGGCGGATGTGCTTGGGGCCGTTCTCGCGATGGGTCATGCCGGTATCCGCGATGTAGAGCAGGCTTTCGTCGGCAGAAAACGCCAGCCCGTTGGGTTGCACGAAGTCCTCGCAGACAGCGCGCAACTCGCCGGTTGTGGCGTCGAGCCGGTAGACGAAGCTGCCGCGCTGCTCGCTTTCGGCCTTGTGGCCCTCGTAGTCGGAATCGATCCCGTAGGTCGGGTCGCTGAACCAGACCGATCCGTCGCGCGATACCACGAGGTCGTTGGGCGAGTTCAGCGGCTTTCCCTCGAAGCTGTCGGCCAGGGTCTCGATGCTGCCGTCGTGATTGGTGCGTGAAATGCGCCGGCCGCCGTGTTCGCAGCTCACGAGACGGCCTTCCCGGTCGACGGTATGGCCGTTGGTGTAGTTCGACGGGGCCCGGAACACGCTGACCGCCCCGCTGCATTCATCGAGCCGCAGCATGCGGTTGTTGGGAATATCCGACCAGACCAGGTAGCGCCCGGCGGGAAACCATGCCGGTCCTTCCGCCCATCGGCACCCGGTATAGAGCTTGTCGACCTGGGCCGACAGCTTCACGAGCGGCTTGAACCGCGGGTCAAGGACCTCGAAATCTTCGCTGGACACCTCGTTCCTCCCTTCGATGTGCTCGGCGCACCATGGCACAGGGCGGTGCTTTGCATAAGGGGGGCGCGAGACGATGGGAAGCGCAAGCTTCCTGCGCCGGGGCCTCGTTCGCGACAGGGCGGCCCTGCGAGGCGATCCGGGGCGGCCGGACAGGACAACCGCGACGGCATTGCAGTCGCTGCGGGTTGCCACCTTCCGCGCTTCCTATAGTGTCGATCCCGGGAGAAGGAGGGGGGCAGCATGGCAGGCGGTGTCAGCCGAGATCCGGCCGGGGGGCGATCGCAGTCGGCCAAGGCGCATGAAGCGATCCTGGCCCGCATCGTTTCCGGCGATCTGGCCATGGGAAGTGCGCTGCGCGAAGCCGACATGGCGGGGGCGCTCGGGACAGGCAGGCGGGAAATCCGGGAAGCGCTCGCGTCGCTGGAACGTGAGGGGCTCGTGGCGTTTTCCGACGGCCACATCTGGCGCGTGTTCGACATGTGTCCCGCCGAAATCTCGGACCTCGGTGAAGTGCGCGCCATGCTCGAGCGCGAGGCCCTTGTGCGCGCGGGACGGCGCGGGCCGGAAGCGCTTGCCCGCCGCCTCGACACCATCGTCGCGCAAATGCGCGACGCACTGGATCGGTCGGACGCCGAGGGCTACAGGCAGCTGGACCACGCCTTTCACGCTGCAATCCTCGAGAGTTCCGGAAGCGGTGTTCTGGCGGCGACCTACAGGGTGCTGTCGGTGCGCATCCAGGCGCTTCGCAGCCGGCTGTCCGAGGATCCCGCCCGAGACCTGCGGTCGCTTACCGAGCACATGGCGATCCGCGAGGCGCTGGCAGAGCGCGATCTCGACCGCGCCATCTCGATGCTGGCGGAGCATGTCGGGGAAGCCACGCGCAATCATCTCGACCGGATCGAAACGGCCTCCTCCGCCGCGACCGGAACCGACGGGGAAGAAACCGTGCGCATCGACCTGCACGAGATGGAGCGGTTCTCGACCCGGGCGCTGCGCGCGGCAGGCGCGGATGCCGAGACGGTCGCGGCGGTCAACCGCACCCTGCTTCACGCCTCGACCCTTGGGGTGGACACGCACGGATTCCGCCTTCTGCCACACTATCTGGCGGCATTCCTGGGCGGGCGGATCAATGGCGCGCCGCAGATGCGGGTCGTCTCGCGCAAGGGCGGTGCCGCCCTGCTCGACGCGGACAACGCGCATGGCGCGCCGGCGACCTGCACCGCCGCGGAGATGGCCGTCGAGATGGCCCGCGAACATGGGATCGCCGCGGTCGCGATCCGCAATTCCTCGCATTTCGGTGCCGCCGGAGCCTACGCCCTGCAGATCGCGCGACAGGGCATGATGGGGCTCGCCTTCTGCAATTCGGACGCCTTCGTGCGTCTGCACGGCGGCGCGGACCGGTTCCACGGCACCAATCCCATCGCCGCCGCTGCCCCCGTTCCCGATGGCGATCCCTGGCTGCTCGACATGGCCACCAGTTCGGTCCCCTACAACCGCGTCCGTCTCAGCCGCAGCCTCGGAGTACCGCTGCCCGCCGATGTGGCCTCGGACCTCACGGGCGCGAATGTGACCGACCCGGATCTGGCCGAGATGCTGGCCCCGCTCGGCGGTGCGCTCTTCGGCTTCAAGGGCGCGGGTCTTGCAGGTCTGTCGGAAATCCTGTCGTCGGCCTTTGCGGACGCCCCGCTCAGCTTCGAGCTGCCCGCGATGGTCAGCGACGACATGCGCACGCCGCGCCGTCTCGGGGCCTTCGTCATGGCGCTGGATCCGGACGCCTTCAGCGGCGCATCGGCCTTCGCGGCGGTCATGCGGCGCTATGTCGGCGCACTGCGCGAAAGCACTTCGTCGCCGGGCCAGAGCGTGATGGCCCCGGGGGACCGGGAATGGAAGGAGGCCGCCGCCCGAAGGGTGGCGGGGCTGAAGCTCGATACGCAGAGCGTCGAAAGCCTGGGCGAATTCGCCCGGGCCCATGGAATCGAAACCTTGCGCCCCAAGCGGGCCCGGGTTGAGATGTAGAAACCGAAAGGGAGGAAAACCGATGACCGAACAGACACTGAAACGAACGGTGGCCGTCGCCGCCATCACCGCCGCTGCGTTCGGCGGCCTTGCCGGACCGGCAGGCGCACAGGCGCAGAAGGTCCTGAAATTTGCCCATGTCTACGAGACCAGCGAGGCCTATCACACCTGCGCCGTCGCGACCAACGAGGCGCTGATGGAGGCGACCGAAGGGCGCTATGGCGTCGAGGTCTTCCCGGCCTCCTCGCTGGGCAAGGAAGTGGACATCAACGAGGGTCTCGGCCTCGGGACGGTGGACGTCATCTATACCGGCCAGCTTTTCGCCGGGCGCGCCTACGGACCGATCGCCATCGGTGGGGCGCCCTACATGTTCCGCGACTACGCGCATTGGGATGCGTTCCGCAACTCGGACCTGTTTCAGGAACTGGCGCAGGGCTATCAGGACGCGACCGGCAACCACATCGTCGCGATGACCTATTACGGCAACCGCCATGTCACCTCGAACAAGCCGATCACCTCGCCCGCCGACATGGACGGGCTGAAGATCCGGGTGCCGAATGCGCCGCTCTACATGATGTTCCCCGAGGCCACGGGCGGCAATCCGACGCCCATCGCCTTCGCCGAGGTCTATCTCGCGCTCCAGCAGGGCACGGTCGACGCGCAGGAGAACCCGCTGCCGACGATCCAGGCCAAGAAGTTCTACGAGGTGCAATCCAACATCAATCTGACGGGCCACATCACCGACGCGCTCCTGACCATCGTCGGGGGACCAACCTGGAACAGCATGGACGAGGCCGACCAGCAGGCGCTGACCCAGGTGCTTCAGGACGCCGCGACCTGCGCCACGGACCAGATCAAGGACACCGAGGCCCAGCTGGCCGACTGGTTCAAGGAACAGGGCGTGACCGTCAACGAGGTCGACCGAGGGCCCTTCATCGAAGCCGTCAAGAAGATGCACAACGGCGAGATGGCGACCTGGGATCAGGCGACCTACGACAAGCTGCAGGCCATCGGCCAGTAGCCGGCAGTCCCCCGGCCGCAGGCGCTGATCCGGCGCCTGCGGCCCCTGCGCAAGCCAGATCTTCACGGAAAGCTCCCCGCCTTGGACCAGAAACCTCCCGCCGGGCACGATCCCGGGCCCGCCAAGAATCTCTTCGAGGACAATGAGGAGATCGACCTTTCGGATCTGCGCTGGGACGACACGCTGGTCCTGGTGATCTTCTGGGTGCTGGCCTTCGTTGTCTTCCTGCAGTTCTTCACGCGCTATGTGCTGAACGACTCGCTTGGCTGGACCGAGGAAATCGCGCGTTTCCTGCTGATCGCCGTCACCTTCACCGGCGCCGTCATGGCCTGCCGGAAGAATTCGCATATCGCCGTCGAGTTCTTCTACCGCTGGGTCTCGCGTCCGGCGCGGCGCGTGGCGCAGCTGACGATCGACGCCCTGACCACGGCCTTCTACGCCCTGCTCACCATGCTGACCGCCCAGCTTGCGGGTAAGACCCAGCAGATGATGGTGTCGATCGACGTGCCCAAATCCTGGGTCTACTGGTTTGTCGCCGTCTGCTTTGCCGCGATGACCGTCTATTCCGCCCGCAATCTCTGGCGCCATCTGCGAACCGGCACATCGCGCCTGATCGACCCCGACAGACACGTCGACGACGTGCCGAAGACGGATTAGGAGCCCCGGACCTTGGAAATCGCCCTTCTCTTCATCATGCTCTTCGGCCTGCTTATCTTCGGCATGCCCGTCGCCATCGCGCTTGCCGGATCATCGGCGATCTATATCTACGTCAGCGGCTCGGTGCCGCCGATGGTGGTGGCGCATCGCATGATCAATGGCGTGGACAGCTTCCCGCTGCTCGCCGTGCCCTTCTTCATCCTCGCCGGCAACCTCATGAA
This sequence comes from Sulfitobacter sp. LCG007, assembly GCF_040801785.1. Lineage (NCBI taxonomy): Bacteria > Pseudomonadati > Pseudomonadota > Alphaproteobacteria > Rhodobacterales > Roseobacteraceae > Roseobacteraceae bacterium LCG007. The sequence continues at coordinate 831,083 of NZ_CP161805.1, read as the reverse complement.
CACCGCCGGGATAACCGAGCGCATCTTCAACTTCGCCTTGTCGCTCGTCGGCTGGATGCGCGGCGGGCTGGGCCATGTGAACATCGGCGCCTCCGTGATCTTCGCCGGCATGTCGGGCGCTGCCGTGGCCGACGCCGGGGGCCTCGGCGCCATCGAGATCAAGGCGATGCGCGACGCGAAATACGACAGCGGCTTCGCCATCGGCGTCACCGCCGCCTCCTCGACCATCGGGCCGATCATCCCTCCCTCGCTGCCGATGGTGATCTACGGCGTGGTCGCCAGCGCCTCGATCGGCCAGCTTTTCGCGGCGGGCTTCATTCCCGGCTTGCTGATGGCCGTGTCGCTGATGATCCTCGTTGCCATCATCGCCCGCCGCCGCGGCTTTCCGCGCGACCAGGCCTTCCGCGTTTCGGTCCTTTTCGCGACCTTCCGGCGCGCCTTCCTGTCGCTGATGACCCCGGTCATCATCGTGGGCGGCATCCTCACCGGCGCCTTCACGCCGACCGAGGCCGCCGTGGCCGCATGCGCCTGGGCGATGTTCCTCGGAATCATCGTCTACCGCACCCTGAGCTGGCGGCGCTTCCTCAGGGTGAGCTTCGACACCATCGAGACCACCTCCGTGGTCCTGCTGGTCGTCGGCGCGGCGTCGATCTTCGCCTGGATCCTGACCTCGAACCGGGTTCCCGAAGCCATCGCCGCGCTGCTGCTGTCGGCCTCGGACCGCCCTTGGGTCATCCTGCTGCTGATCAACCTCATCCTGCTGGTCGTCGGCTGCTTCATGGAGACGGTGGCCGCCATCACCATCATGGTTCCCGTCCTGCTGCCCGTCGCCTTGGCGATCGGCGTCGATCCGGTGCATTTCGGCGTGATCATGGTGCTGAACCTGATGCTCGGGCTGCTGACCCCGCCCGTGGGCATGGTGCTCTACGTCCTCTCGCGCATCGCAAATGTCAGCTTCGAGCGCGCCTTCGTCGGCACGGCACCCTTTCTCGTCCCGCTGGTGATCGTGCTCCTGCTGGTCACCTACGTGCCTTCGATCACCATGTGGCTGCCGACGCTGATCTACCGCTAGGAAAGCCCCCTGGCCGGCCTCGGCGTCGGGCAGGCGCCCATCCTACGTCCGGTTGCGGCCCCCGCTTGCCGCGACGATCACGCCGATGATGATCAGTCCGGTCAGGACCAGACGGGCGCCTGCGCCCGCGCCGAACGTGTTCAGCATCGTCACGAGCAGGAAGAGGAACAGCGCGGCCCCCCAAAGACCCGGCACGTTGGCGAAGCCCCCCGCGACCGAGGTGCCGCCGATCACCACCACGGCAATCGAGCTCAGCAGATATTCCTCGCCCATGTTGAGCGCCGCCCCGCCGGAGAAGGCCGACAGCAAAAAGCCGCAGAGCCCTGCGAGCGTGGCGCACATCACATAGGTCAGGGCGCGGATCCGTTCGACCGCGACCCCGGCGAGATGTGCGGCGCGCTGGTTCTGTCCGATGGCGACGACCCCGCGCCCGAAGATGGTACGGGTCAGCAGGACATGACCCGCCACGGCAAGCACGATGACCAATAGGGCGATGAGGGGGACGCCCGCGATCTTGGCGACACCGAAGTCGCCCAGCGCCTCTGGCGGCTTCACCCGCAGACCGCGGTTCCACCAGATCGCGGCGGACTGGAAGATGAAACTCGACGACAGGGTGGCGATGATGGGAGGGATGCGCAGGAGCCGGATCAGCGTGTAATTGACCGCGCCGACCACCGCCCCGATGCCGAGCGCGATCAGCAGTCCGACCGGGATCATCGCGGCCTGCCCGTCCATCGTCTTCATCGACACCGTGCCCGCCAGCGTCATGCAGGCAGGAATCGACAGATCCACGTTCCCGGGGCCCAGCGTGACGACGAACATCTGTCCCAGAGCCACGATCACGAAGAACGCGCCGAACGTCATCGCCGCCGACAGCACCTCGCCCGATCCGCGCCCCTGCGTGAAGGCGGCGGTCGCCAGCCAGACCGCCAGCGCGCCGAGCCAGGCCCAGAGCCAGGGCTGGCGCAGCAGGTTGGAGGCCGCGCTCATCGCTTCTGCTCCGCGCGACTGACCAGCACGCGCAGGGCAAGGACGATGATCAGGATCGCCCCCTGCGCGCCGATCTGCCAGTCCGGGTTGAGCCGGAGGAAGGACAGGAACGATCCCGCCAGCGCCAGCGTGACGGCGCCGATCACCGCGCCCGTGGGCGAAACGCGCCCGCCCACGAACTCGCCGCCGCCGAGGATCACACCGGCGATGGACAGCAGGGTGTATCGCAGGGCGATGTTCGCATCCGCCGAGGTCGTGAGGCCAACCAGCGCCATGCCCGACAGCACTCCGAACAGGCCCGCCAGCGCGAACATCGTCATCTTGATCCGCAGCAGCGACCAGCCCGCCCGTTCCAGCGACCGGGGATTGCCCCCCGCTCCGCGCAGCACCGTGCCCCAGGCCGAGCGCATCAGCAGCAAATGGACAAGGCCCGCGATCAGCAGTGAGGCAATGATCGGGAAGGGCACAAGGGGCGGCTTCAGCGTCATGAGGGCGCGAATATATTCGGGCGCCTTGCCGCCGGGGGTGGGCAGCACCAGCACCGCCAGTCCGAGCCAGACGAAGGACATGCCCAGCGTCACCACGATCGAGGGGAGGTTTCGCAGGTGGATCAGCGCGCCCAACAGTGCGTAGACGCCGATCAGGCCCAGCAACGCGGCGATACCAAGCAGCGGCGTGTCATGCAGCCATGTCGCGGTGATGCAGGCCACAAGGCTGACGAAGGCCCCGATGGACAGGTCGAGCTCGTTCACGCACAGCACGAACATCTGCGCGATGGTGGCGAGAGCGATGGGGATGGCGAGGTTCAGCAGCAGATTGAGCCCGAAATAGCTCATCGTGCGCGGCTGCAGCCAGAAGATCGCGATCAGAAGCGCTGCCAGCGACAGGGGCGGCAACAGCGCCCTGAGCAGTCGGGGCGAGAACAGCGCATTCATGCGTCGGCCCGGAACGAGGCGTGCAGCACACGTTCCTCCGTCATCTCGGAACGCGGCAGGTCTGCCACGATCCCGCCCTCGCGGAAGACGTAGACATGGTCGCAGTTCCTCAGTTCGTCCATTTCCGTGGTGTACCACAGGAAGGTGCGCCCCTTCGCCGCCTCGTCGCGGATCATGCCGTAGACCTCCTGCTTGGTGCCGACATCGACGCCGCGCATCGGATCGTCCATGGCGATGATGGAGGCGCTCGAGCCGAGCGCGCGGGCGAACAGCGCCTTCTGCTGGTTGCCCCCGGAAAGCGACAGGATCGGGTTGTCCATGTCGGGCGTGCGGATGCCGATGCGCTTGCGCCATTCCTCGGCGTAGGCCCGCGCCTGTCCGTGATCGAGCAGGAAGCCCTTCAGGAAGCGCGGCAGGGATCCGATAAAGATGTTCTCTGCGATGGACCAGAGGGGGAAGACGCCGTCGCTCTGCCGGTCGCCCGCGACGAGCGCGACCTCGCCTTCGACGTCGCTCCCGGCGGCCTGGTCGAAGACCTGGACCAGCAATTCCGTCTGCCCCTGCCCGCTGAGCCCGGCAAGCCCGACCACCTCGCCCCGATGCGCCAGAAGCGTAAGCGAACCGGCCCCTTTCGGGCATGCCGCCACGACCTGCGGCGCGGACGCACGCAGGGCCTGTCCAACGGCGGTTTCACGCGCCGCCTCTGCCACGCTGCCCATCGCCTTGACGAGCGTCGCTCGATCGAAGGCCCCGGCCCGGTCGAGCGCGACCACGCCGCCGTCACGCATCACCGCGATGCGATCGCAGGTTTCGAGGATCTCGCGCAGCAGGTGGGAGATCAGGACGCAGGTGCCCCCTGCGTCGACATAGCGGCGTACATGGGTCAGCAGCTTCTCCGCCGCAACCGCGTCGAGCGACGAGGTCGGCTCGTCCAGGATCACCACCTTCGCGGGGGTCGTCGTCACGGCGAAGGCGCGGGCGATCTCGACCATCTGGCGGCGCGCGATGGACAAATCGCCCACGACGTCGTCGGGCGAGATTCCGTGACCGGGAAAGACCTCGTCCAGTTTGCGGCCGATGAGGTCCCGCGCGCGGCGCCTCCAGCCGAACCCCGATATGGCAGGATGCGAGATCCGGGCATTTTCGGCCACGGTCAGGTTCGAGCAGAGCGAGAGCTCCTGATAGACGCAGCGCACGCCGTGGCCCATCGTGTTCTGCGGCGTGAGACCTCCGGTGATGTCGCTGCCCCCGACCTCGATGCGGCCAGCGTCCGGGGCGAGATTTCCCGACAGCACGTTCATGAGCGTGGACTTGCCCGCCCCGTTGTGTCCGACAAGGCCGAGGCATTCGCCGGGACGCAGTTCGAGGGTCACGCCCGCCAACGCACGGACGGCGCCGAAGCTCTTTTCGACGCCGTCCAGAAGGACGATCGGTGCCGTCAGGGTCGTCATGCGGTATCGTTCGCGCGGATCACTTCGCGCCGTCGATGACGGCCTTCGCGTCGTCGAGAGAATACTCCACATTTGCGACACCCCCGGCCTCGGTCGTCTCGAGGCTGGTTTCCAGCGTGTCCTGGTCGATGCGCAGGAAGGGAACCGTCAGATCCTTCGGCACCTCCGCACCGTCGAGGATCTGCTGGGCCACCCAGAAGGCAAGCGTCGAGACGCCGGGCGCGATCGAGACCGACATGGTCTCGTAGCCCGAGGCGTCCTTCTGCTCCTTCCACCAGGCGAGCTCGTCCTGGCGGTTGCCCATGACGATCACCGGGATGTCGCGGCCTGCCGCCTTGAAGGCCTGCGCCGCGCCATAGCCGTCGCCCCCCTGGGTCACGACGCCGACGATATCGTCCGGCAATGAGGGCAGGATGCCCGCGACGGCCTTCTGCGCCACGTCCTGCGCCCAGTCGCCGTGCACCGATCCCACGATCTCGAACTTGCCGGTCTCGGAAACGCCCTCGTGGATCCCCGCGCTGATCTCGTCGTCCACGAAGACCCCCGCCAGGCCGCGGATCTCGAGCAGCTTGCCGCCCTCGGGCAGCTTCTCGGCGAGGTAGAGCACCTCGTCCTTGCCCATCTGCTTGAAATCGACGGCGATGCGCCAGGCACAGGGCTCGGTCACGACACCGTCGAAGCTGACGACCGTGACGCCCGCGTCGCAGGCCTCCTTGACCGCGCCGTTCAGTCCTTCGGGCGAGGCGGCGTTGATCACGATGGCATCATATCCCTGAAGGATCAGGTTCTGGATCTGGGCGGCCTGCTCGGTCACCTGGTTTTCCGCCGTCGTGAACGTATCGGCCGCGGCGACGATACCGTCCTTGACCGCCTGACCGGCGACCTTTTCCCAGCTGCCCAGCATGGCCTGACGCCACGAATTGCCCGCATAGTTGTTCGACAGCGCGATCCGCTTCGCGGAGGTGTCGGCGCTCGCGCCGCCCACCGCCCCGGTGAGTGCGATCGCGGTCGCAAGCCCCAGTTTCGTGATGGTCTTCATCTCGGTTCCTCCCTTTGATCCGATGATCTGCCGCCCGGCTCCTTCTGCGCGTGCCCGCGACGCCTTGCCCGGCACCCCATGGCGGAAGTGTCTCAATCCCCTATTGGGCGGCCATGTCATTGAGTGCCCCGACCGGGTGGTGGACGATCTCGGTGCCGAGCACGACGAGATACTCGCGGATGAAGGCCGCCAGCGCGGTCCAACCCTCGGCCGTCACCAGATTTCCGTCGCGCAGCGCGTCCTTGCCGCCGATCTTCACGTAGGTGGCACCGGTAAGCGCCACTTCGGGCTCGGTGGTGAAAAGACCCGAAACGCGCTTGCCCTCTATCACCTCCGGCACCGCGACAAGAACCTGGAGACCGTGGCAGATCGCGGCGATCGGCTTGTCGGCCTTGTGGAATTCGCGGACGATCTCGCGCACGCGCGGGTAGGTCCGGATGTATTCGGGCCCGCGTCCCCCGGCGATATAGACCGAGTCATAGCCGTCGGTCTTCGTCGTGTCGAAGTCCTGCGTCACGATGATCGCGTGGCCCACATGTTCGGTCCAGGTGCGCACGCCGGGGCCGAAATCGTGGACCGAGGTCGTCACCCGGTCGCCCTTCTTCGTCTCGGGGCAGATGATGTCCACCGTGTGGCCCACCGCTTCGAGCGCCTGCTGCACGACGAAGATCTCGTATTCCTCCGAATATTCGCCGATCAGCATCAGTACCTTCTTGCCGTCCATCTCAGTCTCCTCCTGTCATGAGCCGGATCCGCCCGGCGCGCCTTTTCCTAGTCCGTGCCCCCAAGGTTCCAGCCGCGGCCTTCACTGCCGTAAAGCTCGTAGCCGTCCTGCGTGACCGCCAGCGTATCCTCGAGTTTTATGAAGCCGCGCCTGGGGTGCTGCATCGTGGTCTCGACCGACAGCACCATCCCGGCCTCGAGCGGGCGATCCCGGTCGATGCCTTCATAGGCCACCGGATGATTGGTCATCAGGAACGGCGCCTCATGGGTGATGACCCCCATGCCATGCGCGAAGAAATCCGTGCAGTCGCGGCTTGGCAGCTGCTCCAGCGCTTCCTGGCCCCCCGCGATGATCTCGCCTCCGGCCGCGCCGGCCCTGACCCGGGCGAATGCCGCCTGCTGCACGATCTCGACCTCGCCCAGCAGGTCGATCAGTTCCTGGTCCGGGGCGCCAAGCACGCCCATCCGGCAGATGTCGCCGATATAGCCGTCGAGATTGCCGCCCGAGTCGATGGACAGAACCTCCCCTTCCGCCCATCGCTGGTCCGAGGCCGCGCGGTTGTGCGACCCTCCAAGGGTCAGCAGGCAGTATTCGAATTGAAGCCCCCGCGCGGTTTCCTCCTGCCTGAGCCGCTCGATGATCTCGCGCTTGGTCGTCCCCTCGCGCGCCCAGGCGATCGTGGCCCGCATCGCGGCGCTGATACGCTCGGAGGCGTCGCGGATCAGCGACAGCTCGCCCGGAGTCTTGACCGCGCGCAGTCGCTCGAGCACGCCGCAGGCATCGACGAGCGGCGCATTGGGATAGGCCGCCTCGAGATCCTTCGCCGCGTCCATGGGCAGGAAGCCGGGCTCGACCCCGATCCGGGGCGACGCGGGGCCTTCGGCTTTCAGATGCGCGATCGCCGCCGCCATCGCATCCCGCGTTCCCCATGCCACCGGCTTGAAATGCGGCGTCCAGAACGGGGTATTGGCATGCTCCATGCCTTCCATCCGGTTGGCCACATAGGCGGTCTTTTCGGGCGCGCCCCGGACATAGGCTACGATCGGCAGGTATCGGCTGTGACCGATGGCATCCATCCCCGAGAAGAAGATGAAGCGGTAACCGCCCAGCAGGTACTGCACGTTGTGCTTGGACGTGGCGATCAGCACGTCGATCCCGGCGGCGTCCATCAGATCGTCCAGTCTGGCGAAGTCGTAGGGCAGGTCGGCCGTGTCGCGGTCCAGCATCGCTCAGCCCTCTGCCGGGATCAGCCGGAAATCCGGCAATTCCCTCAGCAACTGCTCGGGGCCGGCCGGTGAATAGACGACAAATATCTGCATCTCCTCCGCACCGGTATTGCGGGTCGAATGAAACCGGCTTTCCGGGATGAATACCGAGCAGCCTGCGCGGACGGTACGGGTATGCGGGTTGCCCGCCTCGTCCTCGACCATCTGCTCGCCCTCGCCCTTGAGGATATGGATGATCTCTTCCGAACCCGGGTGATTGTGGCGCGCATGGCCTTGACCCGGTGGGACGGTGACGACCGCCGCGGAGAACCGCTTCGCTCCGTTCACCTCGGGGCCCAGCGTCACCGAAAGCTGTCCCCAGTCGAAGCCGAACGCGTCCACGTCGCCGGGATACTTGAAGAGGTCTGTCACGTTCGTCATGTCGAGCTCCTGTCAATTCCGTTTCGCGTCACCGCGCGCCCGAGGGCGTCATTGCGTGGCGATGCGATGCCGGGGACCGGACCGGGGCCAGTTTCAGGAACAGCTCGGCGGCGATCGCGGCAAAGTCGGGGTCGTTGATGTGGTTGGGCAGGAACACCAACCGGGCGGAGTCCGCGACGGTGTCGCGCAGCGTCTCGAAAAGCGCTTCATCGGCCTCGGGGTCCCAGAAGGCCCCGCCCTCGACATCCAGTGCCGAGACGCCCTTCTGCGGCACCAGAAGGCGGGCATTGTCGCCCATCGCGTTCAGTTTTGCGCCAAGCCAGCGCCCCATCTCGCGGTTTTCCTCGGGCGTGGTGCGCATCAGGGTGACGTTCGGATTGTGATTGTAGAAGGTCCGGCCGCGATACTGCGCGGGAACGGTGTCGGGCGCCCAGAAGTTGACCATGTCGAGCGCGCCCACCGATCCGACCCAGGGCGCCCCCGTCCGGGCGATCACATCGAGCCGCTCGGGCGCTGCCGCCAGAACGCCGCCGAACAGCAGATCCGCGATCTCGGTCGTGGTGATGTCGACCAGTCCCGACAGGACGCCCTGATCGAGCAATCGCTCCATCGCTCGCCCCCCGGTTCCGGTGGCGTGAAACACGAGGCAATCGAATTGTCCCTTCAGACGGTTCGTCACGGCGGTCACGCACGCCGTGGTCACACCGAACATCGACAGGCCGATGGCCGGACTCTGCGCCGTCGTGTCCGGGTGTACCGCTGTCGCGGCGCCCAGCAGCGCATGCGCCGCGTTGGACAGGATTACCCGGCTCAGCCGGTTCAGCCCGGCGATATCCGTGACCGACGGCACCATCACGATATCGGACGTGCCGACGTACGGGCCGGTGTCGCCCGAGGCGAGCGTCGAGACCATGAATTTCGGGACACCGTAAGGCAGCTCACGCATGCCGGCGCAGGCCATTGCCGTCCCGCCCCCGCCGCCGATGGCGATCATGCCCGCGACGCCGTCGGCGTTGCGGCGGCACCATTCCGAGAAGGCGGTCGCCATGGCCGCAACCGCCGTGCCGCGATCGTCGCCATCCAGCACCGCGCCGGCACCTGCGGGATGGCATTGCGCAACCGAACGCGCCGTCACGTCGACCGGGACGGAAGGCCTGCGTGTTCCCAGGTCGACGACCACCGCGCGAGCTCCGCCCGCCAGGACGAGATCGCGAAGATAGGCAAGCTCCTCGCCCTTCGTGTCCGCCGTTCCGACCACATGGATCAGCATCGCAGGCACGTTCGTTCGGACGCGGCCGCGGATTTCAGGCCGCCGCCGTTGCCGTCGTCGCTCCGGCGGCGCCGCGCATGACGAACCATCTGCCCGGAAACGATCGGGAAATCTGGTCCTGCCAAAACTCGCAGATCCGCCCAAAGCGCCCCGTCGGACCGGCACAGGGCGCCGGCGCGCGAATGCTGCAGATAAACGCTTGCAGGAAAGCCTTTATGCACGCTGTGACGCCCCCCGATTCCTCCTGACAAGAACTAAACAACGTCTTGACTCGCAAGGCAATCTGGTAATACCAAAAAGACCAAAAACGAGGAGTGAACACTCAGGATAGGCGGCCCGGGGGGAATCCATTGATTTGGAGCAGGGGCCGGACGTCAATCAAACGGGAGGGAACTAGCAATGAAACGACGTGTACTTGGAATGCTCGCCAGCGTTGCATGCTCTGCGCTGATGGCGCAAGCGGCGGCTGCGCAGGAGCTGACCATTTTCTGGGCCGAATGGGACCCGGCAAACTACCTTCAGGAACTGGTGAACGAATACGAGGCCGAAACCGGAGTCGTCGTCACGGTCGAAACCACACCCTGGCAGGACTTCCAGACCAAGGCCTTTACCGAATTCAACGCCCGCGGCGCGGCCTACGACATGATCGTCGGCGACAGCCAGTGGCTCGGCGCGGCGTCAGAGGGCGGCCACTACGTGGACCTGACCGATTTCTTCGAGGAACATGACCTCGGCAACGTCATGGCCCCCGCGACGGTCAAGTATTATGCCGAATACCCCGGCAACTCGGGCAAGTACTGGGCAATCCCCGCAGAGGGCGACGCGGTCGGCTGGGCCTACCGGAAGGACTGGTTCGAGGACCCCGAAGAGATGAAGGCCTTCGAGGAGAAATACGGGTATCCGCTGGATGTGCCTGAGAGCTGGGCCCAGATGATGGACATCGCCGAATTCTTCCATCGCCCGGACGAGGACCGCTACGGCATCGCGATCTACACCGACAATTCATATGACGGTCTGGTGATGGGCATCGAGAACGCGCTTTTCTCATACGGTGGCAATCTCGGCGACTACGAAAGCTATCAGGTCGACGGCATCCTGAACTCGCCCCAAAACGTCGCGGCGCTCGAGGCCTATCGCAAGCTCTACGGCTTCACGCCGCCGGGCTGGTCCAAGACCTTCTTCGTCGAGAACAACCAGGCGATCACCGAGAACCTGGCGGCGATGTCGATGAACTATTTCGCCTTCTTCCCCGCGCTGGTGAACCCGGCGACGAACCCCAACGCGGAGAACACCGGCTTTTTCGCCAATCCTCCGGGCCCCGGCGGCGCGCAGTTCGCGGCATTGGGCGGACAAGGGATTTCGATTGTCTCCTATTCGGAGAACATCGACGAATCCTACGCGTTTCTCGAATGGTTCATCAAGGACGAGACCCAGAAGCGATGGGCAGAGCTTGGTGGCTATACCGCCAGCGCCAAGGTGCTCGAGAGCGACGAGTTCCGCAGCGCGACGCCCTATAACGAAGCCTTCTACCAGACCATGTTCAAGGTGAAGGACTTCTGGGCGGTGCCGGAATACGCCGAGCTTCTGACCGCCGCGAACCAGCGCCTCTATCCCTATGTGGTGGGCGGCGAAGGCACCGCGCAGGAGGCCCTCGACGCTCTGACGGCGGACTGGATCGATACCTTCAAGAAATACGGCCGGACCAACTGACCGGAGCTTGACACGGGCGGGCGGCGCATTCGTGCCCCCGCCTCCCTTTGCCCCGACATTCGTGCGACAGGACAGGCCACAGTGACAGACGTTATCGCAAGGCTCGAGCCGCAAAGCCGCGCGGCCACACGCGGGTTGTCGGACCTTTCGATCCGCAACCTCTTCATCATTCCGACGATCGCATTCCTGATCATCTTCAACGTCTTTCCGCTGCTCTATTCGCTCTGGACGTCCTTCACCGATTTCCGCGCCTCGACCACGGCACCCGCGAACTGGGTCGGACTTGCCAACTACCGCGAGCTGCTGAGCGATCCGTTCATCTGGCGAAACTTCACCATCACGGCGAAATACGTGCTGATCTCGGTCACGGGGCAGGTCTTCGTGGGCTTCGGGCTCGCCATGCTGCTCAACCGCGCCATCCCGCTGAAGGGGCTTATCACCACGCTCCTGCTGCTGCCGATGATGCTGTCCATGGCCGTCGTCGGCCTGTTCTGGAAGCTGCTCTACGATCCGTCCTTCGGGATCATCAACTACTTCCTCGGCCTCGGAAAATTCGAATGGCTCGCGAACCCGGACGTCGCGCTTTACGCGGTGGCCATCGTCGACATCTGGATGTGGTCGCCCTTCGTCATGCTGCTTTCGCTCGCCGGCCTCTCGGCGGTGCCGAAACATCTTTACGAGGCCGCCGAGATCGACCGGGCCGGCCCCTTCTACACCTTCTTCAGGATCACCCTGCCGCTGGTGGCGCCGATCCTGATGATCGCGATCATCTTCCGCACGATGGAGGCCTTCAAGACATTCGATCACGCCTACATCCTGTCCTCTCAGCCGACGACCGAACTGATCGCGATCCGGCTCTACAAGATGGCCTTCCTCGAGTGGCAGACAGGCCTGTCCTCGGCCTTTGCCTACATCGTGCTGATCATGGTGGTGGCGATCACCAACATCTATGTGAAATACCTCAACAAGGCGAAGGCGCGCTGAGATGTCCGAAGTAAAGACCAGAGGCGAAGTCTTCGCCAACCGCGCCGCCATCGCCGCCGTCTTCGTGGCGCTGATCGTCATGCTCACCCCGATCTACTGGATCGCCTCGACCGCCTTCAAGCCGCGCAGCCTCGCCACCACGATCCCGCCGACCGTGTTCTTCGAACCGACCCTGACGCCGTTTGCCAAGCTCTTCGTGAAGCGTTCGCAGTTGCGCCAGCCCGTCGAGGAAGACGTCTATGCCGCGGCGCCCTGGTGGGAGCAGCAGATCTACGACGATGGCGAACAGGCGGTGAAGAACCGCAAGACCGGCGAGATCACCTCCTCGGGCTATGCGGACCGCTACAAGAATTCGCTGATCGTTTCGATCATCTCGACCTTTCTCGCCGTCTCGATGGGCACGCTGACCGCCTACGGTTTCTCGCGCTTCCGCGTGCCGGGCGAAAACGACTGGCTGTTCTTCATCCTGTCGACCCGGATGCTGCCCCCCGTCGTGGTCGCCATTCCGATGTTCCTGATGTACCGGGCCGTCGGCCTCTATGACACGCACGCGGGCCTGATCATCCTCTACACCGCCTTCAACCTGTCCTTCGCGGTCTGGATCATGAAGGGCTTCATCGACGAGATTCCGCGCGAATACGAGGAAGCCGCCCTTGTCGACGGCTACACCCGCCTGCAGGCCTTCTGGAAGATCGTCCTGCCCGAAGCCCTGACGGGCATCGCGGCGACGGCGGTGTTATGCTTCATCGTCGCCTGGAACGAATACGCCTTCGCGCTGATGATGACATCGCGCAACGCCCAGACCGCCCCGCCCTACATCCCGAGCCAGGTGGGATCGGGCCTGCCGGACTGGAGCGTGATCGCCGCGGGTGCCTTCCTCTTCCTGCTGCCGGTCGCGATCTTCACCTTCCTGCTGCGCAACCATCTGCTGCGCGGCATGTCCTTCGGAGCGATCCGCAAATGAGCTTTCGCCGGATGAACGCGCGCTGGTTCGAACCCACGGCGCAGTGGACCATGATCATCGGGCTTGTGCTGCTGTGCCAGCCATGGGTCGAGGTCCTGCACCGCTACGGGCTGACCGTCATCATTCTTGGTCTCGTGGCCTTCATCGTCACCTCCCACATCGCGCCGGAGGTCGAGGAAGACGACGAGGAAGAAGAGGAAGAGCTGATCTGATGGCGAAGATCGAACTCAGGAACGTGCAGAAATACTTCGGTCCCGTGCAGGTGCTGAAGGATACCAACCTGACCATCGAGGACGGCGAATTCGTCGTCATGCTGGGCCAGTCCGGCTGCGGCAAGACGACGACGCTCCGCGCCATCGCCGGGCTCGAGACGGTGACGTCGGGGACGATCTCGATCGACGGACGTGAAGTGCAGGACCTGAAGGCGGCGGATCGCGACATCGCCTTTGTGTTCCAGTCCTTCTCGCTCTATCCGCACATGACCGTGCGCGAGAACATCGCCTTCCCACTGCGCGCCGTCCGCATGGGCCAGTCCGAGCGCGAAGCGGCGGTGAAGGAGGTCGCGCAGGTGCTCGGGATCGAGCGCCTGCTGTCCAAGCGCCCCTCGGCGCTGTCGGGCGGCGACATGCAGCGCGTGGCCATCGGGCGGGCGCTGGTGCGTCGGCCCAAGGCGCTGCTGATGGACGAACCCATCGGCGCGCTCGACGCGAAGCTGCGCGAACAGATGCGCGCCGAGATCAAGCGCCTGCATATCGCGCGCGGCTCGACCAGCGTCTACGTGACCCATGACCAGGTCGAGGCCATGTCGCTGGCTGACCGCATAATCGTCATGCACGACGGCCTGTTGCAACAGGTCGGCGCGCCGGAGGAGGTCTATCTGCATCCCGCCAACCTCTTCGTCGCGCAATTCGTCGGCTCGCCGGTGATGAATGTCACCGATGTGGCCGTCGAGGGCGACGGCACCGACGCCATGCTGCGCGTCGGCGGGACCGGGCGCTTCCGGGTGCCCTCGGCAACCGTGGCGCATCTGAACGGGGCCTCCGCAAAACTCGGGATCCGGCCCGAGGCGGTGCTGCTGTCGCGCGAACCCGGCGGCGGCGCAGTTGAAACCGAGACAACGAATGTCGAGCCGCTGGGCAGTCATGACATCGTCGATGTGCGGGTGGGCGATGCGACGCTGCGCGCGCGCTGCGAGTCGGGCTTTGCCCGCGGCGAAGGGGAACGCGTCTGGGTCGCGCTCGACCCGCACCGTGCGCATTACTTCGACGCCGCGAACGGCCAGTCACTCAGGAGGGCCGGCTGATGGCGCGGGTGGAACTTGAAAACGTCTCGAAACGCTATGGCGGCACGAGGGCGCTGAAGGATCTGAGCCTGACGGTCGAGGACGGCGAATTCTTCGTGCTGCTCGGCCGGACAGGCGCGGGCAAGACCACGACGCTGCGCATGATCGCGGGGCTCGAGAAGCCTGACACGGGCCGTGTGCTGATCGGCGGCCACGACGTCGGCGACTGGACGGCGGCCGAGCGCGACGTGGCGCTGGTGTTGCAGCAATATTCGCTCTACCCGCGCCTGTCGGTCCGCGGAAATCTCGAATTTCCCTTGCGTCCCAAGGTGCGCGCGATGACCGAGGACGAGATCGCGCGCCGCGTCGACCGGGTGGCGAAGACGCTGCAGATCACCCATCTGCTCGAGCGCAAGGTCGAGCGGCTGTCGGGCGGCGAAATGCAGCGCGTCTCGATCGGGCGGGCCATCGTGCGCGATCCGGCGGTGTTCCTGATGGACGAGCCGCTCTCGGCACTGGACGCGAAGCTGCGCGAGACGTTGCGGGTCGAGTTGAAGAAGCTGCATCAGGACCTCGGCGCGACCTTCCTCTTCGTGACCCATGACCAGGTCGAGGCAATGTCGATGGGCGACAAGATCGGCGTGCTGCGCAGCGGACGGCTGATCCAGGTCGGTTCGCCCTCGGACATCTACGAGAAACCGCTCAACACCTTCGTCGCCCGTTCGGTCGGCTCGCCCCCGATCAACCTGATGCACGGACGGCTCGACGGCGCCAGCGCCGATATCGGTGGGTTCCGCCTGCCTGTGTCTGGCAGGACCGGCGCGGCACATGACGTGACGTTCGGCATCCGGCCCGAAAACCTGATCCTCGAGACCGCCGCTCCGGTCGAGGCGCGGGTCTTCGATATCGAGGATCAGGGGGTCATGAAGATCCTCGCGCTCGACATGGGCGAGACGCGCCTGCATGCGACGGTTCCGGCAGGGACTAAAGTCGCCCGAGACGAGGTCGTGCGGTTCGGCTGGAAGCCCGAGCGGGTGCTGACCTTCGACAGGACGACGGGCCAGAACCTCGCGACCGTCTGAGCTGCCTCAGCCGAACCGTTCGCGATACCGCGCGACGGCTTCCGGGTTCACCAGCTGCTCGGGAAGGTCGCCGGACGCAATGCGCCGGGCTTCGGCGACGACGCCCTGCCCCATGCGCAGCATGCTCTCTTCGGTGATCCCGGCCATGTGCGGTGTCAGGATCACATTGCAGAGCGTGAGGAAGGGATGGCCCGCCGGCAGGGGCTGCGTCTCGAACACGTCGATCGCTGCTCCGCCCAGCCGTTCGTCGCGCAGCGCCGCGATCAGGGCGGCCTCCTCGACAACGGGACCCCGCGCCACGTTGACGAGGATCGCGCCGGGACGCATCCTTGCGATCCGCGCTGCCCCGATCAGCCCGCGTGTCTCGTCGGTGAGCGGGCAGCAAAGCGCCACCACATCTGCTTCCGCCAGAAGCACGTCCAGCGGCACCGGCCGGACATCCTTCGACAGGCTTTCGGGGCGCGGGGTATGCGCGAGGACCGTCATCGCAAATCCCTGTGCGGCAATGCGTGCAACCGACCGCCCGACATTGCCCATGCCGACAATACCGATGGTGCGCCCGCGCAGTTCCCGGCCGCTGTCCGCATGCGCCCTTGCCGCGTCCCAGCCGACCTTGCGCAGGTCGCGGTTCACCAGCGGATAGCGCCGCAGCAGGGCGAGCGCGGACCAGATCACATGTTCGGCCACGGTGACGGCATTTGCGCCGGGCACGTTCGCCACCAGTACCCCCGCCTGCGTCGCGGCCTCGAGCGGGATCATGTCCAGTCCGGCGCCGTGGCGGACCAGCGCCCGCAGCCCGGTCTGGCGCGCGATGATTTCCGCCGGGACCGGGGCGCGCACGACGATCAGGCCGGCGCCGGCGCTTTCCGCGACGATGGCCTCCGGCGTCGGTGCGCTCGCGACCCGATACGCCCCGATGCCGCTCAGCGCGTCTGTGACCTCGGGGTGCAGCGGATGGGTCGAGAAGATGGAAAGGCCTGTCATCTCAGCTTTCCCCGCCGGCTTCGAGGATCTCGGACCAGTAGCTCATCGCGCCGCGAAGATGCGCCACCATGAGCGCCGAGGCCAGCAGCGCATCCCGCCGCAGAAGCGCTCCAAGGATTTCCCTGTGTTCCTCATGGGATTTCCGGTTTCGTTCGGGATCGCGGAAATAGACCTGAAGACGCGCGCCGCCAAGCTCGTAGAACGAGGTGCAGATCCCCAGAAAAACCGAATTCTGCGTCGCCCGCACGATCTCGAGGTGAAACTCCTGATCGAGCCCGTCAAGCCCCTCGCCCTGCCCGATGCGCTTCTCCGAGCGGTCCAGGATGTCATGCAAACGGTCGAAATTCTCTTGCGTCGCCCGTTCCGCCGCCAGTTCCGCCGCCTTGATCTCGTGGATCTTGCGTACCTCGACGGCCTCGAAGATCTGCCGGTTGTCCAGCGGCAGGCCCGCGCGCGCCAGAAAGGCCATTGCACCCAGGCCGTTGCGGTCCTCGATCACGTAGATCCCCGATTTCGCCCGCCGCTCGATCACATGCATGGCTTCGAGGATGGCGAGCGCCTCGCGCACCTGCCCCCGACTTACCGAGAAATGCTCGGCCAGATCGCGTTCGGACGGCGCCTTTCCGTCGTTGCTGCGCGCGCGGTCGATCAGATGGGCAGTGATGGCCGGGAGAAACTCTTCTGCCTGCATTGTTTCTTCTGAACCCCTACGCCCTCGTGAACCGCGCGATCATATCGATGTTCATGTCGAGGCCAAGGCCCGGCAACTCGGGAACCGCGATCATTCCGTCACGGACGGCGACCGGCTGGCGTGAAAGGTCGTGGATCATCGGATTTGCCCCCAGCGAGAATTCGACGATGAATCCCGCCGGCGCGGCGGCGATGACGTGAAGACCGGCGAAGAAGGCCGGCGCCCCCGCCCAGAGATGCGGCGCGAGCCGCAGGTTGAAGGCGGATGCCAGCGCCGCGATGCGCATCGCCTCGGTGATGCCCCCGCAGAAGGCCGGATCCGGCTGGAGGATGTCCGCTGCCCGTGACACAACGATGTCGCGAAAGTCGAAGCGCGTGCATTCGGACTCGCCCATGGCGACGGGGATATGGGACGCGGCCCGGAACTCGGCCATGCCGGGCCGGTCGTCGACGCTGACCGGCTCCTCGAACCAGGCGAGGTCGCAATCGGCCACCATTGCCGCAAAGCGCCGCGCCTCGGCCACCGTGTAGGTGCCATGGGCATCGACCATCAGATCCACCCCCGGCCCGATCGCCTCGCGCGCCGCCCTGACTCGGTCAGCCGAGACCCGCGGCGTGCCGTCCATGGATCCCACGCGCATCTTGACCGCACCGAAGCCGCCCGCATCGATATAGGACCTGAGCTGATCCCCGATCCCGCCGGCATCCGCCCAGCCACCCGAGGCGTAGGCGGGCAAATGGTCTGCCTTGCGTCCACCGAGCAGCGCCCAGACCGGCTGGTCGAGCGCCTTGCCGCGAATATCCCACAGCGCGATGTCGATTGCGCTGATGGCGGCGACGGAATGACCGCGCCGCGACAGCTCGGGCATGACATGCCCCCTTTTCGCGGCGCCCCCGCTGCGCGAGCCGTTGTAAAGATCCTCCCAGATCGGCGTGATCCCGGACGCGTCCCGTCCGACGATCCGGGGTCCGACTTCGGCGTTGATAAGATGGACGAGGGCCGCGTAGCTGCCCGCGCTTCCCGCCGCGTTCTTGCCCTCGCCCCAGCCGACGATACCGCTTTCCGTCTCGATCCGAACGATCGCGGCATCGAAGGTCCGCAGCCTGCCGAAGTCGCTGACATGCTGGCGCGATTCCTCGATGGGGATCTGAACCCAGCGTGCCTCAACGGACTTGATGCGCATGGCGACTTCCTCGGAGGGGCGCCTGCCAGCGAAGGCAGGCAAGGCTCACTTCATCAGCGGCAACAGGGTTTCGGAGGTGATCCGCATCTGCTCGGCGTAGAACTTCTCCGTCAACAGGGACGAGCCGTGATCCTGGATGAACTTCAACTGCTCGGGGGAGATGTCGACCGGGTCGGTCTCGACCATGTCGGGATACATCGCGGCCGGGGTTCGGTCGACCGGCGCGACGAACTCGTTGGTCAGCGCCCCGTCATAGCCGATGTCCCTGAGCGTGCCGACAATCTTGGGCCAGTCCAGATGACCGAGCCCCGCCGCGAAGCGGTTGTTGTCGGCGACGTGGAAATCGTACAGGCGGTCGCCCGCCAGCCGGATCGCCTCGTAGATGTCGCTTTCCTCGATGTTGAGATGAAAGGCATCCAGACACACGCCGCATTCCGGGCTGACCGCGTCGGCAAGCGCCAGTGCCTGCGCGCATCTGTTGAAGAGATAGGTTTCGAACCGGTTCAGCGGCTCGACCGCGATCTTCACACCCTTCGCCTGCGCATGCGCAAAGCACTCCTTCGTCGCTTCGACAACCCAGCCCCACTCCTCCTCGGGCGTGGCATCGGGCGTCACCTTGCCCACCGTTGCGGGCACCAGCGTGATGATCTCGCCCTCGAGCTCGGAGACCATCGTGATGACGGATTTCACATAATCGACGGAACGCGCCCGCTGGCCCTCGTCCTTCGCGGCGAGGTTGCGTTCGCCCAGGGTCAGGGTCACGGCGCCCCAGCAGCGCATGCCCGTATCCTTGAGCAGGGCGCGGGTGTCCTTGATGTCGTATTGCGTCGGCTCGCCAGAGATCTCGATCGACTCGTAGCCATATTGCTTGATCCGCCGGACCGTCGTCTCGAGCGGTTCCGCCCGCATCCAGTTGTGCGTCGAAAGATGCATCCGTTTCTCCCCCCCTGTGCGGGCCTTATCCGACCCTGAATCCCATAACTGGTTTGACCAGATTGTGCCAGCCCGTGCAAATGGTCAAGCGACAAGCAGGCCCCGGATCCCCCTCGTGTTTGCATTTCCATACATCACGCTAAGTCGCAAGGACAATGGGCTGCAGCGATATTGCCTCGGGGCCAGATTCATGTTTTTGGTATGACCAGATCGAGCGTACGGAGGGCAGGTCAATGCGGATCGGCATGAACATGTTCCTGTGGACGACTTCCGTGGGTCCGCAACATCATGCGATCCTCGCCGACATCGGGGCGACTGGCTTCGACGGCGTCGAGATACCCGTCTTCGACGACAGGCCCGAGGATTACGCGGCGCTTGGCGCAAGGCTTGACGCACTGGGGCTCGGGCGTACCGCGGCCTCGGCCCTCGGCGATCCGGCACATGACCTGATCTCGCCGGACCGCGCGATCCGGACGGCGGGCATAGAGCGGATGCACCGTATCCTCGAATGCTCCGCGGCCCTCGGTGCGACGCTGGTCTGCGGACCGCTTCATTCCGTGCTCGGCCAGTTTTCCGGCAGCGGTCCGACCCGGGACCAGATCGCGCGCGCCGTCGAAAGCCAGCAGCGCATCGCGGAACATGCGGAAATGTTCGGCGTCACCATCGCGCTGGAGGCGCTGAACCGGTTCGAATGCTATCTCGTCAACACCATGGACGACCTGTGCGCCTTCGTGGATGCGGTCGGCAGTCCCCGGATCCGGGCGATGTACGACACCTTCCATGCCAATATCGAGGAAACCGATCCGGTAGGGGTCCTGAACCGCAACATCGGAGAGATCGCCCATATCCATCTTTCGGAAAACGACCGCGGCGTACCGGGCCGGGGCAATATCCCGTGGGACGAGACCTTCGCAGCGATCCGGAACAGCCGCTACGACGGCTGGCTGACGATCGAAGCCTTCGGCCGGGGCCTGCCCGAGCTTGCCGCCGCGACGCGGGTGTGGCGCGACCTCGCCGAAAGCCCCGAAGCCGTCTACCGTGAGGGCTTCGCACATATCTCGCGCGGCCTCTCGGCCGGATAGTAAGGCTGCGAAGGGACGTTACAGGAAACGCCCGGCGTACTGGCCTGAAGAGCGAGCGGACCTAGTCGTCGCTCGCCTCGTCCGAAAGCCAGCACGGTTTTTCGCTCTGCCATCGCTGGACGAACGGATAGACCGTCGCTTCCTGCCTGCGCGTGCTGCCCTCGGAGGTCCAGACGAAAAGCGGAACCCGGGCAGGTTCTGCCTCCCGCGGCGCAGCGAGGGGTTCTCCGTCGATCTGAATGTCGCTGAAGGCGCGGATCACATGTGCCTTCCCATCAGGCGGCCGGACGCAGTCGAAATGTGCGATCACCCCCTTCATGTCGGGCATCACGAGGATACTGTCGGCGGGCTGATTGTTCACCGTCACCACCGTGCCACGCCAAAGCCGTTCGCCCTGCAGGACCAACTTGCCCGACCGCCCGGCTTCGAGCGACAGTGCCTCACCGTCGTTCATGATCATCTCATTGAATTCCCGGAAGAAATACGGTGCCTTGATGAAGTCGAAGTTGAAGCGCGTGGTGATCTCGTCGACCCTGCGCGGCAACTTGATCTCGAAGATCTGGATCTCGCTGGTTCCCCGGTCCCGCCCGATCGCGCCGTGCTCGCAGATCTTGTAGGGCGGCACTTCGCCCTGGCCCACGTCGGAACGGCCGATCAGGGGCGCGGCGTCCTCGGGCCTGACCCAGCACGCCTGTACGCGGAACTCGACACGCTTCCACCAGCTCGGCAGGCTTATCACCGCCGAAAGCCTGTGATGGCTGGCCTGATACCCATCATCGTCCGAGATGTAGCGCGGCCGCACGACCCAGCCGAACCGGGCGGAATCGACCGCATCCCCGCTTCCTGGCCGTTCGTCGGATCCGGCGGGCAGGCTCAGCCCCGGCAGGTAACTGAGACCGATCACATTGGGATTGCTCAGGATCTGTTCGCGCGCCTTGTCGGTCGACAGCTTCGCCTGTCCGGAACCCTGAAGCGGAACGCCTGCCCTGGCGCCGTAGGACGAAGAGGCGACGCGGCTGTTCTGGGTCAGGTCGTCGCCGTCGCCGGCGCGCGGGCTCACGCCGTAGACCGTCACATCGCTGCGCTGGGTGTCGACCCAGTACCGAAGCGTACAGGCGAGATAGATTTCGGTGCGCGCCTCGGGCAGATCCGCATAGCGCCCGGCGAGATCCAGACACCGCTTGCGCTCATTCTGACGGTTGGTCGCCGGAATCGAGATTGCGGGCGCATCTGTCGCCGAGACGGCAGTCACACCCATCAGCTTGGAAAGTTGCGGCAGCGTGCCCGCCGCCTCGAGCCCTGATTGCATCGGGCCCGAGGCCGCAACGAGCTGTTTGGCGACCTCCAGCCCGCAATTGTCAAGCCGGACCACGCTTGTCTCGACATTCTGGCTGCCGGAGAACTGATAGATCATGTTGCCAAGCAGCCCGTGTTCGCATTTCACCCGCAATTTGTCCGCATCCTGCCCCACCTCCTCTTCGGTCATGAATCCCATGCTGCTGCCGCCGAAGACGAAGGACAGTGGCAGGTCGTCATGCTGAGACACCTCGATCTGGCAGCCCGTGATCCGGCAGCCCGCAAGATCGACCGACAGGAAGTCCCGGATGGAACGGTTCTGGCGGTCATAGGGCTCCAGTTCCTCCTTCAGGCGCGCCAGCACGAATTCGGCGATCAGCTCTCTCGTCGCGAAGGACGCCTCAGAAGTCAGCATGAGGCACTCGTAGTGGAGCATCGTCGGATCGGCAGCGGCTGGATCAGGCGAACAGCGCTCGCCCGGTGAAGACAGCGGGCGCAGCGGGATGCTGCGATCCGCGACTTTCAGGTAGTTGATGTGGCCGCTGTCGCCGGCCGCAGCAGGCCCTTCGGTTCGGAACCCGGCGCGCAGGTCCGCGATGTCATCCTCGGTCGGCAGGGCGGCATCGTAGCGCCCAAGGGCGCGCAGCAGGTGAACCTTGTAATCCGCCTCGGTTTCGGGAATTGCCCGGCTGTTTGCGGGATTGGACGCGGCTCCGGACAGCGTCGTGGTCAGGATGCCGTTTTTGCCAAACCGCTCCATCTCCTGCCACACGGTGATCAAACGGATGATCGCACGCTTGGAGTCTTCCTGTGCCGGATACCGGATGCACGCAGCGGGCGACAAGGGCTTGCCGTCCGGGCCTCGCCGCGGATTGAGTTCGCAATCGAGCCTGCGGCCTTCGACATCCCGGACGGCGTTGACGTACTGCGCGCGCTGGATCGCCTTGTGAAACCCGCCCTCGATCATCCGGGTCAGCGGACGCTCCTGAGCGGGCGGCTCCTTCTCGCCGTCGACCGAGGTCGAGGGGGCGGTGTCGAGATCGACGGTCTTGGCCACCCAATCCCGGCAGCCTTCGCCCCACTTATCGCCGACGCCCTCGAAACCCGGCGGGCCATCTGGGATCAAGCCCTGCGCACGGCAGAGCGCCTGCACCTCAGGGTCATAGACGACGGCCCCGAGAAAGGCCTTGATGAGTCTTTGTCGCAGATACCAGTCAAGCGCGATATCCTCCTTCGGATCCACGGGATTGAACAGCCCGCCGGATCGCGAGAACGTGTCGACACGCGCATCCACGACCCGCGTCAGGAAAAGCTGGATTTCGCGTTGCCAGGACCGGAGAAGCTCGATGTCGTCGGCGATCTGGTTCTCTTCCAGAAGCTGACGGCGCGACGTGTCGATATGCATGCCCCGGGCGGCATCGCCGGACCGTTCATCCGCGGCAGTCGTCATCGCATTCGCCGACCCCGGGGCGGTCGAGGCCGGCGAAGGCATGACGGAAGGGTCGGAACCGGCAAGGTCGACCGCCGGCTGGTCCTGCGTGCGCTCGAGGTCCATGTATGGATCGCGCGCTTCGATCAGGAACACGGCGGTTCCCGGATAGCGCCGGAGATGCGGAAAAGGCATCACGACGGCGTCGAAGTTGAGCCGATAAAGCGTGTTGCCGTCCAGATCGTGACCGTCGTCGAGCAGGGTATCCATCAGCTCGTTGCGCAGTTTCAGGCGCAGCTTCATCACCTCGTCGAGGCGCTGAGACGCGCTCGCCAGCCGTTCGGCGTTTTCTTCGCCCGAATTCGCTTCCGTCGCCCCGGCCCCGGTCGGATGTGCCTCCTCCACCGCCGAAGAGATGTTTGCCCCCGGCCCCGCGTCAATCGACATCTCGATCTTGTCTACCGATCTGGCGACACTCGACGCGCGGCTCATATCCGCCATCACCTTGAGGTCGCTGGTATATTCGAGCTGTGTTTCAAGCCAGTTGGCCTGCCGGAACCTGTCGTTGACCAACCGCTCGCGCGTATAAAGCTGCGGCGGTTCGATCGAAAGCAATCCCGGAAGCTGCTCGTCGGGGCCGAAGACGAGGTCTCCCACGCGGCCGCCCGCGCGCTGCAGATCGCCAGTCCACGCAAGATACGCCAGAAGGCTCAGCGAGACGACGACCACTCCGGGTCCCACAAGGCGAAGAAAACCCCGTATGCCACGCCAGACTCCTCGGCCCAGCGGAATTCCCCGCTGTGCAAGACGGCCAAGGCGGTTCGATCTGCCTTCAGTTGCTGCAGGTTCCGGGCGATTCACCTCAGTCATGATGCTGCTTTCCTCCGATCGGAAGGGACAAGGTCTGGCCCCCGGCGCTCGATGTCCTCGAGCACCGTTTCGAGGAGCGCGCGCCGGGTCAGGCGGCAGTAGAGTGTCTCGGTTCCGGCGAAGCTGCCGAGTTCGAAGAACTTGTTGGCCGGTGTCCCTCCGCCACAGATATCGAAAAGATCGCAACTTGCGTGACAGGCGGTGACACCCGCCGTTATCTCGCTCATGGTGCGCCGGAAGGCCGGGTGCGCATCCATGACGTCCAGACCGCCATCGCGCACATTGCCGAAGACGAAGTTGCCGTGCTCGGGTGACGCGACGCCGATGAGTTCGGGCGAGAAGGTCGACATGCCGCCGTCGACAGCCACCGTGACGATTTCGAAGGGCATGACCTGCGGGTTCAGTCCGCGTTTCTCATGCGGCAGCCGAAGCATCTGGTGCACGCTCTCGATTTCGCGGCAGCTCACCGGCTCGGGATCGTCCGCTGCGCGCGCGAGGAAGCGCCGGATGAAGGCGCGGTAGGCCGTGACCGTATCCGCGCCGGGCGACAGGGTGCTGCCTCCTGTCTGTCCCTCCTCCTCCTCGGCGTTGAAGGCGACCCGGCGCAGGCCGTTCTCGCGGTAGAAATCATAAAGGTCGTCCGCCCGCCCGAGGCTTGCGGCGGTCAGGACGGTGATCA
Source organism: Sulfitobacter sp. LCG007 (assembly GCF_040801785.1). Lineage (NCBI taxonomy): Bacteria > Pseudomonadati > Pseudomonadota > Alphaproteobacteria > Rhodobacterales > Roseobacteraceae > Roseobacteraceae bacterium LCG007. The sequence continues at coordinate 806,787 of NZ_CP161805.1, read as the reverse complement.
CATGCATGTCGATCCCGGCGCGCTGGATCTCGCGGATGCCGCGCATGGTAATCGCGTGACTGCCCCTGCCCCCCCGGGTCAGACGGGAGAGGTCGTGAAGGTCCGCCGGACCGTCGATGCTGACTCCGATCGAAACATTCCACCGCCGCCAGAGCCGGGTCCATGCGCGACCCACACCCACGGCGTTGGTCTGGAACGCATGGCTCAGGGGATGGCCGCCGCTTTCGCGCTCCATCAGCGCGAAGGCTTGCTCGTACCAGTCCGGCGGCAGCGTGGTCGGCTCGCCCCCGTGCCAGACAACGGTCGGGCGCTGTTCTGGCGGTATGGGTCCGAGGATGTTGCGCGCGACAGCGACAAGCGTATCCGCCGACATTCGGGACCGGTCGTTGCGCGTCTGCAGGTAGCAATACCTGCAGTCCAGCCCGCAATACGGCGTGGGCTGAAGGATCAGCAGGGCGGGTGCCATCGGCCATTACCAGTTGCTGAAGTTCGGCCAGTTGCTGAAACCGTTACCCCAATTGTTCCACTGGGAGAGCGTGCCGGATTCCGCGCCCGGCAGCGCCCCGGCCGCCCTGTCGAGGCGCACGCGCAAGTCCGATCGCTGTTCGGCAAGTTCCGCGGTCGGCGCCTGAAACGGCTGAACGCCCGCGCCCGCCGACGGTGAAAGAGCGGCGATGGGGAGGGCCGACAAAACAAGGCCCGGAAGCTTTCTGAAATGATTTCTGGACATCAATGAATCCCTTCCATTCAATTAGGAATTGTACCATTTTTCCCTGAATATCTCAATGGTTGTGGCGCGAAGATGCCGGCGCATCCGTCAAAACGAATGAACGCGGGCAGATATCTCTTTGATTTGAAAGCGTCACTCGGTCCCCCCTCGCAGCATCTGGTAGGAATGCTTCGGAAGGTTCCGACATGTTGCGGAGTGGCGAACTCTGCCCCAGGTTGCGAAAGCAAGAGGCCCGAAGCGCCATCTCGTGGCGGATGCCGATAGCGCGACGCCGCACCGGATGTTCGATGCGGCCCGCGCATCGGGCCGGACCGCCGGTGATTCCGGCGTGAATCGTCCGTAGACGAAACGGACCTGATCGCCCCAAGCGTCCCTGACAGGATCAGGGGTCAGGCAAGGCTTTCGATGAATGGGATGATCTCGGCTTCCGCAAAGGACAACACGCCCTCGTCGGTGAGAACGCCGTCGGTCACCTTTGCATTGGCCTGCGCCACCAGGACCTCCCTGGCAGGAAACACCCGCGCGAGCATCCCGTTCAGGATGTACTTGAGATGCGATTGCGCCCTGACGCCGCCGGTCACGCCGCCCGATACCGTGATGACGAAACAGGGCTTGTCCTTGAAGACGGAGGCAAAGGCGGGGCGGGAAGCCCAGTCGATGGCGTTCTTCAGAACCCCGGGAACGCTGTAATTGTACTCCGGTGTCACGAAAAGCACCCCGTCCGCGCCGCCCACCGCCTCGATGAATGCCGCCACCTCCGGATTGTCGGTCACGTCGGCATTGTAGTGCGGCAATCCCCCGACCTCGTGGATGGTGAACTCGGCATGCGAAGCGAGGCGCTGGACCAGGGCCTTTGCCGTGGCGCGGGAAGATGAGGCAGCTCGCAGGCTGCCGGGGACGACGAGGATACGGGGCATGACGACCTTTCCTTTCAAAGACGGGCCAGCCAGGTGGCGGTGGAGGGCACAAGCACGATGACCGCGAGCGTAAGCAGCATCGCGAAGATGAAGGGAACCGCGCCGCCGAAGATCTCTCCGACCCTCAGATCGGGATCGTCCATGGACGCCTTGATGGTATAGACGGAAAGGCCGAACGGCGGGGTCAGCAGGCCGATTTCGACGGCGATCACGGTAATCACCCCGAACCAGATCAGGTCGAGCCCGGCCGCACCGGCAATGGGCAGTGCGATCGGCAGGACGATCAGCATGATCGAGATCGAGTCGATCAGGCATCCCAGCGCCACGATGAGCAGGATATAGGCGAGCAGAAAGCCATAGGGACCCACATTTCCGGACAGGAAGATCTCGGCCAGCTCCCGCGGCACACCCGAAAGCGCGAGCATCCGGCTGAAGAAGGTCGCGGCGAGGATGAGGAACAGGACCGACACGGTGATCTGGCCCGTCTCGACCAGCAGCCGCCAGAAGTTCGCCGGATCGAGCGAGCGCCGCAGGAGCGCGATCACCAACGCCCCGAGGGCGCCCGCCGCCCCCGCCTCGGTCGGGTTCAGAAATCCTCCGTAGAGGCCGCCCAGAACCACGACCACCAGCGACAGGATCGGGATGAACTTCCGGAGCACGTCGCCGGCGCCGATATCCTCGTACGAGGTATCGCCCTCCCCCTGTTCGAAGACGAAGCCGTTCCGGCTGGCCGCGAGGATCAGGATGGTAAGGGTAAAGGCCGCCGCGAGCATGAGGCCCGGACCGATGCCCGCCAGGAACATCCGGCCCACGGATTGTTCGGCGAGCACGGCGTAGACGATCATCAGCAGCGACGGAGGGATCAGCATCCCGAGGACGGACGAGCCGGCGACAACGCCGGTGGCGAAGCGGCGGGTATATCCGTGGCGCCGCATCTCGGGCACCGCGATCCGGCTGAACACGCTGGCAGAGGCGATCGAGATGCCGGTGATGGCGGCGAAGATGGCATTCGCGAAGACAGTGGCGATGCCGAGCCCCGCCGAAACGCGTCTGAGCAGCTTCTGGAAGACATCGAAAGTGTCCTTGCCCACGCCCGAGACCGTCACCAGCAGACCCATCAGAACAAACAGCGGGACGACGGCGAAGAGATACTCCTCGAGACTGTCGTTGGCGACCTGCGTCATCATCCTGAGCGCGACCGTCTCGTTGCGGATGAAGGCGACGCCAGCGAAGGAGACGGCCAGCATCCCGACGCCGATGGGCATTCCGATCAGGATCAGCAGGACCAGCGCGGCTATGGCGATGGCACCGATGTCGAACGGGGTCATCTGCGCGCTCCCGCGAGCCGGACCACGGTTTGGGCGAGGCGGACGGCGAACTGGATTGCGGCCATCGCGAAGCCCGCCAGGATCAGCACCCGGAAGGGCCACGTGGGCAGCGTCGCGATACCGTTGATGCCGATGAACTCTGCCGCGCCGAGGTCCTTCTGAAGCACCCGGATCGAGGCCCAGGCGATCATGCCCAGCACGATGGCTCCCACCAGATCGAAGAAGGCGTTCAGCAGCGCCCCTCCTGTGGGAAAACGCTGCACGAAAGGATCGATGAAGACCTCGGTCTGGGCCAGGCGCCCGGCTCGGACGGTCGCGGCAAGCTGGAGCGCGACCAGAGTGACGACCAGCAGTGCGCCGCCTTCGGAGACCAGCGGCAGCGATGCGCCCATGATGTTGCGCGCCACGATATCGGCGCAGATGATGACCATCAGCACGCAGATCAGAACGGTGCCGAGGGCGGCGAAGGCTTCGACCAGAAAAGCCCATGCACGTGGCAAGCCGGTCACTACCGCCTCCCCTTCGGGGGAGGCGACGGTATCGGATTTTCGCTTCACCGGATGCCCTACTTGTCCCAGTCCCGCGCGGGGGTTTCGCCGGCGGCGCGCAGGCCCTCCATATAGGCGGCCAGGAATGCCTCTGCGGGAATGCCCCGTTCTTCAAGCGGCGCGGCCCAGTCACCGGCGATGTCGGGCAGCTTGTTCACCCATCTGGTGGTTTCGCCCTCCGGCATCTCGATGATCTTCGCGCCAAGCTCGACCATCTTGTCCAGCGCGAATTCGTGGCGCTCGACAAGGTCCTGGCCATGGCTTTGCGTGTAGTATCGACCCGCCTCGACCATCGCGTTCTGCACCTCTTCGGGAAGGCCGTCCCAGCTGTCGCGGTTGATCGCAAGCGCACCGGAAAAGACCGTGCCGCCGTCGAAGCGCGCGATGTAGGGCGCGACCTCGTAGAGCTTGATCGGCAATGCGCCAAGCGCAAGCGACAGCACCCCGTCGGAAACGCCGGTCTGTACGTCGGTGTAATATGTGGGCAGCGAGCCGTCGACCGCATTGGCATCCGTGCCGCGCAGCCAGTTGCCCAGCACGCCGGGGGCCGAGATCTTGCGCCCGGCGATGTCGTCGATGCCGTCGATCGGCTCCTTGAGATAGAAGTCGTAGAGGTCGGTCGCCGTCAGGCCGAGGACCTTGAGGTTGTGACTCTCCCATTCGTCGCGAAAGGCGTCGTTGCTCTCCAGCAGGTCCTGCATCACGTCCAGAAGGACGGGCGGATTGGATGTGGCGAAAGGCGCATTGGACGACCCCTGGCTCAGCGGCAACTTGGCCTGCTCGAGGAACGAGAACACCCAGCCGATGTCGGTGACGCCCTCTTCCACCGAACTCAGCGTCGCGTTGGCCTTGTAGAGCTGGCCGCCGAAGGCCTCGTTCCAGGCGATCTTGTACGCACCGGTCTGGGCGAGGATCTCATCGGTCTTGGCCATGAAGTGGGTCTGGATCATCCCGACCCAGGGCACCACGGTCGGGTGGCTCGAAGCGATGGTGAGATCGATGGTTTCCTGCGCCTGGACCGGCAGGGCCATCAGGGCGCCCAAGATCGCACCGTGAACGATTTTCATTGCATTCCTCCCTTGCTGACGGCCCCCTCGACCGCCTAACTGACTGTTCTAGCTTGCCTTCCTCCTGGCAAGTTCTTCCCGGATCTCGTCGCCATGCTCGTCGAGCGTGGGCGGGGCCACGACGTCGAGCTCGGGCGTTCCGTCGAAATTGTAGGGCGCGCGCACCGTGGTGAAGGTGCCGAGCTCGGAGGACGGCGCTTCCACCTTCAGCCTGAGGTGCTGTGCCTGAGGATCCTCCAGCGCCTCGTCGGAATCGTAGGCCGGCGAATAGGGCACGGCATTGTCGGCCAGCAGCGCGCACCAGTCGTCACGGCTTCGCGTCAGGAAGATCGGCGTGAAATGTGCGATGAGATCGTCCTGGTGCTTGATCCGTTCCAGCCGCTCGCTGAAGCGCGGATCGCCTCCCAGTTGCTTCTGACCTGTCGCGGCCAGCAGCCCCTCCCAGAACTTCGCGGGCGAGGACAGGTGGATCGCGATCCATTTCCCGTCCGCGCATTCGAAGGTGTAGGACTGCGAGACCACGGGGCGAGAAAGAGGGCCCATCACTTCTCCCACCGAATAGTAATGCGTGAAGCTGTCGAGGTTGAAGTGGCACATCGCCTCCAGCATCGAGATGTCGATGCGCCGGCCCTTGCCGGTCCTGCCGCGCTCGACAAGGGCGGCGAGGCAGGCCATCGCGGCGTATTGCCCGGTCACTGAATCGGCGATTGCAGGGCCGATGACGCGCGGATTTGTCGGGGGCGTCAGGAGCCGCAGATACCCGCTCGCCGCCTGCGCGACGGTGTCATAGGCGGGCCGGTCGCGCGAGGGGCCGGACGTGCCGAAGCCAGAGATGGCGCAATAGATCAGGTCGGGGCGGACCTTGCGCAGATCGTCCTCGCCCGCGCCCAACTTTTCGGCGACGCCTGGGCGGAAGTTCTGGATAAAGATATCCGCCGTTGCCACGAGGTCTTGCAGGACCTCCAGATCTGCCGGATCCTTGGTGTCGAGCGCGATGGAGCGCTTGTTGCGATTGTAGGTCTGGTAGTGCGGGCTGTAGAGGCCGCCCTTGAAGGCACGGAACGGATCGCCTTCGCCGGGGCGTTCGACCTTGATCACATCCGCCCCAAGATCGGCGAGATGCATGCCCGCGGCCGGCCCGGTGATGTAGGTCCCGAGTTCGACCACGCGGATGCCGTCGAGAATCTTGACCATCAGACGGCCTCCGACATGTCGCGGCCCGAACGCTTCCCGTCATAAGCGATCGCTTCATCCGCCTTGTGGGACATGATGAAACCGATGGACCGCTGCGCCTCCTCGAAGAGATGCGCCGACAGACCCGCCGCGCGGGCAAGCAGCGGCACCGCCTTGATGGCGTCGAGCGGCCAGCCCGCGTCGAGGATGCAGGCCGGGATCGCACCGGAAACATTGATCGGCAGCGGGCGATTGATGATGCCCGGCGCGTGCTTGCCCAGAATGCGCAGCGTTTCTATGTACCTGCCTGACACGCCCAGTTCGTCCGCGATGGCCAGAAGCCGGTCGGCCCGCGGATCGCCCGCGCTGTGCTGCGGATGGCCGAGACCCGCGACCTTCCTGCGGCTGGCCGCATGTTCCTCGAGGCTGGCGATGGCTGCGGTTTCGATATCCGTGCCGTCCGTCTCGGCCTTTGCGATCACCTCGGCGAGGTAGCGCCCCGCGGCTTCGGAGCTTCCCGCGACCACGCTGCCCATCCCGAGCAGCCCCGCCGCCATCGCGCCCTGCCACGCGTCCGGGCCCGCGGCCAGAGTCATGCGCGCGGCCTGGACCGACGGCACAAGCCCGTGCTCGGCGATCGCCACGAGGCAGGCATCCATCATGTCGCGCTGCGCTTGGGTCGGCTTTTCTCCCAGAACCAGCAGCCAGAAATAGTCGGTGAAATTGATCTTCCCGATCAGGTCGCTGCAGAGGTCATGCCCCCGCACGGTCACGCTTTGCGCATCGGATGTCGCAATGGCGGTAAAGGACTGGTCCTGTTTTCCGATGCGCATGATTCCCCTCCCATTTTTCGCATTGCGAAAATCTTTGCACTTGTCGAAAAGTAAGGACCCGATTACCGTCGCGTCAAGATGTATTATCCCGGACCCGCACAAGGGACCGGATCAGGGAGGGAGAAAAATGCGGGATATCAACCAGTTCACCATTACGGATGCGGTGAAGAAGACGTTCAAGACCGAGCCTGGAAGCAGGTTCGAGCAGTTGCTGCACGGGCTTCTCGATCATCTGCACGACTTCACGCGCGAGCATAACGTGACCCATGAGGAATGGATGGGCACGCTGAACTTCCTGTATGACTGCGGGCAGATCTCGACGCCCGAGCGGCACGAGTTCATCCTGCTGTCCGATGTGCTGGGCTTCTCCGCGCTCGTCGACATGATCAACTCCAAAGGCGGCGCAACCGAGGGCTCGAACCTGGGGCCCTTCTATCTCGACGCCGCCCCGCGCAAGGCGCTCGGCGGCGATCTCTCGGACGATCGCGAAGGCGTGAGCGTGCTGGTCCACGGCAAGGTGACGGACACGCTGCACAACCCGCTGCCGGGCGCAGTTATCGACACATGGCAGGCGGATGCGGCCGGCACCTACCCGATCCAGGAACAGGAGCAGGGCCAGGACAAGTTCGACCTGCGCGGCGTGTTCGAGGCCGACGAGAACGGACGCTTCTACTACACCACCGTGCTGCCCAAGCCCTATACCGTCCCTTATGACGGACCGGTCGGAAGGTTGCTGCGGGCGGGCGAGCGCCACGCCTGGCGCCCGGCGCACTTCCACTACATCGTGCGCGCGCCGGGGATGAGTTCGATCACCACGGAGGTCTTCTTCGAAAATGCCGAATACATCGACAACGACGCGGTCTTCGGCGTGCGCAAGTCGCTGATCGCCAAGATCGGGCCCGCAAGGAACGTCGACGCACTGGGCTATGCGCTCGAGAGGAAGCCCGACGCCGTCTGCGAATTCGACTTCGTGCTCGCGCCTGAAGGCTGATGTTGAAAGACGTCCAGGAGAAACCGGCGGAGTTCGTCGAGGCGCTTGCGAAGGGTATCGCGATCCTCGAAGCCTTCGACGCCGCGCACCCCGAGATGACGCTCTCGGAGGTCGCGCGGCGCGTGAGGCTGACGCCGGCGGCCGCGCGCCGTTCCCTGATGACGCTCGAGGCACTGGGCTACATCGGACGCAAGGACAAGCGCTTTCACCTGCGTCCGAAGCTGCTGGCGCTCGGTTCGGCCTTTTACTTCACGGCCCGCATCGACGAGATCCTGCAGGAGGATCTACGCGGCATCGTCGACCGCTTCGGCGACGCCTCCTCGGTGGGCACACTCGACAACCATGACGTGATCTACGTGGCGCATCATTCCGTCCAGCGCGCGCGCCGGGCGGCTGCCGTGGCGGGCGCGCGCTATCCGGCCTATGCCACCTCGATGGGACGGGTCCTGCTGGCGGGACAGCCCGATGCCGAGCTTGACGCCTACATGAGATCCTGCGAGCCCCGAAAGCTGACCTCGAAGACCTGCACGGACATGAAGGCGCTGCACGCCGAGCTGATGGCTGCGCGCCGGGACGGATATGCCACGACCGTGGACCAGCTGGATTATGGCATCACCGCGCTGGCGGTGCCGATCCGCGCCGCCGACGGCGCCACAATCGCCGCGCTGAATACTTCGGGCTACACCGGCATGGTCACACCCGAATCCCTTGTGGCCGAAAGACTTCCCGCCCTGCAGGAAGCCGCGTCGCATATCGCGCACCAACTGAACCGCTATCCCACACTGAGGGCGGTTCTCGGAGGATGACATCCATTCTGGGAGGAGAATGACCATGTGCAGACTTTGCACCCCCGCGACCCCGACGACGCTTTGCCCTGGCGCGGCCCCGCTGATGGCCGCCCCGCGAGAGACTGCCTCGGGTGCGGCGGCGGCGCGCGCGGCCACCACGCAGATCACGGCAGCCCCCCTGCCCGAGCTTTCGGGCGAGAAGGGCACGCGCATTCTGATCAAGGGGGGCGTGGTCATGTCGGTCGATGACGCCGTCGGCAACTTCCCCGTGGGCGACGTTCTGGTCGAGGGCAACAGGATCGTCGAGGTCGCCGCCAGCATCGAGGCCTCCGACGCACATGTGATCGACGCCTCGGGCAAGATCGTGATGCCGGGGTTCATCGACACGCACCACCACCAGTTCGAGACCGGTCTGCGTTCGTCCCTCGCCGACGCCATCGTGGTGAACGACGGCCGGCCCGAGAATGCGCGCAACTACTACGAGGCGATGCTGCTGGGCTTCTCGCAGCACTACCGTCCGGGCGACGTCTACATCAACGAACTCTACGGCGGGCTTGCCCAGCTCGACGCGGGCGTGACGACGGTGATGGACGTGAGCCAGATACACCACTCGGCCGAGCATTCCGATGCAGCCATCGAAGGCCTGAGGGACGCCGGCCGCCGGGGGGTCTTCGGCTATTTCGAGGGCTGGTGGGAAGGCAAGGAATATCCCACGGGGGCGAAGCGTATCCGCGAACAATATTTCTCGTCCGACGACGGTCTGCTGAGCATGGTGATGGGCGGCGAGATCTACATCGAAGGATACGAGGAAGCCTGGAAACTGGGGCGCGAGCTCGATCTGCAGATCGCGCTTCACGTCGTCACCACCTTCGGCATGACGCCCACGTTCGACGAACTCGCCCGGAAGGGCGTCTTCGGGCCGGACAACATCTTCATCCACATGACCGGCATGACCGACGACGCCTGGAAGGCCGCCGCCGACGCCGGTTCGCACGTCTCGCTGTCGGTGCCGATCGAGATGCACATGCGTCACGGAGAGCCGCCGATCCAGAAGGCGCTCGACCTCGGCATGTCCTTCTCGCTGTCATCGGACGTCGAATGCACCATGTCGGCCGATTTCTTCACCCAGATGCGCGCCCTCGTGACGCTTCAGCGCATGCGCGCCAATGAACGCGCCCTGTCGGGCGATGAGGACTTTCCGCCGCTCATGCGCACGGCCGACGCGATCCGTCACGCGACCATCGAGGGGGCCAAGGGCCTCCGGCTCGACCGCAAGACCGGATCGCTGACGCCGGGCAAGGAGGCCGACATCATCCTGCTCGATGCCGAGGCGATCAATGTCGCGCCGCTCAACAACGCGCCGGGGGCCGTGGTGACGCTCATGGACCGCTCCAACGTCGATACCGTGATGGTCGCGGGCCGCATCAGGAAGTGGAACGGGGAATTGCTCGGTCATGACCTCGACAAGCTCCGCCGCGAGCTCGAGGAGAGCCGGAACTACATCTTCGAGAAGGCCGGGGTCGAACGCGACCTTTTTGCCTGACGCGGCCAGTTCAGACATTCGACATCCCGGAAGGAACCCGCATGCTGTTTCCCACCACGCTCGTCGGCAGCTACTGCCAGCCCGACTGGCTTATCGACCGCGAGAAGCTCAAGGGCCAGTTTCCGCCGCGCACCCGCGCAAGTGAACTCTGGCGCATTCCAGAGGCGCACCTGCGCGAAGCCCAGGACGACGCCACCCGCGTCGCCATCCGCGAGCAGGAAGAAGCCGGCCTCGACATCATCACCGACGGAGAGATCCGGCGCGAGAGCTATTCGAACCGCTTCGCCACGGCCCTCGACGGGATCGACCTCGACAACTACGGGACCGTGATGACCCGCTCCGGCAGCCCTGTGCCGGTGCCGCGCATCGTGGGGCCGATCTCCCGCGCGCGCCCGGTCGAGGTGGAGGATCTGAAGTTCCTGCGCGCGCATACGGACCGCAAGGTGAAGATCACCCTGCCCGGCCCCTTCACCATGAGCCTGCAGGCCCAGAACGACTACTATCCCTCGACCGGCGAGGCCGCGATGGCCTACGCCGACGCGGTGCGCGAGGAGATTGCCGAGCTTTTCGCCGCAGGGGCAGACATCGTGCAGCTGGACGAGCCATGGCTTCAGGCCAAGCCCGATATCGCCGAGGACTACGGGGTCGAGGCGATCAACCGGGCGCTCGAAGGGGCAACCGGCACCACGGCGGTCCACATCTGTTTCGGCTATGCCGCGATGACCAAGCAACGGCCCGAGGGCTATTCCTTCCTGCCGCAGATGAAAGCCTGCAGCTGCGACCAGATCAGCATCGAGACGGCGCAGGCGAATCTCGATACGGGCGTGCTGGAGGAGCTGCGCGGCAAGACGATCATGGTCGGTGTGCTGAACCTCGCCGACATGGAGATCGAGACGCCCGAGGTGGTCGCCGCGCGCATCCGGCGCGCGCTGCCGCATGTGGATGCGGACAAGGTGGTCGTGGCGCCGGACTGCGGGCTCAAATACCTCCCGCGAGACGTGGCTTTTGGCAAGATGAAGGCGATGGCGGACGGAGCAGCCATTGTAAGGGCCGAGCTTTCCTGACAGGCGCTCAGGCGTCCGGTACAGGAGGCTGACATGACGATCGGCAACACGCCGCGGCATAAGCCGCCCACCGTGCCCACGCTTCCCGACGGCAGGCCGCGCATCCTGTTTTGCGGGGCGACCACGCTCGACACGATATTTCTTGTCGACACGCTGCCCACCGGGCCGGGCAAGGTGCTGCCAAAACGGATGATCGCCGCCGCGCACGGCATGGCGGCCAGCGCGGCGACGGCGGCGGCGAGGCTTGGTGCCGAGGCGGTACTCTTTTCGCGGCTGGGCGAGGATGAGACAGGCCGGCGCATCTGCGACGAGCTTACCGGCGCCGGCGTCGATTGTAGCGGCGTGCGACGGTTCGCGGGTGTCACCTCGTCGATCTCCACCGTCATCGTCGAGGACAGCGGCGAACGGCTGGTGCTGCCCTTTTACGACCCTGCCCTGCCAGCCGACCCAGGCTGGCTGCCGCTGGACCGCGCAGCGCAAGCCGACGCGGTTCTTGTCGACGTGCGCTGGCCCGAAGGTGCCGCGGCCCTGCTCGATGCGGCGCGGGCCGCCGGCAAGCCCGCCGTGCTCGACGCGGACGTCGGAGCTCGGGAGGTGCTGCTCGATCTCGCGCGGCGCGCGACGCATGTCGTCTTCTCCGAACCGGGGGCCTGCATCGCTTCCGGGAAGGAAACGCCCGAGGCAGCACTTGCGTCTCTCGCGAACCAGCTTGACGGGCTGGTCGCCGTGACATTGGGCGCACGGGGCTGCATCTGGATCGAGGACGGCGAAACCCGCCACGCGCCGGGCCATGCCATCCGGGCCGTGGACACGCTGGCGGCCGGCGACATATTCCACGGCGCATTCACATGGGCGCTCTCGCAGGGGGCCCCCCTGCAGGACTGCATGGATATCGCCAACGCAGCGGCGGCCATCAAGTGCCAGACCTTCGGGGGCAGGCTTGGTGCGCCGGACCGCGCGGACATCATCCGCTTCCTGCAACAGGTCGCCACCTGATCCGGACAGATGGGCCGGGCCGCGCCGACCGCGCGCCCGACCCGCCGGGCCTGGTTGACAATCCGGCGGCCGCTTCGCTTAGTCCGGCCAGATCACAGGAGATACCGATGTCAGATCCGTTGCACAAAGAACTCGAAGACCGCCTCCTGCGCTACGCGGCAATCGACAGCCAGAGCGATGCGGATTCGCCCACATCCCCCAGTACGGAAATACAACTCGACATGCTGCGGCTCTTGCGCGACGAGCTCGAGGAAATCGGTGCAAGCGACGTCGAACTGACCGGTTACGGCGTCGTGCTGGCGACGATCCCGGGCACGGCCCCGGGCCCGACCATCGGCTTCTGCGCCCATGTGGACACGGCGCCGCAATACAACGCGACCGGCGTGAAACCCCGCGTCATCCACAGCTACAACGGCGGCGACATCACCTTTCCCGACAACCCCGAGCTCGTGCTCTCGCCGCAGGAATTCCCCTATCTGGCGGAAAAGACCGGCCACGACATCATCACCGCCTCGGGCACGACGCTGCTGGGGGCGGATGACAAGGCGGGGATCGCCATCGTCATGGCGGCCGCGCGCCATCTGCTTGCGAACCCGCAGATACCGCACGGACCGGTGCGCATCGCCTTCACGCCGGACGAGGAGATCGGACGCGGCGTCGGCGAACAGCTGCCCCGGGACTTCAAGGCCGATTTCGCCTATACGGTCGACGGTCAGGAAGTGGGTGAGATCGAGTATGAAAGTTTCTCCGCGGACGCCGCGGAGATCAGGGTCACGGGCGTGTCGATCCATCCGGGCAATGCCAAGGGAAAGCTCGTGAACGCGATCCATCTGGCCTCGAAGATCATCGCGGCGCTGCCGCAGGCGACGATGACGCCCGAGGTCACGGACGGGCGGGACGGCTTCATCCACGCGACGGAAATGTTCGGCGACGCCGCCGGCATGACGCTGCGCTTCATTCTGCGCGATTTCGAGATGGAGGGACTGCAGTCAAAGGGCGCCCTGCTGCAACAGGTCTGCGCCGCCGTGCAGGCCGGCGAGCCCCGCGCGAGCGTCACCTGCGACATCCGCCCCCAGTACCGGAACATGCGCTACTGGCTGGAAAACGACATGACGCCCGTTGAACTTGCCCGCGATGCGGCGCGCGACCTCGGGATCGAGCCGATCTCGGTTCCGATCCGCGGTGGAACGGACGGCTCGCGGCTTACAGAGTTCGGGCTGCCGACGCCCAACCTTTTCTCCGGCATGCAGAACATCCATGGCCCGCTGGAATGGATTTCTGTGCAGGACATGGCGCTTGCCATCAGGCTCTGCCTCGGGATCGTCGAACGCGCCGCGCAGGACAAGGCCTGACCTGCACGGGGCGTCAGCCCTCCGCACGCCCGCCCGCGTCATGCTTCGCCCTGATCCGGGAACGCCTTGCGCCGCGATGCCTCCCGCACGCCCGGGAGGATCGCGGCGCTGCTCAGGCCAAGATCAGAAGGTCTTGGCCAGGGTGAGCTTGATATTCCGGCCCGCTGCTGGACGGGTCGAGAGATAGGGCGTGTAGTCCTTGTCGAACAGATTCTCGAGCCCGACGCGGATCTGGGTGTCGCGAAGAACGCCCTTCTGCGGCGACCATGTGGCGCGAAGGTTGTGCACCGCAAATCCGCCCACGTCGTCGTAAACGTTGTCCACACCCTTGTCGGCCGCGATCTCCCAGCTGAGGTCCAGCGCATCCCCGAAGCGCTTGCCGACCGTCAGTTGCACACTGTCCGCCGGAACGCCGCGCCAGTCGACGCTGCTGCCGTCCACCTGCCTCTCGTCGCCGGTGACGACGTTCGCATTGAGATCGGTGTAGAACCCGTTCTCCAGCGCGTAGGAGGCTTCAAGCTCCAGACCCTGCGTCGTCACTTCTTCCGGATAGGTCCCGGAGATGACCGAGCTGGTGTAGGATGTGATGTCCCACAGGCTGGTGCGGTAGAAGTTCGCCTTCAGCGCGATCACGTCGCCGGTGGCGAAGAGGTTCTGCGCGGCATAGGACGCGCCGATCTCGTAGGTGCGTGCCTTCTCGCTCTGCACCATGAAGTCCGGCGACGTAAGATCGTCGATGATCGGCAGGCTTTCGGTATAGGCCGCGCTCCCGAACAGGGCGACGCCGTTCGCGAAGGCATAACGCACCGAAAGCCCCCCCATCAGAGCGTCGTTGTCATAGCTCTGATCGTGGGGCGCGACGGCCCCGTCGATCTGCGCGCTCTCGTAACGCAGGGCGGGCGACACTGTCCAGCCGCCGCCGAACCGCATATCGTCGACCGCAAAGACCGCCACGCGGTCGTCGGTGCCCCCGGGCGCGGACTCCGCGTCCAGCCGCTTGCGCCGGGAGAACTCGATGCCCGTGCGCAGGTCATGGCTCACCGCGCCGAGGTTGAAGAACGAGGTGTTCTTGATCAGCAGCTTCGTGGTCTCGTACTGCTGGTCGGCGTTGACGACCGCGAAGCCGCCGGGCGGCAGCGGGAAGCCGCAGGGCAGTGTCGGGCCCTCGCAGATCGAGCTTCCGGGCACGTATTCCTGGTCGATTTCCTGATTGGCGTAGGACAGCGTCACCTCGAGATCCACGAGGTCGTTGTCTACGGGATTGTAATTGTAGGACAGGATCGCGACCTGAGACTCGACGTCGCGATCGACGTTGCCGAATGTCGCGCCGGTGGTTGCGAAGGTGTCGTAGGGCACATCGCTTTCGCTTGTGCGCGTGTCCGAATAGCTCAGCGTGATCGAGTGCTGGTCGCTCTCGCCGAAGGAAAGCTTGCCCTTCGCGAGATAGGAGGGCAGATCGAAGGCGCTGTTTTCGATCGTGTCACCGTTACCGTCCTCCTGATTGTCCTGATCGCGGTAGACATAGTTGAACAGCAGCTCGACGTGCTCGGTCGGCTGCCAGGCCAGGATGGTCGAGCTCAGCAGCCCGTTGCCGTTGGAGCTGTAGCCGAGCGTCTGGCGCAGGGCGAAGCCGGTCTCGCCGCCGGTGAAGTCCGAGGCGTCCTTTGTTTCGAGGCGCACAACACCGCCGACAATTCCCGAGCCGTATTCGAAGCTGCCGACCGTGCCTCTGTTGACCTCGACCGAACGGTAGAGTTCGGGATCGGTGAAGAGTTGGGTGCCGATCCGGTACAGCTCTTCTGCGCCCACGGTCGCGCCGTCCACCTGGACCTGGACCTTCTGGTCGGTGCCATAGGTGCTGTTGGCGCCGAAACCGCGGATGTTGATCCCCGATCCCTGCGGCGTCGAGCCGTTCACGAGGCTGACACCCGGAACGGAATCGACCAGTTCCGCGATTGTCCCGGCCTGCCGGTCGTCGATTTCCGTCTGATCCAGTTCGGTGACGGGAACCGCGGTCTGGGTCTGGATCTCGCGCTTGGATTCGCCCAGCACGATTTCTCCCAGATAACCGTCGCTCTCCTGAGCGTGGACAGCCCATGGCGACAAGGCAAGCGCCAGTGCTGCGCTGCCGCGCAGCATGGCCATCGGTCGATGTGACATGCAAAAAAACTCCGTTGCATTGGATTTACCTATGCTCGCGGAGTGCTGGCTTGGTTTCAGATCGTGTTCATGGATTTTCCGCCGAATGGCGGTTGGGCCGGTTGCGGTCGTAGCTAATCCATACTAAAAGTGTCAAGAATAGATTTTCGTTACAGACAGTCAGCACCGCGTCCTTCTTCCCCGCGTCCGCCAGCCAGCGTCAGCACAAAGGAGAAGGCCCGATATGGGTAACGAGACCATCGAACGCGGCAGGTTGGACCCCGAGGCCATCCGGGCGATGCGCGACGACTTTCCGACACTGAGGGACCGCGATCTTGCCGAGAAGATCGGGATCAGCGAGGCCCAGCTCGCAGCAGCCTTCACGGGCCGGGGCGTGACGCGGATCGAGGCGCATCCTGACCATGTGATACCTGCCGTCGAGCGGCTCGGAGAGGTCATGGCCCTGACGCGCAACCTGTCCTGCGTGAACGAGAAGGTCGGGACCTACAGGGACTATCATTCGGGCGAACACGCCTCGATGGTGCTGGCCGAGGCGATTGACCTCCGTATCTTTCCCAAACACTGGCAGCATGGGTTTCTGGTGGAAAGGGAAACCGACGCCGGCATGCGGCGCAGCCTGCAGGTTTTCGATGCGGCGGGAGATGCCATCCACAAGGTGCATCTGCGCCAGGATTCCGACCTTGCCGCCTGGGAGGGGTTGAAGAAGGACCTGGCATTGGCGGAGCAGGCGCAACGCCTTGACGTCACCGCCCGGACGGCGGCCGAGACGCCGAAGTCCGACCCGTCCAAACTCGGGATCCTGCACAAGGAGTGGAAGCGGATGACGGATACGCACCAGTTCCTGCGCCTGGTGTCGAAGCTCAAGATGAACCGGCTGGGTGCCTACCGCATCGCCGGCGCACCTTTCGCACGCAGCCTCGCGCCGTCCTCGGTCGACGCTATGCTGCAGGCGGTGCGGGACACGGGGACAGAGGTGATGATCTTCGTCGGCAACCGGGGCTGCATCCAGATCCACAGCGGGCCGATCCGCACCCTGACACCCATGGGACCCTGGCAGAATGTCATGGATGCTGACTTCAACCTGCACCTGCGGCTCGATCACGTCGCCGAGGTCTGGGCGGTCGAGAAGCCGACACAGCGCGGTCCGGCCGTGTCGGTCGAGGCCTTCGACGCCGAGGGCGGCCTGATCTTCCAGGTGTTCGGCGTCGGGAAGGAGGGGCGCGATTCGCGCCTGGCCTGGCAAGAGATCGTCGCCGGACTGCAGGCCGCTGCCGCGGCGGAGACGCCGTGATGGGGTGCGGTGCCAGAGCCGTCGTGCTGGGCGTCTTCGTTGCCGCAACATCGCTCGTCGGGGCAGCTGCCACCCAGCAAGCCGCGCCGGCGGCCCGAACGAAGCCGGATGTGCTTGCCATCGGCGGATCGGTGACCGAGATCGTCTACGCCCTGGGCGAAGGAGACCGCCTGATCGCCCGGGATTCGACGTCGACCTATCCACCCGAGGCCGCGGCGCTGCCCGACGTGGGTTACATGCGCGCGCTGTCGTCCGAGGGCGTGCTCTCGGTCGGGCCCGAACTGATCATCTCGGAAGACGGGGCCGGCCCGCCGGAAGTGCTAGACGTTCTGCAGGCGGCCTCGGTCGACTGGATCACGATACCGGACGACTTCACCGCCGAGGGCATCCGGAAGAAGATAAGCGCCGTCGGCGCGGCTCTCGACGTGTCCGAAAAGGCCGACGCGCTTTCCGCGAAGGTCGGTGGCGAGCTGGCCGAGGTCGCAGAACGCGCCGCCGCACATGACGGAGCGCCCAGGCGGGTCCTTTTCATTCTGTCGCTTCAGGGAGGACGCATCCTGGCCTCGGGCACGAACACCGCCGCGAACGGCATCATCGGCCTTGCGGGCGCTGTGAATGCCATCGACGCTTTCGAGGGCTACAAGCCCCTGACCGACGAGGCCGTGAACGAGTCGGCGCCCGATGTCATCCTCATGATGGACCGCGGTGGCGACCACGGGGCATCGGACGACGCGCTTTTCGCGATGCCAGCCCTTGTGACGACGCCCGCCGCCCGGACGCGCGCCGTGATCAGGATGGATGGCCTCTACCTGCTGGGCTTCGGTCCGCGAACCGCGCAAGCCGCCGCCGAGCTGAACCGGCGCCTCTACGGAAGCTGATCCGGTGGCCGTCGCGGAAGAAATCCCCGCCGGACTGAAGGCACCCTTCGACCGCCTCCGGCGCGCGCGGCAGGCACATGCCCTGCTTGCGATCCTGCTGCTGCTCGCAAGCCTCGCCAGCCTCACGGTCGGGGCCACCGATGTGACGCTCTGGCAGGTCGCAGCGAAGATGGCCCGGGGCGAGGCGCCAAGCCATCTCGAACGCGTCGTCCTGTTCGACGTACGCCTGCCCAGGCTTGCGCTTGGCATCGCGGTAGGTGCGGCGCTGGCGGTCTCGGGGGCCGTCATGCAGGGCCTGTTCCGAAATCCGCTGGCGGATCCGGGCCTCGTCGGGATCTCGGCGGGGGCCGGGCTCGGCGCGATTTCCGCCATCGTGCTGGGCGGCCTGCTGCCCGCCACCCTTGCGGGCCTTGCCGGAACTTATCTGGTCCCGCTGGCCGCGGTCCTCAGCAGCTGGTGCGTCACGCTGCTGCTTTATCGCGTCTCGACGCGGCGCGGGCAGACCTCGGTCGCAACCATGCTCCTTGCGGGGATCGCGCTCGGCGCGCTGTCGGGCGCGCTCTCGGGTCTGCTGATCTACAGGGCCGACGATCAGCAGCTGCGCGATCTGACCTTCTGGAGCCTGGGTTCGCTCGGCGGGGCGAGCTGGACCAAGGTCGCCGCGGCGATCCCGCTCATCTCGGCGGCGCTCGCCCTGTCCTTCTGCCTCGGGCGCGGCCTCAACGCGCTGGCGCTCGGAGAGGCCACGGCCGCGCATATCGGCATCCCCGTGCAACGGCTCAAGGCTTGCGCGATCCTCGCGGCGGCCGGAGCCACCGGGGCCGCCGTGGCGGTCTCGGGCGGGATCGGTTTCGTGGGCATCGTCGTGCCGCACCTGCTGCGTCTTGCCACCGGGCCCGACCACCGGATGCTGCTTCCCAACGCCGCCCTGCTGGGGGCAACCCTTCTGGTGCTTGCAGACATGGCAAGCCGCACCGTGATCTCGCCCGCCGAACTGCCGATCGGGATCGTGACCGCCATCGTCGGCGCGCCCGTCTTCCTGTGGATCCTGCTGCGGCGGCGCGGTCTGGTGGATCTCTGACATGATCAGCGCCGAGAACATATCCGTCACCATCGGCGGAACCGACATCCTCAGGGAGATCAACTTCCAGGCCTTCGCAGGCGAGGTTACCGCCATCGTGGGGCCAAACGGATCGGGGAAGACAACCCTGATGAAGGCGCTGACGGGCGACATCCCTCACGCGGGCCGCATCTCGCTGAACGGGCGCGACATAGTGCGCTGCAAACCATGGGAACTGGCCGCGGTCCGCGGCGTGCTGCCCCAAGCCTCGGTTCTCGCCTTCCCTTTCACGGTCATCGAGGTCGTGCGCATGGGCCTGCGCGCCGGCAGTTCGGGCGCGCAGGGCCACCGCGCCATGGCGGCGCTGGCGCGGGTCGGGCTGGCCGGGCATGCGGGACGCCATTTCCAGAACCTCTCCGGCGGCGAGCAGCAGCGTGTCCAGCTCGCCCGCGTCCTCGCGCAGGTCTGGGAGCCGCTGCAGGACGACACGCCGCGCTGGCTGCTTCTGGACGAGCCGGTGTCGAGCCTCGACATCGCCCACCAGATCGAGGTGATGGAGATCGCCCGCGACTATGCGAAAGGCGGCGGCGGCGTGGTCGCGGTCATGCATGACCTGAACCTGACGGCCATCTATGCGGACCGGCTCACGATCTTGTCGGCGGGCGAAGTGCTGGCGTCGGGAACGCCGCGCGACGTGATGACCGGCGCGACACTGTCAAAGGCCTACGGCTGCAAGCTCGACGTCAGCCGCATCCCCGAACCCGGCGTGCCTTTCGTCCTGCCCCACGGCGCGTCCCTGCACACCTGAGCCGGGACATCAGCCCACGGGCGCGACGCGGTAGACCAGCGGGGCGTCGTCCCTGACCGCATGTTGCTCCGCCCGCTCGCGCAGCGCCATGTGGTGTGGCGACTTGATGCAGACCGGATCGGTGGCCGCCGGATCGCCGAGGATCGCCATCGCCTGACACCGGCAGCCGCCGAAATCCACGGTCTTGCGCGCGCAGGACCGGCAGGGTTCCTGCATCCAGTCGGTCCCCCGAAAGGCGTTGAAGGCAGCGCCATTGCGCCAGATCTCGCCCAGCGGGCGGTCCTTCACGCTGTCGAAGGAAAGACCCGGGATGATCTCGGCAGCGTGACAGGGCAGCACCCTGCCCTCCGGGTTGACGTTCAGGCCGGTCGTGCCCCAGCCGCCCATGCAGCGCTTTGGATAGTCGTCGTAGTAATCCGCGGTGACATAGTCGATCACCAGCCGTCCCTTCAGCCGCGCCCGCGCCTCCGTCACCAGTCGCGTGGCCTCATCGGCCTGCGCACGGGTCGGCATAAGCGCGTCGCGGTTGTTGAGCGCCCAGCCGTGGAACTGCACTGTCGCGATCTCGATACGGCGCGCGCCCATCTCGAGGGCCATCTCGATTGCCCGCGGCAGCTGGTGCAGGTTGCGCCGATGCAGCACCGCGTTCAGGGTCAGGGGAAAGCCGATCTCCCCGATCCACCCTGCGACCTGCATCTTGCGGGCAAAGCCGCCCTTGTATCCGCCGATCTCGTCGGCCATCTCGGGTGTCGTGCCCTGCAACGAAAGCTGAACATGGTCGAGCCCGGCCTCGTCGAGTTCGCGCAGACGCCGTTCGGTCAGCCCGATACCCGAGGTGATCAGGTTGACATAGAGCCCGGCCTCGCGCGCGGCCCGCACCAGCTCGGTCAGATCACGACGCGAGGCAGGTTCGCCGCCCGACAGATGGAGCTGCAGCACGCCGATCTCGGCTGCCTCGCGGAACACCCGCTTCCAGGTTTCGGTATCGAGTTCGCTGCTGCGGGCGGCCAGCTCCAGCGGATTCGAGCAATAGGGACAGGACAGCGGACAGCGATGGGTCAGCTCCGCCAGCATCGCGATGGGCGGCTGCGGGGCGTTCATCGCGCGATGTCCAGGAAACGACGCTGGCGCAGTCCGCCAAGAAAGGCCGCCGCGTCCTGAGTGATCTGTTCGACAGGGGCCGCGTATTTCACCGCAAGCCCCGCGGCAATCGCGCCGAAGTCGCGCGCGCCGTCCACTTCCGAAAGGATCGCATGGCCGATATCGTCAAGCACCAGCGTACGTTCGGGCGCAAGCAGCACCCATGTGTCGCGTACGCGGTCGCGATGAATCCGAACGCCGCGCGGCAGGACGGGTATGTCCTGCGGCTCCATCAGGATGCCCTTTCCAGCAGCAGGCCGGTGCCGGGCACCCAGCCACCGGGCGGGATCCGGCCCGGCGCGACATACGCACTCCAGAGCGCATCAAGCTGGGACCAGAGCACATCGGTCTTGAAGATCAGCGCCGCGGCGGCCATGTCCTGCTTTTCGTCGGTGTCTGCGTGATCGAGCACCCAGGCAAGCCCGAAGGCCACGTCCTTTGGCGCTTCCTTCAGCCGGTTGCGGAAATAGGACAGCGCACTGTCATCGGCGAAATCGTAGTTCTTGAGCAGGCCCTCGATCCGGCTGGCGTGGATCCTGGGCGCGAAGAGCTCGGTCAGCGATGCCGCCACCGCCTCGAGCAGGGTCTTTTCTCGGACAAAGCGCACATAGGCGTCGACGGCGAACCTGGTCGCCGGAAGCACGCCCTCACGGGACGCGACATAGTCGGGATCAAGCCCCACCGCCTGTGCCAGCCGCAACCAGCGCCGGATGCCGCCTTCGTTGGTTTCGGTGCCGTCGTGATCCTCGATCCGCGAGCGCCACTGGCGGCGCAGCGCCGGATCCTCGACCCGGCTCATGAAGGCTGCATCCTTCATCGGGATCGAATGCTGATAGTAGTAGCGGTTGATCACCCAGGCGCGCACTTCGTCGGGTGTGCAGCTGCCGCCGTGCAGCCGGTCGTGGAAAGGATGAAGATCGTGATAGCGCTCGGCCCCGATCTGGCGGAGCCGCGCTTCGAACTCGTCACGGGATCGGGTCATGCTTCCAGCTCCATTCCGTCCTGGCCGACGGTCCATCCCGCGGCCTCCACCTCTGCTCTCTGAGCGGATCCGGGATCCAGTACCGGGTTGGTGTTGTTCATGTGGACAAAGACCTTGCGCCCTATGGTCATCCCCTCGAAAGCGGCGATCGAGCCATCCGGGCCGCTCATCGACATGTGTCCCATGCGCCTGCCGGTCTTCTGGCCGAGCCCGGCGCGGATCATCTCGTCGTCTTCCCACAGCGTGCCGTCGAACAGGACCATGTCCGCCCCCTCGAGCCGTTGGCGAAGGTCGTCCCCCAGATGCGCACAGCCGGGGATGTAGAACCCCCTCCGGCCGCCGCTTTCGAAGGCCACCCCGACCGTCTGCTCGCCCATCAGGTCGGTTTCGACGGTCTCGCCCTCCATGTAGAGCGGCACCTTCCCGGGCACCGAGAACAGCGTCGCAACGATGCCGCGCACAAGCTCGAAGGGCGTGTCGAGCGCGATCGGCGTGCGGGTGACGACGGAACGGTTCAGCGCGTCGAATATCGGGTTGGCGTCAATCACCGCATGAATGCTTTCGGTGGCAAAAAGCGTGAAAGGCTGCATCTCGCGCAGGGTCAGCAGGCCGGCGACGTGATCGATATCGCCATTGGTCACGAGAACCGCCCTGATCGGAAGTTCCCTCAGACCAGTCGGCGCCAGTACCTCCGATGCGGCAAGCTGCTGGCGTATGTCGGGAGACGCGTTCATTATCGCCCAGTCGACACCGTTCGCGCTCAGCGCAAGCGAAGACTGGGACTGGGCGGGAATTTCGCCCGCCCGCGCGCGCATGCAGTTCCTGCACCCGCAGTTCCATTGTGGCAGGCCGCCGCCGGCGGCCGCGCCGAGTATGTGCGCGCGGAACGCCACTCACGGCTTCCCGCACGCAGTCCCGATCAGAAGAGTTCGTCGTGCTGACGATCTTCCTCTTCGGGGCCGTACATGTTGATTTCCATGCCGCATTCGATTTCGCGGAGTTTGGGTTTCGTCCATGCCATTGCAATTCACCTCCATGAGCTTGCTGTCCGATAGTTAACCCGGATGACCAACACGGCGAGTCTTATATTCTAAGAAACGCCCCACACACGAAATGTTCAATGCCCGGAAAGGCGCGGCGGGCGTCCCTCGAGCATGAAACCCTTGTTCCGGATGGTCTTGATCTCGAAGCCGAAATCGACGCCGGCCAGCTTCTTGCGCAGATAGCCGATGTAGACGTCCACCACATTCTCGCTGGTCGAACCCTCCGTCGCCCAGAGCGCGTCGAAGATGGCGCCGCGCGAAAGCGGCTCCCCGGCATTTTTCGACAGCAGGGCAAGCAGGTCGATCTCGCGGTCGGTCAGTTCCGCCCTCTCTCCGGCCAGCGTCAGGCATTTGCGCGACAGGTCCAGCACCGCGGGTTCCGCCATGTCCTTGCGGCTGCGCAATTCCTGGACCTGCAGCCGGGCCACCAGTTCGTCGAAGCTGAAGGGCTTGACGATATAGTCGTTCGCCCCCGCCTCGAGCCCCGCGACTCTCTCTTCCACGTCCGAAAGCGCCGACAGCATCAGGATCGGCAGCGTCGCGCCACGCTGGCGGGCCGTCCGGACCAGTTCGATCCCGTTATCCGCCCCCAGCATCACGTCCACGATGGCCCCCGCGAACCCATCGCCCGAAAGCCGGTCGAGCGCCCGATCCGCCCTGTTCTCGGCTTCCGCCTCATAGCCATGCAGGCTCAGTCCGCGGACAAGCGCGGAGGTGATTTCGGGGTCGTCGTCGATGATGAGCAGCCGGATGGTCATGGCTTCACTCTAGTCCCCGAGCATGGGCAGTCGAACCGATATCTTGGTGCCGGGTGCATTGCCCAGGGCCTCGTCGCGGGCAACCGGGCTGTGCAGCGTGATCTCCCCGGAATGCTCCTCCACCACCCATCGCACCAGCGCGAGGCCGATGCCGAAGCCCTGCGTTGCCCCCGACCCGCTGCCGCGGGTGAAACGCTCGAAAATCGCATCCCGTTCGGAGTCCGCGATGCCCGGCCCGTTGTCGATGACGTCGATGCAGACCGCCCCCCCGGCGGTCGAGGCGCGGACGGCAAGCGTTCCGCCCGACCGCGCGTGCTGGACCGCGTTGCGAAGCAGGCTTGCCAGTACCTGCCGGAGCCAGTTGCCGTCGCCGCGCAGTGTCGCCTCCGGCGCCGGCGCGATATCGAGCGTCATGCCGGCGCTGGCGATTTCCGCGCTGACCTCGCGGTCGACCTCACGCAGAAGCGCGCCGAGAGAGATCTCGGCGATATCGAGCTGAAGCTGACCGCTCTCGGACCGCGCCACCCGCAGCAGATCTTCCGTCTTGCGGATCAGACGCGAGGCACGCGCCTCGATGGTCGCGAATGCCTTGCCGGTATCGCCAGGCAGGCTGGTTCCGATCTGCGCCTCCATGAGGATCACCGTGAGCGGCGTGCGCAACTCATGGCTGACATCGGCGAAGAAGCGTCTGCGATTCCTGTCGACCTCTGCCAGCGCGGCATTCGCGGTGCGCAGCGCCTCGGTCCGTTCGGCGATGGTTTCGTTCAGCCGGGCCCATTCGTCCCTGACCTCCGCCTTGCGCGCCGCGAGCGCGGCCGCCATCCGGCTGGTCTCGCCGTAGAGCTGCCCGATCTCGTCACCGCCCCCGGCGGGCAGGGCGACGGCGAAATCCTCTTCTCCGATCTGCTGCGCGGCTTGGCGCAGCCGGTCAAGTCGCGAGAACTGCGGACGGATCAGCGCGAAATAATATAGTGCCAGCGCAAGGAGCGTCACACCGGCGATGGCCAGCGCGATGAGACGCAGACGGAGCCTGAGCGTCTCGATGCCCGACAGGATCGAATTGCGGAACAGGACCTCGGTGTTGACCGCCTGGCTGAGCAGGGGATCGAAGCCGGCGGACAGCGCGTCGATATGGGGCCGTAGCTCGCGCGCGTCCGGGACATCCCGCGCCAGAGCCCTCGAGGTGCTTTCCAGCAGGGCCTGCATCCGGGCGATCCCGAGGGATTGGGTGCCAAAGCGCGACTGTTCGTCGAGCCCCAGCTGCCGCGCATCCTCGACCGCAAGCGCGACTTCGTTCTGCAGCCGCGCGAAGGTGAGCCGGAGCTGTTCCTCGACGGGCGCCAGTCTATCCCGCCGCTCTGCCGCGGGCAGGTTTGTCTGCGAGGTCTCGGTCGCGATGACGAGATAGCTTGCCGCCTGGTTTGAAAGCGCCGAATAGGATCCCATCCTCGCCTCTGAGGCGAGTGCCTTCTCGAGCCGCTGGCTGACCTCGTCCATGGCCAGCCAGAGAATGGCCGCGCTCAGCAACGTCCCCAGCCCCAACAGAAGCGCCCCGACGCCGAGGCGGGCCTTCAGCGATGCTTTCCACATCAGGGCTGCCATCGGAATCGACAGCACCGCGCAAAATCTGATTGAATATCGGGCAGCATCGCTATGTTTCTGTCGGGGCCTTAAGCGGATGTTTTCAGTTCCCGGATATCACCCTAGGAAAAAGCCAGGGGAGGTTCCACCGGAACGGTCAAGGGAACCACACATGATAGAACTCGCATTCGTTGCCTGTCTGGCGTCATCTCCCCAGGATTGCAGGGACTACAGTCTTCTCTATACCGAGATCACGCCGATGGCCTGCATGATGGCCGCGCAACCCGAACTCGCCACATGGGCAGAGGCGCATCCGAACCTGACCATCCGTCGCTGGCGCTGCCGCGTGGTGGACCTGAGCGAGCGCGACGCCTGAAGTCGGTCTCATGCCTTTCGCGACATCAGGCCGCGCGCCGGATCGTAGCCCCAGACCGCCAGCAGCGTGAAGACCGCGGTCGACAGCACGACCCACGTCAGCGCCGTCCAGTTGATCTGCAGATACAGCAGGAAGCGGATCAGCTCGACCGCATGGGTAAACGGGTTCGCCGCGCAGATGTCGTGCAGCAGGCGTGAGCTTTCGGCCATCTTCCAGAGCGGGTAAAGCGCCGAGGACAGGAAGAACATGGGGAAGATGACGAAATTCATCACCCCCGCGAAATTCTCGAGCTGCCGGATGAAGCTCGACAGCACGAGTCCGAGCGCGGCGAGCATCAATCCCGCCAGCACAAGACCCGGCAGGACCGCGAGATATCCCCACAGCGGCATGACGATGCCGAAGGCGGCCGCGATCGCGAGAAATGCATAGACCTGCAGAACCGATATCGCCGTCGATCCCAGAAGCCGTGCGACAAGCAGCCACCAGCGCGGAAAGGGGCTTGTCAGCAGCAGCCGCATCGATCCGGTCTCGCGGTCGTAGACCAGGCTGAGCGAGCTCTGCATGCCGTTGAACAGCAGCACCATCGCGCAGAGGCCGGGGACGATGTAGGTCTCGTAGGTGATGTAGGTCTGGTAGGGCGGGATGATCGACAGGCCAAGCGCCGCGCGGAAACCCGCCGCGAACACCAGCAGCCACACCAGCGGGCGGACAAGGGCGGACAGGAACCGTTCGCGTTGGTGCACGAAACGCAGGAATTCCCGTCCCACGATGGCGCGCGTGACGTTCCAGTATCCGGTCATGCCCGCACACCCGTCATTTCGAGGAACCGGTCGGAAAGGGGCAAGTCGCCACGCAGCGCGCCGGTCTGGCCCGAAGCGATGATCCGGCCCCGATGCAGCACCAGAAGCTGGTCGGTATCGCGCACCTCGTCCGTCAGATGCGTGGCCCAGAGCACGCAGAGCCCCTCGTCGGCGAGGTCATGTACCTGCCGAGTGATCGAATTTCGCGCGGCCGCATCCAGCCCGACGGTCGGCTCGTCCAGCAGCAAAACCGCCGGGCCGGGCAGCAGCGCGCGCGCCAGCTCCATGCGCCGGCGATGCCCGCCGTTGAGCTTCGCGGCCTTCTCTTCCGAGCGCTCGGCCATTCCCAGCCGGGCCAGCGCCGCGTCGATCCGATCATCCAGGCCCCTGCGCGCCAGCCCGTGCAACGCCGCGAAATACGCGAGGTTCTGGCGCACGGTAAGGTTCAGATCGATGGTGCTTTCCTGAAACACAACGCCGAGACGCGCCAGTGCCGCACGCGGCTCGCGCGAAAGGTCATGGCCGGCGATGCGGATTGCACCCTGCCGCGACACGAAAAGCCGCGTCAGAAGCGCGGTCAGCGTCGACTTCCCGGCACCGTTCGGCCCAAGCAGGGCACAGAACGTCCCGGGCGCGACGCTCAGCGACACGTCGTCCAGCGCGACCTTCTGCCCATAGCGGAAAGTCAGGTTCTCGACCGCCAGCCCTTCGTTCACCCGTGATTGCCCCCCTGCCACACGCAATCCTCCCGGAGGCCCCCCGCCCCCGAAACCCACACCTTCGTACCGATTGTAGCGAATCGGGGCGAGGTCTGTAGTTTCCCTGCAGTTCCAGGGAGGATTACCATGTCGGATCACAAATACGAGGGTGGCTGCGAACACGTGAGCGTCTATTCGGATGCCGAGCCGATCGACAACCACGAATGCCACTGCAATGTCTGCAAGAGCGTGACGGGTCAGCATACGACCCACGTCGTCTTCTTCAATCACGACGACCTCTCGGCTTCGGACGAAGGCAACATGAAGCGCGTGCCCTTCAATGCCGAAAACCCGGACGGCCCGCTCGAGATCTGCCTGTGCAAGGACTGCGATGCGGTCCTGATGCTGGACGACAAGCAGTCCCGCATCCGGGTGGCGGTCCCCAACGTGATGAACTACGACCCCGCACCGCCGAAGGCCGACTATCACGCCTTCTGGGATGAGACCAAGGGCTACGACAAGCCCTCGGACGGACGCCCTGTCTATCCCGGGCTCAGACCCGATTTCGTCTGGCCCCAGAGCGCCTGAAATTCTCCCCGGGCCGCGCATCGCGCGGTCAACTTCCGGTCAGGTCGCATGCGGTTCCAGAACCGCGCCGTTCTGACCGGCTTTCATCCTCAGCACCCGCGACGACAACCGTCGCGCCTCGCTTTCGTCATGCGTGACGAACAGGACAGAGGGCCGGTGCCGGACGATCAGCCGCTCCGTGAGCGTCAGCATGTTCTGCGCGGTTTGCGCGTCGAGCGAGACGAACGGTTCGTCCATGATCAGGAAATCCGGCTTTCCCACGAAGGCGCGCGCCAGCGCCAGCCGGCGTTGCTGGCCCAGCGAGAGCTGGCCGGGGTAGAAGTCCTCCTTGCCGGCAAGTCCAACCTGCGCGAGCGCTTCGCCCGCCTCGTGAAGTCCCAGCCCCGGATGGACCGTGCGAAGGTTGTCGACGGCGCTGCGCCATGGCAGGAGAGTCGGCTCCTGAAACACCATGGCAAGCGTGTCGGGACGCGTCACCTCGCCGTCGAAATCCCTGTCGATCCCCGAGACGATGCGCAGCAGGGTCGACTTGCCGATGCCGGAAGGGCCAACCAGCGCGACGCTTTCACCAGGAGCGAGCGAGAAGGCCAAGCGCCCCAGTACCGGTGTCCGGCCAAAGCGCTTGCGCTCGATCCGGACCTCGATCACGCGGTTCTCCAGCGCGCCGCGCGCCGCTCCCATGGCTGCAGGAAAAGCCACTCGACCAGCAGCATGACGGCTATGAAGGAGAACGCGTAGACCATCACCCGCGCGACGTCGAACAGCTGGAAATAGAGATGTATCTTGAAGCCGATGCCCGATGAGCGTCCAAGAAACTCGACGACCAGCACGATCTTCCAGATCACCGCGACGCCGGAGCGCGCAGCGGCGGCGATGAACGGCGCGAGCTGCGGCAGGACGACATGGCGCATCCGCGCGCGCCAGGGCATCCGGTAGACCCGGGCCATGGCGTCGAGCTGCGGATCGAGGGCGCGCGCGCCTTCCCGGATCACCGTCGTCGCATTGGGGACCTTGTTCAGCGTCACCGCGAGAATGGCGGCGGTCTCTGTGAGCCCGATCCAGAGGTAGCAGAGCACGATCAGGACAAGCGCCGGCAGATTGAGAAAGATGACGAGCCAGGGATCGAGCCAGCGGTTCAGCGCGGGCGAGCGGCCCATGGCAAGACCGAGCGCAAGGCCGATGCCCATTGCGAGCATGAAGGCCCACAGGACCCGCAGCAGGGTGTGGCCGAGGTGATATTGCAGCTCGCCCGAGGCGATCTCGGAGCGGAACAGAGGCAGCAGATCCAGCGGGCGGGGCAGGACCTGCGGGTCATTTGCAAGCATCGCCGCAACCTGCCAGAGGCAGAGCAGCGCGGCGATGGACAGGACCGGCGTCAGCCGCGCCGCGCTCATCGCGGCTCAGTCGATATCTGGGAAAAGACCATCCGGCACCGTCACCGCATCGCCCACGAGTTCCGCTCCGCCGAGTTCGGCCATGATGCCCAGCATCTTTCCCGCGGCCTCCCTGTCGACCGGGCCGGGAGCGGGAATGCCGGCGAGCCAGTCGGCCTTGAGCTGCGCGAACTCGGCCTCGTCGGCGGCGTTCATCTGCGGACG
The DNA here is from genome assembly GCF_040801785.1 of Sulfitobacter sp. LCG007. NCBI lineage: Bacteria > Pseudomonadati > Pseudomonadota > Alphaproteobacteria > Rhodobacterales > Roseobacteraceae > Roseobacteraceae bacterium LCG007. Next base: position 777,696 of record NZ_CP161805.1, on the reverse strand, counting down.
CAGCGCCTCCCAGGCGGACGGGTCGCTGGCGAGCAGATCCTTCGCTTCGCGGGTCGCCTCGTAGAAAGCCTGTCCCAGTCCGGGATGGGCCGCCAGAAAGTCCTCCTTGAAGTAGTAGCCCAGAAGCGGGGTTTCGGGATCGAGCCCCAGCGCCTCGCTTGCCGTTTCGACCGTGATCAGCTCCTTCATCCCGGCGGCCTTCATCTTGGCGAGGAAGTGCCAGAAGTTGATCGCCCCCGCATAGTCGCCGCCGAGGGCGGACTTGAAGATGAGCGGCGGCGCGCCGAAGACCTGTTCGGTTTCGCCCTTGATATCCATGCCGTATTCCTGCCGGGCATACGCCCGCAGGATCAGCCAGGACTTGTCGACGGGGCCGCCCGCGATGCCGATCTTTCCGCCCGCGAGGTCTTTCAGCGTCTCTGCCGCACTGTCTGCGGGGACCACCACGCCCCCAACCGCGGTGGAGTAGGGAATGACCACGTAGTTCCGGCCCTCCGCGCGCTGACGGGCGACCCAGATCCAGTCGGCGACGGCCATCTCGGCCGCCCCGCCCTCGACGGCGATCCGCGTTGCGCCATTGTCGGCATAGGGCTGCATCTTCAGCGTGAAGCCATGCTTCTCGTCAAGCCCGTTGTCGATGATGGTGGAAAGCTCCCAGTTCACGGTCCCGATCTGCAGGACCGCGGCGCGGATCACCGGCAGGTCCTGCGCCTGCACCAGCGTGGCGGCGAGGGCCAGCCAGAGCGGAACCGTGAATCTGAGCATTCCCCTTCCCCCTATTCGGCGCGCCGGCCCACCTCGTTCAGATCCTTGTCGAGCTCGATGTCGAATTGCTGGCCCCCCTTGCAGATGACGTCGTCAAGCTCGTAGCCGTCGCCCTCGGCCTCGATATCGCCCGGGTCCATCTGGCATTCGACCGAGGCGAGCCATGCCTCGATCTTCGCGACCGTGTCCGCGTCGACGCCGTCCTGGGCGAAGGCGGGCGCGGCAAGAATGATGGCGGCGGTGGCAAGTCGTTTCATGTCGGTCTCCTCACTGTATGCTGATCTTGATCTGCTGGCTTTCCCCGGTCGAACCGGGGATCCGCAGGACATGCGTGCCCGGCTTGATGGCGATGAACGAAAGTTCCGCCGTGCCGGCCTTGTCGAATTCGATCGAGTCGATGGCCATGGGCCGGATCTCGATCTTGTTGATGACGATCTCGTTCATCCAGATCGCGCGGAAGAACCCCGCCCCCTCTACGGCGAGTTCGGCAGAGCCGTCCGCGACGATCTCGAGCGTGTAGTAGGCCCCCGACTGAAGCACGACGTCCTGCCCCAGGGGCTGGCCCGAGGCGAGGCTGACCTTGATCGTTTCGCCCCGGTTGCAGGCGGCGAGCAGGCCCGCGAAACCCAGGTCTTCGCATAGCGGCGCGGCCTGTGCGGGCGCGGCGGTGATGGCCGCGACAAGGCCGAGGATTGCAGGTTTCATGTCGTTCCCTTCCCTTCAGTCAATCGTCACCACGCCCCAAGGCTGCTCGCCCACGGGGATCGACCGCAGGGCCTGTTCGCTTTCGACGTCGATCACGGTGACGTCGTTGGAATTGCCGTTGGTCGTGATCAGGTATTTCTGGTCCGGCGTGAAGGCGAGCTGCCAGACACGCTGACCGACGAGGATGTAGTCGAGTACCTCGAGGCTTTGCGCATCGACAACCGCCACCCGGTTCGCAGGCCCAAGCGCCACGAACAGGCGCTTGCCGTCCTGCGTCACCTTGGCGCCCACGGGCTGGAGCCATTCCGGCAGCACACCAGGCACCTCGAAGCTGATCTTCCCGACCTCGGTGGGGGCTCCCTCGGCATCGATATCCATCACCGACACCGTCCCGCCGATTTCGGTGGTCACGAACAGGCGCGAACCGTCGTCGGTATACTGCGCATAGCGCGGGCGCTGGTCGACCAGCACGTTGTGCTTGATCGCGTAGTCCTCGGTCGAGATGAAATGGGCCATGTTGGTCGTCTCGGACGTGTTGACCACCCATTTCGCATCCGGGCTCATCCCCATGCCCTCGGGCTCGACGCCGACCGGGACTTCCGCGATCACGGTCCGGGTCTCTGTGTCCGTCACGGTCACGAGGTTGTCGTCCTCGTTGGCGATGTAGAGGCGCTTGCCGGAGGGCTCGAGGATGAAGAGTTCGGGATCGGGCCCCGAGGGCAGGCTCGGGAGTTCCTCGTAGGTCGTCGCGTCGAAGACCCTCACGAGGTTGTCGTCGGACGCGCAGACGTAGATTTTCGTTCCGTCCGGGCTGGCGGTGATGCCGCGGGGACGGTTTCCCGCGAAGAATTCCGTCTCGACCTCCCAGCTGTCGGTATCGATGACCGTGACCGTGTTGCCCCGCTCGTTGGTGACGAAGGCCTTGCCGGCAATCGCGGGAGTGGCAGCGGGCATTGCCGCGACGAGAAGGGCTGGGATGGCTATTCGGTGCATTCTGATCCTCTATCCGTTGAAGGCGCGACAGTCGGACTCGGGCCGGTCGAGCCCCAGCGTGTCCTGAACCGCGAACTGGTGCAGGAAGCCTTCCTGAGGGCTGACGCTCACGGTGATGCGCCCGTCGGTCAGGATCACCTCCTGGCGCATCTGCGCGTTCCAGTCCCGGAAGTTGACCTGCTTGCCCTTGAAGCCCGCCAGTTCGAACTTGTCCGAGAGAAGGTAGGCTTCCACCTCGGCAGGCTCGACGGTCCCGGCCCGCGTCACGGCCTCGCTGATCGAGCGCAGGGCGATCCACACATTGTAGTCCTCGTCGCGGATATGGCGCGGCGTGATCTTCTCGAACCGGTTCTGGAACTGGTTCGCGCCATAGGCCTCGTGCCCGCCGTGCATCTGCACGGGCCGCAGCCCCGCCGAGCCCATCACAGGTCGCGGCGTCCAGAGATGGTAAGGCAGATAGGCCGCGAAATAGTCGGTCTCGTCCGCGGCGATGACCACGTCATGTTCGGGCAGGTCCTGCATGAAGACCGGGAGCTGGCGCTGGACAAGCACGTGGCCGGAATCGGACCTCCGCGCACCGCCCGTATCCTCGAACACGCGCTCCTCGACGATCTTCGCACCGAACTTCGTGGCCGCGCGGCGGTAGGCGTCGGCCAGAGCCACGTCCTCCGGGTGCGAGCCCGAGACCAGAACCCAGCGCGCCCACTTCTTCCAGATCGCGAACTGGGCGATCGCATCCGCGCGCTGCGCGTAGCTGGTGGCGGTATGCAGAAGGTTTGGACGGCACTCGGCGCTGCGCAGCGCTGCATCGCCCGCCCGGGCGTTGAAGACCAGCGCGCCTGCCTCTTGCGCCCGGTCTGTCAGACGCAGCAGGTCGTCCATCCGCGCAAGGATCACGACGAAGCGTATGCCCTGATCCAGAAAGGCATCGAGCGCCGCGTCCGCGCCTTCCGGCTGGGTGGCCGTGAAGAGCGTCTCGTAGCTGTGGCCGAGAAAGCTGCCCGTGGTCGCGTTGTCCTGCTCGGCCAGCAGCGCCCCCGCCTCGGCAAGATCAGCCGGCATTTCGTCCAGCCGCGATATCGGGCGCTGCGCCGGGTAGTCGATCCGCAGAACGGCGGCGCGCACATCCAGCGCGCTGGCGGCGCCACACCCGACGATCCAGCAGAACAGCGCCAGCACAGTCCCGGAAATCGTCCTCAACATCCCCTCCCTCGCGGCCTCGGGCAGCACTCTGCCACCATGGTCAGGGGGGTGGCACCAATACCTTTGGCCATGTTGCACCATCGAGCCTAGCACCTTCATCCTGAAGACGAATTCTTATTTTATAAGAAGCGCATGGCTCAAAATCGCCGCGCGCTCGCCGTCCACCGGAGGAGCTTGGCAACAGGGTCTGACGGGCATCCGGATCAATCGCTACCCAAGGGAGGAAGAGCAATGAGAAGAAGAACCCTAGTCGGGATCGCCGCCGGTCTGGCGATGCTGCCCGGCCTCGCGCTGGCGCATGGCCCGACGCGCCAGAAGCTGACCGTGACGGCCGAGGTCGCGGCCGAACCGACCGAGGTCTGGGCCGCAATCGGCAACTTCCAGGACATGTCCTGGCACCCGGCCGTTTTCTCCTCGACCGGTGACGGCGGCAACGACATCGGCGCCACGCGCATCCTGACGCTGGGCCAGGAAGGCGGGCCCACGATATCCGAAGAGCTCACGAAGTTCAGCGACGACAAGATGAGCTATTCCTACCGCATCACCGATGTGGCGGTGGAGGTGCTGCCGGTCACGAACTACTCGTCGCATCTGACGGTAGAGCCGCGCGAGGGGGGCGGTTCGCTGATCGAATGGCGCGGTGCCTTCTATCGTGGACATCCCAACAACGATCCGCCCGAGAACCTGAACGACGAAGCGGCGATTGCGGCGGTCACGGGAGTCTACAAGGGCGGTCTCGACGCGCTGGTCGAACGGTTCGGTGCGCCGGGTTCCTGAGCTTGCGGCCTGCCTGATCGCCACCTCGGCCTTCGCCGGGGACATCGCCATCGTGACATGCCAGCCTGCTGACGAGGTGGCGGTGGTGGATCTGGCGGAGGGCGCGCAGCGGGCCCTGTGGGATATCCCCGGCAAACCTGCGGGCGTCACGATCGGTGCCCCGGGCGAGGTGTTCGTGGTGTCGCCCGAGGCGAAGGCGGTGCGGCGCATCGAGATCGCGACGGGTGCCGTTCTGGGCGAGGTTCGCCTTGACGGCGGGCCCACCGGCATCGCCCATGACGCGGCGCGCGGACGGCTCATTGTCTCGGACTGGTTCAACGCCCGTTTGTGGGTTCTCGACGCTTCAAGCCTCGCCTTGCTGGAGACGCTCGAGACCGGCTCATCGCCCGCGGGGATCGCGCTTTCGCCGGACGGGCGCTATCTTGCGACGGCCGAGAAGGATAGCGACCGGGTTTCCATCTTCGACGCCTCATCGCTCGAACCGCTTGCCCGGATCGCGGTGGGCAAGCATCCCTACGGGCTGCGCTTCGATCCTTCGGGGAGGCTCTTCGTCGGAAATGTCGGCACCAGCGACGTGAGCGTCATAGACCCTGCAAGCCACAGGGTGCTTGCGACGCTTCCCGTGGGAGAGCGCCCCTATGGCATCGCCTTCGCAGGCGGGCGGGCCTTCGTCACGAACCAGTATGCCGGGACGATCAGCGTGATCGCACTCGACAGCCTCAAGACGGTGGCGACGCTTGAGGCGGGCGAGTATCCGGAAGGCATCGACACCCTGCCGGACGGCAGTGGCGTGGCCTTCGTCAACTGGTTCGACAACACGCTGATGACCCTCGACGCCCAAAGCCTCGAGCTGACGGCGACCGTGGACGTCTGCGACGGCCCCCGCGCCTTCGGCACCTTCCTTGTCAGGGAATGACTCTCCGGCGTCAGGGTTGCGGCTCTTCCGGTGCGATCCGCTCGAGCGGGTAGCCCTGGAAGGCCCATCCGTCCGTGCCGTCGGGAAGCCAGTTGACCGCGCCATAGCCCCATTCGACGGCGCGTCTGGCGGCGTTCCAGCTCATCCAGCACTCCTCAAGGCAGAAGATCACGACCGGCACATCGGGGTCGCCCCCGGTTGCCTTCTCGAGGCCGCGCCGGAAATACGCAGCCGTGGCTTCTGCTATGTCGCCGTAGCCAACATTCGGCAGCCAGATCGCGCCCGGGATGCTGTCGCGCGGCTTGTCCCGCCAGATCGTGCCTTCCGGCAGGTTCCGGGGTCTGGGTGCCTGCGGCAGCACGTCGATGAATGCGACGCCCCTTTGCCAGAGAACATGCGCCTCTTCGGCGCCGATTACCGTGCCGCCCGTCAGCGTCGAGGGCACCGGCGCGCGGTATTCCTCCAACCGGTAGCCCGGAGGTTCGGGAACCTGCTGCGCCGCGCTGCCTTTGGCCGCCAGGACCAGAGCCAGCAGAAGCGCTTTCACTCGGCAGGCTCCAGCATCGCGGTGCCCATGTCGTCGACCATCGGCACACCCGCCGACGCGAGGATGGCGTTGATCTCGTCCTGGTTCCGGCGGATCAGGGAATTGAGCTTGCGCTCCCAGACCTTCTCGCCCTGCCGCACGCCAAGCGTGATACGGTAGAACAGGCGCGGCGCCGTCTCCTCGTGGATCAGCGGGATGACCTTCATGTCCGGATGCTCGGCCTTGACCAGCGGCCCCCCGATCGGTCCCCACAGGATCGCCGCGTCGATCTCGCCGGCCGTGAGGTCGTCGAGCATGTTCTCGGCCGGGCTTTCCACGCGGCGGTCGACGACGAGGTTGTAGGGCCGTGCCTTGCCGATCAGCCCGAGCCGGGCCATGTGGGCGGCCGGCGGCGTGCCCGCGATGACCCCGATGCGCTTTCCCTTCAGCGCGGGATCCTCGAGAGCGGTCACGCCGGCCAGATCCCCTCGCTCCGGCACGATCAGGGTGTAGACCGAGGTAAGATAGTGGTTCGTGTTCAACACCATCTCGTCGCCCTGCGCATAGCCCATGACCACGTCGCAGCGCTTTGCCATCAGCGTCTGGCGGATGAAGCCGGTGGCCATCGGATACCAGGTGTATTGCACCGGCAGATCGAGGTTATCGGCGAAAAGCTCTGCCAGCTTGTTCTCGTAGCCCGACCCGTCCTGCATCGACATCGGCGCATTCGCCGGATCGGCGCAGACCCGGAACGCGTTGTCAGAGACAAGATCCGAGGTCTGCGCCCCCAGCGGCGCGGCGCAGAGCGTTGCGAAGGCCAGCCCCGCAACCGCCCCGATGAAACCGTCAGCCCATGCAGGCATTTTCTTCCTCGCCGATGGCGTCGCTCTTGGCCTCCTTCTTGGCCGGACGTCCGCGCGGGATCGCATCCATGCCGCGTGCCTTGAGATAGACGTAGATATCGTTGAGATAGCACATCACGTTGGGATTGTCGCCGAAGTGCGGCATGACCGAGTTGCCGTTCTGGCGACCGTTCACGACGACGTCGTAGAAGTCGTAGTAGCCCATGTTCACGGCAGAGTTCTTAATCTTCGGCGCATAGGTCGATCCTTCGCCGTCCGGTCCGTGGCAGACGTGGCATTCCGCGTGGTAGCGGCGGAAACCGGAAAAGGTCGGCCAGTCGACGGTCCCGTCCTCCGCGACGTTGAAGGTCGGAATGTCGTCGACGGTGAAATACTTGCCTCCGTCTTCGTAGTCGGACGCGATTTCGGGATTGTCCGCCTGCTTCGCAGCGTCGACCGGCTGGTCGCTCCAGGCGAATGCCATGGCGGGTATCGAGATGGCGGCAAACAGGATCGTTGCGCTACGCTTCATTGCGCGAACCTCTCATCAGATTGGTGACATTACTGGGTGATCGACATGGAACGGCCCGCACGCAACTTCCGAATGCATGCGGACCGCCCGTTTTCAACCTGAGGTCAGTTCGACAGCCTGAAGACCGTCAGTTGGCCGCCAAGCGCGGTGTAGTCGCTGAGAGCGGCATAACCACCCACCGCGCCCAGACCGTCGTTCGGATTGGTCAGGCCAGCCGCGAGGCCGATCCCGGCCCAGCCACCGACGCCCGAGAGGACGGCGACGTATTGCTGACCGTCCCGCTCGTAGGTCATGACGTTGCCGATGATCCCGGAGGGGGTCTTGAACTTGAACAACTCCTCGCCGGTCTCGGTGCTCACCGCTTTCAGGTAGCCTTCCAGCGTCCCGTAGAAGGTGATGCCGCCGGCCGTCGCGAGCGCGCCCGACCAGACCGAGAACTGCTCCGGGTTGGACCAGACAATCTCGCCCTTGACGCCGTCCCAGGCGATGAAGTTGCCCATGCCGCCATGGCTGTCCGGAGCCGGATACATCGCGAGCGTCGCACCGACATAGGGCTGGCCGGCAGTGTAGGACACCCGGAAGGGTTCATAGTCCATGCAGACGTGGTTGGTCGGCACCAGGAACAGTTTCAGGTTCGGATCGTAGGCAGCGGGCTGCTGGTCCTTCGTGCCGAGAGCCGCCGGACAGATGCCGGTGGAGTTCACGTCCTCGCCGTTCTGTTCGGTGGAGTACTGCGCGACGACGGCCGGGCGTCCGTAGGTCTCGGAGGCCGGATCCATGTCGACGCCCGTGGTCCAGTTCACTACCGGGTCGTACTTCTCGGCGACAAGCAGTTCGCCCGTCACGCGGTCAAGCGTGTATCCCAGACCGTTGCGATCGAAGTGGGTCAGCAGCTTGCGCTCGGTCCCGTCGACTTCCTGCTCGGTCAGGATCATCTCGTTGACCCCGTCGAAGTCCCACTCGTCATGCGGCGTCATCTGGTAGAACCATTTCGCCATGCCGGTGTCGATGTCGCGGGCCATGATGGTCATGGACCAGCGGTTGTCGCCGGGACGCTGCGCAGGGTTCCAGGTCGAGGGGTTGCCCGTGCCGTAATAGAACAGGTTCTCGTCAAGATCGACCGAGTACCAGCCCCATGTGGTGCCGCCACCGATCTGCCACTGGTCGCCTTCCCAGGTATTGGTGCCCGAGTTCTCGCCGACCGGCTTGCCCAGATGGGTTGTCTGCTCCGGATCCACAAGGATGTCGGAATCCGGTCCCATCGAATAGGCCCGCCAGAGCATCTCGCCGTTCTCGATGCTGTAGGCGGTCACATGACCCCGGACGCCGAACTCGCCGCCGGATATGCCGACGATCACCTTGTCCTTCACCGGGAGCACGGTCGCGGTGTTGGTCTCGCCCTTCGACGGATCGCCGTTCTGGACTTCCCACACGACCGAGCCGTCCTCGGCGTTGAGCGCGACGACCTTGGTGTCGGCCTGATGGAGGAAGATCTTGCCGTCGGCATAGGCGACACCGCGGTTGACCGTGTCGCAGCACATCACCGGGATGACGTCCGGATCCTGTTTGGGCTCGTACTTCCAGATGATCTTGCCTTCGTTCGCGAGATCAAGCGCGTAGACGATGTTCGGGAAGGGCGTATGGACATACATCACGTCCCCGACCACGAGGGGCGAGCCCTCGTGACCGCGCAGGACACCGGTAGAGAACGTCCAGGCGACCTGCAGATCCCCGACGTTGTCCTTGTTGATCTTGTCGAGTTGGGAATAGCGCTGGTTCTTGTAATCGCCGGTCTGAATGGCCCATTGGGTGGGGTCATTCATCTTTTCGATCAGATCATCATTGGCGAAGGCCGTGGTGGCCAGGCCGAACGCGATACAGGAAGTCAGTAACAGCCTTCTCATTTGTATTCTCCTCCCTTGGTGCGGCGTCAGTGCCGCAATCTGTGCGCCAGACCCCCAGGGATCCCACGCGGCTCGATCCCTCCGGCCCCGTGCGGCCGGAGGGACCCATTCAGGTTCTCAGCTTCCTTCCCCCTGGAAGGTCGCGAGATACGCGATCACGTCGGCCCGCTCATCCTCCTTGCGCAGGCCCGCGAAACTCATCTTCGTGCCCTTCGCATAGTCGCGGGGCTTCGTCAGGAAAGCGTCCAGCTCCTCGGGGGTCCAGGTCTTGCCCTCCTCCCCGAGCTTCACCAGCGCGTCCGAATAGGAAAAGTCCTCGACCGAGGCGACTGGCCGGCCGACGACGCCATTCAGCTGCGGCCCGACCTTGTTCTCGGCACCCTCGCCTGCCGCATGGCAGGCCATGCATTTCCTGAATACCTTTTCGCCCGCCGCGGCATCGCCCTCGACGGGGCTTTGCGCGAGTGCGGCAAGAGGCAACGTTGCGATCGCCAGGGCCGATAACAGTCTTGGATACATTCGGTCGTCCTTTTTCCTTGTCGCGCTTCAGGGTCTCAGTTCAGTCGCTCGGCGTGCCAGGCAACGTGATCACCCGCGAAAGTGCTCACGAAGAAATACGAGTGGTCGTAACCCGGCTGCATGCGGATCTGTCCGGGTTGCCGGCGCCGGGTCATCGCCGCCGCGAGTTCTTCGGGCTTCAGCAGGTCCAGGAACTGGTCCGAGGCCCCCTGGTCGATCAGTATGTCGCCCTTCCAGCCATGTTCCTCCACCAGCAGGGTCGCGTCATGTTCGGCCCATGTGCTCTCGTCGCTGCCCAGATAGGCGGACAGCTGTTTGCGGCCCCAGTCCGACCGCGTGGGATGCGAGATCGGCGCGAAGGCCGAGAGTGATTCATACAACTCAGCGTTGCGCATGGCAATCGTCATCGCACCATGACCGCCCATGGAATGTCCCGTTATTCCATGACGATCCTGTACCGGGAGGTTGCTGACAACGGCTTCACGCAGCTCGTTCACGATGTAGTCATGCATGCGGTAATGCGAGGACCAGGGCGACTGCGTGGCGTTGACGTAGAAGCCGGCGCCCTTTCCGAGGTCATAGGCCTCGTCATCCGCGACCGCGTCGCCGCGCGGGGATGTGTCCGGGAAGATGAGGGCGAGCCCGTGCCTCGCCGCATGCTCCTGCAATCCACCCTTCGTCATCGCGTTCTCATGGGTGCAGGTCAGCCCCGACAGATACCACAGCACGGGCACCGGCCCGGTCGCGGCCTGCGGCGGCAGATAGGCCCCGAAGGTCATCTCGCATCCGCAGGCGTTCGAGCTGTGCCGGTAGACCGACTGAACCCCCCCGAAGCTCCGGTTCTCGCTTACGACCTCGAGATCCATATCGCTCAGAACTCCACGACGGCGCGGATGGACTTTCCTTCGTGCATGAGATCGAAGCCGCGGTTGATCTCGTCGAGGGTCAGCTTGTGGGTGATCATCGGGTCGATCTCGATCTTGCCGTCCATGTACCAGTCCACGAACTTCGGCACGTCCGTGCGTCCCTTCGCCCCGCCGAAGGCCGTGCCCTTCCAGACCCGACCCGTCACCAGCTGGAACGGGCGCGTCGCGATCTCGGCACCCGCCGGCGCCACCCCGATGATCACCGAAACCCCCCAGCCCCGGTGCGAGCATTCCAGCGCCTCGCGCATCACCTTCACGTTGCCCGTCGCGTCGAAGGAATAGTCCACGCCCCCGATCTGGTCCGCGCCGCGCTTCGTCAGGTCCACGATCGCCTGCACCGTGCTCTCGACCTTCGAGGGGTTCACGAAATGCGTCATGCCGAACTTGCGGGCCATCTCCTCCTTGCCGTCGTTCAGGTCCACGCCGATGATCATGTCCGCGCCCGCCATGCGCAGGCCCTGGATCACGTTGAGCCCGATGCCGCCCAGCCCGAAGACCGCCGCCGTCGCCCCGATCTCGACGCCCGCCGTGTTGATCACCGCCCCGATCCCCGTGGTCACGCCGCAGCCGATGTAGCAGATCTTGTCGAAGGGCGCGTCCTCGCGCACCTTGGCCAGCGCGATCTCGGGCATCACCGTGTGATTGGCGAAGGTCGAGCAGCCCATGTAGTGATGGATCGGCGTGCCGTCGAGCATCGAGAACCGCGTCGTCCCGTCCGGCATCAGCCCCTTGCCCTGCGTGTTGCGGATCGCGGTGCAGAGGTTGGTCTTGCCCGACAGGCACGAGTGGCACTGCCGGCATTCGGGGGTATAGAGCGGGATGACGTGGTCCCCGGGCTTCAGCGTCGTGACGCCCTCGCCCACCTCGAGCACGACACCCGCCCCCTCATGGCCCAGGATCGACGGGAAAAGACCCTCCGGATCCGCCCCGGAACGCGTGAACTCGTCCGTGTGACAGATCCCCGTCGCCTTGATCTCGACCAGAACCTCGCCGGCCTTCGGACCGTCAAGGTTCACCTCCATGACCTCGAGCGCCTTGCCAGCCTCGAGCGCAACCGCCGCGCGCGTCTTCATCGATATCCTCCCCTGCTCCGCCCGGACGGCAGATTTGTTAAGAAGAAGATAAGACAAGACCTTTGAACCGAACAACTACGACTATGGTGCACATTGGCCTATATTCGATTCAGGAGAGACTGGCGCATGCAGCATCGCGCGGGAGGGGAACATGCCGATACCTTCATCGATCATCGCGCTGGCGGCGGGTCTCGCGGTTGGCGCATCGGGGGCGTGGGGCGCGGATTACGCCGACCCGACCTGGCCGTGCATCCAGCGAAAGGTGGACAGGCTCTCGCCCGCCCTGATGTGGCAATTCCCGCTGCCGCAGACGGGCACGGCGGCGGATCTTCCCCCGGACGCCGCCGCTTTCGCGGACAAGCTGGCGCTGCGGCGCATCGACCCGGAAAGCCTGGCCCCCGAGGTAGAAAGCTTCGCACGGGCGCATGATGGCGATCCGGTTCTGCTGGGTCAGGTGTTCAGCCGGACCTTCGACCTGCTCGACCGGCGGCGCACCCGCATCATCGCGGGGATCGGGGATTTCTCTCTGAGCCAGATACGGCTTTCCGAGACGATCGACGCGACGCGGCTCGAGATGGACCGGCTTTCGGACGCGGAAGATCCGGACTTCGACCGCATGGACGCGCTCGAGGAGAAGCTGGACTGGGATCAACTGATCTATTCCGACCGGAGCCAGTCGATCACATATCTTTGCGAGACGCCGCAACTGATCGAGCGAAGGCTCTTCACGATCGCCCGGATGCTCGGCAACGCCGTGAAGATGCCGGACTGACAGGTGGGCTTCGCGCGAAGGCGTGCTATTCCCATTCCAGTTCGGTGAAGGCCACGGTGGCATTGCGGGCGTTGTAGGCTTCGAAAAGCTGCCAGTGTCCGGCCTCGCCCGCCGCGATGGTCCTGACCGCATCGCCCATGCGTTGGCCTCGGTCGAGCGCGGCGCGCGTGTCCGACTCCAGAACGTCCAGATAGCGCAGGAGGTCCTGCGACCCGTCGGGCCAGTCCAGCGCCGCATTCCCGTGGCCCGGCACCACCCGCGCGATCTCCATCGCCCGAAGCTCTCCCAGCACGCGCTGCCACCCCCGCAGGCTGCCGTCGAGCGCGGGAATGTGACCGTCAAAGACCAGATCGCCCGCGAACATCGTTCCGCTGCGCCTGTCGAGGACCGTCAGATCGCAACCGGTATGCGCCGGGGGCCAGGCCCTCAGTTCAAGTGCGCGCCCTCCCAGATCGAGCGTCAGAACCTGGCCGACCGCAACCGTGACCTCCGGGGAGCGCGTGCCGAGGAAGGCATCCGCCCCGATCTCTCGCGCGAGGCTTTCGAGGTAGTTGCCGGCCCGGTCGGACAGGTCGCGCGACAGGTTCGCGTGGCCTACCACCTCTGCCCCCGCCTCGACGAATACCTCCGTTCCGAAGACGTGGTCGGGGTGCATGTGGGTCAGGATCACGTGGCTTACCGGCAGGTCCGTACGCCGCCGGATGCTGCGCCACAGCGCCTCGCCGATCCAGCGGGCCGAGCCCGTGTCGATCACCGCCACGCTGTCGGACCCGATCACGAAACCGATGTTGGCGACATCCCCGGCGTTGACGACGTCCGGTTCTTCGATGTGGCCCTGATGGACGAAAACGCCTTCGGCCACCTCGACGACGGGCAGCGCCTGTCCTGCGGGCTTGCAGAGCGGCGTCTGGCCCTCAGGAACAGGGGGTGGATCGGTGCCAAGCAGGTTCTCGCAGCCCGCCCTGTCAGGCGCCTCGTAGCCCGCCACGAGCTGGTCGCGACAGGGCGGACCCGCGAGCCCCAGACACACGACGATCACGGCCTCGAACATGTTTCCGCTCCTCGCGCCTGGCCGGCTCCCGCTTTCCCTGGCGCCGGCAGACAGGCACTGAGGTCGCGATGTACTTTTCGCCGGAATCTCGCGATACTGTCCCCGACGCGATCGCGAGGAGGAGCGTGATGAAGGCGGGTCTTGTATGGGGAGCCTTGTTTCTCACAACCGTTGCCACGGCCGGTTTCGCAGGGGAGACGATACCAAATCCTCTGACCGAAAGTCCGACCTGGGACGCGCTGCGCGACGATGTGCTGGGAGAGGCGACGGTGTCGGACGGGAGCGCGCTGCTGACGCTCGAAGCGCCTTACCGCGCCAATGATGCCGCGACGGTTCCGCTCCTGCTCAGGCAGACCGACATCTCGCCCGCCATCACAAGGGCGACCGTCGTCATAGACGAGAACCCCGCGCCCGTTGCCGGAGAGTTCACCTTCTCCGAGGGGATGGCCCCGCTCGATTTCGAGATCCGGGTGCGTGTGAACCAGTATTCCAACGTCCGGGTGATCGCCCGAACCGAAGACGGGCTTTTCATGACGGGCCGCTTCGTGAAGGCATCCGGCGGCTGCTCGGCCCCCGCGACCCGCGACCCCGCATCGGCGCTGGCCGCGATGGGAGAGATGAAGCTCAGGAGCTTTGACGAACCCGCGATGAGCACGGCGCGGCGCGAGGCGCAGATCATGATACGGCACCCCAACTACTCGGGGCTGCAGCGCGATCAGGTCACGCATCTCTTCATCAATGCGCATTTCATCGACCATCTCGAGGTATACCAGGGCGAGGAACTGCTTTTCACGATGGAGGGGGGCATCTCGATCTCCGAGAACCCGGTGTTCCGTTTCGGCTACAACGACAACGGATCGGAAACCTTCACCATTCATGCGACCGATACCGAAGGCAATCGTTTCGAGCGGACGCTGCCCAAGGAACCCGTGTCCTGAGTCATCCGTCGCGACCTAGAAGCAGACCATCTCGGCCTCTGCCTGCGCGCGCTTGAGCTCGGCCACGATGCCGCTGCTGTCGACCGATCTGAACACCTCCATCCGCTCCCCTCCGACGCGGCGCATCGAGAGCACCGTCTCGGCTTCGAGATATTTTTCATAGGGCAGGATCGATGCGATCTCGTCTATGGAGCACGCGCATTTCTCGAGTGCGGTACGGCTTTGTCCGTTGGTCGCCATGCAGGCGAAGACATAATCGGCCCGCGCCACCGTCGGGTAGTCGTTGAACCGCTCGGCCACGTCCTGCGCGGCGGTATCAAAGGGCATCGCCGCCACGCCAAGTGCCAGGACATGCGCCAGTCGCGTCATTGCGCCGCCTCGACCCCGTCAAGCGTCAGCGACGAGCGGTAGACCGGCCCGTCCGCGCCCGTGGCCTCCGCGACAAGGCTCAGATACCAGCCTGGCACCTCCTCGGACATGGTGACGCTGAGAACGAGGTCGCCGAACCCCTTCATGCGGTCACGGTTCGGATCCTCGGCGAAGGGGCGCAGTGCGATGGTCGTCGTGGGCACCGTCCTTCCGTCGAAGACAGCCTCGCCGGTCTCCATCTCGCTCGGCCGGATCAGTGCGTCCTTCACACGGTTGCGGATGTAGAACGGGCTGCCGCCCGCCGCCTCGGCCATGTCGCGCACCGCGGATTCGTAGAAATACATGATCATCGGATTGCCGACGCTCGCCGGGAACACGCCGAGGCCCCGGTGCCGGTCGCCCTGGCGCAGCTCGAGCCGTGCCATGTCCTCGCCGCCGTCGCCGAGTTTCAGCACCACTGTGCCGCTGTCGCGCTCTGCGGCCTCGGGAGAAAGCGCGCTGACGACGTCGCGTTCGTAGACCAGCGCGCCGGCGCCGTCGATCCCGTCCAGCGTTCCCGTCCGGAACAGCAGGTCATAGGTCTGCTCTGCACCGGCCTGCCCGGACCGGGCCGCTGCCGGTCCCAGACATACGGCCAGCACAGGGGCCAGCACGATGGCCAGCGTTCTGGCGTGATGGAACATGCGTCGTCCTCCCCCTGAAAAGCCTAGACTGTCGCCGCTCGAAGTCACTTCCGACCTTTGTAGGTATCGCTCGTCTTCCAGTCGATTAGCCGCCGCAGACGCGACAGCTTGGCGGGTTTGGTCATGAAGGACACACCCTTGAGCGTTCCCACCTGACGGATGCTTTCGCTGCGGTTGGCGGTGATCACGATCGCGGGCACGTCGCTGTCCGCCATGTCGCGGATCCGCGTTATCGCGTCGATGCCCGTCTCGCCATCGTCGAGCTGGTAGTCGGCGAGTATGATATCGGGCGGCATTCCCATGTCGTTGACGAAGGCGACCGCTTCAGAGATGCAGCGCGCCGGCAGAACCCCCGCCCCCGCACGCTCGAGCCATTGCGTCGTGGCGAAGAGCACGTCCTCGTCATTCTCGATCACCAGCACGATCTGGTCCAGGGCACGGGTCTCGGACTCCGGAAGAAAGCTTGTCGGCTCCTCTGGCTTCACGGGGCCATCGACCACTTCCATCGTGATCGAGAAGACCGATCCCACCCCGGGTTTCGAGCGCAGCGACAGCTTGTGGCCAAGCAGGCGGCACGCACGTTCGACCACAGACAGGCCGAGCCCCATGCCCGTGGCAAGCGCCGTGCCCTCGGCCCGCGCGAATTCCTCGAACACGCGTTTCTGCTCGCGACGCGGGATGCCGATCCCGGTATCCCATACCTGCAGTTCGACGGTGCGGCCGTGCCGGCGGCACCCGACCAGCACACGCCCGCCCGGCCGGGTGTACTGTATCGCATTCACGACGAGGTTCTGGATCGAGCGCAGCAGGTAGATCGGGTCGGACAGGACCGTTGCCGAGCAGGGCACGAAGTCCAGCGAGATCTGGCGCTGCGCCGCGTTCAGCACCTGGTCGCTGTATATCCCGGCGAGGATGGCGTGCAGGCCCACCGCGCCCAGCGACACGTCATCCGGGCTCGCGCTTTCCAGCCGCGAGATGTCGAGCAGCGACCTCAGCAGCTGTTCGGCCGAGGTGAACGAGCCGTCGAGCCGCTCGACCAGCTGCTGGAATTCGGTGTCGCGGGTCGCCTCCTTCAGGGTGGATATCATCAGCTGCGCCGCGTTGATCGGCTGCAGCAGATCGTGGCTTGCCGCGGCAAGAAAGCGTGTCTTCGAAGACATCGCCGCCTCGAGCCGCTCCTTGGCGAGACGAAGCTGCTCCTCGACCCGTGCCTTTTCGCCATATTCGCTGCGAAGCCTGTCGTTGGCCTTCGTCAGCTCCGCCGTGCGCTCGCGGACGCGCTCTTCCAGTGTTTCGGTATTGCGCACCTCGAGCGTCACGTCCTTCAGCTCGATCACGTAGCCGCCGTCCGGCAGTCGGTAGGCATGAATGTTGATCACCTGTCCGTCACGCCGCCGCACGAGATGCTGGACGAACTCGCGGTTGCCGAGGGCGTCGCGCCAGTCGAGCAGCACCCTGATGTCATCCGCCCGGATCAGTTCGCGCGACATCAGGCTGCGGAACAGCTCGTCCACATGCACGCCCGCCGTCAGCTCGTTGCGGCCGAGACCCAGCAGGTCCTGAAACTTCAGGTTGAACATCAGCACCTGCCCGGTTGCCGCGACCGTGCAGACGCCCGAGCTCATGTTCTGGAAGACCGCCTTCAGGTAATCCTTCTGGAAGTCGATCAGCGTCTCTTTCTCGAACCGGTTGCGCCGGACCAGTTCGGTAATGTCCGTCAGCAGCACCAGCACGTTGTCATCCGACGTCTGCTGGGCGTTCAGATTGTACCAGCGGTCCCGCCGGAAGCCGATGACCACCGCGATGCTGCTGCGGGGCTGCACGAGCGCCGCCGCGACATCCGACAGGTTCCGGTCCGAGGACACGAACTCGGTGCTGCTCGAGATCAGATCGAAGAAGCCTTCGATGCCAAGGCCCGGAGCGATCAGCGACGATGTGTCGGGAAGCAGGCTGAGAAAGAAATCGTTGGTGACGTGAAGCTGCCCGTCGAGGAAGAGCGCGAAGCCGTCCGCCATCGAGGAAAGCGCATCGACGAGGCTGCGGCGCGTCCTTTCGCGCTCGTATCGGACGCTCTCGAGTTCGGTTTCAGCCCGCTTCAGGTCGCGTGTCTGCGCATCGACGCGTTCCTGAAGGGCGATGGCGGACTGGAAGGCCCGGAATGCCGACGTGCCGATGTCGTTCTGCCGGTCAGCGCGGCGGATCAGCGCCCGGATGATCTTTTCCTGCCGATGGATCTGGACGTCCGCCGGCAGATCCCGCGTGCCGCCGGTCAGGGTCATGGCGTGATCGCCCTGGGTTCGGGTTCGAAGAAGGCCACGCCGACGAAGGTCTGGTTCATGTGAACCCCGGACTGCTGCTCTCCGTAGGTGTTGAATCCGAGCACGCGGTGATTGCGGAAGATCTCGGACACGCGCCGGTCCAGCTGCTTCTGCCGGATCTCGAGCTTGCGGAGCGCGCAGTCGAATCCCAGAATGAAATCCGGCGCCTGGCCCTTGCGGTCGCAGAGATCGAGCCCCGCTTCCAGAGTCTCGATGATCTCCTTGCCGCGGCCCAGCGTCAGGATGAGCCCGTCATCGATCGCCGCCAGAAACGACAGGGCATCCGTCTCGGTCACGTTCCTTACGGCACGTACGTAGAAACGCTGGTTGTGGCGCAGAAGCATGGGATATTCGGCGAAGATCTGCGGCGACAGGTCCTCGACGGCGCAGCCCACGAGGTCGGCATATTCCTGCGCCGCCGGCGCGCCGTTGATCTCGTAGACCAGCCGCTCGTCCGGATCGGCGTCGGTTATGACGATCTGCGGACCCGAGGGCAGGAAGTGGTCGAAACCGAGCCCCTGGAACTCGAGGTCCGTCTCGACAAGCAGAAGCAGGGCGGCATTGCAGTGGATCTCTCCATTGCACAACAGGAAGGTCTTCTCGAAGCGGAAGCCGTCGCCCGCCGAGCCTCCGAAGATGGGAAACCCGCCCAGCACGGTATCGAGCGTCGAGGCGAGAAGGTCCTCCTGCTTGGACAACCCGTCGGTGAAGAGAAAGCCCAGACGGTTCCAGCCCGCGGTGGTGTTGAAATTGTTCGACAGCCGCTTCGCCCGCGTCGCGACCTGGGTTTCGGAGAACGGCGCCAGCGTGTCGAGCAAAAGCGAGGCGCAACGGAAATTCTCCTTCGGAAAGGCCAGCAGCAACAGCGCATCGTCTTCATAACCGTTGCCCGTGATCTGTCCTGCCGTGGTGCATCCGAAGAAGGGCACCCCATCGAGGTGCCGGCTCAGCAGGCCGCTGAGCTCATGCGGGTCGAGCGTCTCGGGCAGGAAGACTAGCACGAAGCGCGTCGCGCAGAGGTCGATCGCGCGCACCGCCTCGAGCACGGCGCTTTCGGCATCGCGCAATGCGGACCGCCCGACCCTGAGGAACCGTGGCGACACCCTGGGTGCAGCGCCGTCCATCAGTTCTTGAGGAAAGCGCGCACTTCGGGCGTATTTCCCGCCTGGGCCGTCATGGATTCCACCAGTACCGCTGCCTGCGTCCGGTTGGTGACGCCGAGCCGGCGAAGCAGCGCGGTGATATGGGCTTTCACGGTCGTCTCCGCGAGGTCGAGCTCGTAGGCGATCAGCTTGTTGGGATTGCCCTCCGAGATCAGCTTGAGAATGCGCTTCTGCTGCGGCGTCAGCGCCGCAAGCTGCGGATTGGAGCGATAGGCGCAGGGTTCGTCGCGCTGGCCCGCACCGCTTGCGATGCTGCGGTAAGCGGGGGGCACGTAGCGCCGGCCCTCGATGACCTCCTGCACCGCCTCCCGCAGCACGGACGCGGGGCTCTCCTTCGGCAGGAAGCCCATGGCACCGCGATCCAGCAGTTCGCGGACAAGCTCGTGCGAGGCCAGCGAAGATATCACCAGGATGCTGGTGCCCCTGACGCGCTGCCTGAGCTGCTCGAACCCGGAAATGCCGGTGACGTCGGGCAGCTTCAGGTCGAGCATGACCAGATCCGGTTCAAACCCCCCGTCGAGAATGGCCAGTGTTTCGCTGAGGCTGGTCGCGGTGAGGACATCGCAGCGATCGAACGCCCTTTGCAATGTCGCTGTCAGCGCATCGCAGTAAAGCGGATGATCGTCCACGATGAGCACACTCGACAGCGCGCGTGGCTCTGTGCGGCATCCCATGGCATGCATTTGATTCTCCCTTGCGGTAACGCTAAGGCCTTCAGCTTCGTTTTCAACTTTTAAGTGGAAGGGATGCCCCGCAGGGCGTCACGCGCGCTGCGCCCGCAAGAGCTCCCGCACCAGCGGGATGACGTCGCTTCCCCGTGCCTTCGGATCGAACACCAGCCGATCCATGCGCTTCAGGGCCTTCTTGCCCTTGCCGCTGCGCGAGACGAGACGATGCGCAAGGGCAGTGGCGCGCCGGACATCCCCGAAACGGGCGGCCCATCTCAGACGATACGCGAGGGGGTCGAGCAGCGGCGGTCGCGCCAGCCCGCCGTTGCGCGCGAAATGCGCGCGCCGGGCACCCAGGCCGAGGACGAGCGCGAAGGTCGCCAGCGCCACCGCAAGGAGAGGCCACCCCGGAAGGCTGGCGGTGCCCTGCCTGATCCGCGGCGCTCCGCCGCCGGGCAGCGGCACCGGATCCCCGAAGGCGACGCGCTGCGGCGAGATGGTCGCCTCGCGTTCCACCCGGTTGACCGTATCGAAATAGCGCAGCGTGATCGGTTCGACGATGGCGGACACCCCGTTGGTCGGGCGGATCGTCCAGCGCCAGTAGGCATAGGTCACCGGACCCTCCGGGGTCAGCTCGGCCATCCTGCGCTCGGGATGGGCAAAGATCATCGCGGAGGGAGATACGAGTTCCGGCATCGGCGGAATCATCTCGGGCGTCACGCCCAGGGCCTCGAGCCGGATCACCCGCAGGACACCCTCGCCCGGCTGAAGCTGATCGGGTGCATTGGACCAGTCATCCGAGATCCGAAGGGCCCGGACAGGAAACCACCAGCCCTTATGCACCGGGGCGGGCTCCACCATCAGTTGCACAGGTTCCGACAGGATCTCGTGCTCGAACCAGTCATCGCCCTCATCCGTCAGTGTAAGCTTCTGGGTGAAGGAGCCGATCTCGAGCGTTCCCGCTGTGTCCGGGTAAAGCGCCATGCGCCGGGTGAAGATCTTCACGCTCTGGCCGTCCACCCTGTCCTCGCGCCAGCTGTCCGGTCCCAGCTGCGCCCAGCTGAAACTCTCGAGCGCGGGCTGAACGAGGGTCTCGCGGGTGACGTGACGCCGGTACTGGCCGCGAATGGTGATAAGCACCTGTTCTCCCACCACCGGCACGCTGTCCTGCGGATCGACCTCGACGCTCAGGCGAAGTTCGCCGGGACTCACCTCGAGCGACTGCGCAGTGGCCCAGACCGGCGACAGCAGCATGGCAAGGAGCACGGCAGGACGGATCACCTTGGATCCTCCGGCGCCGGCGGTGCAAGTCCGAGATCGCGACGGCGCTTGTGTTCCTGCGCGATGCGCGCGGCCATGAACGCGCCCGGCACGTCGTCGAGCTGGGTCAGCCAGCGTTCGTCGGCGACGATGAACTTGTCGTCGAAGATCTGCCTGACGGACTGCTCTCCGTGACTTTCGAGCTGGGCGAGACCAAGCATCGTGTTGGTGTTCGTGACCTCGCTGCCGCTGCCCGCGGCGCGCGCGTTGCCGCGGGCGACGAAACTTTCCTCGGACGCCCCGATCTTGCGTTCGCCGAAGAGGCTGATGGTTTCCGCGTCGATCCCCAGGCCGGCGTAATAGGCCGTCACCACGTCGAAATTCGCGCGCGCTGCGGCATCGCCATCCCGCGCGACCGCCAGATCGTAGGCTTCGAGCGCGGCCGCGTATCTTCCCGCCCGAACCAGCGCATTGCCCAGATTGTACATGCTTCCCGCCGCCTCGAAGGCCCGTGCCGCCGCGTCGTGGTCGCCGTCACGATAGGCCGCGACGCCGCGCCAGGCCGGATCGGCGAAGAACGGCGCCGCCAGACCCGGCGCGCCGATGGCAAGCAGCACGCGTCCGAAGGGCGCGGCCCCGCCCAGAAGGACGCCCAGCAGCAGGGCCCCGAATGCGATGGCGACTGCAGCCTTCATGCGTTGCCCCTCCGGAACAGGAGGCAGACCGGCACCATCGCGGCGACCAGCAGATAACGCCCCATGTCGCGCCAGAAGATCATGGGATACTGCTGCATCTCGAGCCTGGTAGGTGCAGTCTCGGACAGGAAGCGACCAAGCGCCTCCACCTCGCTCGCCGCGAAGACACGGCCATTGCCGAGACGCGCATGCGCTTCCATCTCCGGCGTCGCGCCGTGCAGCCCCACCAGCGACAGGCGCGCATCGAGACCGGCCAGCCGCTCGGTTGCCAGAAGCGAGGCGGGGCCCAGCCCCGCGCCGTCGGTGAACAGCAGCACGTCGCCCGCGATCACGCCGGAGGTCTCCAACCGGTCGGCCGCGAGCGCCAGCGCCCGTTCGGGGCGCGATCCCGGGTCCGGCACGGTCTGCGGCCCGATGAGCGAGAAGGTCTGACCGAGCTGCAGGTGATCGTTCGTCAGGTCCGAGGCGACATAGGCATCCCCGGCATAGACAACGATACCGCCCGGCCGGGTTCCCAGTGCGGAAAGAGCGAAGCGCCCGGTCAGCAGCAACTGCTCCCAGCCGGCATCCTCCGTGACGCTGGCCGAGGCATCCACGGCGAAGATCACGCCGTCGAGATTTCGGAAGGACAGGGTATCGCGCCGCTCGACGGCGGGTCCCGCCAGGCCGAGAACCATCAGTGCCGCCGACGTTGCGAAAAGCAGGAGCATCCGATTGCCGTCAGAAGCCCGGTCCACATGGCCAAGCCGCTCCATCGCGCGCAGCAGCGCAGGATCGGCCGCCCGTGCCCAGTCGCCAAGCGCACCGCTTCGCCGCCAGAGCAGCCAGGTCAGCAAACCCAGCACCGGGAGGGCCAGAAGCCACCAGGGCCTCAGCAGCACGATCTCTGGCCAGCTCATGCAACTTCCCGCCAGGCGAAGGCCAGAAGCAGCAGGAGCGAAGCGCCTGCGGGCCAGGGCCAGTAGTCGGCATGGACCTCGGCGGCGAGCCCGTCGCTGTCGGTCGCTTCCAGACGGTCGAGCGCGCGCGCCACCGCTTCGAGATCCTCGGTGGTTCTGACCCGGAATGTCTCGCCCCCCGAGATATCCGAGATGGCGGCCAGCGTCGCGGCGTCGACCACGCCGCGCTCGCCCTTCTCGGCGGTCTCGAGATCCTTCGGACCCATCGCGATGGTATGGACGCGGATTCCCATCGATGCGGCGAGATCGGCCACCCCGCGCGGGTTTGTGGCCCCGGCGTTGTTGACGCCGTCCGACAGCAGGATGACGACCCGCGTCTCTGCCGCGCTCGTTGCCATCCGCTTGAGCGCGAGCCCGAGCCCGTCCGAAATGTTCGTGGCGCGGCCCGATATCCCGATCACCGCCTCTTCGATGCGCTGCGCGACCGCCTCGACGTCGAAGGTGAATGGTGTCGCGTAATAGGCCTCGGACCCGAAGACGATCAGCGCCAGCCGGTCGCCGCCCCGGCGGCGTGCGAACTCGGCGCCGACACGCTTGACCGCATCGAGCCGGGTAATCGGCGCCCCGTCGAGAAAGAAGTCGTCGCGCACCATCGACCCCGACAGGTCGATCACGAGCGCCAGGTCGCGCCCGGACACCTTCAGCGCATCGACCGGGGCAAGACCCCTTGGCCCCGCCGCAGCGAGCACCAGAAACACCCATGCCGCGGCAAGCAGCCCCGCCCGCAACGGCACCCGCAAGAGCTGCGACCCCCCGCCCCCGGCCGCCAGCAATGCCGCTCCGATGCGGTCCGGCACGTAAAGGGCGCGATCCTGGCTGCGCGCCTGCCCCCAGAGCCGTGCCACGGCGAAGGGCAGCGGCAGGGCAAGCATGAACCAGGGATCGGCGAATTCAAACAAGCTTGCGCGCCTCTTCCTCGATCGCCTCGAGCTTCAGGCCCCCCCGCCGGTAGAGCGTATGCCCCTCCGCCAGCACCGCGTATCGCAGGGGGTCGCGTTCGCGGATCAGATGCAGCAGGGCGACGCGTCTCGGACCGGCAGGCAGACGTAGCGCCTCGGCGACCCGCACCGGCATCGACACCCTGCGCAGGGGCGCATTGCGCAGTCCCAGGGCACCGAGCACTGCCAGAACCGCCAAGGCGAGCAGGGCCGTCAGACCGATGACCACGAAAACATCCGCCACGCCCGCGCCGGCGCTGGCCTCGGGAAGCCGGATGTCCTGAAGGCTGGCCAGCATCGCGTCCTGCGTCATGCTGCGCCCGCTCATGCCGCGGCCTCGCGCAGACCCCCTCCGGCCAGCCGGGCCGCGATTGTCTCGACCGGCAGCCCCGCGTCTATCACCGCGGCCCGATGGCCCCCGACGATCCGGACCTCGTCGCTGCCGCCCGAGCCGTCCCCCAAGCCGTCCCCTGTCACGCGCAGGCGCATGCGCCTGCCGTCCTCGAGCCGAACCGGGTAGAGCCCCTGCGGCAGGCGACCACCGGGCCCGGAAGTCACCAGCATCAGCGACAGGCGACGCCGGCGCGACAGCGCGGCAAGATTGTCACCGAGGTCCGGCCCGGGCCGGTCAAAGCCCGAGGCGACGAATATCTCCGAGCCGGATGGAACAAGCCGCTCGGCCCGCAACAGCGCGTGATCCAGCCGCGTATCCCCGGGGGACCTGGCGGCGGCGAGCGCGCCGAGCCCGGCGCGGTGGGAGTCGACCATGCCGCGGATGACGTCGAGCATTCCGCGCACCCGTGCCCGGGGCGGCACGACGACCAGCCCCTCGGATGAGACCGCCAGCAATCCCACGCGGCCGCCGGATTCGACGACCTGCCAGCCGATCAGGGACAGGATCTCGGCCGCGGCGACCGACCGGAAGGCGCGTTTGAGGCCCCAGAACATCTGCGGCCGGAAATCCGCCACCAGCAACGCCACCCGGTCGCGTTCCTCGCGAAACAGGCGGACATGCAGCGTTCCGGTCCGCGCCGTCGCACCCCGGTCCATGGTGCGGATGTCGTCACCCGGCACATATTCGCGGACATCGGCAGGCTCGAGCCCCGCCCCCTTGCGTCGCGTGGGGAAGCCTCCGGGCAGGGCGGCCAGCGCATGGGACGGCGTCGCCGACAAGGCAAGCGGCCTCAGCGCGATCAGGCCCTGCGCCCGGATCGTCGCCCCGTCTGGAAGCCACTCGGATGTCACAGCGGCTCGACCCTGTCGAGCAGCGTCGCGATGACGCCGCGCGCGGTCTTTCCTTCGGCCACGGCCCGCCAGCTCAGCCCCATGCGGTGGGCCAGCGCGTCACCGGCCAGCGCCGCCACATCATCGGGCACGGCATAGTCGCGCCCCTCGAGATAGGCCCGCGCCCGCGCCGCGGCCGCCAGTGCCAGCGATCCGCGCGGAGAGGCCGCATGTTCGATGTCGCCCGCAAGTGTCTCGTCGCGCGTGGCCACGACCAGGCGGACGATGTAGTCCTTCAGCTCCGGAGCCAGGTGAACCTCGCGTACCGCCGCCCGCGCCGCCCCCAGCTCTTCGGGCGACATCGCCATGGCCGGCGTGGCCGCTCCGTCCCGCGTCTCGCCCTCGACCAGTTCGAGGATCCGGCGTTCGTCCTCGAGGCCCGGCAGTTCCAGCACCACATGCATCAGGAAACGATCGAGCTGCGCCTCGGGCAGCGGGAAGGTGCCGTCATGTTCGATGGGGTTCTGCGTGGCGATGACAAGGAAGGGATCGGGAAGCGCGTGGGTGGTGTTGCCGGCCGTCACCTGCCGCTCGGCCATTGCCTCGAGCAGAGCCGACTGGACCTTCGGCGGCGCGCGGTTGATCTCGTCCACCAGCACGAGGTTATGGAAGACCGGCCCCCGCACGAAGGTGAAGCTGGCGTCGCGTGCATCGTAGACGGGTGTCCCGGTAAGGTCGGCAGGCATCAGATCCGGCGTGCACTGGATCCGCGCGAAAGAGACCGAAACCATGTCCGCAAGCGCCTTGACCGCGCGGGTCTTGGCGAGGCCCGGCGGCCCCTCGACCAGCAGGTGCCCCCCGGTCAGCAGCGCGATCAAAAGCCGCTCGATCAGACGCTCGTGCCCGACAAGCTGCGCCGACAGGCGCTTTTGCAACATGGGAACCGTGTCGCCAGCCGAGTGCGTTATCGCGTCCAAGCTTCCTCCCAGAGCCTTGCGGGTCCACCCTAGGGCTCAAACCGGCCCATGCGAATACCCACGAAGGTGCCGGATGCCCTTTCGTTGCCCGACCGCGCGGGCCCTTGCAGTCGCACGCCGGCCCGGCATACCTGTCGGGCGTCGTGTTAGGCGGCAGAATTTGCCCGCTGAACCCGAACACGCCTCCGGAAACCGGCCGGTCCGCTTCGGCCGTTGCCCCCTGCGACCCGAGAACGGACACATGCAATGAACGGCCCGACAGCTTCCGCCCTTCCAGCCGCCGCAATTTTCAGCGGACTGGAAAGGGGTCTCGCATGACGCCCGGAGGCACGGGCGACGCACGGCCGCAGCATCCCTTCGAGGTGCGGCACCGCGACATCTGGCGGATCGCCCTGCCCGCCTGCCTCGCCTTCGTGACAGAGCCTCTGGCCGGGATCGTCGATACGACCGTCATAGGCCGTCTGGGCGACGCGGGGCTGCTTGCCGGCCTCTCGATCGGGGCTGTCGCCTTCAACACGCTCTTCGCGCTCGCCTTCTTCCTGCGCTTCGGCACGGCGGGACTGACCGCCCAGGCTATCGGCGCGCGCGATCCGCTGGACGGGCTCTACCACCTCGTGCGGGCGTTCGTCTTCGCCCTGTTGCTCGGCTTCGTCGCGCTGGTCTTCGCCGGTCCGATCCTCGCCGGCTTCGAAGCATGGTTCAATCCTCCGCCCGGCGCCGCGCCCGCCTTCTCGGACTACTACAAGGTCCGCATGGCCTCGGTCCCGTTCGTGCTGGTGAATTTCGTCCTGCTCGGCTGGTTCTACGGTCGCGCGAGGGCGATGACCGGCCTGCTGCTGCAGATGGTGATCAACGTGGTGAACATCGTGCTCAGCGTCGGCTTCGTGCACGGGCTGGGCTGGGGGGTGCCCGGCGTCGCGCTGGCGACGGTGCTGGCGCAGGTCTGCGCAACCGTTCTGGGACTTGTCCTTGTCCTGCGCCACTACGGCGGGCCCGGCCGATTGCGCGGCGCGCTGTCGCTCGACCGGCTGGCGGAAATGGCGGCGCTGCGCCGCATGCTGGCGCTGAGCCGCGACCTCACGATCCGCAGCCTCGCACTGAACGGGGTTTTTGCGTATTTCACGGCCGAAGCCGGCCGCCAGGGGGACGCGGCGCTGGCGGCGGTCGGCGTGCTGATGCAGCTGACCGGTTTCGCGACCTTCCTTCTCGACGGGATCGCGACCGCGGTCGAGCAACTCTCCGGGCGCGCGGTCGGCGCGAACTGGCGGCCCGCGTTCGAGACGTCGATCCGTCTGAGCTTCCTGTGGGGCGCGTTCCTCTCGGTTGCCCTTTGCGCGGCGATCTTCGGGATCGGCGGGCTCGGCATCGACGCGATCAGCACCAGCGAAGAGGTGCGCGATGTCGCCCGCCGCTACCTCGTGATGGCCGCGATCGTACCGCTGACGGGAATGCCGGCCTATCTGCTCGACGGTGTGATGATCGGCGCGACCCTGAACACGGTGATGCGCAACGGCATGCTGGCCTCCGCCGCCGTCTTCCTCGCTTTCGCATGGGTCCTGGAGCCCTCGTTGCAGATCTGGGGCCTGTGGATCGCCTTCCACGCCATGCTGCTGGCGCGCGCGGCGATCTACGCGCTGTGGATAGCCCGACAGCGCGACAGCCTCTTCACCGCGCCGGACGTTTCCGCCCGGCCGGCGCGCTGAACGTCCGGGCGCGCGCCGGTATCAGCCCGATCCATCCGCGATCTCCAGCGCCCGCAGGGCGAACCGCTCGGCCAGGGGAGCGAGCGCGGCGGCCTGCGCGGAAGCCGCGTTGCCCTGCGCCGCGCGATTGGCGATGCCCACGAAAATGACCGAGAAGCGGAACAGCGCAAACACGACGTGGATCGCCAGAAGCGGCGCCTTGCAGCGGGCATGGGCCATGTATTCCGCCACGAAGGCGTCGCGTTCGGGGATCCCGCCCGCCTGCCAGTCGGTGCCCAGAAGCCCGCCGTATTCGTCCGGCGCGCTGTGCCAGGGGATGACGCAAAAGCCCAGATCCGCCAGCGGATGGCCAAGGGTCGAGAGTTCCCAGTCCAGCACGGCGACCACGCGCGGCTCGGTCGGATGCCAGAGCATGTTGCCAAGCCGGAAATCGCCGTGGGCGATGCAGACCGCCCCGTCGTCCGGGGGCATGTTGTCGGGCAGCCATGCGGCCAGCCGGTCAAGCGCGGGGATGCGAAGGCGATCCTGTTCGGCGTATTGGCGGGTCCAGCGCGCAATCTGGCGGCTGAAGTAGTCTCCCGGTCGACCGAAATCGCGAAGATCCACGTCTTCCGGACGCACCGCATGGAGGCGTGCGAGCGTCCGTGCGAAGTCGAGATACATCTCGCGGCGTTCCTCGGGCGTGAGGCCCGGCAGGGTGCAGTCAGAGAAGACCCGGCCTTCCACCCGTTCCATCAGATAGAACGGCGTGCCCAGCACGCGGCTGTCCTCCTCGAGCCAGAGCGTCCTTGGCACCGGCACGTCGGTTGGCTCGAGCGCGCGCATCACGCGGAACTCGCGTTCAACCGCATGCGCGCCTGGCAGGATGTCTCCGGCGGGCTTCTTGCGCAGGACCATGCGCATCCCGCCCCAATCGACGAACCAGGTAGGGTTCGACTGGCCGCCGCCGATCCGTTCGACGCAAGGCACGCCGCTTCCCGGCGTCCTGCGACGCAGCCAGGCCTCGAGGGCCACCAGATCAAGATCGTCCATCGTCATTCTCCCCGCCTGTCATGGATCGTCGGGCACCGCTCGCGCGATGTCACGAGGTTTCCGCATGGGGTCGCGGGTGCGCAGCAGGTGACGGTGATCGAGAGTGCGCGCATCTCCGGTCCCGAGCAGACCCAGCGATCCATTCCCGATCCGGATCCATTTTGCCTGCCGGAACCATCTGCCGCTTGATCTCGGGCGGTGTGGTTGCGTCGCCAAATTCGTTCTCCCAGTCGTGAAAGGCTGACGCGTATCGAACGACCGCTCCGCCGATCGGCAGATGTCACCGCGCTGCTGGCGTGGTCGGCTGCACTGCCGTGTCGGTCAAGCGTACGACCTGTCCGACGCTCGAAATCCGCAGCGGAAGCACCGGAAGGGAGCCGTTGAGGATCAGCCCTGTGCGCCCTTTACCGGGAAGTGCGAGCAGGCTCATCGCGGGCAGCGGAAACGCCCCTTTCGAGCCCTCCAGAGCGTCGCGTCGGGTGTCGCGAATGTGGCGGCGTACCGTCGCCCTGATTTTCCATTGATGCCGCTGTCACGGCGAAGACTTCTGGCGTTGCGGCCATTTCAAAGCCGTCGCTGCGCCCAGCCACCGACCATGTGTCCCGATCAGTCGATGTCCGTCGCGGGTTGCCATTTCCAGAAATCGCCGCCCTCCTGCGCCAGATACCGGTTCAGCACCATCTGGTGCACCTCGTCCGCGCCATCGACCAGCCGCGCCTGTCGGGCGTAGCGATAGATCCATTCGAGCACGGTATCCTTTGAATACCCCCGCGCGCCGTTGATCTGGATCCCGACGTCGGCGGCCTTGTGCAGCAGGTTCGCCACGTGGATCTTGGCCATGGAAACCTCCTTGCGGGCAAAGCTGCCCTGATCCAGCGCCCAGGCCGCCTTTATCACCAGGAGCCGCCCGATCTCGATGCCCATGGCCAGATCGCCCATCTTGATCTGGATGCTTTCGCGGTCGGCAAGACGCACGCCAAAGCCGTGGCGGTTCTCGGCGTAGTCCTGCGCGATCTCGGTGCAGCGCCTGGCAAGGCCGAGCCAGCGCATGCAATGGGTCAGCCGCGCCGGCCCCAGCCGCATCTGGGTGAGCTTGAGCCCCTCGCCCTCGCCCAGCAGGATCCGGTCGGGAGTCAGCTCGAGTCCGTCGAAAACCAGCTCGCAATGCCCGCCGTGCTCTTCGGGTCCCATGATGGGGATGCGCCGCTCGATATGCCAGCCGGGCTCGTCGCGGTGCATCAGGAACGCGGTGAGCCCCTTGCGGGGATCGTCGGAGGTGCGGGCCATCAGGATGAAATGCTCGGCTTCCTCGGCGCCGGTGATGAACCACTTGCGCCCGCGCACGACATATTTGCCGCCCCGCTTCTCGGCCCTCGTCAGCATCATGCCCGGGTCGGACCCGCCGCCCGGGTTGGGTTCTGTCATGATGAATGCCGAACGCGCCTCGCCGCGCACGAGGGGCTGCAGCCAGCGTTCCTTCTGCGCCTCGCTCGCGGCCTGCTCGAGCACCATCATGTTGCCGTCGTCAGGCGCGGCTGAGTTGAAGACCACGGGGCCGAAGATCGAGCGGTTCATTTCCTCATAGCAGACCGCCATGCCGACCTTGCCAAGCCCCTGTCCGCCAGTCTCCTGCTTCAGTTGCAGACACCAGAGCCCTTCCGCCCTTGCGCGGGCGCGCAGCCTTTCGAGGGGAGCAAGAGCGATGTTTTCATGGGCGTCCCAGTTCACGCGATCCTGCTCGACCGGCAGGATCTCGCGCGCCACGAATGCCGCGATGCGTGCTCGGTAGTCCTCGATCCGCGGTGAAATGAAGAAGTCCATAATCGTCCCTTCAGCGTGAGGATGGCACCCGGACCGCTTCCCGGACACGGTCAATGGATCGACCGGGTTGGTCGCGCACAGACTGCGGTTCGGGGCGCTGGTCCTCCACCGGATCAGAGGATGGCACCGGCGAAGCGCGCAGGCCAGTCCTGAAATCCCTTCTGCAAACCCGGCGCTGGAAAGATGCGCGCCTTCACCGGCAGGGCGCGATGATCACCGTCTCGCCTTCGGCCGCCCCGTATTCGCGGCAGTCGGATCCATCGCAAAGCATCCAGCCGCCCGCCGTCGCCCCCGACGCCGCGAGCGAGAGCGCGGGCACCGCGGGCAGGTCCGGCGACCACACCCACCAGCCCCTTACCAGCCGCGCTCCGGGACCGGGGTCCATCCCGGCGCCCGAGCCCTTCACGGCGGCTTCGCGCAGGTGCAACCGGCCCTCGGCCACGTCCCAGTGTTCGCGCCATTCGGTCTTTTCCACGGAATGCTGCCAGCGCAGATCGAATCCCGTTCCGGACAGCGTCACTGCCAGGGCCCCAACCATGACGCAGGCGCCGCTCATGCCGTCTGGGGCCGTCGGGAAAACCAGAGGAAAGCCGCGAACAATGCCGCGAGGACCAGCCCGACCTCATCGGTCAGAGGCAGAGCCGCGATGAGGGTGACCGCGGCTGCCGCGCCGAGCAGGCGCAGCGGCCAGCCGAGCGGCCGGCCAAGCCAGCCGATCACGGCCGCGCCCCAGAGGCCGATGGCCACGAAGGCCTTGAAGACCACATATGCCACCGCGGGCCAGTAACCGATCGAAGCTGCCAGTGGCCCGCCATCCTGCAGCATCAGGGCGGGTGTGTAGACGGCCATGTACGGTATGACGAAGCCCGCCGCCGCGACCTTGATCGCCTCCATCGAGATCTTCAGCCCGTTCTCCTTCGCGATCGGAGCGGCGGCGAAACAGGCCAGCGCGACCGGCGGGGTCAGGTCGGCGAGGATGCCGAAATAGAAGACGAACATGTGGCTCACGATGAGCGGCACGCCCAGTTCCAGCAAAGCCGGACCTGCGATGGAGGAGGTGATGATGTAGTTCGGGATCGTCGGGATGCCCATGCCCAGCACGATGCAGGTGATCATGGTGAGGACCAGCGACAGGATGAGGCTCTTGTCGCCCACATGCACGATGAACTGGCCGAAGGTGTTCGCGGCTCCGGTCAGGGTCATCGTTCCGATGATGATGCCGACGAGCGCGCAGGCGATGCCCACGGGCAAGGCGGTCTTGGCTCCCTCGGCAAGGCTGTCGCGGCAAAGCAGCAGGGTGTCGCGCCCGCCCCTGGACAGCGCGCTCCAGGCGATCAGGGCGAGGATGCCGATCGCCACGGGCATGATCCCGAATTCGAAGAAAGAGGCGGCCAGAAGCCCCAGACCGACCCAGAACAGGATACGAACGATCCCCTCGGGCAGGCCCAGCACGATGGTGCCGCCGAGGATCAGCATCACCGTCATGGCAAGACCGATGGTCCCGGCATAGAGCGGGGTGAAGCCCGAGAAGAGCAGATACACCAGCACCGCCAGCGGCAGCAGCAGGAACCAGTTCTCCCTGACGGCGCGCATAGGCGAGGGTAGGTCGGATTTCGCCATGCCGCGCAGCCCGTGGCGCCCGGCCTCGAGATGCACCATCCAGAAGGCCGACGCGAAATAGAGGATCGCCGGAATGAGGGCGGCCTTGACCACCTCGACATATTCGACGCCCAGCGTCTCGGCCATGATGAATGCCACGGCACCCATCACGGGAGGCATGATCTGGCCGCCCATGGACGAGGTCGCCTCGACCCCGCCGGCGAAGGCGGGGCGGTATCCGAAGCGCTTCATCAGGGGAATGGTGAACTGACCCGTCGTGACGACGTTGGCGACGCCCGAGCCCGAGATCGTGCCCATCAGACCCGACGAGAAAACCGCAACCTTCGCCGCCCCGCCCTGCCGGTGTCCGACAAGCCCGAGGGAGACATCGGTGAAGAGCTTGATCATTCCGGCGCGTTCGAGAAACGATCCGAAGAGGATGAAGAGGAAGATGTAGGACGAGGACACGTAGGTCGGGATCCCGTATATCCCTTCCGTCCCGTATGTCATGTGGTCGATCACCTGCGCGAAGTCGTAGCCGCGGTGATTGAGAGGCGACGGAAGGTATTCGCCCCAGAGGCAGTATGCCAGGAAGGCGCCCGCGATGACAGGCAGGGCGGGACCCATCAGCCACCAGGCGGCGCCGAAAACCGTGATCAGGGCGATGATGCCCATGACGAAATCGCGCGGCAGGGGGTCGCCCGCCCGCATCAGCAGGGGCGTGTATTCCCACCACTGGTAGAGCGCCACGGCGACACCTGCCAGACCCAGCGCCCAGGCGATCGCCTTGACCGGAATGGCCTTGCGACGCAGCGCGGCCAGCAGCGGAAAGCACAGAAGCGTCAGGAAGCCGACATGGAATGCCCGCACGATCTGACTCGGGAAGTCGACCACATGCGCGGCCGTTGCGATCTGGAAGACCGAGAATGCGACCGCGATCCAGAAGAGCACGCGCCCCTCGGTCCCGAGCGGAAAGCTTTCCGCAAGCGGATCGTGCACGCCGAGATCGGGTGCGTTCTTCGGCATGTCGTGGTGGTCGTGATCGGACGCCGGCATCGGCACACCCTCCCCCGGAAGTCGCAAGAAAAGTCCGGGCGGCGCAATGCCGCCCGGAAGGTCCCGATTACATCAGGCCCTGTTCCTTGTAGTAGCGCTCGGCACCGGGGTGCAGCGGGATCGGCATGCCGCTCAGCGCGTTCTCGAGCTTGATCTGCGCCGCCGCATTATGCGCTGCTTCCATCGCCGGAAGGTTCTCGAAAAGCAGCTTCGTCATCTGGTAAGCGGTCTCGTCCGATACCTCGTCATGCGTCACAAGAAAATTCACGACGGCCACGGTCGGCACGTCGGCTTCCTGCCCGTCATAGGTGCCGGCGGGGATTGTCGCCGAGATGTAGGGAGCGCCGAGTTTCTCGACCAGCTCGGCAGGGACAGAGACGATCTGAACGTCGAGCGATGTGGCAAGGTCCTTGATCGATGCCACGCCCAGACCGGCCGACTGCAGCGTCGCGTCTAGCTGGCGGTTCTTGATCAGCTCGACCGATTCCGCGAAGGGCAGGTACTCGGTCTTGCCGAGGTCGTCATAGGTCATCCCGGCGGCTTCGAAGATCTTGCGGGCATTCAGTTCGGTGCCCGACTTCGCCGCACCCACCGAGAGGCTCTTGCCCTTCATGTCGTCGAGCGAGGTGATGCCGCTGTCCTTGGAGGCCACGATCTGGATGTAGTTGGGATAGACCGCTGCGATCCCGCGCAGCTTGTCGAGGGGCGCCTTGAAACCCGCCTCCGCATCGCCCTCCCAGGCAAGCTTGACGGAATCGCCAAGCGCGAGGGCGAGCTCGCCCTTGCCCTGCTGGAGCAGGTTCAGGTTCTCGACCGAGGCCTTGGTCGACTGGACCTGGGTGCGCGCGTCGGGGATGTTGTCGCCGTAGATCTTCGACAGGCCCACGCCCAGCGGATAGTATACGCCCGAGGTTCCGCCCGTCAGAATGTTGATGAATTCGTCGGCCTTTGCCGTCAATGGCGCGGCAATCGCGGCCACGGCTGCCATTGCCTGGAACGTGCGTTTCATTCTGATCATCGTTTCATGTCCTCCCTAGATGGGTTTGCCCCGCCGAATGGTGTGCCGCGGGGATTTGGCATTGCTACGCAGTCAAGGATATCCGGATCAAGCCGGAAAGCCACCTTGCCTTGACGGAACGATAGCGTCAAAATGTCATGACATGCGGCAAGATGCCGGATCATTTTTTTTGGTTCCCCATGGAACCGGCGGACGGGCAGCTGCGTTGAGGCAAAATGCCTAGCAAAAGGTAAAGCGTCGTGTCCAGGAGCCAAGCTCGGTGCAGAAACTATCCGTGAGCCATCATATTCTCGCGTCAGATGACTTTCGGAATGTCCTGAAGACCTCGACCCAGCCCCTGCATGAAGCGCTCGACAGCCGCATGGCCGCGCTCGACATTCGCGATCTGGACGCAAGGCGCGTGTTCAGCGAAATCATGTGCACTGGCTATTCGCGGCTCGGAAGGGCCTGCGGATGGAATGCCGCCGAGGCGACTCCGGTACTCAGGGATCTCGTGCGCGCACTTTCGGAAGCGGGCGAACAGCCCTCCCCTGCAGTCCCCGCAGACGCGACGCTGGCAGCCGATGCGGTCGCCTATGTGGTGCTGGGGTCGCAGTTCGGATTGCGCTATCTCCGGGGAAGGCTTCCGGCACAGGACCGGACCGGGATCTTCGCCTGCGAACCCGACACGCTGGCCTGGCGCGATTTCCAGTCCCGGATGACAAGCAGGCCGCCCGCAGCAAGCCTGCGCGAGCGTATCATTTCCGACGCCATGCACGCCTTCGAGATCTTCCTGTCCGAGGCGCAGTCCAGAATTAGAAAGGTGAGTCTCTGCGCATGAACCGCGAGAACGTTTCCCTGAATGCCTCAGTCGACCTGACGAACTGCGACCGCGAACCGATCCATCTTCTTGGCAATGTCCAGACCTTCGGGGCGCTCATCGCCGTTTCGGCGGACTGGATCGTTCAGCATGCGTCGATGAACACGGCGGAAATTCTGGGGATCGAGGCGTCCGAGATGATCGGAAGGCCGCTCGGCATGTTCTTTCCGAAGTTCACCGTCGACAGGCTGCGAGAGAAGATCAGCTCCACGTCGCAGGAGGATTCCGTCGCGCGCATGTTCGGGGCGGAGCTGTTCGAGGACAGACGGCTTTATGACGTCAGCACGCATCAGTCGGACATGAGCTTCATCTTCGAGTTCGAACTGAAGGCCACCGACCCGGTCCAGAAGGAACTCGAACTTGTCGCCCCGATGCTCAAGCGCGTATCGCGGCACGATGATCTCGTCGCGGCCTCCAAGGAAGCTGCCGCGCAACTGCGCGCGCTGACCGGCTTCGACCGGGTGATGGTCTATCAGTTCGCGCCCGAGGGTGACGGTACCGTCATCGCCGAAGCGAAAGACCCGCAGGACACGGAAACCTACCTCGGCCTGCATTTCCCGGCCTCGGACATCCCGAGACAGGCGCGCGCGCTCTACAAGCGAAGCCTGCTGAGGCTGATCTCGGACGTTGACGCAGAGGTGATACCGATCATTCCCGAGGCCAGCCCCGAGGGCAACCCGCTCGACCTGTCGCTGGCCGTTACGCGCGCGGTATCCCCGATCCATCTGGAATATCTGAGAAATCTGAAGATCCGGGCCTCGATGTCGGTTTCCATCGTCATCCGGGGGGAACTCTGGGGACTTTTCGCCTGCCATCACCGCGAACCGCTTTATATCGATTACGAAAGGCGGACCGCGGTCGAGCTTCTGGGCCAGTTCTTCGCCTACGAGATCGAGCGGCAGGAATCCCGCGCTGTCTCCGATGCCACCGGCCGGGCGCAACGGCTGCACAATCGCCTGATGATGCAGATGACGGCGCGCGAAAGCCTCGTGGACGCCTTTCCGGGTATCGCACGGGAAATCGCGACCGTGATCAGCCACGACGGCATCGCGCTTTATTCCGACGGTGAATACGTCACCAGTGGCAACGCGCCGGACGAGAAGGAATTCGAGGCGATCGCGCGGTTTCTCAATACCGCCGCGGCGTCACGCGTCTATGCGACGGACAACCTCGTGACCCGCCTGCCCTCGATTGCGCATATGGTGGACCGCTGCGCCGGCATCCTCGCGATCCCTGTCTCGCGCACACCGCGCGACTACCTCGTTCTCTTCCGGGCCGGCCACGTGCATCAGGTGAAATGGGCCGGCAACCCGCACAAGCCCGTGGAATCGGGTCAATTCGGGACCCGCCTGACCCCGCGCAAAAGCTTCGAGGTCTGGAAAGAGGACATCGGCCATCGTTCGCAGCAGTGGTCGCCGACGTCTCTGCGCGCCGCAGAGGCAATGCGGGTCACGCTGCTCGAAGTTGTCCTGAAGCTGTCCGACGAGGTCAATGCGGAGCGCAAGAAGGCGCATGACCAGCAGGAACTGCTGATCGCGGAACTCAATCACCGGGTGCGCAACATGCTGGGACTGATCCGCTCGCTGGTCGGTCAGTCGCGCCGATCCGCCGAAACGATCGAGGAATTCACCAATGCGGTGGACGGGCGCATCCATGCGCTCGCGCAGGCTCATGATCAGCTTACGCGCACCGAATGGACCCCTGTCGCTATGCACAAGCTGCTGTCGGTCGAGTTGGGCGCCTACCTTACGGAAGACAGCGATCGCATCAGGATCACCGGCACGCCCGTCATGCTGGCGCCCGAGGCGTTTTCGACCATGGCCCTCGTTTTCCACGAGCTGGTGACGAATTCGGTGAAGTATGGCGCCCTGTCGACGCCGTCGGGTGGCGTCACGGTGGACGTGCAGCGCCAGAACGACGGGCTGACCCGCGTGACCTGGACCGAGGCCGGTGGACCGGCGGTCAAGGCGCCCGACCGGCGGGGCTTCGGCACCACGATCATCGAGAAATCGATCCCCTTCGAGCTGAAGGGACAGGCGCGGGTCGACTTCAACGTCTCCGGCTTGCATGCCGAGTTCCAGGTGCCGGACAGATACGTGAGGGAAGAGCCGGGCCTGCAGGTCGATGACGCAGAAGTTCGGGACGTTTCCGGCGATCAGGAGGCGCCCGCCCTGTCCGGTGTCATCCTGGTGGTCGAGGACAACATGATCATCGCGATGGACGCCGCCGACATCCTGTCCGATCTCGGAGCGAGTGCGGTGCATGTCGCATCGTCGGTCGCCGAAGCCCTGCGGATGATCGAAGCGCATGCCTTCTCGGCGGCGGTTCTCGACGTCAACCTGGGGGCGGAAACAAGCCTTCCCGTCGCGCAGGTCCTTCACGCGCGCGGCGTGCCCTTCATGCTTGCCAGCGGATACGGAAGCCAGGCTGACGCGCTTGCGCAGTTCCCCAAGGCACCGGTCATCGCGAAGCCGTTCACGGTCGAGACGCTGTCGCGCGCACTGTCGAAGCTGCTCGCCTAGCTAGGGTCAGCGGACCCGTGCGGGAACATCGGTGGCCCCGCACAGCAACCCGGGAGCGCCCGGCCAGCGCGACGAATGGTGCGCTGCGACCGAAGCACCGCAGAGGGAAGGGACCGGGAATGCTGAATCGCGCGATGGGGACGATCTTCCGGCAGATCCTGACCCGGTCACGACATCCGGGCGGGGTGCTTGTACTTGCAGCCTTGTCTTTCTGCCTTCTGGTCGCGCAGGCCGATGCGCAGACGGATGCGCCGCCACAGGCCGGCGAACCGGCGATTTCCGTGGGTTCCAGCGGTGAGGACGACCAGCGGATCGGCAATCGCATCGGCGGCATCTTCAGCGAAATCGACGGCCTAGGCAGCGTCGCGGTCTCTGTCAGGGCGGGCGTCGTGACGCTTGCCGGAACCGTTGCCGAACCGGCGCAGATCGAGCAGGCGGCCGATCTGGCCCGCCGCGTCGAGGGAGTCGTGTCAGTGCGCAATCGGGTCGAACTGGACGACAGCGTCTCGGCCCAGATCGATCCGGCGGTCGAGCGCATCCTCGGACGGGCGACCCGCATCCTGTCGCTGGCCCCTCTTGCGGTCTTCGCCCTGATCGTCTTCGCCGTGGTACTGGTCATCGGGCTGCTTCTCACGCGCGATGCCGGCATCTGGCGCCGCATCGCCCCCAATCCCTTCATCGCCGACATCTACCGAGTGCTGGCACGGGTCTCGTTCGTGATCGTCGCCATCGTGCTGGCGCTGGACGTCCTCGACGCCACGGCGCTCATCGGCGCGGTGCTGGGCGTTGCGGGTGTCGCGGGACTGGCGGTCGGTTTCGCCGTGCGAGATACGGTGGAGAATTTCATCGCATCGATCCTGCTGAGCCTGCGCCAGCCCTTCAGGCCCAACGATCTGGTCGAGATCGAGGGGATGCTTGGCCATGTCGCGCGCCTGACCTCTCGGGCGACGGTGCTGATATCTCCGGACGGCAACCACATCAGGATTCCGAATGCGACGGTCTTCAAGGGGATGATCGTGAACTACACCCGCCAACCCGAGCGGCGCTTCGTCTTCAGCCTTGGCGTCGACGCGGACGCCGATCTGGGGCAGGCGCTGAGAGTGGCGGTGGAAGCGGTACAGGCCCTGCCCTTCGTGCTGGAAAGACCCGCCATGTCCGCCTGGATCGCCGAGGTTGGCGACTCGAATGTGCTGCTGACATTCGCGGGCTGGGTGAACCAGTCGGAGACCGAGTTCGACAAGGGCCGCGGCGAAGCGATCCGTGCCGCCAAGACCGCGCTGGAAGCGGCGGGATTCGGCCTGCCGGAACCGATCTACCGCCTGAAGATGGAT
Source organism: Sulfitobacter sp. LCG007 (assembly GCF_040801785.1). NCBI lineage: Bacteria > Pseudomonadati > Pseudomonadota > Alphaproteobacteria > Rhodobacterales > Roseobacteraceae > Roseobacteraceae bacterium LCG007. Next base: position 739,059 of record NZ_CP161805.1, on the reverse strand, counting down.
TCCCCCGCCGGACCCGCACGGGAAGAGAGGCCCGGCGCCACCGTTGCCGCGCCGCGTGGGAACAGCACCCCGCCCGACGCGGCACGCCCCGAGAACCGCGACACCGCGCCCAGCGAAGCGGCGACGCAGGAACGCGTGTCCATGGGCAAGGCCGGCGATCTGCTCAGCCGCAATCCGGTCAGCGAATGAGGCTGATCACAGGACCGGGCCGAGGATTGCCAGCGTGTTGTTCCACAGTCTCCTGGTCCAGGGCCAGGCGCTGACCTCCTCGAGCGTGACCTGCCTGCTCTGGGCGATGTAATCCTGCTGCCGCCGCTTCATGGCTGCGGTCTGAACGGGGTCGAGCAGCAGGATATTGTTCTCGAAATTCAGATCGAAGCTTCGCCGGTCCATGTTCGCGGATCCGATCAGGCAGACCTCGTCATCCACGGTCACCGACTTGGCATGCAGCAGTCCGGGCCGGAACTCGTGGATCCGGACGCCCGCGGCCAGCAGCTCGCGATAGTATGAACGGCTCGTCGCGCCAACGGCGAAGTCATCGTTTCGCTCCGGAAAGACGGCCGTGACATCCACGCCGCGATAGGCGGCAGCGCAGAATGCCGCCTGTATCGCCGGGTCCGGCACATAGTACGGCGTGGTGATCGTCAGGCTGCGGCGCGCGGCATGGATCAGGCTCTCGAACATCTCCGGCATGGCCGAGTAGCGATAGATCGGTCCGCTGGCGACGACCTGTGCGACGAATCCCGCGCCTGTCGTGCCCGGCGGGGTCCGCAGCACGTCGCCGATGTCCTCCTGCGTGTTCGCGATCCAGTCGCAGGCGAAGAGATGCTGGTTCTGCCGCACGACCGGGCCTTCGAAGCGCATCACGGCGTCAACCCAGGGCCCGAACTTCGCCTTGGGCAAGAAGGCGGGATCGGCGCAGTTCTGGCTGCCGCAATAGGTGATCGCATTGTCGATCACGACGATCTTTCGGTGATTGCGCAGGTCGATGCGACCGCTGAGCGATCGCAGGATCGGGTTGCCGACCTTCAGCGCCCTCCCGAGCCTGACCCCGGCTGCATCCATCGCCGACCAGAGCCCGCTCCTGATCAGACTGCGGGAGCCGATGTCGTCCACCATCGCGCGGCAGGTCACGCCGCGTACCGAGGCGCGCATCAGCGCCTCTGCGACCTTCCGGCCATTGCCGTCAGGCAGCCAGATGTAGAACATCAGGTGGACATGGTCCGTGGCGGCGTCGATATCGGCAATCATTTCACCGATCGCCGCGTCCGCATCGGCCATCAGGCGGGACCGGTTTCCGCCGACCGGGGCGTAGCCGCTGACGGACTGTCCGACGTCGAACAGATGAACATACTGCCTTTGGTCCTGCGACAGCCCGTCCAGCGGATCTGGCGCATCTGCGTCCGAAGTCGGAGGCGGGAGTTCGGCCGCGATCCGCTTCATGCGCGCTGCCCTCTCGCGCCCGACGTTCGCCTCTCCCAGCAGCACATAGGCGATCACGCCGATCACGGGCACGGCGAAGAGCACGGCCAGCCAGGCGACGCGCGCCGTGGGATCGCGATGCGGACGCAGCAGCACCCGGGCGCTGCATGCGAGAACCGCGAAATAATGCAATGCGATCCAGGCCATGATCCGGTCCCCCCTGTGCAGTTCCGGCGACGTCCCGATACCCGGTCTCGCCACAGCCTAACGCCAGAGCCGGGAGGCGCAAACCCTCGCAGCTCCGTCAGACGCGCCGACGGCGGTATTCGTGGGCAAGTCGCGAGGGTCAGTCCGCGTCAGGATCAAGCATCGGAGGAAGCCGCGCTCCGGTGCCGCCGCGATTGATTGCCTCGAGACGCTCGAGGTTTGCGATGGCGGACAGCATCAGGCGGTCGTGGCTCCAGTCGGCCGGGGGTCGGACAGATGCTGCGGCCAGCACGCCGCCCACGGACAGGAAGAATACCGCCGCAAAGGGTAACAGCCCCCCGCTTCGGGTTCTCGAGGGCAGATTGCAGATGGCGAGGATGCGCCGTTCCAGCATCCGCCGGGACCTGCGCGCCCCCGGCCGCACGAGCGCGACAGTCATGATCCTGGTCGTCGGGCCGTTCGCCCCCCGGGCGCAGAAGTCCAGCAGGCAGTTCGCGTAGGCACGCGGCGAAATGCGGCCGGAGGCCATGACCGCCTGATCGCAACCCAGCTCCCTGAGATGGTCGAAGTTGTGTTTCCACAAAGCGAAGGCCGGGTTCCAGAAGAGCAGCGGCCGCAGGAACCCGAAAGCGAATTCCCACTCGACGTCGCCCCTGCGCAGGTGCTGGAGTTCATGTGCCAGCACGATCCGCAGACCGGCGGGATCTGTCATCAGACGCGACGGCAGCACGACGTAGCGCCGGATGACCCCACGGCTCGCGAAGGGGATGTCGGCGGTGTCGGATACGCGGATCTCGCATCCGGCGGTGCGACGCCACAGGTAGCTGCCCCGGATGGACCGACGCAGGTGCCAGAGCGACAGCAACGCGCGCCCCGAAAGGGCAAGGGCGACGATAGCAAGGACGCTCAGCAGCACCGTCACCCAAAGGGGCGCCTGCGTCCCGGTGAGGCCGTCCATGAAGCGATCGCGCAGGCCAAGCACCTGTTCGAACTGGGTGGCCGACAAGGCGACATCGCCCCGCAGGAAGGCGGCGACGGCCAGATCGCCGAGGGTCAGGGGGGTGTCAGGGGCGAAGCGCGCGCTCAGCATGGCCCCGACATACGCCAGCAGCGGGCTCAGCAGCGTGATGCAGAGCATTGTCTTGAGCAGCTTCAGCTGAAGGCCGTAATCATGCCTCAGCCGTGTGCGCCCGATAAGAACCTGCGTCATTCGCCAGAGGCAATACGCCATCAAGAGCAGGATGTTGGCGTACATTAAAAGATCAAGAACCGGTCTCATCGCTGTCATCTCGGAGCCTCCTCTCCACCAGCGCCCGAATATCCTCGAGATCCGATGCCGTCAGTCCCGCGTCGTCGACAAGCCGCGCGACCATCGAGGCCGGGGTGCCGTCAAACAACGTCCGTGACAGGTTCTGCAGCGATCTGGTCTGATACTTGTCCTTCTCCAGCAGCGGCACGTAGAAAAGCGTCTTGCCCTGCTTGCGGCTTTCGACAAAGCCCTTCTGGTCGAGGATCCGCAGGATCGTCGCTCCGGAGGTGTAGGCCAGATCGCGTTCCGGCGGCAGCCAGTCGAGAACGTCCCGCACGGATCCCTGACCCAGGGCCCAGAGTCCGTTCATGAACTCGAGCTCGACTTCGGTCAGAAGGTTTGCCTTGGCTCTTCGCTTTACCATTGTCTCGCGTCGCGTCGTCCGGGCCCTGCACCTGGCCTGTCCAGCAAAGCACCGATTGCAGCACCGGCGAAGCCTAAACTTTCCAGAACACGAATATTCCCCAGCAGATCGCGATGCCAAGCGGCGTCCAGATCGGCTGGCCCACCAGCCCGAGCCAGGCGAGGAATATATATACCGACCCGAGCAGGGTGATGAACAGCCGATCCCCCAGCGTCGTGGTGAGGCCCAGCACGCCCCGCCGCTCGAGCCCGTCGCGCCAGCGAAAGGCTTCGAGCAGACCTATCACCGCGATGGCGCCGAAGATGCCGATGAAGACGGCCAGCGTCGCCGGGGTCCAGGCCATCCAGAAATCCGGCCAGAGCGGATCGGTCCAGGAAAATCCCTTCTCCTCCTGCTGGCCGACGTTGCCCCAGCCGGCCTTGGCCTGGGCCAGCGCCGGGCCGGGAACGAGCGTCACGAAGGCAACCGAACGACGCATCAGACCCTCCCAAGCGCGAAACCGCGCGCGATGTAGTTGCGCACGAACCAGATCACGATGGCGCCCGGAATGATCGTCAGCGTTCCTGCGGCGGCCAGAAGCCCGAGCTCGTAGCCCGCGCTTGAGGCGGTTCGGGTCATCACCGCGGCGATGGGCTTGGCCTCGACCGCCGTGAGGGTCTTGGCCAGAAGCATTTCGACCCAGGAAAACATGAAGCAGAAGAAGGCCGCGACACCGACCCCCGCCTTGATGCTCGGCAGGAATATCTTCACGAAGAAGCGCGGGAAGGAATAGCCGTCGACAAAAGCCGTCTCGTCCAGCTCCCTCGGGATGCCGCGCATGAAGCCCTCGAGGATCCAGACCGCCAGCGGCACGTTGAAAAGCGTATGGGCAAGCGCGACCGCGAGATGCGTGTCGAACAGGCGGATCGAGGAATAGAGCTGGAAGAACGGCAGCGCGAAGACCGCCGCGGGGGCCATCCGGTTGGTCAGCAGCCAGAAGAAAAGCTGCTTGTCCCCGAGGAAGCGGTAGCGCGAAAAGGCGTAGGCCGCCGGAAGGGCCACGGCGACCGACAGCACGGTGTTCAGCGACACATAGAGGATCGAGTTGATGTACCCCCAGTACCATGTCGGATCGGTGAAGATCGTCCGGTAGTTTTCGAGCGTGAAGCTCTGCGGAAAGAGCGAGAAGCCCGAGAGGATCTCGTTCGTGGTCTTGAAGCTCATCGCGACGAGCCAGTAGATCGGCAGCATCAGGAAGGCGATGTAGAGGATGGGGATGACCGAGCGCTTCCTCATGTCCTGTCGTCCTTCGTCATGACCACATAGAAGACCCAGCTGACCAGCAGCGTGATCGCGAAATAGATCAGGCTCATCGCCGCCGCCGGGCCGAGGTCGAACTGGCCGAGGGCGATCTTGACCAGGTCTATGGACAGCAGCGTCGTCGAGTTGCCCGGGCCTCCTCCGGTCAGCACGAAGGGCTCGGTGTAGATGTTGAAGCTGTCCATGAAGCGCAGCAGCACGGCGATGGTGAGAACCGTCTTCATTTTTGGCAGTTGGATATAGCGGAAAACCGACCCGGCGCTTGCCCCGTCGATCTTGGCGGCCTGGTAATAAGCGTCCGGGATCGACACCAGTCCGGCGTAGCACAGAAGGACGACCAGCGAGGTCCAGTGCCAGACATCCATCACGACGACGGTGATCCAGGCTGAAAGCGGCTGCTGGGTCATGTCGTAGCTGATGCCCAGCACATCGTTCAGCAGATATCCCAGAAGCCCGATCTTCGGCAGCGTGAAGATGTTCCACATCGAGCCGACCACGTTCCAGGGGATCAGCATCGGCAGCGCCATCAGGACGAGGCAGACAGGCACCCAGATGCCCTTGCGCGGCATCGACAGGGCAACGATGACGCCCAGCGGAACCTCGATGAGAAGGATCAGCATCGTGAACAGGAACTGCCGGCCGAGCGCTGCCTGAAAGCGGTCGGATCTCAGGATCTGCTCGAACCAGCCAAGGCCCTCCCAGAAGAACTGGTTGTTCCCGAAGGTCTCCTGCACCGAGTAGTTGACGACGGTCATCATCGGCATCAACGCGTTGAAGGCGACGAGGATGAGGACCGGCAGGACGAAGAACCATGCCTTCTGATTTTCGCTTCTCATGGGCGCGCCTCCGTCTGATTCCTCATTGACGCGCCTCCGTCGTTCCTTTCGGCTGACGCGCCTCCGTCGCGATCCATCATTGACGCGCCTCCGTCGCGATCCATCATTGACGCGCCTCCGTCGCGATCCATCCGTCGCGATAGAGGCGGGCGTAGTCCGGGCGGAAGATCAGGCTGACCTCTGCACCCTGGGGCGGGGGCGGCGTCTCGGACACCGCCTTGAGCCGGGTGTTCCCGACGATGGCGTCGAGCACGAAATGGCGGCCTACGTCCGCGACGTTTAGCAGGCGTGCAGGTATGCCCCCCTCGCCGACAGAGACATGCTCGGGCCGGATGCCCAAGTGTTCGGTGCCGCCCGCGCCCGAGACCGGCCCCTCGAGCATCACCTCGTGACCCTCGAACAACGCCCTGTCGCCCCGGCTCTCGCAGGGCAGGATGTTCATGCCCGGCGAGCCTATGAAATGGCCGACAAAAGTGTGCTGAGGGCGCTCGAAAAGATCCACCGGCGTGCCGATCTGGACCACCTCGCCGTCCTGCATCACGACGACCTCGTCGGCAAATGTCAGGGCCTCGGTCTGGTCGTGGGTGACGTAGATCATCGTCGCGCGCACCCGCTGGTGGAGCTCCTTGAGCTTCGAGCGCAGCTTCCACTTCAGATGCGGGTCGATCACGGTCAGCGGCTCGTCGAACATCACCGCGTTGACGTCCTCACGCACGAGGCCGCGGCCCATGGAAATCTTCTGCTTGTTGTCCGGCCCGAGGTTCGCGGCGCGCATGTCGAGCATGCCCGTCACCTCGAGCATCTCGGCAATCTCGTTCACCCGCCGCTTGATGGTCGCGCCGTCCACACCCCTGTTCCTGAGCGGAAAGGCGAGGTTCTGACGGACCGTCATGGTGTCGTAGATGACCGGGAACTGGAACACCTGCGCAATGTTGCGACGGTCCGGCGGCAGGTCGGTCACGTCCGTGTCGCCAAAGACCACCCGGCCCTCGGATGGCCGGAGCAGGCCGGAAATGATGTTCAGCAAGGTCGACTTGCCGCATCCCGAGGGCCCGAGCAGCGCGTAGGCCCCCCCGTCGCGCCAGGTCACGTCAATCTCCTTGAGCGCGTAGTCCTGCGGACCGGTCGGGTCCGGACTGTAGCTGTGCCGCAGCCGGGACAGTGTCACCCGCGCCATCTCATGCCCTCCGCTGACCGTCGATGTCAAAGTAGCGGCAACGCTCGGGATCCATGAAGAAGCTGTGCTCTTCGCCGACCTTGTAGGGGTGAATGCCGGGTGCCAGCGATACCCACGCTTCCTTGCCGAGGCTGAAATGCGCACTCGAATGCGACCCCGACAATTCGGTGATCTGGACCTTGCCGCGCAGTTCGACGTCGCCTGCACCCAGCCGGCCGGGTGTCACCCGATGCGGCCGGACGGCGACCGTGTACTCCCCGTCGGGAAGTTCGGACGCCCGGCCGCTGAGCGACCACGAGGCACCGCTTTCCATCCGGACCTTGTTGCCGGACTTCGACACCTTCGCCGCGTTGATCGGGGGATCGGAAAAGACGCGTGCCGCGGTCAGGTTCTCGGGCTCGCGATAGACGTCGGCGGTCGGGCCGAACTGGGTGATCCGTCCATCCGCCATGAGCGCCGTACGCCCGCCCAGCAGCAGCGCCTCCTCGGGCTCGGAGGTCGCATAGACAACCACCGCGCCCCGCCCGGCCAGCAGTTCGGGCAGTTGCTCGCGCAACTCCTCGCGCAGCTTGTAGTCGAGGTTCGCCAGCGGCTCGTCCAGAAACACCGCGCGGCTTTCCTTGGCGATGGCGCGGGCAAGCGCGGTGCGCTGTTGCTGCCCGCCCGACAGCTCCTGCGGCTGGCGCTTGAGCATCGGTGTCAGTTGCAGCAGCGCCGCCGCCTCTTCCACCCTGCCCCTGATCTCGCTTTCGGCCATGCCCGCGACGCGCAGCGGCGAGGCGATGTTCTCGAAAACGCTCATGTGCGGGTAGTTGACGAAGAACTGGTGCACGAGGCTGATGTTGCGCTTCTGCGTCGACCGGCGTGTCACGTCCTGCCCGTCGATGAAGACCTTTCCGGATGCAACGGGATCGAGCCCGGCCATCAGCTTTATCAGCGAGGTCTTCCCGGATCCGGTGGCACCCAGAAGGATGTTGAAGCCGCCGGCGGGAAAGGAGATCGAGGTCGGCTTGACATGCGTGATCCGGCCGACGCGCTTGGAAACCTGTTGCAGCTCGATCATCGATTGCCCCGCCTCCCGTCGGGATGTGGCGGAGGGCCGCCATCGCGGACGGCCCTCCGGATCGTCTGTCGGACTACTGCGACTGCCAGCGCGCGACGAGGTCGTCGTAGTTGACGGTCTCGCCCTGCGGTTTCTCGTTGTCGAGCTTCGCCTGGGGACCGTTTTCCTTGCCGAGCCATTCGGACGGGTCCTTCGGCTCGTTCAGGCGCGGTCCGCAGCCGCCATAGACGCCGGCCGACTCGTCCGCCTGCTGCATCCGGGCCATGGTGATGTCCATCTCTTCGGCAAGACGGTCCATGGCTTCCTGCGGCGTGAAGGCGCCCGAGTTGACGTCGCCGATCTGCTGCCACCAGATCTGCGCGAGCTTGGGATAGTCCGGCACGTTGATCCCCGTGGGAGACCATGCGACGCGGTCCGGCGAGCGGTAGAATTCGACGAGACCGCCAAGCTTGGGCGCCCGTTCGCTGAAGCTGTCGTGCCGCACGGTGCTGTCCCGGATGAAGGTGAGCCCCACGTGGGACTTCTTCACGTCGACGGTCTTGGAGGTCACGAACTGCGCGTAGAGCCATGCGGCCTGAGCGCGCTCGGACGGGGTCGACTTGAGGAAGGTCCAGGACCCCACGTCCTGATAGCCGACCTTCTGGCCTTCCTTCCAGTAGGGGCCATGCGGCGAGGGCGCCATCCGCCACAGCGGGTTGCCGTCGTCGTCCACGGTGTTGTTGCCTTCCGAGCGGGGCTTGACCATGTCGGCGGTGAAGGCCGTGTACCAGAAGATCTGCTGGGCCACGTTACCCTGGCTGAGGGCGGGCAGCGACTGGTAGAAGTCGTAGGAGGCAGCCCCGGGGGGCGCGTATTTGCGCAGCCATTCGTCCCATTTGGCGATGGCGAAGACCGCCGCCGGGCCGTTCGCCTCTCCACCGCGCGACACGCTGGCGCCCGAGGGATTGCACGATCCCGCTTCCATGCGGATGCCCCATTCGTCGATGGGAACGCCGTTGGGTTCGCCCGGCGAGCCGGCGCCCGCCATCGACAGCCAGGCGTCCGTCATGCGCCAGCCGAGGTCCGGTGCGCGCTTGCCGTAGTCCATGTGGCCGTAGATACGGACGCCGTCGATTTCCTGCACGTCGTTGGTGAAGAATTCGGCGATATCCTCGTAGGCAGACCAGTTGACCGGCACGCCAAGGTCGTAGCCGTACTTCTCCTTGAAGGCGGCCTTGTAGTCTTCGTTGTCGAACCAGTCCTTGCGGAACCAGTAGAGGTTCGCGAACTGCTGGTCGGGCAGCTGGTAGAGCTTGCCGTCAGGGCCGGTGGTGAAGCTGATGCCCATGAAGTCTTCGAGGTCGAGCGTCGGGCTGGTGGTGTCGGCCCAGTCGCCTTCCATCATGTCGGAGATCGGATAGGCGAGCTGGAGGCGCGAATGCGTGCCGATCAGGTCGCTGTCGTTGACATAGCCGTCATAGAGGTTGCGACCCGTCTGCATCTGGGTCTGCACCGCCTGCACCACCTCTCCTTCGCCGAGAATCTGATGGTTCACCTTGATTCCGGTGATTTCCTCGAAGGCCTTGGTCAGGATCTCGGATTCGTAGCTGTGCGTCGGAATGCCTTCCGAAAGCACGTTGATCTCCATTCCGGAATAGGGCTCAGCCGCCTCGATGAACCACTTCATCTCTTCGAGCTGTTGTTCCTTGGAAAGCGTCGATGGCTGGAATTCGTTGTCGATCCAGCGTTGTGCGGCAGCCTCGTCGGCCCAGGCCGCATTGGTCCAAGCGATGACGGCCGAAGCCGCCACCGCGGACAGCAGATACTTCCGCATTTTCTCCTCCCTGGTCATTGATCTGGTTGTGCCAGACCCCCGAAACCTGCCTTTGGGTTGAGCGGCTTGTCAAACTAAATATTTAGTAGACTTGCGTCCGGCGCAGGGCGATCGCGCTTCCGTTCGCGCGCGACTGCCAGCTTTCGGGGCGTGACGAGAGGGACGCGCCTCAGAAAGGCACGCCGTCGTCTGCGCCGCGCTCGAGTTCGGCATTCAGTTCGGCGCCGGTAATGACCACGATGGCACTGATCCAGATCCAGGTCATGAAGCCGATGACGGCGCCGAGCGACCCGTAGGTGGCGTCGTAGGAACCGAAATTGGCCGCATACCACGAGAACAGGGCGGAGGCGAAAAGCCACAGGACGGCGGCAAGGCTGCTCCCCCATGTCAGCCAGCGCCACTTCGGAGGCGGCCGCGAGGGTCCAAAGCGGTAGAGAAGCGCGATCAAAACGGCGACGACGACGACCATCACGGGCCAGCGCAGCCAGTTCACGATTTCCCACAGCCCCTGCCCCATCGGCAGCATGCTGAAAACGACGGGAACGACGAGCACGGCACCCAGCGTCAGCAGCGTGACGAAGATACCGGCCAGCGTGAAGGCGAACGCCGTCAGCGTGAGTTTGACGAAACTTCGGTCCTCGGTTTCGTCATAAGCGATGTTGAGCGCTTCGAAGATCGATTTCACGCCCGCATTGGCGGACCACAGCGATGTGCCGAGACCGATGACGAAGGCGATGCCCAGCCCGCTCGATCCCTTCGCGGCCAGCGCGTCGAGTTGTGACTTGATGATACCGAGCCCGCCTTCCGGCACGACGCCCTGCAAGGCGACAAGGTGTTCCTGGATTGTGACGGGATCCGAAAACAGCCCGTAGATCGACACGATGGCCGCGAGCGCCGGAAACAGGGCAAGCAATGCATAGAACGTGACCCCGGCGGCCACGAGCATGACGTGGTCCTTTGAAATCTCGCTGAAGGTATTCTTCAGCACACCAACCCAGTCGCGGCTCGCGGGCTCGGAGGGCCGCGCGGTGAGACGGCTTTCACGGGACCGCCCTGCGTCGGTATCGACCTCGATGGGGGCATTGCGGGGCTTGCGCATGCTCTGAAGGCCAAGGGCAACAAGCAGCATGCCAAAGGTCTTCAGGCCGGAGGGTCTCGATCGGTCTGTCATTTGACGGCAGTTCCCTTCCCGGCCATGTCACACCAATGACGCGAGCGGGCGGAAATGGTTCCGTACCGCTCGCGTGCCACCGCCCGGTGGCGGGGCGGCAAGTCGCGTTCAGGAGGTGAAGAGAACCGCGGAATAGGGTCCGACCGAGAAGCTGCCTGTGCGGGCCCCGTCGACCTCTTCGACATGCATGTCCGTGGTGTGGAAATCGCCGAAGTCCTTGCTGTAGCCCTGCCAGTCCGTGTTCAGCCGCAGCGTCCATTGGCCCTCGGGAACGCTGATGGCGATATCGCGGGCCTCTTCCGCCTGGAAGTTCATCGCGATGACCGCACCCGGCTGATCGTCGGCGTCGAACCTGCGGAAAACGAAAAGCTTCCTTTCCTCGTCCGCGAGAAGGATCTCGACACCCCGCCCCGAGAGCGCCCGAAGCTCGAGCCTGAGCTTCACCAGATCGCGATACAGCCGGATGATGCCGCGGAAATCCTCGCGCTGCGACCAGTCGAGCGGCACGCTGTCGTCGAACCAGTCGCCTTGCAGGAACTCCTGTCCCTGGAAGATCATCGGAATGCCCGGCGAAAAGAACACCATCGCGGCGCCAAGGGTCGAACGCTTCTGCGCATGCCATGCCGTCTGGTCGTCGCTGTCGATCTCATGAGGGACGCGTGCCTTGCCGTTCGCCACCTCGTCGTGACTTTCGGTATAGACCACCCGCTGCAACGGATCGCCATTGTAGGTCTTGGTCAGAGCGCCGGCCAGGGCCTGCATGCTGCGGTCCTCGTCCAGGGGCGTGGTGAGCACCTCGCGGACCGGATGCACGAAATCGGCATCCCACTGCGCGCCGAAGCCCGCTCCGTTGTCGGCGGTCCCTGCCGTCACGGCATCCTTGGTGCGAAGGTCCTCGGCGATCGTGATGCGCCCCGGGAAACGCTCGGCGATCTCGTCGTTGACCCACTGCATCAGCGACCAGCCGTCCTCGAGATACTGCGCGTCGTCGCCCTCGTCCTCCGACACGTTGCGGATGTAGAGCGTCATGTCCCAGCGCAGACCGTCCACGCCGTAGGCTTCCAGCCAGAAGAGCGCGTTGTCTCGGATGAACTGCCGGACCTCGGGCCTGCCGTAGTCGGGCCGCGTCGCGCCCCAGGGCGTCTCGGCGCGCCAGTCGTTGTAGAAATAGATTCCGCCCGCCTCGCCTTCTCCCCAGCCGTCAAAGCGCCAGAGGTCGAGGTCGCTGGGTCCGAAGTGGTTGTAGACGACATCGAGGATCACGGCCATGCCAGCCTCATGCGCCGCGCGGACAAAGGCGCGGAACCCCTCGGGCCCACCGTAGGCCGTTTCGACCGCGAAGATATGCGCGGGATTGTAGCCCCATGACATGTCGCCGGCGAATTCGGCGGTCGGCATGATCTGCACCGCGTTGACGCCAAGCGACTTCAGGTGATCGAGGCGTCCGACCGCGGAGTCGAAGGTCCCGACCCCGTCCGCGTCCTGTCCGCCAAACGTCCCGATATGCAGCTCGTAGATCACCATCTCGTTCCAGGGCGGCGGCGTGAATCCATCGTCCGGCGCCTGTCCGAGGTCCGTGATGACGCCATTTCCCACGGAATTGGTGACTGCGCGCGCGTAGGGGTCGATCCGGCTGAGCGCGCCGTCAGGTCCCTCGATAAGGAAACGATACTCCTGCCCCGGCTTGGCCTCGGGAACATCGGTGTACCAGTATCCGCCCTGCTCCGATGTCATCGGATGTCTGTCTTCGGCCCAGTCGTTGAAGTCGCCGACCACCGAAAGGCTGCTTGCGTTCGGGGCCCAGACCCTGAATGCGACCCCGCCGTCATGCGGGATCGCCCCCATGCCGGGCTTCGCGTCTTCGTTGATGCTCATCGGGATTGCCCTCAGGCGGCAGGCCGTTCGGATCCGCGTCCGACGTCCGGTGTTACAGGTGATGCGCCCTGCTCGCGGACCGAAGTCCCGTCACATGCCACGGATCCGTCATCGCTCGCGAAGAGCCGTCCAAGCAGGTCGTCGACGGCGATCCTGGAAAGTTCGGAGCAATTCTCGAGCCCCTGCGAAAACGGATAGCGTTCGAGCAATTGCGGAAGTGCAAGGCAGTAGATGCCGCCGCCCGGCGTCTCTCCGGGATCCAGACGGAACGGTTCCGTCACAGGCTCTGGTCCCAGTTGCGCGGTGAGGCTTGGGAAAGGAAGCGCGTCAACGCCTTCCGCCTGCTGGCCGCGCGCGTCGATCATCACGTCGAAGACCATCTCCTCGCCCTCGACGGTCGCCGAGACGCGGCCTTCCGGAAGCGCCGCATACCGGACATCGGACCCGGTTGACTGAAGCGCCAGCACCCCCGCCTCGTGGAGCGCGAGAAGCCGCTGGACCGAACGGTGCGGCACGGCGGCATAGGCATCCGCGAAAACCGGCAGAAGATGCTTTCTGAACCTGTCGTAATCCGCGTCGCCAAGCGCCCTCAATCCGAGATCGAAGTTCGCGTCGGCGCGCAGAAGCACATAGCGGCTGGGAATGGTTTCCTTCTTCGCCACGGCATCGAGCGCATCGCGATACATGTTGCGCACCGAGCGCAGACCGCCGACTTCCGCGCGGCGGGCGAAATAGGCGGGACCGAAGCCTTCGATGCTGCGCGCGCCTTCGCCAAGCTGCTCGAGATAGGCGGGATCCTCCGCGTCGAGGTCGCGCAGCAAAAGATCGAACAACCGCTCGAGAAGTCCCTCGGCGCCTTTCTCGATCTCATCCGCCACCCCCTGCTCGGAAAGATGCGCCAGCGGCTCGTAGGGAAAGGGGTACCAGAAATCGGGCTCTGGCATGATCCCCTTCTGCGACAGAAGCGTCACGCGGAAGGCGTCGCTGCCATCGTTCGGCAACCAGCGCACGCCGGCGTCGGAGTGGTCGAAACTTCCATGGGTCGCCGCGAGCGTTAGCGTGACATCGATTGCCGAGAGCGATGCGCCAATGACTCCGATCCGCCCGGCAGGAAGCCCGGTCAATCGCTCGGCTGGCCAGGGGGACACCAGCGGCACCCCACCGATCTCGGGGTCTTCAGGCCATCTATGGCCCGTCGCGATGATTACCTCGTCTGACTCGATGCTGAAATCGCCATCCGGCGAATTGCCCTTGATGAGGGTGCCAGCGGCTTGCGGGACGACGTCCGTAACCTGATGCCGGGCCCGAACGACGATCCGATGCCCGTCTTGTTCCGCACGCGCCGTGATCGCGTCGAATTCCGCGCCGAGATAAAGACCTAGCAGCGTGCGCGGGTAGAAGTCCCGCGATCCGGCATTCTCGGGAGAGATACCGAATCGGGCGAGAAAGTCGGAGGGCTGGTCGCGCAGCCAGTCGACGAAGGGCTGGGTAAAGCTCGGGATCTCGCGGCTGAAGGCGTTGCACAGCATCTCGTCGGACGTCGTGTCCGACCGATAGGGCATCCCGATACCGGGCGTCGAGGAGCTTTCGAATATGGTAATGTCGAGGGGTCTGTCGCAGGACACAAGCCGCTTGAGTGCGTAAAGTCCCATCGGCCCGCAGCCAATCACTGAAATCGATGTCACTGCGAACCCTCCGGGGCTGGACCGACAGAAGTAAACCGGTACGCTGCAAGTTGGTTCCTCGCGGTCCGGTCCGGTGCGATCAACAATGCGTGCACAGGCCGGGCATCATTCGCCTGCTTCCACCGGTTCGCGCCTCAGGGGATCGAAGGTACCGCCAAGGTTGGACCCGCCCATGAAGTTGTTGACCGTCGCAAGGGCCGGGACATGGTCGCACAGCACCTTGAAACAGACGAGGAAAGGTACGGCAGTCAGAGCTCCCGCGACGCCCCACATCCAGGCCCAGAACACCACCGTCGCGAAAACGCAGACCGCGTTTATCTCAAGCCGCCGTCCGACCACCACGGGCGTGACGAACTGCCCCTCGATCGTGGTCGCGAGCAGGTAGAACCCCGGGGCCAGCAACGCATAGCTGAGGCTGTCGAAGGTGACGATCGACACCGCGGCGGTCAGCAGAATGCCCGCGAGCGAGCCGATATAGGGCAGGAAATTGACCAGAAAGGCGATCACGCCCCACATGACGGGCTGGGGCATTCCGATGGCCCACAGGCCCGCGCCGACGACGATGCCCAGACCGGCATTGATGATCGTGATCGACAGCAGGTATCGCGAAATCCGTTCCTCGATGCCATAGGCCACCTTCAACGCCCGCTTCTTGTCGCCGAATCGCGAGAAGCTTTCGACGAGCTTCACGTAGAACATGTCGCCGGAGGCAAGGAGGAACAGCGCCAGCACGAGCGACACCAGTGCCGTCGCCGCGAAGGACGCGAGGTTCTGCGCGGCGGAATCAAGGATGCCAGGCTGGTCGATGGTCACTTTCATGACCTCGGGATCCTTGGCTCCGTCGGCAAATTCCTCGACCTGCTGCGACGCCTCGCGGACCGTACTCAGCGAAGCCGAGATGTTGCGCAGCTTTTCCTCGAGCTGGCTCTTTATCTGCGGCGCCTGATCGATCCACTCCGAGACCGGACCGCTGAGCAGGTAGCCGCCTGCGGTGACAGCCGAGGCGACAAAGAAGATCAGGGTCACGGCCGTCAGGATGGATGGAATGCCGTAGCGCGAGAAGTAGCGCGTTACCGGGCTGAGCGTCAGGGCGATCAGCAGCGCCAGCACGAAGGGCAGGATCACTTCCTTCGCAAAGAAAAGTGCAACGCAGGCGCAGAAGAAGACGATGAAGCGGATATACCTGCGGATGGACCTGAGCAGCAATTCTGTCTCGTCAGGCGAAGGCACGACCTCGGCGCTGTTTGCAGTATCTTCCGTCGCCATGTGGTTGCTCCAACCCCGATTGCATCACAACGCGCAACCGGACGGAGTCGTTCCTCAACCGCCGAATTGCCCCGCGCAGGCGGGTCGGCTAGGAAGCATGGGAGGGTTGGCAGCGCCATTCGGGGCGCTGCCTTGCGGACTGACAGTGCCGAAGGGGGACGGCGGGATGCAGAACATGACCGTGCTCGTTTGCAGCGCTCCGGGCAAGCTCGCCGTCGAGGGCCGCCCCCTTCCCGTCTGCGGCCCGGGCGACGCGCTGGTACGGCCGAAACGTGTCGGCATCTGCGGGACCGACTATCACATCTACGAAGGCAAGCACCCGTTCCTGGAGTATCCGCGGGTAATGGGGCATGAACTGGCGGTGGAACTCGTATCCGCGCCGCCCGGATCGGATTTCGAACCGGGCGAGATCTGCACCGTGAACCCCTACCTCTCCTGCGGCGCGTGCAGGACCTGCAAGGTCGGCAGGCCGAACTGCTGCGAGCGTATCTCGGTCCTTGGCGTGCATTGCGATGGGGGCATGGCCGAGCTTCTCGCGGTTCCGCTGGCAAATCTCGTGAAGGCGGATGGGCTTTCGCCCGACCAGTGCGCGTCGGTCGAATTCCTGGCGATCGGGGCCCATGCGGTGCGCCGGGCCGCGCCGCGCCCGGGCGAGCGGACGCTCGTGGTGGGTGCGGGCCCCATCGGTCTGGGCGTCGCGCTCTTTGCCCGGCTCGCGGGCTGCGAGGTTGCGCTTGCCGATCTCGACACCGCGCGGGCGGAGCGGGTTGCCGAGATCGCCGGGGCCTCCGCGTCGGCGTCCCCCACCCGCGAGGACTTCGACCATGTGTTCGACGCGACGGGCAGCCAGGCGGCCATGCAGGCGAGCTTCGAACTTGTCGCGCCGGGGGGGACGCTGACGCTGGTGGGTGTCCTCAAGGCGTCGATCAGCTTTTCGGATCCCGATTTCCACCGGAAGGAAATGCGTCTGCTGGCAAGCCGCAACGCGACGACCGAGGACTTCGATCGCGTCATCGCCGCCATCCGGACAGGCGAGGCGGACATCAGCCGCGTGATCACCCACCGGACCCGGCTACACGACGCGCCGGACGATATTGCGCAATGGGCCGCGGACAAGGCGGGTCTGATCAAGGCTGTTGTCGAGCTCGACTGAGCGCCTGCGCAGGACCACCCTGCGAAGCCGAGAACCCGGCCGCCGCCGCAGCGAGATGCGCCGAGGCGGCGACGCCGTCGACAAGCCGCACCCCGCTGCGCGTCGCCAGATCGCCCGCCATCGGGGCCATCCCCGCGCAGCCAAGGATGACCGCCTCTGCCCCGTCGTCGTCGCGTGCCGCCGCGATCTCTTCCGCGATCCGCGCGCGCGTGGCATCGCCAGCCTCGTCGATGGTCAGCACCGCCAATCCGCTGGCCCGGATCGACGCGCAGAAACCTCCGAACCCGCCGGCTTCGACATTCTGGCGGATCACCGGCACGGACACGGGCAGCGACGTGACGACCGAAAAGCGCAGCCCCAGAAGCGTGGCCATGACATAAGCGGACTGTCCGATCCCCAATACGGGGCAACCGGCCCGCGCCCGCGTGTCGGCCAGCCCGGTATCGTCGAAACAGGCGATGACGATGGCCGAGGCGCCCGCATCCCGCGCCTGCGCGACGCATGCCAAGAGCCCCGGCAGCGCCGCCTCTCCGTCTTCCGGCCCCTCTATCGCCGCGGGCCCCGCAAGGTTGGTCATGCCGCTGATCTCGACCCCCGGCAGGGCCGCCCGCGCCGCGGCCACGATGCCCCGGGTCATCGTCTCGGTGGCGTTCGGATTGATGTAGACCAGCCGCATCACACACCCTTTCCGGCATCCGAGCCCAGACGGGCGCGGCGCTTGCCCAGGATCCAGACCGACAGCAGGAAAGCGGCGATGACGAGCAGCGAAAACGCCGTCGTCAGGGTGCCCAGGGCATAGATCACCGGCGTCGTGACATTCGTGGTCATCCCGAAGACCTCGAGCGGCAGCGTATTGTAGCTGCCAGACGTCAGTAGGGTCCGTGCGAATTCGTCATAGCTGAGCGTGAAGCCGAACAGCGCCACGCCGATCAGCGAGGGCGCGATGATCGGCAAGACGACGAAGCGCAGCGTCTGCCAGGCGGTCGCCCCCTGGTCGCGCGCGGCCTCCTCGTAGCTCTTGTCGAAGCGATTGAAGACCGCGAACATGATCAGCAGGCCGAAGGGCAGCGTCCAGGTAAGCTGGGACCCGAAGCCCGATGTCGCCCAGTGTACCGGGATCCCGAGCTGGTTGAAGATCAGCCCGACCCCCAGCGAGATCAGGATCGAGGGGATGACCAGAGACGTGATCGCGGCGTAAAACAGCAGCCCCGAGCCCGCGAAGCGCTTGCGGAAGGCCAGGCCCGCCATGACCGAGACGACGACCGTCGTGACCATCACCAGCAGCCCCAGCGCGAGGCTTCGACGGAACGCACCCCAGATGTCTCCGACGGCCTGCTGCTCGAAGAGGTCGCGGAACCAGTAGGTCGATACTCCGTTCATCGGAAAGGTCAGCCCGCCCTGCGGACCCTGGAAGCTGAGGATGCCGATGGTGATCGTCGGCCCGTAGAGAAACAGCACGAAAAGCCCGAAGAAGGCCGCGAGCACATAGAAGGAAGTGGGACGGCTCTCCATCGCTCAAAGCTCCTTGCGGATGTTGACGAAGCGCAGGAGGATCGCAATCACGATCAGCACCGTGCACAGCAGCACGACGGCGGTGGCCGCTGCGGACGGGTATTGCAGCAGCCCGATGTCATTCGAGATCAGCCGCCCCACGTTGGCGCGCTGCGAGCCTGACATGAAGCGCACGGTGATGAAGTCGCCCATCACGAGGGTCACGACGAAGATCGTCCCGATCATGATGCCCGGCTTGGTCAGCGGCACGATTACGTGCCAGAGGGTCTGCCAACCGGTCGCACCGGCGTCGTAGGCCGCCTCAATGAGGGATTTGTCGATGCGCATCATCGTGTTGAAGATCGGAACGACCATGAAGAGCGTGTAGAGATGCACGAAGGCCAGGATCACGGAAAAATCGGAGTAGAGCAGCCATTCGAGCGGCGCGTCGATCACGCCCCAGTCCATCAGCGCGCTGTTGGCGATCCCGTTGCGCCCGAGGAAGGGGATCCACGAGATCATGCGGATGATGTTCGACGTCCAGAAGGGGATCGTGCAGACCAGGAACAGCGCGATCTGCCAGGTCTGGCTGCGAATGTGGAACGCGAGGAAATAGGCGACGGTGAAGCCGATCAGCAGCGTCAGCGCCCAGGTGATCGCGGCATAGCGGAACGTGGCGAAAAACACCCGACGCGTGACCTCGGACCCAAGAAGGAACTCGTAGTTGTCGAACTGGAAGGCCGGATAGATCGAGTATTCGGTGGCGCCCCAGAAGCTGACACTGACGATCATGGCGATAGGGGCTGCCAGGAAGCACAGCAGGACAAGGGCAAGCGGCGCCGCTTGCAGCCAGCCGACGAGATTGCGCGTCATTGCCTACTCCCCGAAGGATCTGCGGGCGGCAGAGAGGTGCCGCCCGCGGGTTCACGCCATCATGCGGCGATGAACTCGTTCCATTTGCGGACCATGTACTGGTTCTCGTCCATGACGGCGTTCCAGCAAGCCACCGCGCCCATGCGGTCGTAGAAGGACCCGCCATCCCGGATTTCGCCGGGCTGCGCCATGACATCGCCGAACGGATTCGCGATCGGCTCCACCGCCTCCTTGCCCTCGAACCAATAGCCCCATTCGTTTTCGGACATGTAATCCTTGGAGGTTTCCGGCACCGCCGAGTAGTACCCCTGCCGCATCAGGAAACCGCCGACCCAGCCGTCGAGATACCAGTTGATGTAGTCGTAGGCTGCGTCGAGCTCCATTCCGCTGAGCGACTTCGACAGGCCGATGCCGCCGCCCCACGAGCGATAGCCCTCTTCGAGGGGCTGATATACGCAAGGTATGCCGCGGGACTTGACCGCCGTGATGGCGGGTGACCACATCGACTGGATCACCACCTCGCCGGAGGCCATCAGGTTCACGCTTTCGTCGAAAGTCTTCCAGAAGGCGCGGAACTGGCCGTTCTTCTTGGCCTCCGTGAAGATGCCGATCGTCATGTCGATCTCTTCGCGGGTCATGTTGCCCTTGTCGGGATAGGTGTATTCACCCATGGATTCCACGACCATCGCCATGTCCATGATCCCGATCGACGAGATGTCGAGGATCGACGCCTTGCCCTTGAATTCGGGGTTCAGCAGCTCGGACCATTTCGAGATCGGACGCCCGATCAGATCGGGGCGGATCCCGAGGGTGTCGGCGTTGTAGATCGTGGGGATCAGGGTCATCCAGCCGGTCTCGCTGTCGGCGAAGCTCGTGCTTTCGGGGCCCTCGACGAAGCCCACCGTATGCGGTGCGGTGCCTTGCGCAATCTCGGATTCAGGCGTCAGCTTGCCCGAGCGGAAAATGCCCACGATCTGGTCGTAGCGCTTGATCCGGCTCACATCCATCGCCTGCAGGTTTCCGGTCGGCCAGACCTTCTTGCAGATCCAGTATTCGATATCGGCGATGTCGAAACTGTCGGGCTGGGTCGCGGCGCGCTGGGTCACGCTGTCAGAATCGAGCGCGGTCATCTCGAGCGTGATGCCCAGATCTTCCTTCACCTTCTGCGCCACCTCGTTGAGGTTCGACACGCCGGTGCCGAACTGGCGCAGGGTGATGTTCTTCGTATCCTGCGCCCAGAGCATGGGGGCCGGGAAGGCCGAAGCGCCCATCACGGCGGCGCCGCTGGCCAGTAGCGAACGGCGGGTGTAACCAACCTTGGGTTTTGCCATCGTCTTGTCCTCTCCTGTGAAAAGTTGTGCTTGGTGAATTCGACGTAACTTTCGCGCTCACGCCTCGAGCCGATGGAGCCGGTCAGCGTCCCAGTCGAGGCAGACGCTGTCGCCCGGAGACTTAGGCGCACCGTAGAATTGCTCTTCGGGCAGAAGCGCGAGGATCTCCTCTCCGCCTTCTGTCCGGGCGGTCACGGCGACGGATGCGCCCTGGTATTCCACCGCCGTGACGGTCGCGGGCAAACCCTGCGGCGCAAGTCTCACCGCATCCGCGCGGACCGCGGCCTTGCTGCCATCGAGCGCGACGACATTGTGCCCGCCCATGAACCGGGCCACGAATTCCGTGCGGGGATTTTCCCAGACCTCGCGCGCCGATCCGTATTGCTCGATCACGGCGTTGTTCATCACGACGATCTCGTCCGCCAGCGCGAGGGCCTCGTCCTGCCCATGGGTGACATGGATGAAAGTGATCCCGAGTTCGCGCTGCAGCTTCTTCAGTTCGGCGCGCATCCGGATGCGCAGGAACGGGTCGAGGGCCGACAACGGTTCGTCGAGAAGCAACACCTTTGGGTCGGTGATCAGGGCCCGCGCAAGCGCGACGCGTTGCTGCTGGCCCCCTGAAAGTTGCGCCGGAAGCCTGTCGGCGAAGCTTGTCATGTCCACGAGCGAAAGCAGATCGTCCGCCTTTCTGTGGCGTGCCGTCTTGTCGACGCCCTTCATCCGCAGCGAGAAGGCGACGTTGTCGCGCACGTTCAGATGCGGGAAAAGCGCGTAGCTCTGGAACATCATCGCCGTTCCCCTCCGCGCCGGGGGAAGCGCCGAGATGTCCGAGCCCTCCAGAAGGATCGACCCTTCGCTGACCTGTTCGTGGCCGGCGATCATGCGCAGGGTCGAGGACTTGCCGCATCCCGAGGGCCCGAGCAGACAGACATAGGAGCCTTTCGGGAAAACATGATTGATATCCCGGACCGCGACCGTGTCGCCGTAGCGCTTGCTCAGATGTATCAGCTCAAGGTCGTATCCGGTGCGCATCGGCCACTCCGCAGGCGGTTTCAAAGAGCCTGCCCGGAAGTGGACGCCTCCATGTACTGAAAACCGCGCCTCGGCCCCATGAAACACGAATTGCCCGATGATTGGGCAGGCCCCGCTCGATGGTGCGCATTAAGTGATACAAAGTTGTATACGATTGTGGGTTCAATTCCGGCCAGCTTGCCCTCGCCTCGCCGAATGTTCAGATTCGCGGACAAGGAGATCCTGATGGCCGAGCCGTCCACACCTGCCAGATCGGACACCGCGCCGGCCGACCGTGTCGCGAATGCGCTCGAGCGTGCGATACTCGAGCATCGCCTCCCACCGGGCGCGAAGCTGGGCGAGGACGAGATTGCCGAAGTCTACGGCGTCAGCCGCACCATCGTGCGCGCGGCGCTGCACCGCCTCGCGCATCAGCGTCTCGTGGATCTGCGCCGCAACAGGGGCGCCTTCATCGCCAGCCCTTCGATCAGGGAAGCGCGCGAGGTGTTCGAGGCGCGCGCGCTGCTCGAACCGCGCACCGCACGTTCCGCGGCGGAGCGGTTCACTCCGGCCGAATACGCGTTGCTGGCGCGCATGATCGAGGATGAGCACGACGCGCTTGCCGCCGGAGATTCCGGGCGCGCGCTTTTCCTGTCGGGACGGTTCCACATAGAAATTGCAAGGATCGCGGATCAGGCGACGATTGCCGCATTCATCGCCGAGCTTGTATCACGCTCGTCCCTGATCATCGCCCTTTACTGGCAACGGCGCACGGCACTCTGCGAAAGCCATGCCCACCATGCCCTGCTCGAGGCTTTCGGCAAGCACGATGCTCAGGCAGCCGAGGTCCTCATGAAAGGCCATCTCGTCGATCTTGTGACATCGCTCGACTTGCGCAACGTTGTGCCGATGCCCGGGTCTCTCCGAGAGGCCCTGGGAATGTAACGGCCTTGCGCTGGACAAACGCGGTTCTGGCCACACCTCGGCGCGAATGAATTGCAGTCAACCCATCCGGAGGCTGTCAGACCTTTTCGGCGACCATCTTGCGGGGGCGTTTTGCAGCCTTGACGTCCTTTGCGTAACCCCTGGCCGACGCTTCCTCGCCAATACTGCCAAGCTCGGCTTCGGCCTCGTACCAGAATTTCACCGGGTCGCCATCCGGACGGCCCGCCGCCTCCCAAAGCTGATACGCTTTCTCCGAGATGCGACGGTCATGTGCTTGGTCAGTCATTTCACTCTCCCTGAAAGATAGTACGACTGAGACCAATACCCGCATTAGGAGATCCGGTCCAGATTTTCGACGGCCTCGTACGTAAAAACGCGGTGAGGCCCTCTTAGCTGACAAGCCGGACGACGACATCCGGTCGCGGCTCAAGCATGGCTTCGCCGGCCGGCAGATCCACAGTTCCGAGGTCCAGATCGGGAGATATGGCGACCGCGACATGAACGGCCGCACCCTCATGCCGCCGCTCGAACGCGCAGACGCCCTCGGGGCCTGGCAAGGGTTCGTAGGTTCCATCGAGAAAGAGTTCCCGCCGATCGCGGCGCAGCTTCAGCAGCCGCCGGGTGATATCGAACTTCTCGGCGTCCAGCGGCCTCTCGAAATGCACCTCGCCCGCCAGCGCCCGCCCGAGAAGATCGAAATTCACCTCGCGGCGGTTGTCCGGGTCGGTCAGCGCATAGCTCGCGAGTTCGCTGCCCTGATAGATGTCGGGGATTCCCGGTATCGTCAGCTTCAGGACAAGCTGCAGCACCGACAGCCGGTCAGCGATCCTCAGGATCTCCGCGACTTCCCTGGCATGGTGCGGAAAATGGTCGGCAAGCCTTTTGACATAGACCTGCGCGGCATTCTCGAGCTCGAGATCAGGCGCTGTCCAGAACGTTTCGGACTTCGCCTCCCGCAGCGCCTTCACCATATGCCGTGCGAGACGGTCGCCCATGTCTCCATCGCGCTGATCGAGTGCGAGGAAGGTCTGTGCCGCATACCAGACGAGGTTGCGGTTCAACTCGTCGGGCGCAAAACCCGCACAGATCCGGTACCAGCTCCGAAAATCCTCAGGCGCGTGCGAGATGGCGGCGATGCGCATGCGCGCGTCCTCGCTGCGCTTGGTGTCATGCGAAGACGTCAGGGTGAGCCCGTGCGGCATCTCGCGTGCCCGGCGCTGCATCGCGCGGTGAAAACCGGCGATGCCAAGGGCGTCGTCATCGAGTTCGCTGCCGACCTCGTTAAGCGAAAGCAGGCGGACCTCCCGGTAGAAGGCGGTGTCCTCCTGGCTCTTGGCCACTGCGGCACCCGTGACCTGCTGCATCCTCAGCCGGAAGGCTGCCGTCTCCTCGCCGGGATGGGTCAGCACCTCGGCCAGGTATGGAATTGCACCGGGCATCATCTGCCGGTCAGACGCGCGCGCCGCGGTTTCGCGGACAATGCGCGCGTCCTGTTCGGGAACCGCGTCGCGCGTGGTGTAGGTCCTGTACTGCGGGAAGGCCGAAATATAGGCGATCAGGGCGTTGCGCAGGGCTTCCCTTCCCCATTCCCCTCCGCGGGGGTCCGTCCGGGCAATGCGCTCGAATTCGTCCTGAAGCGTCCACAGTTCGGCGGACAGGTCATGGGTCATGATCTGCCGGCGCGCACGGTCCACCACATCCTCGACCGGATCGGTCCTGCCGGTTGCCGCGCGATAGGTCTCCTCGACCTGCTCGAGCCCCGCGCCGTCGGTCAGCAACCGGGCCAGCGCGCGCGCCGCGACATATCCCGTCGTTCCTTGGACCGACCATTCGGCCGGGAGCCTCTCGCTGCCGGACAATATCTTCTCGACCCAGACCGGAACATCGCCGACCCGTGCCTTCAGGCGGTCCAGATAGGCACCCGGGTCGGCAAGGCCGTCGATATGGTCGATGCGGATTCCGTCGACCACGCCTTCATCGACGAGGTCGAACAGCAGGCTGTGAACATCCTGGAAAACCGCCTCGTCCTCGACGCGGATGCCGATCAGCCCGGTGACATTGAAAAACCGCCGGTGGGTAATCGCATCCTGCTCTGTGCGCCAGGCGGTCAGGCGCCATGGCTGATCGTCGAGGAGCCGCCGCAAGGCGTCCGGCTTGCCCGCGCGGGCGGCATCGAGCGCATCGCAGTTTGCAAGCGGGACGGCAAGGCCGCCATCGACCGTCAGCACCGGCCCGTCCTGCGCATCCCCGACGGCAAGCCGGCCCGCTTCCAGAACGTCCTCGAACGGCGCGTCAAGCCAGGGCAGACGCAGGCGAGACGCCTTCACATCGGTGTCGAAATGGCGGGCATAGCGGCTGTCCTGGCCATGGCGCAGAACATCGCGCAACCAGGGCGTCTCGACAGAGAACGCCAGATGGTTCGGCACGATATCGAGGATCAACCCGAGCCCTTCGGCCCTCAGCGCCGCCGAGAGCCGCCGCAGCCCGTCGATGCCGCCAAGCGCCGGGTCGATCTCGGTCGGGTCGGTGATGTCGTAGCCATGGGTCGATCCGCTGGTCGCGGTAAAGATCGGCGAGGCATAGAGGTGGCTGATCCCGAGCCGCGCGAAGTACGGGACGAGCGTTTCGGCTGCCGCGAAATCCATTCCGTTGCGGAACTGGAGGCGGTAGCAGGCTGTGGGCAGACGCGTCACGAGACGTCGCCCGTATCGATGAAGATCTCCGCGAAGGGCACCTGCCCCGCCGGCGCACCCGCCCGGATCAGCAGCTCTCCCGTGCCGCCGTGGGCAAGCTCGGGGGCTTTCTCATCGAACCGCGCGCGCAGTTGCAGCTTGGCCCTGCCCAGCATCCAGTCCACCGCGATGGCGCCGTCCTCGGCCTGCAGGACCCTGCCCGCGTCAGGTCCCGTCTGCGCCAGACGGGGTGTCACATGGCGACGCCGCAGGTCGAGCAGACGCCGGATCCCTTCAAGGTCGCGCTGCGCCTGCGGCTGATCCAGCGCGGACCAGTCCAGCCGGGAAGCCGCGAATGTCGCGGGTGATATGGGGTCGGGTATATGCCTCGTCCCCCCCGCCGCGAAGGCCGCGAATTCGGCGAATTCGCTGCGCCGCCCCTCGGTCACTGCCCGCGCCAGATCGCCGTCGTAATCCGCGAAGAAGAGGAAGGGGGTCGCGGCGCGGAATTCCTCGCCCATGAACATCAGCGGGACATGCGGCGACAACAGGAGCGCCGCCGTAAGCGCGTCCAGCATCTCGGGCGAGGTGAGCTCGGACAGCCGCTCGCCGAAGGCGCGATTGCCGATCTGGTCGTGGTTCTGGAGGAAGTCGACGAAGGCGTCGGGCGGGAGATGGGCGGAGGGCGCGCCGCGGGGCTTGCCGCTGATCTTCGTTGTCTCGCCCTGATACGAATAGCCCTCGGCGAGCGCGCGGGCATACATGCGCCAGGGGTCATGCGCGAAATCGCCGTAGTAGCCTTCGACTTCCCCGGTTGCGATCACGTGGGCTGCGTTGTGCAGGTCGTCATTCCACTCGGCGGTGTGCAGAACCGCCCTGCCCTCCTCGCGTTCGTGCAGATGCGTCACGTTGCGGTTGTCCTCGGTCATGGTGTGCACCGGGCGGTTAGGCAGGGCCGCGCGGATTTCATGGATCATCTCGAGAAGGAACTCGGTTTCGGAATGCGGATCGCGCACATGGTCTATGGCGTCGATCCTGAGGCCGTCGAAGCCGTACTCGGTCAGCCAGTAGAGAGCGTTCTCGATGAAGAAGCGCCGCACCGGTCCCCTGTCATAGGCGATGGCCTGTCCCCAGGGCGTCTGGCGATCCGGATCGAAGAAGTCGGGGGCGTAGAGTCCGAGGTAATTCCCCTCCGGCCCGAAGTGATTGTAGACCACGTCGATGAACACCATGAGGCTCCGCGACTGGGCGGCCTGCACCAGCGCGCGCAGATCGGCGGGCGAACCGTAGGCGCCATGGACCGTGTAGGGCAGCACGACGTCATAGCCCCAGCCGCGCACGCCGGGAAACTCGCCAAGCGGCATGATCTCGATGGCGGTGAAGCCTGCCGCGGCCACGTGATCCAGCCGTTCGACAGCGGCACTGAAAGTCCCGGCCTCGGTGAAGGTGCCTATGTGCAGCTCGTAGATGACCGCGTCGTGCCAGGCGCGTCCCTGCCAACTGCCACGCGGGTCGCTCTGCGGTGGAGCCGTCAGACGGGACGGTCCATGGACGCCGCCCGCCTGCCGCCGCGCGGCGGGGTCGGGAACCGCGTGCCCGTCGGGCAGCACGAAAGCGTAGTCAGCGCCCTCGGATGCGGGCCGTTCGGTCGAGAACCACCCCTCGCCCTCCGCATCCATCGGATGGTCGGCGCCGTCCAGCCGCAGCGTCATTCCATCCACGCCGGGCGCCCAGAGACGGAACCGCCACAGCCCGTCCCCTACAGGATGGGCGCCCCAGCTGTAGCGCGGCAGCTCCAGACGTCCCGCCTCAGTCATTCGCCGGCGCCTTCAACAGGACGAGCGTTCGCGGCGGCAGGGCCATGAACCCCTCGCGCTGGATCTGCTCGCTTTCCGGATCGGCGAGCCCGGTCGCCGTGTCCACGAGCAGTTGCCAGGCGCGCCCCGCCGGATCCGGCATCCTGAAGGACACCTCGGTGTCCGAGGCGTTCAGCATCAGGTAAAGGTCGGTTCCCTTCCGGTGCATCAGCAATCCGACCGCACGTGCATTGCCGTCGTTCCAGTTGTCGGGCTCCATCGGCTGTGCGTCCGGGCGCAGCCAATGGGCCCGACGGTTCACCCGCACGTCGGGGCCGGAGTGGAGATAGCGGTCGGCTGCGAAAAGGTCGAAGCTCTTGCGCACCGCGATGAGCCCGGTGAGGAAATCCTCGTACGCAAGATCCCGCTCGGACGATTCCCAGGGAAACCAGTTCATTTCGCCGGGCTGACAATAAGCGTTGTTGTTGCCGCCCTGGCTGCGTCCGCGCTCGTCTCCCATCAGGATCATCGGCGTGCCCTGGCTCAGAAGCAGCGTGGCCATGAGGTTGCGCCGCTGGCGGTCCCGCAATTCGATGATCGCCGGATCGTCGGTCGGGCCTTCGACGCCGCAATTCCAGCTGAGGTTGTGCGAATGGCCGTCCCGGTTCTCCTCGCCGTTCGCCTCGTTGTGCTTGTCGTTGTAGGAGACGAGATCGAGCAGCGTGAAGCCGTCATGGGCGGTCACGAAGTTCACGCTGGACCATGGACGCCGTCCGGCGTGGCTGAAGGTCTCGGCCGAGCCGAGGATGCGCGCGGCGAGCGTTCCCATCATACCGCCATCGCCCTTCCAGTAGCTCCGGACCGTGTCCCTGTACTGGTCGTTCCATTCGGCCCATCCCGGCGGGAAGTTGCCGACCTGATAGCCCCCCGCGCCCGTATCCCACGGTTCGGCGATCAGCTTGACGCCCTTCAGGACCGGATCCTGCCGCACGGCCTCGAGGAACACCGCATGTTCCGAATAGACGTCCCGATCACGTCCGAGCGTGGTGGCAAGATCGAAGCGGAAGCCGTCCACATGGCATTCCTCGACCCAGTAGCGCAGGGAATCCATGACCATCTGAAGGACGCGGGAATTCCTGAGATTAAGCGAGTTGCCGCATCCGGTGGTGTCGAAATAGTAGCGGGGATCGTCGGCCAGCGTGTAGTAGCTCGCATTGTCGATGCCGCGGAAGCTCATCGTCGGGCCCAGCTCGGACCCTTCGGCGGTGTGGTTGTAGACCACGTCGAGGATCACCTCGATCCCCGCTTCGTGCAGGCGCCGCACCATGAGCTTGAACTCGTGATGCGAGCCGCCCGAGGTCAGAAAACGCTGCGCCGGTGCGAAGAAGCCGATGGTCGAATAGCCCCACCAGTTCACCAGCCCCTTATCGGTCAGATGCCCTTCGTC
This sequence comes from Sulfitobacter sp. LCG007, assembly GCF_040801785.1. Taxonomy (NCBI): domain Bacteria; kingdom Pseudomonadati; phylum Pseudomonadota; class Alphaproteobacteria; order Rhodobacterales; family Roseobacteraceae; species Roseobacteraceae bacterium LCG007. The sequence goes on along the minus strand of NZ_CP161805.1, from coordinate 710,853 downwards.
ATAGAAGGCCTGGACCGGCTGGAGTTCGACGGCCGTCACCCCGAGCTTCACGAAATGGTCGATCACCCGCTGGTCGGCGAGGCCCTCGAAGGTACCGCGCAGGGGCGGTTCGAGACCGTCGAGGCTCCTGGTCATCCCGCCCACATGCGCCTCATAGATAATCGTGCGGCTCCAGGGGATGGCCGGGCGGATATCGTTGCCCCAGGTATAGGCCGGGTCCGCCACCACGCATTTCGGCATCACGAAGGCGCTGTCGCGCCGGTCGAAGGACAGATCGGCCTGCTGATGGCCAAGCTTGTAGGCGAAGAGCGAGGGATGCCAGCGCAGGTTTCCGTGATGCTGGAGCGCGTAGGGATCGAGCAGCAGCTTGTGCGGATTGAACCGATGCCCGGCTTCGGGCGCGTAGGGGCCGTGCACCCGGTAGCCGTAAAGCTGCCCGGGCCGTACCTCCGGGAGATAGCCGTGCCAGACCTGATGGGTGTGTTCGGGCAGCTCGATCCTTTCGACCTCGCGCCTGCCGCGCGCGTCGAAGAGGCAGAGCTCGACCTTCTCCGCATGGGCGGAAAACAAGGCGAAGTTCGTGCCGGACCCATCCCACGTCGCACCAAGCTCGACATGCGAACCGGATTGAAGTCTTCGACCTAAAACCGCCGGTCCGCTTGGTGCCAAGGCGTCCATTGCTACCTCTCGAGGGTGAAGAATACCGTGCCGAGGGGCGGCAGGGTTATCGAAGCAGATGCCGGGAACCCATGCATCGGAACGTCGTCCGCGACCACATGCCCGCCGTTGTTGACGCCGGAGCCGCCATAGGCACCATCGTCGGTGTTGAGCAGTTCCTTCCAGACACCGCTCGACGGCGTGCCGATGCGGTATTCATGGTGAACGATGGGCGACATGTTCGATACCACCACGACGGGCGGCGTGCCGTCCTTGCCGTAGCGCACGAAGGAGAAGACGTTGTTCTGGCTGTCGCCGCCCTCGATCCAGCGGAACCCCTCGGGCTCGCAATCGCGCGCGTGGAGCGCAGCCTCGCTCCGGTAGAGCCGGTTCAGGTCCGCGACAAGGCTCTGCAGCCCCCTGTGGGCGCCGTCCTCGAGCAGATGCCAGTCCAGCGAACGGTCGTGGTTCCATTCCCGCTCCTGTCCGAATTCGCCGCCCATGAAGAGCAGCTTCTTGCCCGGATGGCCCCACATGAAGCCGTAATAGGCGCGCAGGTTCGCGAACTTCTGCCAGCGGTCTCCCGGCATCTTGCCGATCATGGATCCCTTGCCGTGCACGACCTCGTCATGGCTCAGCGGCAGCACGAAGTTCTCGGTGAAGGCGTAGACAAGTCCGAACGTCATGCGGCCGTGGTGGTGTTGGCGGTTGATGGGGTCCTGCGCCATGTAGTCGAGCGTGTCGTGCATCCAGCCCATGTTCCACTTGAAATTGAAGCCGAGACCGCCTTCGTCGGTCGGGCGGCTCACCCCGGGCCATGCCGTGCTTTCCTCGGCGATGGTCTGGGTGCCGGGGGCATGCTCCTGGACCACAGCGTTGGTCTTCTTCAGGAAGTCGATGGCGTCGAGGTTCTCGCGCCCGCCGTAGCGGTTGGGGACCCACTCGCCCGCATTGCGCGAATAGTCGAGGTAAAGCATCGACGCGACCGCATCCACACGCAGCGCGTCGACGTGGAATTCCTTGAGCCAGAATGTCGCGGAGGCCCGCAGGAAGTTGGCGACCTCGCGCCGGCCGTAGTTGTAGATCAGGGTGTTCCAGTCGCGGTGAAAACCCATCCGCGGATCGGCATGTTCGTAAAGGGCCGTGCCGTCGAAATTGCCCAAGCCATGCGCGTCGGTCGGGAAATGCGCCGGAACCCAGTCCATGATCACGCCGATCCCTGCACCATGGAGCGTATCGACCATGCGCGAGAAATCTTCCGGGCCGCCGAAACGCGAGGTGGGCGCGAACAGGCCAATCGGCTGATAGCCCCAGGAACCAGTGAAGGGATGCTCGCTGAGCGGCAGGAACTCGATATGGGTAAAGCCCATCTCGTTGGCATATTCCGCAAGCTGCCGGCCGAGTTCGTCGTAATCAAGCGGCTCGCCCTCGGCCCCGCGCCGCCAGCTTCCGAGGTGGACCTCGTAGATCGACACCGGCTTGTCCCGCAGGTCCGAGGCCCGCGAGGCGATCCAGTCGCCGTCCTGCCACTCATGGCTGTCAGGCGCCGTGACGACCGATGCCGTCCCCGGCGACTGTTCGGCGGCGCGGCCCACAGGGTCCGCCTTCAGCGGCTGAAGATGGCCGTAGGCGCCGACAATCTCGTACTTGTAAAGCTCGCCCGGGCCGATCCCGGGAACGAATATCTCCCAGACGCCGGTCGCCCCGCGCGATCGCATGGCGTGGCGTCTACCGTCCCAGGCATTGAAATGGCCCACGACACTGACCCGCCGCGCGTTCGGGGCCCAGACCGCAAATGCCGTGCCCTGCACGCCCTCATGGGTCATCGGATGCGCGCCGAGGCGCTTGTAAAGCTCCTCGTGCTGGCCTTCCGCGAGCAGATATTCATCCATCTCGCCAAGGACCGGGCCGAAGCTGTAGGGGTCGGGCAATTCCCATTCGTGTCCCGTCGCGCTCCGGTATCGCAGCCGGTATTCGCAGCGAGCCTTGAGTTTCGGCATGACCCCGTGGAAGAAGCCCTGCGGGTCGATCCTGTCGAGCCTGCCGATCTCCTTGCCTTTTGGCGTGATAACCGTCACCTCGGCCGCATCGGGAGCGAACACGTTCACGACCACCGGGCCCTTCCCGTCGTCGGATGCATGCATCCCGAGATGGCGGAACGGATCGGATTGCTGGCCGCGCAGGATCGCCTCGATGACGGAAGGCGGCGGGCTGGTGGGGAAAGTCGTCTGCGTATCTGTCATGGTGCGAACGTCGCTCCTTCGGCAAGTTTCAGCAGGCCGCGCAACGGGATCTCTATCCAGTCGGGACGCATCTGCATCTCGTAGCCGACTTCGTAGGCGGCCTTCTGGATCAGGAAGAGATCGAGCAGCGCCTGCTCGAGTTGGGGATCGGACGGATGGATCGACGCGCCGCCGATCGTTTCGCGATATGCCGACAGGAAGGCTCCTTGTGTGGCGGCCCGCCAGGTCTCGACCCCGTCTGCGGTGGTTTCGGCATCCGCCCCGAACTCGATCCGCCGGCGGATCGTCGACCAGAGCGCATAGTCGAAGCTGCGCAGCATCCCCGCCACATCCCGCAGCGGCGACGCCTTGGCGCGCCGCGAGTCGAGATCGCGGGCCGGTTCGCCCTCGAAGTCGATGATGCGCACGTCGGTCTGCACCACGAGCACCTGCCCCAGATGGTAGTCGCCGTGGATGCGGGTCAACGCGCCCGAAGGCTTCATGCCGCGCACGCTGTCGATGCGCGACAACAGCGCCGAGCGCGTCTCGAGCAGGTCGGCGGCGATGCCCGCTGCCGGTTCCGGCAACCGTTCATGCTGCGCGGAAAGCGCCTCGAACATCTCGTCCAGTTCGGCCGAGACCTCGTCGGCAAGCGCCGACAGATTGGCCTGCGTCAGCGGGTCGGCGGCAAACTCGCTGCCTTCCCCGCCCGACCCCAGCGCCAGGTGCAATTCCGCGGTCCGGCGCCCGAGAACGGCTCCGAGGTCGAGCGGTCCGCCCATGATCGCCTCGGGCTCTTCCGTTGCCGGACCCGAGGCCACAGCGGCGCGTTCCATGTCGCGGTCGAGCGCCTCGATGACGTAGGTCCAGGCGTCGCCCTGATTGCGGGCGAATTCGCTGAGCGCGGCGAGCGTCGTTACCGAACCGTCCTGCGCGACCCAGTCGATCGTGCCCAACAGCGCGGGCGTCGCCTCGAAATTCGTCTCCTCCGTGAGGAAGCGCGAAATCTCGATGTCCGGCTGAACCCCTTCGCGCAGACGGCGGTAGAGCTTAAGGATCACGGCATCGCCGAACGCGATCGAGGCATTCGACTGCTCCGCCGAAAGAAGCCTCGGCGCCTCGTCGATTTGTTCGATACCGTTCAGCCGTTCGCTGCGGGTACAGACGATCTGCCCCCCGGCGGCTTCGATCGTTTCACCATCGCGCATCGCGGCAAGCAGGCGTCCGCTCAGAAGCGGACTCGAAGCCCCGTCGATAATCGCGCCGACCCGATTGGCCTGCCTCAGTTTCGCGAGGGTAACGGGCGTCGCGAGGGCATCCTCGCTCCATTCCGCCGCGAGCGGCAGGAAGTAGCTGTGGTGCTCTCCCCCCACCGCGACATCGAGCAGACCCAACAGCACCTGCCCGTCCGAAAGCTCGGCCAGCGAACGGTAATCGACGCTCTCGATCTTGCGGTCCTTTGCGGCGAACCAGCGCTGCAACGGCACATAGTCCCTGAGCGTGCCATTCGTGAAATCCTTCGCCGAGCGGTCCGCGAGACCGCTCGACAGCTTGCCGTCGCGCGTCGTCAGCGTCAGCAGATCCGGCAGCATCTGCGCGTGGGGAAGGTGCCATGAGGGCGCGTCCTCGTCCTCGGCAAGCAGGAACCAGTAGAAGCCGTAGGCGGGAAGCGTGAGCAGGTAGGGAAGCTCGCCCAGCGGCGGGAACGGAGACTGGCCGGTCAGCTCGATGGGCACGCGCCCGCTGAATTCGGAAAGATCGATTTCCGCCGCCTGCGCCTGCCGTGACACGTTGGCGACGCAGAGCACGGTTTCGCCCTCGTGCTCCCGCAGATAGGCGAGAACCTTCCGGTTGCGCGGATAAAGCAGCCGTATGCTGCCGCGTCCGAACGCCGGATGGCGCTGACGCACGCCGATCATGCGGCGCATCCAGTTCAGCTGCGAAGAGGGAGCGGCGGATTGCGCCTCGACGTTGACCGCCGAATATCCGTAGACCGGATCCTGGATGGTCGGCAGATAGAGTTGCTGGGGATTGGCCCGGCTGAATCCGCCGTTTCGGTCCGCGGACCACTGCATCGGCGTGCGGACGCCGTCGCGATCGCCCAGATAGTAGTTGTCGCCCATCCCGATCTCGTCGCCGTAATAGACAACCGGTGTGCCGGGCATCGAGAACAGCAGCGAGTTCAGCAGTTCGACCTTGCGGCGGTCGTTCTCGAGCAGCGGCGCAAGCCGGCGGCGGATACCCATGTTGATCCGTGCCCGCCGGTCGCTGGCGTAGAAATTCCAGAGGTAGTCGCGCTCGCGGTCCGTGACCATCTCGAGCGTCAGCTCGTCATGGTTGCGCAGGAAGATCGCCCATTGGCACTCTTCGGGGATTTCCGGGGTCTGGCGGATGATGTCGCTGATCGGGTAGCGGTCCTCCTGCGCCACGGCCATGTACATGCGCGGCATCAGCGGGAAGTGGAAACCCATGTGGCACTCGTCGCCCTCGCCGAAATAGGGACGCGTGTCCTCGGGCCACTGGTTCGCCTCGGCAAGCAGCATCCGTCCTGTGTAGTGCTTGTCGAGATCGCTCCGGATCGCCTTCAGAACGTCATGTGTCTCGGGGAGGTTCTCGTTGTTCGTCCCGTCCCGCTCGATCAGATAGGGGATCGCGTCGAGCCGCAGACCGTCGACACCCTTGTCGAGCCAGAAGTGCATCACGTCGAGCACCTCCTTCAACACCGCGGGGTTGTCGAAGTTCAGGTCCGGCTGGTGGTCGAAGAAGCGATGCCAGAAGAACTGTTCGGCCACCGGATCCCAGGACCAGTTGGAATCATGGGTGTCGTTGAAGATCACCCGCGTCTTGTCCATCCATTTCGCCGGATCGTCGGACCACACGTAGTAATCGCGCTCGGGGCTGCCCTTCGGAGCCCGGCGGGCGCGCTGGAACCATTCGTGCTGGTCGCTGGTGTGGTTGATGACAAGCTCGGTGATGACCTTCAGACCGCGCCTGTGGGCCTCTTCCACGAAGCCCTCAAAATCCTCCATCGTGCCGTAGGACGGGTTGATGGCGTTGTATTCCGCGATGTCGTAGCCGTCGTCCCGAAGCGGCGAGGGATAGAATGGCAGCAGCCAGATCGCCGTCGCGCCCAGTTCCTGGACATGGTCGAGACGGTTCATGAGACCGGCGAAATCGCCGATGCCGTCACCGTTGGCATCCTGGAAGGCCTTCACGTGGACCTGATAGATGATCGCGTCCTTGTACCAGTCCTCGGGAGAAACCGTTGGATCAGCGGCCAGCAGCGATTTTTCGGCGATATTCATTGGGCGCCTCCCGGCGGAAAGAGTTTCCAGACGGCGTAGGGCCGGTCATGCGGGTCCAGCGACAGGCGATGCGACTTTCCGAACCAGGTGAACCGATTGCCGTTGATGGCATCCTGCACTTCGATGGCGCCCTCGTCGGGCAACTCGAATTCCCACAGCGGCAGTTCGAAATCGAACTCCGCCGGGGCGTGTGGATCGATCAGAACGTGGAACAGCAGGTAATTCCGTGCCGCGTGATCGAAACGCCCGTAACAGAGAACGCGGTCGTCCCAAGCATTGAAAAACTGCAAGTTGGTGAAATCCTTCATGGCCGGGTTGTCGCGTCGCAGAGCATTGATAAACGCCACGTCCGCCGTGATGTTCCCGGGAGCCGAGAAATCGCGGTGTTTCAGCTCGTACTTCTCGGAGTTCAGGTATTCGTCTTTGGGCGGAAGCCAATCGGCCTCGCAGAGTTCGAAACCGGAATACATCCCCCAGTTTCCTACCAGCGACCCAGCCAGCAGGACGCGGGTCCGGAAGCCGGCGCGGCCGGAGTTGTGGTTGAAGTACGGATTGATGTCCGGGGTGTTGGTGAAGAAGTTCGGCCGCATGTAGTGGCGGCATTCCTGCGTCGTAAGCTCGGTCACGTATTCGGTCAGCTCGGCCTTCGTGTTGCGCCAGGTGTAGTACGTGTAACTCTGGTTGAAGCCGATCTTGGCCAGACGCTTCATCGGCTTGGGGCGGGTAAAGGCCTCGGAGAGGAAGATCGCGCCGGGATGACTGCGCCGCACCTCTGCGATGATCCATTGCCAGAAGGGAAACGGCTTGGTGTGCGGGTTGTCGACCCGGAAGACCAGCACGCCATGCTCGGCCCAGAACAGGAACAGGTCCCGTATCGCCGCCCAGAAAGGCGCGTTCGGCTCGCCATTGTCGAGGTAGTAACGAAAGTTGACGATATCCTCGTATTTCTTCGGAGGGTTCTCGGCATACTTGATCGTGCCGTCCGGGCGCCGCTCGAACCAGTCGGGATGCTGCTCGATCCATGGGTGGTCCGGCGAGGCATTCAGCGCAATGTCGAGCGCGATCTCGAGGCCTGCCTCGTTCGCCGCGCGTACCAGCGCGTCGAAATCCTCGAGCGTGCCGAGCTCGGGATGGACCGCATCCATCCCGCCCGCAGAGGACCCGATGGCATAGGGAGAGCCAACGTCGTCCGGTTCGGCCTTGAGCGTGTTGTTCTTGCCTTTCCGGTTCGTCGTCCCGATCGGATGAATTGGCGGAAAATAGAGAATGTCGAAGCCAAGATCGCGGACATAGGGCAGATGGCCGATGACGTCCCGGAGGGTACCATGCTGACCCTTCGGTCCCATCGAGCGGGGGAAAAGTTCGTACCATGCCGAGAAAGCCGCGCGCTCGCGATCAACCCAGACAGGTATGTCCCGACCCAGATGCGTCACGTTCACCCGGGGTCCGATCCGCGCCATGAGCGCCGAGGTCTCGTCGGACAGAAGCATTTCGGCATCGCCCGTGCGGGCTGCCCGGACCAGCGCCTTGAGCGCAGCGGCATCTGCGCGCTCGGCCTTGATCATGCCGAGAAGTCCCTCGGCCTCTTTCATCTCGACCGAAATGTCCTGTGCGGCTTCTTTCTTGCGGGCAGTGTCGCGCGCCCATGTCGCCCAGACGTCGCGCCAGGCGATCAGCGTGAAATGCGACGGGCCGTTTCCGTCAAACCTGATTTCCGCCGCCCAGCGGTCGTTGGGAAGCTTCTCCATCGGCGTTTCCGCGCCGTCGGGTCCCACGACGGCGGCGCCGAAAAGTTCGTGCCCGTCACCATAGATGTCCGCCTCGATCCGCATCGGCCAGCCTGAGACAGCCTTGGCCGGAAAGGCACCGTTGTCGATATCCGGCGACACGGCCTCGATGACCAGCCTCGATCGAGCCAGCGATTGGAGTTCTGGATTTTCTTCCGTCTTGCGTCGTGGCGCTGGCATGGTCGCTTCCTCCGGTGCATTTCTGCCGCATCTGCGTAACAGGTCTTGGCGCTTGAGGAGCAAAACCTATGTCGCAGGCGCAGCATGTCACGCGCTGAGCGGGAATGCGTATGGAATATGCCGTCACGGCCAGGCGCATGCCTGCAGGGTCCCGCTGAAAGGACTTCGGCTGGTTTACCAAATGAAGTCAATATCTTGCTGGAAAAATGACCAATCCCCGCTGACGTCTGTCAGAGGTGCGCGGGCTCAAACGGACATTTTCGGCCGGACGCATTTTTTTGCGCTCATGCCTCGATATTATGCAAAGTCCCGCGCGATCCGCCGGTTGCGTGGGATCGCGCGGGGCGCCGCGGCTGGTGTCAGGGAAGCAGAACGCGGTCGATGGCGTGGATGACTCCGTTCGAGGCGGCAACGTCCGGCACGATCACCTTCGCGTTGTCGACCCTCACACCAATGGTACCATCCACGAAAACCGTGCCACCCTGTGCTGTCGTGAGCGGACCCCGCGTCAACGCCAGCGCACGTGCGGGATAATAGCCTGGCACGACATGATAGGTCAGGATCGAAACCAGCTGATCCTTGTTCTCGGGCCTCAGAAGGTTTTCCACCGTAGCCGCGGGAAGCGCGTCGAAGGCAGCATCGGTGGGCGCGAAGACGGTGAACGGTCCGTCGCCCTCAAGCGTCTCCACCAGACCGGCGGCGGAGACGGCTGCCACAAGGGCCGAGAACCGGTCGTCCGCAGAAGCGACACTCACGATATTGCCGGGACGCGACAGTTGCGTGGCGCAAGCACCGAGTGTTGCCAGCATACCGGCGGCGGCGGCCGATCTCAGAATGGATCTGCGGTTCATCCCTACCGCCATGATTGAGCCTTCCACTCGCGATACGCGCTCCGGCAGCAGGCGGATCACTATTGCAGGGTCGATACCATGGCCGCCTCGTGATTCAGATCCGGAACACCGGCTGAAGCAGACGCGGGACAAGGCTGCGAAAATTCAGGGGCGCATCGGTGGCCGCGAGGCAGATGCACGGCATTCCGGTCCCCGCCACCGGCACGTGTTCGAGATCGCCGTCGGCGACCTCGACGTCCCCTGTGCGGAACTCCCCTGTCTCGTCATGGAAGCTGCCCTGAAGCACCATGGTCAGTTCGAGCCCGCGATGCCCGTGATCGGGCACGGCCTGTCCCGGAGGGATGTGGAGCAGACGGACCGAGCTGTCCCTGTCAGCCGCAAGGATCGACTGGCGGATGCCGCCCCCCAGCGCCCGCCACTTCGGCGGCCGCCCCGAGAGGGCCGTCATGACCGGCGCAGGGTAGATGCCGGCGGCGGCGCATTCCTGTTCATCGCGCGGCGGCGTGTCGAGACGGTCGAGCAGATCCTCCAGAAGTGGGCGTTCTTCTCCTGCTTGCGACGGTGCAAGGCTGTCCAGCATGGCGCCACCGGCAAGTTCCTCGGCCTCGAGCTGTGCACGGCAGGTATCGCAGACAGATACATGTGCCGCTACGACCAGCGCGAAGCCGTACGGCAGGCTGCCGGCGGCATAGGCGCGGACCAGATGCTCGGGAATATGATGCGTGATAGTCGTCATCGGTTTCTCAGATCTCTCAATTCATGTCTCAGTCTCTCGAGTGCGAGCCGGATTCTCGATTTCACGGTCCCGAGCGGAAGCCCGGTGATCTCGCTTATTTCCTGATGCGTGAGCTCGCCCAGGTAGGCCTGTTCGATCACGATCCGCTGATCCCGCGAAAGCGACTCGAGTGCGGTTTTCAGCCGCCTTGCCTCCTGATCGAGCGCGAGCGCCGCGGCCGCGTCCGATTGCGGGGCGTCCTCATGCGCAAGCTCTTCGGGGACCGGCCGCGCCGTCTTTCTGATCACGTCGATCTGGCGGTTGCGCGCGATCCGGTAAATCCAGGCTGAGGCCGAGGCACGTCCCGGGTCGAACTGCGACGACCTGTGCCAGACCTTCAGCATCACGTCCTGAATGATGTCGCCCGCCGCGTCTCCCGTCTGACCCGATCGCGCCAGCATGGCTCTGAGCCTCGGGGTGAAATGATCGAACAACCTGATGAACGCCTCCCGATCACGCCGGTCGCGGACGGCCAGCAGCCAGGCCGTCGGCTCGCTCAGGTGTTCCTCAGCCCGCTTGTCCATAACTCGACCGCCAATACTGCCAGATCGAACCGTTGCCGGTCCGACCATCAGGGGCGGCTCCCACCGCGTTTCCGGTTCATGCATCAACATAGGGTTCTCTACGCCCGACCTTCAATCTTGGATCACCCCGGCAGCCGTGATTAATGTGATCTGTCCGGCGGCGCGGCCCGTAGACCTCTGAAAATACGGAGTATCCCATTGCCATTTGACCATCGTCCTGGTTCCCGCCCCCGCATCGCAGTGATCGGCGGCGGCATCACCGGCATGTCCGCCGCCCTGCGCCTTTGCAGCTTCGCCAATGTCACGCTCTTCGAAGCAGAACCGCGCCTCGGGGGCCATGCGCGCACCGTCGTCGCCGGCAGGCGCGCAGATCAGCCGGTGGACACGGGCTTCATCGTCTTCAACTTCCCGAACTATCCCAACCTTACGGAGCTGTTTCGCGATCTCGATGTGCCGATCGAAAAGAGCTGCATGAGCTTTGGCGCGTCGGTCGATGGCGGGCGGCTGGAATACGGGCTGAATTCGATCGCCGCGCTTTTCGCGCAGCGGCGCAATATCGGCGATCCGCGCTTCTGGGGCATGCTGCGGGATATCGGACGCTTCAATGCGCGCGCCGAGGGCGTCGCGACCTCTGACGACGTGACGATCGGAGAACTCGTCGATCAGCTGAGGCTGGGCGCATGGTTCCGCAACCACTACCTCATGCCGATCTGCGGTGCGATCTGGTCCACCCCGGCAGACCAGATCCATGCCTTTCCGGCGCGGACCCTTGTCCAGTTCTTCCGCAATCACGCCCTGATGAACGTCCACGGCCAGCACCAGTGGTGGACGGTGAAGGGCGGAAGCCGCGAATATGTCGACCGCCTGCAGGCCCGGCTGGAGTCGCGCGGCGTGACACTGCGGACCGGCGCGGGTGTCATGTCGGTGCGCCGGATGGCAGGGCAGTCCCTGGTCCAGACCGCGGACGGAACAGGACCTGGCTTCGATCACGTCGTCTTCGCGACCCACCCGGACCGGACCTTGCGCCTGCTCGAGGAAGCCTCGCCCGAGGAACATGCAGTGCTCGGCGCCATCCGATACCAGGAAAATGCCGCATTCCTGCATCGCGACCCCGCCCAGATGCCGCGCCGACGGGCCTGCTGGTCTTCCTGGGTCTATCAGTCCGATCTGAAGGACGGCCGGCAGGGAGTCGGGGTGACCTACTGGATGAACCGCCTTCAGAACATCCCCGAGGACGACCCGCTGTTCCTCACCCTCAACCCCGCCAGACCGATCCCCGAACATCTGATCTACGATCAGGTGGTGTTCCGCCATCCGGTGTTCGACCGGGCCGCGATCGCGGCGCAGGGCCGGCTCGAAGCGGTGCAGGGGCAGCAGAATACATGGTTCGCCGGCGCCTGGACGCGGCACGGGTTCCACGAGGACGGCATCGCCTCGGGACTGCACGTCGCGGACAGGCTCATGCGGCTTTACGCGCAGACCAGTGAGCCGGCATGAGCGCTCCGCAGCTGATGATGGGCTCCACGAGCCATGTCAGGGGCGGCGATATCGCCAACCGCTTCACGCATGCCGTGGACTATGTGCTGATCGACCCCGAAGACAGGCGCGGGCCGCGGCTTTTCTCCCGCAACCGGTTCAACGTCCTTTCGGTCCACGACCGCGATCACGGCGGGCGGCGCGGCGACGGCAAGGGCGCACCCTGGGCCTGGGAGGTGCTGCGCGCGCATGGCTACAGGAGATCGCCGCGCAGCCGCCTGCGCCTTCTCACCCAGCCGCGTGTGCTGGGCCATGTGTTCAATCCCGTGAGCTTCTGGCTCGTGCTCGAGGACGAAGATCTGCGCGCGGTGATCGCCGAGGTGAACAACACCTTCGGCGACCGCCACTCGTATCTCTGCGCCCATGACGGCTTCACCCCGATCCGGCCGGCGGATGCGATCGTTGCGGACAAGGTGTTCCACGTCTCGCCATTCCTCGACATCCGGGGCAGCTATGCCTTCCGCTTCGCCGCGAACCCCGAGCGGATCGCGATAAGGATCGAACATCGGGATGCGGATGTTTCGCTGCTGGCGACCCTGTCCGGCCGAATCATCCCCATGACGTCGCGCGCCGTGCTTGTCATGCTGCTGCGCCGGCCCCTGTCGTCGGTCCGCACCATCGTGCTGATCCATTGGCAGGCCCTGCGCCTGAAGCTGAAGGGCGCGCGCTATCGGCCCCACCCGCAACCGCCGCTTGAGGAGGTGAGCAGATGAGAAACACCGTCAGACTGACGTGCAGAGGAGCGCTCCGGGATGTTTGAGGGAAAGACATGGTGGATCGTCGGGGCAAGCGAAGGGCTGGGGGCGGCGCTGGCGCAAGAGCTTGACGCGGCAGGCGCACGCCTTGTCCTGTCGGCCCGCAGCGCGGAAAAGCTGGCAACCCTCGCAGGCGGTCTTCGGGATGCCCGCGCCGTCGCAATGGACGTGACCGACCCGGCGTCGGTGTCACGGGCGGTCGCGGACGCCGGCGATGTCGACTGCCTGATCTACGCCGCAGGACAATATGAACCCATGAGCGCGGCGGAATGGCAGTCGGAAGAGGTGCTGCGCATGGTCGATGTCAATCTCGTCGGTGCGCTGCGGGTTCTGGGAGAGGTCGTGCCGCAGATGGTCGCGAAAGACCGGGGACGGATCGCGATCGTCGGATCTCTCGCCGGATTTGCCGGTCTGCCCGGCGTGATGGGCTATGGTGTCAGCAAGGCGGCGCTCATGCATCTGGCCGAAAACATGCTCGTCGATCTCAAGGACACGGGTGTGCGCGTGCAGCGGATCAATCCCGGCTACATCAGGACCCGTCTGACCGCCAAGAACGACTTCAGGATGCCGCAGATCATGGAGCCCCGGGATGCCGCGCGCGAGGTCGTCCGCGCCCTGCGGTCCGGCCGCTTCTCCACGAGCTTCCCGAGGCCCTTTGCCTGGCTCTTTCAGCTGGGCAGCCTGCTGCCGCCCCGACTGTTCCAGAGACTTCTTTTCGGCAAGGGCAAACGATAGTGCAGCGGCCAACGTCCCCGCGCAACCGGAACCGGCACGCGCCGCTGGCGTCAGGCTTGCGCCAGTTCCGGGTCCTGCCGCCCGCCCCCCGGTGCGACCCCGGCCCCGGGCCGGATCGTCGGCGGCGCCGCATTGAGGCTTTCCAGCGCGAAACCGGCGGCGGCCTTGTAGGCGCCCATGAAGGCGTCACGCTCGGCCGCGGGCACGATCTCATCGATGTTCTCGAACGTGCCCCCGCAGCGTTCGTCGATCAGGTTCAGCAGGCCGAAGGGACCCGCGCCGCGATTGCGCAGGATCACGGCCGAGATCGGACCACAGAGCTTCCGGTCATAGGCATCGAGCGCGGCGCGCGTGATCCCGTGATCCAGCATCAGGGCGCCAAGGACCCGCGCATCCACGATCGCCTGTGACGCCCCGTTCGAGCCGGTGGGGTACATCACATGTGCCGCGTCGCCCAGCAGGGCCACGGACCCGTCGACCCAGGTCGGGACCGGGTCACGGTCGATCATCGGGTATTCCCAGACATTCTCCGCCCCCGCCAGCAGCGCCGGAACGTCAAGCCAGTCCCATGCCCAGCCCTCGAAATGATGCAGGAAGTCGGACAGCGCCACCTTCTTGTTCCAGTCGCCGGAGTCCTGGCCCTCGGTGCTGTCCAGCGTCACCTCGGCGATCCAGTTCACGGTGGCGAGCCCGGTGTCGGGATCGGGTTGCGAAATGGGGTAGAAGACCAGCCGCTGCCTGTGCGTTCCGAGGCCGACGAAAGAGGCGCCGGTACGGATCGGTCGGGCCAGGGTCGTGCCGCGCCACATCACGGCGCCGCCCCACTGAACCGGCGGCTGGCCGGGATGCATCTGCGCGCGGACCGCCGAATGCAAACCGTCGGCGCCGATCAGCAGCGATCCCGTCGCGACCGAGGTCGAGCCGTCCGCATGGGTGATGAACGCCTCCACCCGTCCGTCGTCGCGGTTTCGATAGCCGGTCACTTTCTGTCCAAGCCGGATCGCGTCGCCACCCAGGCGGGCGCGGGCGGCTTCGTGAAGCATCATCTGCAACTGGCCGCGATGGACGGAATATTGCGGCCATTCATAGCCTGCCACGCGCCCGCGCGGTTCCGAATAGACATCGTTGCCGTTTAGCCCGACCAGAGCCCATTCGCGCGTCTGGATCCCGATCGCATCGAGATCGGCCTCGGTGAAACCCAGATCGAAAAGTTCCCGTACCGCGTTCGGCTGGAGATTGATGCCGACACCGAGGGGACGCAGCGCCTGAACGCTCTCGAAGACGATGGCGCGCACACCGATCTGGTTCAGGGTCAGGGCTGTCGCGAGCCCGCCGATTCCGCCACCGGCGATCAGGACGATTGGTTCTGTCATCTCGTTTCCTCCGCGTCCGACTTGTTAACAAAGCCAGGGCCGTCGGAAAAGTGCCGAAGCGGCCGTTGCCGGAGCCGGGCCCGTTACCGCACCAGCAGGATCGGAACCTTGCAGGTGCGGATCATCTCGAGACTGGTCGACCCGACAAACAGCGAGCGCAGGCGCGAATGCCCCGAAGCCCCCATGACGAGGTGCTGGAACTGTCCCTCGTCCACGAGCCTGGCGAGCGTGTCCTCGGGCTCGCCCGGCAGGAGCTCGGAGTCCGCCGCGATCCCGGCCGCCGACAGCGTCGCCGCGGCATCCCCGAGCCGCTTGCGCGCCGTCTCGGTCGCGGCGCCCACCGTCACCACGCGCAGGCCGAGGCCCGCATAGAGCGGCGAGCGCGACACGTGCTCGATCGCGCGCATCGCGCTGGCGCTGCCGTCATAGGCCACGAGCACTCTTTCGATCGGACGGAAAGCGCGCGAGGCGATGAAGAGCGGCTTCGTCACGGCGCGCACGACGCGTTCGAGGTTCGAGCCGAGGTGGCCCTTCGCGAAGTCCGCGGCCTCGCCGCGCTTGCCGATCAGGATGATTTCGGCGCCGCCCTCCCTTTCGCAGATCGCCTCGATCAGATCACCGTGGCGCAGCTGCGCGCTGACCGGCAGGCCCGAAGGGTCGAGCAGCGCCTTGGCGTCCTCGAGAATTGCCCGCCCCCTGCGCACCGCCAGCTTCGCGCGCTGCTCGTCGAGACTGGACAGTTCCGCCAGCAGCGCGCTGCGCGCCCCCAGCGCGATGGCCCCGGACAGGTCTGTACCCGCGCCGCCTTCGCGGCGGCCGAGCACATGCAGCAGGTCGACCCCGTAATCCCCGCCCCGCGCGATCCACGCCGCGTGTTCGCAGACGCTTTTCGAATAGGTGGAGCCGTCCACCAGCGCGATGATCCTGCCTGTCATGTCGTCTCCTCCCTCAATGCGCCATCAGCTTGTCCATGCCGCCCGGCTTGTCATGCAGGGCAAGCCGGTCGACGATGGTTTCGGACGCCGCGTTCATGCCGACGATCTCGAGCTCGGCCCCTTCCCGGCGGAACTTCAACACCGCCATGTCGAGCGCGGCCACCGACGAGATGTCCCAGATATGCGCGTCGCTGACGTCGATGACGACTCGCTCCACCGCTTCCCTGAAATCGAAGGCTGCCATGAATTCCTCGGCGGAGGCAAAGAAGAGCTGTCCCTCGACGCGGTACGTCCGCGTTGTTCCGTCGTCTGAAAGGGTAGAGGTGACACGGAACAGTTGCGAGATCTTGCGGGCGAAGAACAGGCCGGACAGCAGGACGCCGACCAGGACGCCGATGGCGAGGTTGTGCGTGTAGACGACCGTGGCGACAGTCGCGACCATCACGATGGACGAGGATCGCGGATGCGTTCTGAGCTGCTTGAGGGAAGACCACGAGAACGTGCCGATGGACACCATGATCATGATCGCCACAAGCGCGGCCATCGGGATGCGGGCCACCACGTCTCCGAGCGAGACCACCATGAACACGAGCAGGACCCCGGCCGCGAAGCACGACAGTCGACCGCGGCCGCCCGACTTGATGTTGATGATCGACTGGCCGATCATCGCACACCCGGCCATGCCCCCCATGAACCCGGTCGCCGCATTCGCGAGTCCCTGCCCGATGCATTCCTGATTCCGGTCGGATTTGGTGGCGGTCAGCTCGTCCACGATATTCGCCGTCATCAGGCTTTCGAGCAGGCCCACCACCGCCACGGCCAGCGCATAGGGCAGGATGATGGCGAGCGTCTCGAAGGTCAGCGGTATGTCGGGCAGCAGGAAGACCGGCAGGGTGTCCGGCAGCTCGCCCATGTCGCCTACCGTGCGAACGTCCCAGCCCATGACAGTCACCAGAACGGTCAGGACGATGATCGTGACCAGCGGCGAGGGCACGGCGCGGGTGAGGTAGGGAAAGAGGTAGATGATGGCGAGACCGGCCACGACGAGCGGATAGGTCAGCATGGGCACGCCGACAAGCTCGGGCAGCTGCGCCATGAAGATGAGGATGGCAAGCGCGTTGACGAAACCGGTCATCACCGAGCGCGAGACGAAGCGCATGAGCCGACCGAGCCCCGCGACTCCGGCGACGATCTGCAACAGACCTGCCAGCACGGTGGTCGCGAGCAGGTATTGAAGCCCGTGGTCCGCCACCAGCGTGACCATCAGCACCGCCGTCGCGGCGGTAGCGGCCGATATCATCCCGGGCCGCCCCCCGGCGATCGCCGTGACCACGGCGATGGAGAACGAGGCGTAGAGCCCGATCTTGGGGTCGACCCCGGCGATGATCGAAAAGGCGATCGCCTCGGGAATGAGGGCGAGCGCGACGACCAGACCCGAAAGCAGGTCGCCGCGCACGTTGCCCAGCCACTGGCGTCTGTAGGCGTCCAGGTTCATGTTCGGTATATCCGTTCCATTCCGGGTTGGCCTGAGCGCCCGACCCGGTCATCTTGCAAAGATTGAGTTGCCCGGCGGATCGGCGGCCGGGAGAGCCACCCGCAGGAATTCTCCCCGGGTCCGGATGATGCGCGCCAGATACCCGCAGGCAGTCCCGAGCGCAACCGTCACGCCCGCCTGTCTTCCTGGCTCGACGATCCCGTGCGCACCGCCGCCAGCCCGCCCCCGGGCTTCGCCTGGCATGCTTTTTCAGCCTTGCCGAACCCGGCGTCACCGACGATTTACCGGAAAGACCGAAGTTGCCCCTTGTTTTTTGGCGGACAAACCCGCATCTGGGACAGGCCGACGATTTCTTTTTCGGAATTCTGTCTCCCTGGCACGGTGCTCAGACCTTCGACACAGTTTGAGAACGCCAGGCTGCCGCACTACGCGGGCAGCATCTAATAGGAGACTACGGTTATGGCCAATGGCACCGTAAAATGGTTCAATAGCAGCAAGGGCTTCGGCTTCATCGCGCCTGAGAGTGGCGGAAAGGACGTGTTCGTTCACGCCTCCGCCCTCGAGCGCGCAGGCCTTCGTTCGCTCGCGGACGACCAGAAGGTTACCTTCGACATCGAGTCCGGCAGGGATGGTCGTGAATCGGCGACCAACCTCGCCCTCGCATGACGAGACAGGGGCCGGTCTGACCGGCCCCGACACTCGATCCTGATCGGCGCAGATGTCAGGGCCTTCGACGTCCGGACGGTCGCGTCGATGCAGGTCTGGCGACAAATGGGGCGCCGGCCGTGGGGAACGGGTCTCCCGCTTTTACCACGAACGGGAGTTCCGATGCCTCGCAAAAATTCCTCGATCCTCAACCCGGCCGTCGAGACGCCTGCTGACAAGACCACGCGTATCGCGCGGGATATCATTCGGGCCGAAACGGAGTCCCGCGCTGGGAACCAGGAGCGCCTGCGGGCCGCGCGGCTCGAGCGCGACGCGAAACCTTACGAGACCGCGGCGAAGCCCAAGCGTCCTGGCAAACCTGCCACGAAGGCGAGTGACTAGCGCCATGGCTCCGCGGTTTGGTGACCTGAGCGGCACGGCTGCCGTTTCAAAGGCTGACGACGCCCGGATCTGGGTCCGTATCCTCGCGGGATACCGCGAACCCTCGCTCACGCGCAGCCTGTTCGAGCTCGCCGTCACCGGCCTGCCCTTCATCGCCCTCTGGGCGGCTGCATGGGCAAGCCTGTCGGTCAGCGTCTGGCTGGCAGTCTTTCTCGCCCTGGTGAACGCGCTCTTTCTGGTGCGCCTCTTCATGATCCAGCACGACTGCGGCCATGGATCCTTCTTCCGCAACCGCAGGGTATCGGACTGGGTCGGCAGGGTCATCGGCGTGCTGACACTGACACCCTACGACTTCTGGAAACGCGCGCATGCGCTGCATCATGCCTCGGCGGGCAATCTCGACCGTCGCGGGATCGGCGATGTCACGACGCTGACCGTCGCCGAGTACCGCGCGCTGTCGCTGCCGCGCAGGGTCGCCTACCGCCTTTATCGCAACCCAGTGGTCATGTTCGGCCTTGGTCCGATCTGGCTTTTCCTGATCCAGCACAGGCTGCCCATGGGTCTGATGCGGTCGGGGCCGCAAGTCTGGATCAGCGCGATGGGAACCAATCTCGCCGTCGCGGCGATGCTCGGCGCGACGATCTGGGCCGCCGGGCCCGCTCCGGTCCTGCTGATCTGGTTGCCCACGACGATCGGCGCCGCCTCGATCGGAGTTTGGCTGTTCTACGTCCAGCACCAGTTCGAGGACACCACATGGGAAAACGAACCGGACTGGCAGATACATGACGCCGCGGCGCATGGCAGTTCGTATTACGTCTTGCCCGGACCGCTGCGCTGGCTCACGGCCAACATCGGGATGCACCATGTCCATCACCTGCAAAGCCGCGTCCCGTTCTACCGTCTGCCGGAAGTCCTGCGGGATCATCCACGGCTGGCCGAGGTTCAGCGGCTTACCCTGCGGGAGAGTTTCGCCTGCGTGCACCTGAAACTCTGGGACGCGGAGCGCGGGCGGCTGGTTTCCTTCAGGGATGCCGGCGTCTAGCGCAGAACGCAACGGCAGCCACCCGTCCGCGGCCCGCCCGGGACATCAGCGGGACGAGCCTGCATTTCCACCCGCCGCATCCCATTGCGCCATCCGGCGCGCGAAGGTCATCCAGTCTATCCTGCCGGCAATCGCCTGCTCCACAAGCGCGTCGATACCTTCGGTGATCGCATCGGCTGGCGGCGTCACGTCGACCGGGTCGCGGGCCTCGACGGCGCCATACCGGATCTCCTTCCGGCCCTCTCGGAAATCCTGAATGCTCTGACTCCATGTCACGCCCGGCCAGGCCAGCACCATCCCGGACGCCGCGGGGTCGTATTCGGCGGTGAAGAGCGTGCCGAACCCCCTGTCATAGCCGCGCTGGAAAAGCGGCGGCTCCAGAAACCTCGCCCGCATCCGGTCCGGCGCCTCGTCAAGCGTGATCAGCTTCGCGAGGTGTCGCCTGCGTTCCCGGGTCAGCGTGAATCCGGGACGGTCCGGCGCAGCGAGCGCCTGGTGGTTGGTCGCGATCGGAAGGTCCGAGCGCGTGACGCCCCCTCCGGCAGCCAGCTCGACCGAGGCGGTCTGTCCCGACCGGTCGGCCAGCACGAGATTGTAGGCCATGTGAGAGGGAATGCGCGCAAGTTTCGCAAGGGCTTCGGGCACGGTGTCGCAGGTCTCGAGTAGGTAGCGCAGGATCGTCGTGATCCCGAACCCCTGCCCTGTCGCGCTGCTTCCGCCATAGGCCAGCGCGACCGACAGGCCCGCGTCGTTGATGCCGTCCGAAAGACCCCAGAGGAATTCGACCATTCCCATCACCGGCCGGCGCCATTCGCTGCGCAGGAGGAATCCTTCGTTCAGTTCGGGTGCGAGGTCGTAGTTGCGGATCAGGCGCACGTCCTCGCCCCTGGAGAAGGCCGCGACCGAACAGCCGCCGAGATAAGCGGGCGGGCACCATGCCGACAGGAAGCGCGCCGCGCGGTCATCCCCGCCGGCAAGGCGCGTCAGCTCGGCGTGCACGGGCACGAGTTCGGGCATGTGGCGCCTCAGAGCCGCCTCGCAATCGGCCCGCGAAGGTCCGGCATCCCCGCCTCGGGACCTGAACCATGCCTCGTAGGCAGGCCAGGAACGGTCCCAGCGCGCCTTCCATCTTGTGCCGGGACGCGCCTCGGCGACCGCGTCGAACGTCAGGGAATGGGTCATTGGTCGTCCTTCTCGCAGGTCTGCATGAAGAAGCGGATAATCTCGGCGGAAGCGTCCGGGCCGGCGGGGTCGGTGTAGCTGCCGTCGGCCGAGCCCCCGGACCAGGCATGGCCCGCCCCCTCGACCAGCCAACGCTCGGCCAGGGTGTTTCCCATGACGTCCTGATGGATGGTGCGGCGCGCGGCGCGGCCTGCGGCCGGGCGGTCCTCGAATTCGACGGAATCGCAGGATCCGAGGGCGGACAGAAGGACGCGGTCTGCATTTGACGGATGCACGGTCTGATCGGCGGTGCCGTGAAACAGGATCGTGCGGACCGGAGCCGTGCCGGTGAAGCCCGATCCCTGCCCGTGCATCGCAGCATAGGCGCTGGCCACATCGCTTGCCGCTCCCGGCGCGAGCCCCGAATGCACGCCGACCGCATGGAACACCTCGGGATAGGCCGCGCCGAGAATCGCGGCCATCGCGCCTCCCGCCGACAGGCCCGCGGCGAATATCCGGTCCGCAGTCACGCCGTATTCTTCCGCCAGTTCACGCGCCAGACCGGCAAGGATCGCCGGCTCGCCCGCGCCCTTCTTCTGGTCGCCCGGCTGGAACCAGTTCCAGCAGCCCATCGCGTTGTCGGACCGTCCCTGCTGCGGATAGGCCACCATGAGGTTCTCCCGCTCGGCATGCTCGTTCATGCGGGTTCCGGCTGCGAAATCGTCGGCGGACTGGGTGCAGCCGTGCAGCATCAGGACGACGCCCCGAAACTGCTCGGTCCGCGGGGATGGCACGAAGAGCCGATACTCCCGGCTGCCGAAGACCGACTGGTGCCGCCTCTCGAGGTACTGCGCACCCTCCGGCACGCAAGGCTGGGCCCCTCCGGCGCGGAAAGAGGACATGCCCGAGGCCTTTCGGACGCCGCCGTTCACCAGCGACGCGATCACCCTGCCGAGCGGTTGGCGCGCGGCGCCAGCCTGCGGCTGTGCTGCAGGCGTCGGCCAGGTTGGCGCCCCGGACCCAAGGGCCGCGGCGATGATCCGGGTCGCCTCGTGGGCGTTTCCGGAGCGCGTAAATTCGAGCGCCCGGCCCATGGCCGTCGCGAAATCGCTGTTCATGATCAATTCCAAGGGTATGAGGCCTTCTGCCTCAGGTGATGCGGTCCTTGAGGGCCGCCTTGACTTCCCCCGTCGCCTGCAGGGCGCCGAGGACTTTGATGCTTGCGATGGTGGCCCGGGCGAGCTCCGGCGACACGTCAGCGTCGATGCGGGTCAGGCCGACCACCTTGATGTCCAGCTGTTCGCCCCGCGCGCGCACCTCCTCGAGCTCTGCCCGCGATATGTCGCGCAGGCCCAGTTCAAGCGTGTGACGCCGGATCGACTGCGTGACCTGCTCCTGCTCTGCGTTGAGCTGATTGCGGATCGCGGTGCGGATGAAATCCGTCCGGTTGGAATAGAAACCCTCCTGGACCAGCAGATCCACCCGCCCGAGATCCACATGCCCGAGGTTGATCGTGATCTTCTCGCTCTCGACCGGCCGCAAAGACTGAACCTTCGCCATCCATCTCTCCACCATCTGTATGGATGTTATATGGATGATATGTGGATGACTTCAAGCCGAGATTTCAGAAATCCCGACTTTTTTGACATTCGGGCCGTAATCGGAGCAATGCGTCTCACATGTCCGACGACCAAGTATCCCCCGCATCCCCCGGCCGCCGGGATCGCCTAACCTGTCTGCGAATCCGGTGCCGGATGCGGCCTCTCCGGTGAGAGGGTTTCCTCCGGTTGCCGCTCGGCTTCAGGGCCTGCTGCCGCCACCACGAGGGTCACACCGGCGTCACCGATGGCGCGGCGTTCGCTGGCGGACACGTCGCCGTCCGTGACGATCTCGTGCAGCTCGTCATACCGGCAGACCGTGACGAGGCCGCGCTTCTCGAACTTGGTCGTATCGGTGACGAGCACGCGCCTGTCGCATCGCGACAGCATCGCGCGCGCCAGCCCCGCTTCGGAGGGATCGAAATCCATCACCTCGCCGGCCATCAACGCGCCCGCGGAAATCACCGCTATATGCGCCGCGTGCCGCTGTATGAAGGCCGTCGCCTCCTCGCCCAGAACGGCGCCGGAATCCGGTCTGAGCTGACCACCGGCCAGCAGCACCCTGTTGCCGCCGCCCGAGGACAGGATCCGCGCCACATCGGTCGAATTGGTGATGACCGTGAGCCGGCTGTGGCCGGTCAGGGCGCGCGCCACGAAGCTGGTCGTCGTCCCCGTATCCAGCATCAGCGAGTCACCGTTGCGCACCGTCGCGGCGAGCCTTTGAGCGATCGCCTGCTTGCCCGCGGCATTGGCCCGCATCCGCCGCCGGAACGGTGCCTCGCCCTGTGTTTCGGGAAGGCTCGCGCCGCCGTGCACCCGCTGTACTTCGCCCGTTTCGGCAAGCGCCCGGATATCGCGGCGGACTGTTTCGCTGGACACGCCAAGCCGGTCGGCCAGCGCTGCGATCGACTGCGCGCCGGTATCCTGCAGAAGGCGCAGAATGCTGGCCTGACGCCGTGATTGCATGAAGCCCCCTCGCCCACCGCTTGGGCGCACTCGGTCAATTCCGGTCAGAAAAAGCACAAAATCCCACACGGGGCAATTGACTCGAATCTGCCCCTGTCCGTTACTCGGGCCATGGAAGGCACCCGCCCTGGCCGCCTAGCTGCCTGAAGCCGAGGTGCCGGGAACAGGGGGTGTGGGATGAGATCAAAGCAGATACTCGCGGCGGTTGCGGGCTTTGCGGCAATCGTGCTGGCCGGGCCGGTTGCGGCACAGGAGTCGGACGATCCGATCAGGCTGACCCTGCACGACTGGACGGGGCAACTGATCACGACCGAGCTGATGGGTGAGATCCTCAAAGCCGGCGGATATGACGTCGAATACGTTCAGGCCGACTATCTGGCGCAATTCGCGGGCCTCGAGACCGGCGATCTGCATGTCGCAATGGAAATGTGGGAGACGACGGGCCGCGAGGCGATGGATTCCGCAATCGCTACCGGCAAGGTCGTGAACTTCGGGCCCACCGGCATGAAGGCGAAGGAAGAGTGGTGGTATCCGATCTACATGAAGGACCGCTGCCCCGGACTGCCGGACTGGAAGGCGCTGCTGGAGGCGGACTGCGCCGAGGCCTTCTCGATCCCCGAGACCGCGCCGAAAGGGCGCTATCTTGGCGGACCGGTGACATGGGGCGGTTTTGACGACGAACGCGTCGAGGCGCTCGACCTGCCCTTCGAGGTTATCCACGCGGGTACCGACGCCGCGCTGTTTGCCGAACTCGAAAGCGCGATCCAGCGCGAAGCGCCGGTCATGCTTTGGGTCTATGCGCCGCACTGGGCCCCGGCGAAGTACGAAGGCGAGTGGGTCGCCTTCCCCGAATACACTCCCGAGTGCTACAACGATCCGTCCTGGGGCATCAATCCGGACCTGGCCTACGATTGCGGCAAGCCGTTCGGCGAGATCTGGAAGGTGGGCTGGGCCGGGGTCGCGGACAAGTGGCCCGGCGCTGCCAGGGCGATCGAGGCCTTCACCATCAGCAACGACGAGATGGGCCGGATGATCACCGAAGTCGACCTCGAAGGTGCGACGGTCTCGGATGTGGTGGCCGAGTGGATATCGGCGAACGAGGGCACCTGGAAGGGCTGGATCGGCCAGTAGGCGGACGGGCCATGACCGATTGTCCGGCGCAGGAACCCCGGCTCGTCTGCCGGAACGTCTGGAAGCTGTTCGGCGCCCGTGCAGAGACCTGGCTTGCCGGGAACGGTCCCGCGCCTTCACCCGATGCGTTGCGGGCAGCGGGGCTTGTCGGCGCGGTCCGCGGGGTCGACATGGAGGTCCGCGCAGGCGAGATCTTCGTGATCATGGGCCTGTCGGGGTCAGGCAAGTCGACGCTGGTGCGCTGCCTTTCGCGGCTGGTCGAGCCCACGGGAGGCGAGATCCTTTTCGAGGGGCGCGACCTTCTCGCCGCGAGCCGCTCGGAAATGATGCGGATACGCCGGCACAAGATGGGAATGGTCTTCCAGCATTTCGCGCTTCTGCCGCATATGTCGGTGCTCGAGAACGTCGCCTTCCCGCTCGAGGTGCAGGGCATCGCTCGGGCCGGACGCGAAGCCAGGGCGCGCACGATGATCGCGCTTGTCGGGCTCGAAGGGCGCGAGGCGTCGTTTCCGCGCGAACTCTCCGGAGGGCAGCAGCAGCGCGTCGGCATCGCGCGCAGCCTCGCCGCCGAACCGGAACTGTGGTTTCTCGACGAGCCCTTCTCGGCGCTCGATCCGCTGATCCGGCGCGAGATGCAGGACGAGTTCCTGCGGCTCCAGCGGATGCTGCACAAGACCATCGTGTTCATCACCCACGATTTCGACGAGGCGATCCGCCTGGCCGACCGCATCGCGATCATGAAGGACGGTGCAATCGAGCAGGTGGGAACGCCGGAAGATATCGTGCTGAGCCCGGCGACGCCCTATGTGTCTGAATTCACCAAGGCTGTCCCGCGCGCCAAGGTGGTCCGGATCGCAACGATCATGGAACCGGCCGAGGGCTCTTCGCCCGGCCATCGCCTTCCCGCTTCGGCCACGGTGGCCGAGGCGGCGCCCTTCTTCCTCGACGGAACCGAGGTGATCGGGGTCATGGACGACGAGGGGCGCACCATCGGCCATCTCGACCGCGCACGGGTCATCGACCTGATGCTTCAGGGCTGAGCCGATGACCGACACCGCCCTGCAAGGCCCGAGTTCGAACCACAAGGCGATGGCCTGGGCTGTCTGTCTTGCCGGCCTCGTGGCGCTCTGGATCTGGGGCGACAGGGTCCTCCCCTGGGCCTTCGAGGTCCCGCGCGGCTGGGAAGTCCCTTTCGACAACTGGCTGGGCGGGGCGGTTGACTGGCTTCTGAACGACGCAACCTTCGGTCTTTTCAGCTTCGCGCAGTTCACACGCTTCGTCTCGGCGATCATCGACGCTCCCTATCGCCTTGTGCTTGCATTGCTGTCGACTGGATTGCCTGCCGCAGGACTCCCACCGCTTTCCTGGATCGGCGTCATCGGCCTTTTCGCCCTGCTGGGCCATCGCGCGGGCGGCTGGGGGCTCGCGCTTCTCACCGGCTCGTGTTTCGCGTTCATCGCCGTGCTGGGGCGTTGGGAAAGCGCGATGCTCACGCTCGCCTCCATCGTGATCGCCGTGCCGATCGGCATTCTGGGCGGGCTCGGGTTCGGGCTGATCGCGCATCGCAGCCCCTGCTTCGCCCGCGCGATCACGCCGGTCCTGGACCTGATGCAGACGATCCCCGTCTTCGCCTATCTCGTCCCGATCCTGATCCTCTTCGGCTTCGGTCCGGTCGCGGCGATCGTGGCGACGCTGATCTACGCCATGCCGCCGATGACCCGGGTCACGATGCTGGCGCTTTCGCGCGTCCCCGACGAGATCGTCGACCTGGGCCGTATGGTCGGCTGTTCGCGGCGCCAGATGACCTGGCGCGTGATGGTCCCTGCCGCACAGGACGCGCTGATGCTGGGGGCGAACCAGGTCATCATGCTTTCGCTGAACATGGTGATCATCGCTTCGATGATCGGTGCGGGCGGGCTTGGCTTCGACGTGCTTTCCGCCTTGCGCAGGCTCGACTTCGGCGCGGGACTCGAGGCCGGGCTCTGCATCGTGGCCCTTGCCGTGGCGCTTGACCGGCTGAGCCAGGCCTATGCCCGCCTCGGGTCGAAGCCGACCCGGCCCGGCCCATGGCCCGCGCGGCACCCCTACCTTGTTGCTGGCGTCGCCGTAATCGTGCTCACGACGCTTGCGGGTCTCGTCTGGCCCGCAGCCCAGACCTTCCCCGAGCCATGGCGCTATTCGTCCGGCGATTTCTGGTCGCGCGTGATGCAGGCGATCAATGTCAACTATTTCGACACGCTGGAGGCCATCAAGAACTTCCTGCTGCTGAACCTCATGATCCCCGTCAAGCGGTTCCTGATCGGTCTGCCATGGATCGGCGTCGCAGGGCTCGCGGCCTTCGCCGGATGGCGCCTCGGAGGGCTCCGCCTCGCCTTGCCGAGCGCTGCGCTGACGGTGCTGATCGCGCTGACCGGCCTCTGGGAAGAGGCGATGACCACCGTCTATCTCTGCGGCGTTTCGGTACTTTTCGCGATGTTGATTGGTCTGCCGGTTGGCATCTTGTCCGCCGAGCGCGACTGGCTCTGGGCCGGGACGCGCGCGACGATCGACACGCTGCAGACGCTGCCCTCATTCGTCTACCTGATGCCGGCGGTCATGCTGTTCAGGGTCGGGGATTTCACCGCGATGCTGGCCGTCGTCGCCTATTCGGTCGTCCCGGCGATCCGCTACACGGTCCTCGGCCTGCGTGGAGTCGACCCCCGTCTGATCGAGGCGGGCCGCGCGATGGGCTGCACCGATGGGCAGATCCTGCGGCGGATCAAGCTGAAGCTCGCGCTGCCCGAGATCCTGCTCGGCCTCAACCAGACGATCATGTTCGCGCTCTCGATGCTCGTGATCACCGCCCTTGTCGGCACCCGCGACCTCGGCCAGCAGGTCTATATCGCGCTGACCAAGGCCGACGCGGGGGCGGGCCTTGTGGCCGGGCTTTGCGTCGCCTTCATTGCGATCATAGCGGACCGGCTGATACAGGCCGGCGCGGCGCGGATCCGCACGCGGCTCGGACTGGCGGAGGGCGCTGGCCATGGGCCTTGAGGATATCGCGACCCTGCCCTGCTGGGCCGGTAAGTGGACAGCCGAACCCCTGACGGGCGGCCTTTCGAACGAGATCTGGAAAGTAACCGACGCCAGAGGCGCGCATGTCGTGCGCTTCGGCAGGGACTACCCGTTCCACCATGTGGACCGGACCCGCGAGGCGATGGCAGCGCGCGCGGCCCATGCCGCCGGAATTGGCCCTGCGGTCGAACATGTCGGTCCGGGCGTGATGGTCACGGCCTGGATCGAGGCGCGCACCTGGACGGCACCGGATGTCGCCGCCGCCCCCGAGGCGGTCGCGGCGCTGCTGCGCCGGTTCCACCGGGACATGCCGCGGCTGGTCACAGGCCCCGGCGCGATGTTCTGGCCGTTTCATGTGGTGCGCGACTATGCCCGCCGGCTCGCCGACACTCCCCGCGCGGCCGGTTTGCCGAGGCTGCTGGCCCTGAACGCCGAGATGGAGGCGGTCCAGATACCGATGCCCATCGTCTTCGGCCACCACGATCTTCTGCCCGCGAACTTTCTCGACGATGGCGACTGCCTCTGGCTGATCGACTTCGAATATGCCGCCTTCGGCACCGCCATGTTCGATCTTGCAGGCGCTGCTTCGAATGCCGGCATGTCGCGCGCGCAGTCCGACCGTCTTGTCACCGCCTATCTCGGCCACGCACCAGACGCCGCCTTCCGGCAGGCCTTCGACGCGATGCAATGCGCCTCGCTGATCCGAGAGGCACTGTGGGCGATGATTTCGGAACGCCACCTGTCGACGGACGGCGTCGACTTCGCCGCCTACGCGCAGGAAAACCTCGATGCTCTCGACACGGCGCTGGGGCGTTACCGCGCAGATCATGGAGAACCCGCATGAGCCTTCCATCGCACGCCCAGGTCGTCGTGATCGGGGGCGGGATCATCGGCTGCTCGACAGCCTACCATCTGGCGCGCGACCACAAGGCCGAGGTCCTGCTGCTCGAACAGGGCAAGCTTACGGGCGGCTCGACCTGGCATGCGGCGGGACTTGTCGGGCAACTCCGCTCGTCCGCCTCGATCACGCGGGTGCTGAAGTATTCGGTCGACCTCTACAAGCGCCTCGATGCCGAGACTGGGCTTCAGACCGGCTGGAAGATGACCGGCTGCCTGCGTCTGGCGACCACGCAAGATCGCTGGATCGAGTACAAGCGCCTCGCGACGACGGCGCGCAGCTTCGGCATGGAAATGGAGCTGATCGGCCCGGACGAGGTCAAGCGCATGTGGCCCCTGATGGAAACCTCCGACCTGATCGGTGCGTCCTGGCTTCCCACCGACGGTCAGGCCAATCCCGCCGACATTACCCAGAGCCTCGCCAAGGGCGCGCGGATGCACGGGGCGACCTTGCGCGAGGGGGTCCGCGTGATTGGATTCGACCGTGACGGGGGGCGCATCACCGGCGTGCGGACCACGGAAGGGACGGTCAGGTGCGAGACGGTGGTGAACTGCGCGGGGCAATGGGCGCGCCAGGTGGGCGCGATGGCGGGCGTTGTCGTGCCGCTGCAGCCGGTAAAGCACCAGTACATCGTCACCGAAAGGATCGACGGGCTTGCGTCGGACGCGGCGACCGTGCGCGATCCGGACCGGCGGACCTACTTCAAGGAAGAGGTCGGCGGGCTCGTCATGGGGGGCTACGAGCCGAACCCGCAGGTCTGGACCAGGGGCGACGTTCCGGACGATTTCGAATTCGCCCTCTTCGACGACGATTACGATCATTTCGCCCAGCATATGGAGCAGGCGATAGCCCGCGTCCCGGCGCTGGAGGAAACCGGCGTCAAGCAGATGATCAACGGCCCCGAGAGCTTTACGCCCGACGGCAATTTCATCCTCGGCCGGTCGAACGGGTGCCCAAACATGTTCGTGGGCGCGGGCTTCAACGCGTTCGGCATCGCGAGCGGCGGTGGCGCGGGCTGGGTCCTTGCCGAATGGGCCATGCGGGGAGAGGCGCCGCTCGACCTCTGGAGCGTGGACATCCGCCGCTTCTCCGACCTGCATGCGGATCGGGACTGGGTCGCGGAGCGCACCGCCGAAGCCTATGGCAAGCATTACACCGTCGCCTTCCCCAATGAGGAGTACGAGAGCGGACGCCCGCGGCTGATGTCGCCCCTCTATGGCCGCCTCGCGCGGGCGGGCGCGGTCTTCGGCTCGAAGCTGGGATGGGAGAGGCCGAACTGGTTTGCCGCGCCGGGGGTCGAGGCGCGCGACATCAGTTCCATGGGCCGCCCGAACTGGTTCGGGGCGGTGGGTGAGGAACATCGCGCGACCCGCGAGGGCGTGACCGTCTTCGACCAGAGCTCCTTCGCCAAGTTCGAGGTCAGCGGGCCTGATGCGGCGCAGGCGCTTTCCTGGGTCTGCGCCGGCGACGTCACGCGACCGCCGGGGCGGATCACCTATACCCAGCTACTGAACTCACGCGGCG
The DNA here is from genome assembly GCF_040801785.1 of Sulfitobacter sp. LCG007. NCBI lineage: Bacteria > Pseudomonadati > Pseudomonadota > Alphaproteobacteria > Rhodobacterales > Roseobacteraceae > Roseobacteraceae bacterium LCG007. The sequence goes on along the minus strand of NZ_CP161805.1, from coordinate 681,302 downwards.
GGATCGAGGCCGACCTGACCGTGGCGCGACTGTCCGACGACCGCTTCTACGTCGTGACCGGAACCGGCTTCCGCACCCATGACCAGGGCTGGATCGCCGATCATCTGACCGGGAAAGCCCGGCTTTGCGATGTCACGGAAGACTGGGGGACGCTCTCGCTCATGGGCCCGAAATCCCGGGACGTGCTGGCGGCCGTGACCGCAGACGATGTCACGAACGCGGCCTTCCCCTTCGCCCATGTCCGCGAAATCGCCATTGCAGGGCAGGTGGTGCGGGCGCTGCGCATCACCTATGTCGGGGAACTCGGCTGGGAACTGCACGTGCCCGTGGCGGGCCTTGCCGCCGTCTATGACGCGCTGATGGCGGCGGGCGAGGCACATGGGATCCGCCCTGCCGGCTACCGCGCCATTGAATCGCTGCGTCTCGAGAAGGGCTACCGCGCCTGGTCATCCGACATCACGCCGGGCGACACGCCGATCGAGGCCGGACTGGGGTGGGCAGTGAAGCTGAAGTCGAACCTTCCCTTCCTGGGCCGCGACGCGCTGGTCGCAGCCGCCGGCAAACCGCCCGCGAAGCGTTTTGCCGGTTTCGTCCTCGAGGATCCGCAGACCGTGCTGGCGGGGCGTGAGACGATCCTTCGCGACGGCCAGCCGGTCGGATACCTCACTTCGGGCGGCTTCGGGCATACCCTCGGCACCAGCGTCGGCTACGGCTATGTCAGAAACGCCGGGGGCGTCGACGCCCAATTCCTCGGATCGGGCAGATACGAGCTCGTCGTTGCCGGAGAGACGCGCGGGGCCAGCCTGACACTCGCCGCTCCCTATGATCCCAAGAACCTGAGGGTGCGGTGCTGATATCAGTCCCGGATGTACGCGACGGCAAGCGAGGGCACCGTGCCCTCCTCTCCCGGCATGGAAACGTAAGGCTGGGTCGCCTCGACCAGCCGCAGCCCGATACCGGCGGCATGTTCCGCGAACCGGCCCTCCCACAGCGGCTGCTTGACCGTGACAACCATCGCGCCGCCTTTGCGGCAGATCCGGGCCAGTTCGTCCAGCCCTTCCGGCCCCACATGTCCCGTCGTGAACACTCCGGCCGAGACGATGCCCGCGAAGGCGCCGTCCGCGAAGGGAAGCGACATTCCCAGCGCCGCACGGTGGAGGGCGCGATAGACGCCCTTGCGCCGCGCGACCGCAAGCATGCCCTCGGACAGATCGAGCCCGTCGGCCTCGGGGTAGCCCACGATGCCGAGC